>NZ_CP118611.1:1697500-2297500 GCF_028993555.1 Ensifer adhaerens | reverse complement strand
CGCCCAACGCCATTGCGCGGCTATGCGTGTCGCGTGCCGAGGATCGACAGAATGCAATCGTCTAGGCAAATCGCAGAAATCGCCACTTTCCAAAGCTTCGCCAACTGCTATCTGCGCGAAGTGAACCCGGGCATCCGGGTCATGCACCGAACCGCCGGCGGCGCTTTCGACTGTGTGGAATGGTCGCTCCCGAGGCAACACATGATCCTGCGTGTCAAGGTGACGTCGCCGTCCCTTTGCGGGCCGCATCACTTCGGCAAGGTCTGGGGCCGGGGCGTTTCCGACGGTACGTGGCGCCAGATCGAACTGATATCGGCGCTGCATATTCTCGTCCATGAGTGCTACCGCCAGGGCGACGAAAACCAGGCGGATGCCTTGCGCGGCTTCGAGCTCGAACTGCTGATGCGGGTGCTCGAAAGCTACCAGCAGACCGCACTCTATATCGACAAGGCGGAGCCCGAGCCGGCAGAGGGCGGCCATTTCATCGAGGCGGAGCAGTCGCTCGTCTTCGGTCACTGGCAGCATCCGACGCCGAAGAGCCGGCAGGGCATGACCTACTGGCAGCAGGAATCCTACGCACCGGAACTGCGCGGCGCGTTCAAACTGCACTATTTCGCCGCCAAGGCGGATTGCGTGCGGCACGCGTCCGCCCGTTCGACGGCGGCCCATGAGATTGTCCGTTCGCTGGTGGGGCCGGAGGCGGATGGTGTCACGCTCGCTAGCGATGAATACCTGCTGCCGATGCATCCGCTCCAGGCGGAAGCGCTGCTGCTCGATACCGACATCCGGTCAATGCTCGGGAAGGGGCAGTTGCGCCACTTGGGGGCCGCCGGCCCTGCCTTTACGGCGACCTCATCGGTGCGCACGGTCTATGACGCCGATGCCGACTGGATGCTCAAGTTCTCCCTGCCTGTCCGCATCACCAATTCCGTGCGGTTGAATCGGCGCCAGGAACTCGAGGCGGGCGTCGCCATGGCGAAGCTCCTCGATCGTATCGGGTTTGCTGCGCGGTCCCCAAATTTCCGGATCATCCAGGACCCCGCCTATATCACGTTCGACTTGCCCGGCCGGGGCGAAAGCGGCTTCGAAGTCATACTGCGGGAAAACCCGTTTTCGGGCGCGAAGGGCAGGGGCGTCGTGACGGTTGCCGCCCTGACGGCCGATCCGCTTCCAGGCCAGGGTTCGCGCCTGGAGCGCCTTGTCCGGGCCCTGGCGGCGCGCACGGGCGAAAGCCTGCCGGACGCGGCCCTCCTGTGGTTCCGCCACTATCTCGATTGCGCGGTCGAGCCTTTGATCCGCCTTTATGATGACTATGGCATCGCGCTTGAGGCGCACCAGCAGAACAGCCTGCTGGATGTCAGCAATGGCTATCCATCCGTCAGCTACTACCGGGACAACCAGGGCTTCTACCTCTCCGAACGTTATCGCAGCCTGATCGTCGGCCATGTTCCCGAGACGCAGACGATCGCGTCGCTCTATTTTGCCGACAGCGAAATCCGCGACCGCTTCGCCTACTACCTGCTCGTCAACCAGGTCTTCTCGGTCATCAGTCGCATGGGTCATGACAGCCTCTGCGAGGAGAGCCTGCTGCTGCGGGAACTGCGCCTGTATCTCGAAGTCTATGCCGCCCGCATGACCGGAGCCGGCCGCGAATTCGCACGCCATGTCCTCGACCTGCCGACGATCGCCTGCAAGGCCAATCTGACGACCCGCCTCTATGACGTGGACGAGCTGCAATCCAATCACGCGCCGGTGCTCTACCGCCCCGTGCCAAACCCATTGCGGGCGCCGGCCGTTCTGACGGTGCCGAGGACCGACCATGCCATTGCCTCTTGAGCTCAAGGGACGGCCGGACGAACGCGTGCTTCGTCAGCTCGTCGCCGCCCTCCTCTACGAAAACATCGTCAACGCCAGCGAACACGTCCACGGGGATGACGTCGACTTTCAATGGTCGCTCGGTGGCCGGGAGTATCGCTGCCGCGGCGCGATTGGCCCCTTCGGACGGCTTCGCCTGGCGCCGAACTCGATTGAGATGCGCGAGGGTGCGGACCGCTGGATCGCGCCGCCGCTGGCGCAACTGGTCGGCGCCCTGCCGGGTAGCGGCCCCACGCGTGGAAAGCTGCTCGACGAGCTTTCGCAGACGATCGCCTTTTGCGCGTGGAATGAGCGCCATCTGCTCCAACGGCCGCGCCGCGCGATGTCGTTCGCCGAACTCGAAGGCGCGCTTGACGAGGGGCACCCTTACCATCCCTGCTACAAGGCGCGCACCGGCTTTTCCTTCGCCGATCATACGGCCTACGGGCCGGAAGCCGGGCGGGCGTTCCAGCTCGTCTGGCTGCTCGTTGCGCGCAAACATCTTCACCAGGCACTGCCCGCCGACGAAGACGCGTTCTGGGGCACCGAACTCGGACATGGGGCATGGTCCGAGCTGCGCGCGAAGCAACAGCGACTGGGCGTCTCGCCGGAAGAATTCGGCTTTCTCCCGCTCCACCCCTGGCAGTGGCGCGAACTGCGTGAAACGGAGCTTGCCGGTTGGATTGCAGCGGGGGACGTCCTTTGCCTTGGGCCGACCGGCGACCACTATACGGCGACGCAGTCGGTGCGCTCGCTGCTGAACCGGGATCAGCCTCATGCCGCGAGCCTCAAGCTGCCGCTCAACATCGTCAACACGTCCTCGCGCCGGACGCTTGAGCCGCATTCGGTCTGCACGGCGCCGGTTATCTCGCGCTGGATCGCCGGGATCGTCGGGAACGATCCGGCCTTCGGCGAACGTTACCCGCTGACGATCCTGCAGGAATATGCCGGGATTATCGCCGGGCGCGACGGCCCCTTGGCGGGCCAGGTAGCGGCGATCTGGCGAGAGAGCGCCGAAGCGACGCTTGCCGCTGGCGAGGCGGCCGTTCCCTTCAATGCCCTGATGATGGTGGAGGCGGACGGACGGCCATTCGCCGACGACTGGATCCAGCGCCACGGCCTGATGCCGTGGATCAACCGGCTGATCGAGGTCGCCGTCCTGCCGGTCTGGCATCTGCTCGTCCATCATGGGGTGGCCGTGGAGGCGCACGGACAGAACATGTTGCTCGTTCATCGCGACGGCTGGCCGGTCAGGCTCATCCTGCGCGACTTCCACGAGAGCATCGAGTTTTCACCGGACTTTCTACGCGAACCGGACAAGGCGCCGGATTTCCTGTCGCTGAACCCGGCCTACCGTGATGCCGAGCCGGACCAATTCTACTGGACGGACAATCTGGATTCGCTGCGCGAATTGGTGATGGACACGCTGTTCGTCTACAATCTCAGCGAAATCTCCCATCTGCTCGACCACTGCTACGACCTGCCGGAAGCGCTCTTCTGGCAACGGGTCGAGAGCGCGCTTGCGGCTTATGTGAGCGAGCATGGGGCGACCGAGCGGCTGAGCCAGCTCGGCTGCGGTCAGCCTCGCATTCTCACCGAATCCCTGATGACGAGGAAGCTCCTCGCGGCGAAGCCGGAATACCACCACACGGTGCCGAATTCCTTGGCCGCAAGAGAGCTTCAACGAAGGAGAAAGTCATGATCCGCATCGATGACAGGCTCTACGACGAGAGCTATTTTAACGAAAGATCGGCGCGCATGGCCGCCGAGATTGGCCTTCGCGAACGCGACACCGGCCGCTGTGCCGTTTGCTTTGCCGAGACGGTCGACTGGCTGGCGCTGTTCTTCGCGCTCCGCCAAGCGGGTGCGAGCGTGCTGCCGATCCATCCCGGCACGCCCTATCCGGCCGCCCGCAAGCTCGCGATCGGCGCCGGCTGCGATCGGTTGTTCTACAACAGCCTGACGGCCGAAGTTCTCGACGTGCCCGCCGTGGAGTCGAAGCCGGGAACGCTGCTGCAGATGAGCTCCGGCACGACAGGCGCGCCGACGTGCATTGCGCGCAGTTGGCAGGAGATCGACGCCGAAATCGAAAGCTACGTCGACACTTTCCGCGAACCGGAGGACATGACGCCCGTCATCGCCTGCCCGACCACCCATTCCTATGGGCTGATCTGCGGCATCCTGGTGGCGCTGAAGCGCGGCCAGACGCCTGTCATCGTCAACACGGCCAACCCGAAGTACCTGCTGAAGGTCTTGCGCGAAACGGAGCGGCCGCTGCTCTATTCGTCGCCGGCGATCCTGCACACGCTGGCGCGGCTGATGCCCCAGGGCGAACAGATCCACGCGACGATGACCTCGGGCACGCTGCTTCCCGACCCCTGGTTTGCCGATATCCGCGCCAAGAGCCGGTTCATGTTCCAGCAATATGGCTGCTCGGAATCCGGCTGCATCGCCATCAATCCGGATGTGGCTGCTGCCGGCGACATGGGCTTCGTGTTGCCGCATCTTTCCGCCGCAACCGGCAACAGTGCCGAGCACGCGGGCGAAATCGTCGTCAGGAATGCTGCCGGCGCCGCGATCCACACACGCGATCTCGGCTATCGCCGCGCCGACGGCATGCTGGTCTTCGTCTCGCGCCTGGACGACATGATCAATGTCTCCGGCCTCAACGTCTACCCGAAGGACGTGGAGGATGCCGTCATGGCCATGCCCGCCGTCAGCGATGCCGTTGCCTTCCGCAAGGCTGACCGTTTCGCCGGCGAGCGCGTCGCGCTGCTCTTCAGCGCCGAAGTGCCGGTGGCGCCGCAGGCCGTGCGTGAATGGTGCAGTCGCCACCTCGCTGGCCACCAGTTGCCCATGGAGATTTTGCAGGTCGATGCGGTTCCCCGCCAGGCGAACGGCAAGATCAGCCGCCGCGACGTAGCGGCGCGCCATCTGGCAGGCGAATTCAACAAGCCGATCGCAGGAGCCGCATCATGACTGAGCCCGAAATCCTTTCAGCGATCGAGACCGTTCTCACCGACAAGATGGCGCATGGACATATGGAGGGCTTCGGCCCGGATGCCCGGCTGAATGAAGATCTCTATCTCGACTCGGTGCTGATCCTCGAAATCTTCCTCAATCTCGAGCTCGAATATGGCCTGTCCGTACCGGAAGAGGCGATCGCGAAGCAGGAGATCGAGACGGTCGGCGATCTCGCCTCGCTTTATTTGCCGAAAACGTCGGGTATCGTCGTACCGGCCTTTCCGCTGACCGGCGGAACGACGGACGAGGGTGTGCATGGCGAGGCCTATTACGACATCAAGGTCCATTGCTTCGTGAGTTGCGTTTCCGATGGCCTGAAGCGAAACGGGCTTGACCAGCGGCCGTTCTATTTCGCTGTCTGGGATGCGAAGTTCGCGGTCAGCGACCGTTTCGAGCTTCTCTATCATGCACCCGATATCACCCAGGAATTCTTCCGCAGCTGGTTCGAGCGGCTCTACGGCGTCTCAGTCGTCGAGTGGTATGATCCGGACCGCACCAAGCTCGACAATCTCGCAGTGCTCATCGGCCTTCTGAAACAGCGCAGCGAAACCGGCGCGGTCATGGTCATGCTCGACATGTTCCACCTGCCGGAGCGCGAGAACAAGTTCAACCAGAACCCGTTTCCGCACTACCTCATGCTGCAGGAAACCGCCGACCCCGAAACCTGGTTCGTGCACGACCCCGACTATCGCTGGGAAGGCGAAATCGCCAAGGAGAAGGTCATTCACGCGATCATTCAGCCGACGGTTGGCGGCGGCTATGTCTTCGACAATGCCGAAGCGCGCGCGCCGTACGCGGAAGACCTGAAAGCCTATTTCGAAGCCTGCTTCGTTCGTGATCGCAACCCGCTTGCCGATGCCATCCGGGCGATCGTCACCGCACATCTTGAGGAACGGGACGGGCTTGCGCTTTCGAACCTTGGCGCGGCGGTGCGTGAACTGCCCGTCATCACCATCCGGAAATACGCCTACGAACACGGCTTTGCCTTCTACTGGCGGGCGCTGAAGCTTCCTGCGGCCGAATTCGAGGCATGGTGCGGGGAAATCGAGGCGCTGGTTCAAGCGCTGAAGACCCTGCACTACGCCGTGATGAAGCTTGCTCAGACGGGCGATCGCCTTCTGGCGGAGTCGGTGTTCGAACGGCTTGATGAGGCGGATCGTCTCGAGACGAAGCTTAAAGCCAAGCTCGCCGAGGTCTTCGCTCTCTGGAGCGACCTCGTCCTTCCCGAAGACGTTCCCGCAATGAAGAGGGTTGTGCGATGAGAGTTTCGCTCTGCACCATCACTTTCCGGCATCATCTCATTTCTCTCGACGAAATTGCTGCCTGGGCCGAGGCCAACGATTTCCAGGGCATCGAGCTCTGGGGTGCCCATGCCCGCAACCTGGCACCACGGGTGGACCGGAACGCCGAGTGGCTCGACGGCTACGGCCTGTCGGTGCCGATGATCAGTGACTACCTCCCGCTTGATGGCGATACCGAAGCGTTGAGGCACAAGACAGTGGAGCTTTGCAGGCTTGCCCGCCGTTGGCGCACCCGCAAGATCCGCACCTTCGCCGGAAGCCGCGGGAGTCTCGCCGTCGGGACGGATGAGCGCGGGCAGATCGTCGGGCGATTGAAGGAAATCTGCGAGATCACCGCCAGCTACGGCATTCACCTGCTTGCCGAGACACACCCGAAGACGCTGGCCGACACCGCGGCCTCGACCATGCAACTGATTGACGAGGTCGACCATTCCCACTTCGCGATCAATTTCGACACGCTGCATGTCTGGGAGGGCGGCGATGATCCGGTCACGGTACACCGGGCAATGAGGCCGCATATCCGCCACTACCACCTGAAGAACATCATCGATCGGGCGGACCTGTCCGTCTTCGAACCAGCCAATGTCTATGCCGCGGCCGGTAGCCGGCGGGGCATGACGCCGCTGTTCCAAGGCGTTGTCGACTACGATCGGTTCCTCCAGGAGATGTCAGACGATCCGCTCGCCGATGCATCGCTGGAGTGGTTCGGCAACGATTGCCTGGACACCCTGAGGCGCGACCGCAGGCGAGTGCGCCAGGCAATCGAGGGGGGCGAGCGTCTGCTTAGGACCGCGAACGTCTAGTCAGGATCGACGGAAAATAGACTCCGCGGCGGACCTTGCGATCCGCCTCGGAGGCGAGGGGATCATCGTGCGTCAGTCGGAAAGCGTTGCTGCCGCCTTCTCGATCAGCGCGGCGACGGCCGCCGGTTGCGACATGAAGACCGCATGGCTGGCCTTGACCTCGACCGGCTCGCTGCCGGCGCGCTTCGCCATCTCCCGCATCAGGTCCGGATGGATAGCGCGGTCGTCGGTGGCGATCAGTGCCCAGCTCTTCTTGTTCTTCCAGGCCGGTGTCGTGATCCTGGTTTCAAAGGCGGCTTTCGCCGGGAAGACTTGGGAATGTGCCATGAAACGCGCCTCGTCTGCAGGGATATCAGCGGCAAAATCCTCCTCGAAGGCCTTTGGATCGAGATAGAGATAGCCGTCTTCCGTCGCCGCGATGCTCTTGGTCGCCGCCGGCGTCCGGGCCGCAAGGTCGAGCAGGGTCTCGCCCGCGTCCGGCTGGAAGGCTGCGACATAGACGAGGCCCGCGACATTTTCGGCGTTACCCGCCTCGGTAACGATCATGCCGCCATAGCTGTGGCCGACCAGAACCGACCGGCCGTCCTGCAGATCGAGGACGCGCTTGGTCGCCGCGACGTCGTCTTTAAGCGCGGTCATCGGTGGCTGCACGACCGTGACGTGGAAACCCTTGGCGCTCAGAAGATCGAAGACCTTGCGCCAGCCGGAGCCGTCGGCGAGTGCGCCATGCACGATGACGACGTTCTTGATGGGCTCGGCCATGGCGTGCCCGAGCGGGGCCGCCAGCAAGCCCAAGAGTGTGGCGGCCAGAATTGTCAGATTTCGCATTTCGATAGGTCCTTATCCTTGTGGGTGTGGTTTTCCCCGGATGTGGCGTCTTCTCCTGCGGGTGACGCTTCTCCTTGGTGGACGACGCAGATGTCCGCCTGCTGCCAAGCCGGCAGCGGGAGACTCGTCCTCATTGGTGTTGGCGGTGGCGTGTTGCTACGGAAAGAGCAGCGCTTCTTGCTCGGCGGTCGTCTTGCGCCCCGCCGTCAGCGATATGACCGACGCTGCGAGGGCGCTACGGTCGAGCCGGAAATGCCGATAGAGATCGCCGATTGTTCCGGCCGAAGTGCCCGCCGGTCTTGATGCCGTCGATCTTCGGCCGGACACGGTTGGCATGATGGATCATCCAGTGGGAGGACCAGAGCAGGCGCTTTTCAATCGTCTTCAGGTGGTCTGTGTCGGTCATCGCCGGGTTCCGATGAAGAGGACGAAAGGTTACAGGTTACGGCCGGCGCTTCAGCCGTCCTTGTAGTAGTAGCTGTAGCCGTTGAGCGCCGGCGCGCCGCCGAGATGGGCGTAGAGAACGCGGGATCCCTCCGGGAAAAAGCCCTTGCGTGTAAGGTCGATCAGGCCTTGCATGGATTTGCCCTCATAGACCGGGTCGGTGATCATCGCCTCGGTGCGAGCCGCAAGCCGGATCGCCTCGTTGGTCTCTTCCGATGGTACGCCATAGGCCGGGTAGGCGTAATCGGGATTGATCACGATTTCGTCTTCGCGGATTGGCCTGCCGAGACGGACCAGTTCGGCGGTGGCATCGACGATGTTGCGGACTTGAGCACGGGTCTGCTGGAGCGTGCCGGACGCATCGATGCCGATCACCCGATCGGCGCGGTCCTGCGCAGCAAAACCGACGATCATGCCGCCCTGAGTCGAGCCGGTGACGACGCAGACGACGATATAGTCGAAGGTGAAGCCGAGTTCCTTTTCCTGTGCCGCCACCTCTTCGGCAAAACCGACGTAACCGAGCGCGCCGTATTTGTGCACCGAGGCGCCGGCCGGGATCGGATAGGGCTTGCCGCCGGCGTCTTTCACGGACTGGATCGCATCCTCCCAGCTCTTTCGGATGCCGATATCGAAGCCGTCATCGACCAGCCGGCTGTCCGCCCCCATCAGCCGTGTCATCAGGATGTTGCCGACGCGGTCGTAGACCGCATCGTAGTGCGGCACCCATTTTTCCTGAATGACCACGCATTTCATGCCGATCTTCGCAGCGGTCGCGGCGACCATGCGCGTGTGGTTCGACTGCACGCCGCCGATCGACACCAGCGTATCGGCACCCGATGCGATTGCGTCCGGCACGATGTATTCGAGTTTCCGGAGCTTGTTGCCGCCCATGGCGAGGCCGGAATTGCAGTCATCGCGCTTGGCATAAATCTCGACCTTGCCGCCGAGCGCCGCCGTCAGCCGCGGCAGATGCTCGATCGGCGTCGGGCCGAAGGTGAGCGGGTAGCGTTCAAACTTCTCAAGCAGTGACATCGATCCAGGCCTCCATGTGAAAATTGTAGGCGAAGGATAGGCGAAGTCGCGTGTAAGGTGCTCTCTAAGTTGCTGTCAAAAATTCGCCAGATCGAATAGCATTCCCATGTGATTTCGTCTTTCTTCAATTTGCTGGATAGAAAATGAAAGATTCTTCCGAGGAAGATTTTGACCGGATCGATCTCAAGATCCTGCGTGCCCTGCAATCCGAGGGACGGCTGACGAACGCAGACCTCGCCGAGCGGGTCAATGTCAGTCCGGCCACCTGTCATCGGCGAACGCAGAGGCTGTTCGAAGAGGGCTACATCACCGGTGTGAGGGCCGAGATCGCGCCGTCGGCCGTTGGCCTCGGAGCGCTGGTGATGGTCGGCGTGGTGCTCGACCGCTCGACGCCTGAGAGCTTCGCGGCCTTTGAGGGCGCGGTGCTGGAGATGAAGGAGGTGCTCGACTGCAATCTTGTTGCCGGCGACTTCGACTATCTCCTGAAGATCCGGGTCCGGGACATGGCGGACTTCAACAAGCTGCATGGCCAGAAGCTGATCGCGCTACCGGGTGTGCGCCAGACGCGCACCTTCTTTGTGATGAAAGAAGTCAAGGAGAACGCCCGGCTACCGTTCTGACGGCCGTCGAAAAGTTTACCTTTCGCACGGAAGGGCGCGCGAGACCCGGCACGTCTTCAGCGTGCCGGATGCGGTCCAATAGGTGCAACCTGGTCAGACCTGGACGAAATGATCGTCGGCGACCTGATGGTAGCGGCGTTCGACTGGCACATAGTCTGGCGCGCGCAAGGGGCTCTTGAGTTCGTCGCTGGCAGCGCCGCGGCGGGCGTGCCGACGGGTCGGGTCGGCCACCGGCACGGCGGCGATCAGTTTCTTGGTGTAGGGATGCTGCGGGTTTTCGAAGACCTGGGCGCGCGAGCCGATCTCGACGATTTCTCCGAGATGCATGACCGCAACGCGGTGGCTGACGCGCTCGACCACGGCCATGTCATGCGAGATGAACAGGTAGGCAAGGCCGAGGCTTGCCTGCAGGTCGAGCAGAAGATTGATCACCTGCGCCTTGATCGAGACGTCGAGTGCTGAGACCGACTCGTCGGCGACGATGACCTTGGGGTCGAGCGCCAGCGCCCGGGCGATGCAGACGCGCTGGCGCTGGCCGCCGGAGAATTCGTGCGGATAACGCGCCGCCATGTCGGCCTGCAGGCCGACCCGTTCGAGCAGATCCGCAACCCTCTCGCGTGCCTGCCGCGGCGTGCCGAGCTTGTGTTCGAGATAGGGTTCGGCGATCGCAGCTCCCACCGTCATGCGCGGATTGAGGCTTGCAAAGGGATCCTGGAAGATCATCTGCATGGTGCGGCGCATGTCGCGCAGGCGTTTGCGGTCCATCGAAAGCACATCCTGGCCATCGAGCGTGACCGAGCCGCTCTCCGGCTCGATCAGTCGCATGATGGCGCGACCGGTCGTCGACTTGCCGCAACCGGATTCGCCGACGAGCGAGAGTGTTTCCCCCGGCTGCAGGCTGAACGAGACGTTTTCGATCGCGTGCACGCGCCCCTTGAGTTTGCCGAGCAGACCGGCGTGGATGTCGAACCGCTTGACGAGGTTCTTGACTTCGAGGATCGGCTTGCGGCCGGATTGAACCGTGTCGGTGGCTTCGGCCGTGGCGCTCGGAAGACCTGTTGTCGCATCGATGACCGGAAAACGCATCGGCTGAGGCTCGCCCTTCATCGAGCCGAGCATGGGCACGGCGGAAAGGAGTGCGCGGGTATAGGGGTGTTTCGCCCTGAGGAAGATGTCTTCCGTGGAGCCGGTCTCGACCGCGTCGCCGCGGAACATCACCACGGTGCGGTCGGCGATTTCGGCAACGACGCCCATGTCGTGGGTGATGAACAGCACCGAGGTGCCTTCCTCCTCCTGCAGCACCTTGATCAGGTCGAGGATCTGGCCCTGGATCGTCACGTCGAGAGCGGTCGTCGGCTCGTCGGCGATCAGCAGCTTCGGGCGGCTTGCAAGCGCCATGGCGATCATCACGCGCTGGCGCATGCCGCCGGAGAAGCGATGCGGATACTCGTCGAAGCGCGAGGCAGCCGAGGGAATGCGCACCTTTTCGAGCAGGCGAATGGTTTCCGACCGCGCGTCGGCCTTCGACATCGGACTGTGGCAGAGCAGCGCTTCCGAAATCTGGTCGCCGATGGTGAACAGCGGATTGAGGCTGGTCATCGGCTCCTGGAAAATCATCGCAACGTCGTTGCCACGCACGCGACGCATCTCGCTTTCGGGCAGGTCGAGGATGTTGCGGCCGCCCATCATCACCCGGCCCTCGACACGGCTCGTTTCCTTCTGAAGGAGCCGCATGATCGACAGGGATGTCACGCTCTTGCCCGAGCCGGATTCGCCAACGATCGCGACGGTCTCTCCGGGTGCAACCGAAAACGAGATGTCGCGTACGACCGGTTTCCAGGTGCCATCGACCAGAAACGAGGTCGTCAGGTTCTCGACGGAGAGAACAGGCGTGGCCGTTTGGCCCTGAGCGATTGCGGTGTCAGTCATGTCGGCTCCTCCGCCTGTTGGTATCGTCATGTCGCTTCCGCTACTCGATCAATCCGGCCAGCGCAGCAGGCCGGCGAAGCGCCGGGCGTTGCGTTCGCTGAGCGACGTCGCGATGATCTCGTTCGAGGCGCGCGCCTTGTCGAGCTCCTCGGCAAGGCGGCGTGCGACCACCTTCTCCTGGCCCGGATGCAGGTTGCAGGGGTCGAGGTAGAAGTAATTGTGCTCGGCTTCGTGGTCGCGAACGATGATCGGCGGCGTGCCACGAGCGAGTGCGTCGGCGAGATCCCAGGCGGTGATATGGGCTTCCTGAGGGTCGATGTTGATGCGCAGGCGGTCGAGCGGGTTGTTGGTCGGATCGGCCTCGATCACCGGCCGGATGCCGGGGCGACCATCAAGCGTTTCGTGCCAGAGGTTCAGGTAGCTGGTTTCGCGCTCACGGATGCCGGCGTGGTCGCGCTTCTCCCAGGCTTCGAGGGCCGCCATAACCCCGAGCATGCTTTCCTTGCCGACCTTCATGCCGCGGCCGATGCCGAGGTTCTGCAGGAAGGTGTTCCGGACCATCGCCTTCTTTCCGGCGACGATGCCCGAGGTCGGGCCACCCAGGAACTTGTGGCCGGAATAGAGCACGATGTCAGCGCCGTGTTCGAGGAAGATGCGCAGGTCATATTCGGACGCGGCATCGACGATGACAGGCACGCCCTTAGAATGGCAGACCTCGGCGAATTCCTTGAGGTCGAGAAGCCCGTATTGCACAACATGATGCGAGACGACGTAGACGGCGCAGGCGGTACGCTCGTTGATCGCGCCTTCCAGATGATAGCGGTAGGCCGACGTCGCCTGACCGATCAGCACCGGCTTTGCGCCGGCGATGCGGATCGCCTGGTCGACCGGTGCGCCGTAGCTGATCACATGGCCCATCTGCAGAATGACCTCATTCTTAAGGCCGCTCGTGTCTGGAAGCCGCTCAATGGCGGCAAGGTCGCTGCCGGTCATGCAACCGGCGACGGCAAGGCTGATGCCGGCGGAGCAGGAGGCCGTGACGAAACCGGCCTCCGCACCGGTCAGCCGCGCAATCACCGGGCTCACCTTGCGCTGCAGGTCGTTGATCTCGACGAATTGCGGCAGTATGCCAGTCATGGCGGCAATTGCTTCCGGGACCACGATCGATGCGCCGAGGCCCGTCATCGTGCCGGAGACGTTGATAACGGGACGAAGTCCGAGAGCTTCGCGAATGTCACGGTCAGGCATAGTGGTCTCCATGTGATTGTCTGGCAGGCGATTTTCTGGCAGTCGAAACGGATAGACTATTCCGTTTTCGCGGAATATCTACCATAGTAATGAAGTATGCGTGAGGCCTTCCGCCATCTGTCGCAGCCGCCATCGAGGGCGCGGCAGCAGCGGGACCCGACACTTTCCCGGCAGTGCGCAATTCGAGCCGCGCAGGAGTTGACGAGTGGACAAGACGACGACCGGCGTCGAGCCGAATGACGACATCGAAGCGACCGGCAAGCCGCGCCGTTCGCGCGTGAGCGGTATGGACCGGGCGCTGCAGGTGCTCGATTTCCTTTACGAGACGGGTTCTCCGAGCGGCGTCTACGCGATTGCCAAGGCGGTCGGCGCACCGCTGTCGACGGCCTATGTCATCGTTGACGACATGGTCGAGAAGAACCTGCTCAGCCGTGATGCCGACGGTCTCGTCTGGCTTGGTGATCGGCTGTATCACTATGGTCTGGCCTATGCCCGCTCGCTCGACTTCCTCGGCGTTGCCACCCGCGAGATGCACGACCTCGGGCGCGAAGTCGCCGAGACGATCCAGCTCTGCGGCCGCGACGGCGACTACATGCAGGTGCTCGCCATGGCCGATGGTCCCGGCCATTTCCAGGTGACATCGCGCGTCGGTACCCGCGTGCCGCTCAACTGGACGGCCTCGGGCCGCCTGCTGGTCGGCCATCTGCCGGCCGACGAAAGGCTCGAGCTTTTCCGCCGCTGCGCCCGCACCTCGCCGACCGGCCGCGCCGATATCGATCCGGCGGCCCTTTCCGACCAGGCCGAGAGCGCGCTTGCAGCAAGGCTGTCGATCCAGGCCGGCGAATCCGACTACGCGGTCGCCTGTGTCGCCGCGCCCATTCTCGACGACAAGGGTAATTGCGCCGCCACGATCTCCATCGTGCTGCCGGAGCAGAAAATCCTCGACGACCGGGCGTTCTACGCCGATCACGTCAGGGTTTCCGCCGAGCGGATCGAGAAGATGATGGGCTGGCGCAGCCATTGACACGACCTCCTGGCGTCACTCGTAGAGAGCGACGATTGCCTCGATCTCGACGGTGATGTTTCCGGGCAGTGACCCGAAACCCACCGCTGAGCGGGCATGCTGACCGGCTTCGCCGAAAACATCGACCATCAGATCCGAGCAGCCGTTGATGACGCGCGGATGCTCCTCGAATTCCGGCACGGCGTTGACCATGCCGAGCAGCTTGACGATGCGCTTGACGCGGCCGAGATCGCCCAGCGCATCCTGCATGACCGCAAGCAGGTTGATCCCCGTCAGTCGCGCATGCTCATAGGCGCTTTCGATATCGACATCGGCGCCGACCTTGCCGGCATGCAGATGGCCGTCGACTTCACGCGGGCCCTGTCCGGAGAGGTAGAGAATGTTGCCCTCCTGCACATGCGTGACGAAGTTGGCGATCGGCGGCGGAGCCGGCGGCAGATCGATGCCGAGGGCCTGCAGTCGTTCATAGGGGGAGACGGCAGCAGAGGTGTTCTTCTTCTGATCCAGACTGTTCACGCGATATCCTGTCATTTCTGTATTCTGTCGCCCTGAATCAGCGGTAGCCGAAGCCATGGCTGTGGTCTGGGCATTCGACATGCTGCGGCTGATAGCGGTTCGCTGCGACCACCTCGGTCCCCATCACCGCGTAGCGCGGCTCGAACAGGCGATTGAGATGGGCTTCGGCTCCGAGGGAATCGAAGACCCGGAGTTCGCTATCGACGAGATCGAAGAGGGTGAATTCGGCGCGGGCGCCGACACTCAAGAGGTTGTCCATGTCCAGGCGGATCACCGAGGCGGGCGCCTTGGTCACGGCCTCGACCACCTTTTCGAAGGGCATGCCGACACTTAGGAGTTTCGACATGGTGGTGCCGAGGTCCCATACCGACTGGTTCATGCTGCGCAGGTGCACGTCGGTGGAGATCGAGAACGGCAGGAGCCCGCGGGCGATCGCCACTTCGGCGACACGGAAGGAGAAGGAGGCGCCGCCGTGGCCGATGTCGAGGCGGATGCCTTCGCTGGCGCAACGTTCGGCAAGCTCGAACAGGTCCTCGTCCTCGATGATGCTCGAACCGGCCTTGCCGTTGAAACAATGGGTGACGATGTCGCCGGGGCCGAGGATTTCAAGGACCTCGTCATAGAGTGCCGGCGGTTCGCCGACATGCACCATCATCGGGATCTTCAGGATCTTGGCGATCTTCTTGCCGAGCTTCACCGGTGTGACGCCCCAGGAGCCGGTGATCACATGGCTGGCGCGCACTTTGAGGCCGACGATGTGCTCGCGGTTCTCCTGGTAGCAGGCGATGATGCGGTCGATGTCGATCGAGCGGATGTCGGAGAGTTCGCTGACGCGGTTGCAGGCCACAAGACCGATCGAACCGAGATTGAGGAACGCCTTGATGCGCTCGCGTGACGGCTCGATGATGTATTCGCGAAAGCCGTGGAAATTGGCTTCGCCGGCCGAACCCGCGTCGACGATGGTGGTGACGCCGCGCTCCATGCCGCAAAGCTGCGGGCGCACGGAAATGTCGGTGCCGCCATGCCAGACATGGGCGTGCAGGTCGATCCAGCCGGGCGAGATCCAGGCGCCGTTGCCCTCAACGCGGCGCACGTCTCCGGATGCCTCGAGGTTCGGGCCGAGGGCTGCGATGCGGCCGTCACCGTCGACGAGGATGTCGATCGTGTCCGCCTGTGCGGCCATGCCGAAGGCGACGGGCTTCACCTGCCGGATCAACACCGGACCAGCGCTCAATGTTGCGTTCGTCATGACTTACAGGTCCTTTCTGAGGCGGGGGTCGAGCATGTCCCGCAGGCCGTCACCGACCATCTGCAGCGACAGCACCGAGAGAACGATGGCGATGCCGGGGAAGAGCGTCACCCAGTCGGCCTGGCCGATGTACTGGCGTCCCGAGGCGATCATCGTGCCCCAGGTGGGGATTTCCGGGCTGACGCCGACGCCGAGGAAGGAGAGCCCGGCTTCGGCGAGCATCGCATGCGCGAAGAGGAAGGTGCCCTGCACGAGTACCGGCGACAGCAGGTTGCGCAGCACGTGCCGGGTCATGATGTGCGGCGTCGAGATGCCGAGCGCGCGGGCCGCCTCGACGTAAGGAAGCTCGCGGATGACCAGCGTTGAGGCGCGCACCACGCGGGCAAGCCTCGGCGCATAGACGATGCTGAGCGCGATGATGACGGTTGTCAGCGACGGGCCGAGGGCTGCGACCAGCGCGATCGCAAGCAGGATGTCGGGGAAAGCCATCATCGCGTCGATGACGCGGGCGATCGGCGTGTCGAGCTTCGGAAAGAAGCCGGCAAGAAGCCCGAGCACGACGCCGATCACGGTTGCGAGCGAGACGACGGCGGCGCCCACAAGCAGCGACAGTCGGCCGGCATAGATGGTGCGCGAGAAGACGTCGCGGCCGAATTCGTCGGTGCCGAAGAACCATTGCAGGCTCGGCGGCTGCAGCCGGTTGACGATCGACAGCTTGCCGGGCGCGTAAGGCGCAATCAGCGGTGCGAAGACGGCGAGCAGCACGAAGGCGGTCAGCACGATCAGGCCGAAGGCGACGGTCTTGCGCTTTAAGAGCCGGCGGATGAACTTGCGGCCTTCGCTCTCGGCGGGGGCAGATACGGAAATAGCCATCAGTAGCGCACCCTTGGATCAACGAGGAGATAGAGCATGTCGATCGCGAAATTGATCAGTACGTAGAGGGCTGCAATGACGAGCAGCGCACCCTGGATCACCGGATAGTCGCGGCGAAGCACGGCCGAGACGACGAGGTTGCCGACGCCCGGAAGACCAAAGACCGTCTCGGTGACGACGGCGCCGGAGATGAGCACAGCGGCGGTGAGACCAATGATCGTCAGGATAGGGATCAACGCGTTCTTCAGCGCGTGTTTCATCACCACCTTGCGTTCGCCGAGGCCCTTGGCCCGTGCGGTGCGGATGAAATCGTCGCCGAGCACGTCGAGCATCGAGGCGCGGGTGAACCGGAGGATCAGCGCGGAGGAGACGACGCCGAGCGCGATCGCCGGCAGGGTCAGATGGTACATGCGCTCCAAGAAGGAGGAGCCGGGGCCGCCATAGCCGGAGACCGGGAACCAGCCAAACCGCACAGCAAGCACCTGGATCAGGATCAGGCCGAGCCAGAAGCTCGGAATGCTTGCGGCGAGCATCGCTAGCGTGGTTGCCGCCTGGTCGACGAAGGATCCGCGCCGGTAGGCGGCGTAGATGCCGATAGGCAGCGCGATCGCACAGGCAATCAGGATGGAAAACAGCGTCAGGAAGAAGGTCGGTTCGGCACGCTCTGCCAGTGCCGAAGTGACCGGCTGGTTGAGGAAGATCGATTGGCCGAGATCGCCCTGCAGCAGCTGCCCGATATAGTAGACATATTGCAGGCCGAGCGACTGGTCGAGGCCGAGCCGCGTGCGCAGTTCCGCGATGTCTTCCTGGGTCGCCTCCGGACCGAGCATCACGGCGGCCGGATCCCCCGGCGTCACGCGGACGATGACGAAGACGATCGTGACGACGATCGCCATGACGACGATCATGCCCATCAGCCGCTGAAAAATGTAGCGTAACATGGTGGCCTCGAACCTTTCCTGTGCGCTCCGCCGCGAAGGGTGGAGGCAGGGCGACGCGCCCCTTCAGGCGGACGCCGGGCCATGGGCCGAGCATCCGCCGAAGTCCCTTGGGAGGGGAGCTTACTTCTTGATCGAAGCGTTCCAGAAGTACGGCCACGGGGCCGGCGAAACGCCGTCGAGCGACTTCGACTTGGCCGAAAGGGCGTTGAAGTCACCGATCTTGATGAAGGGCACTTCTTCGAAGATGACCTTCTGCACATCGGTCCAGAGGGCCACGCGCTTGGCCGGATCGGATTCGGCATTGAAGGCATCGACTGCCTTGGCACGCGCAGGTGTGTCCCAGTTGCCGGGAGCCTTGGTCGACATCATGCCAATCAGCGCCGGTTCCGGCAGGAAGGGGCTGTGGGTGATGTAGATGTCCCAGAGCGTCGGGTCGGCGCGGCGCTGGGTGAGCGTTGCCCAGTCCACCACCTGCAGATCGACCGTGAAGCCGGCAAGCTTCAGATACTCGGCCGCGACCTGCGCCATCTTGTAGTGGAACTCGTACTGGCGGCTGGTGAGGATGCGCAGCGGCTCGCCCTTGTAGCCGGCGGCCTTCAAGAGTTCGCCGGCCTTTTCCGGGTCCGCGATGTTGTAGGCGCCTTCGGTGCCGGCATCGGTCCGCCAAGCAAATTGCGACGGATAGAGAGCGGCGTCGAGCGCATAGAAGTCGGTGGTGCCGAAGGCGGCGGCCATCATGTCTTCCATGCTGAGCGAAGCGCGGATCGCCTTACGCAGGTCAAGGTTCTTGGTCATGCCGTTGCCGGAGTTCAGCACGAAGACGGGCCAACCGAAGGGCTGGAGCATGACGGGATCGGAAGCACTCGAACCTTTGACGCGATCGAAGGATTCGACCGGGAGCGAGTCGACATAGTCATACTGGCCGGAAACAGCCGCCTCGACACGGGTATTCGGGTCCGGAACCGGCACGAAGCGGATCTCATCGGCATACTGATGGCGCGCGCCGCCGTAGCCGTTGGCCTCGCCTTCCGGCGACTTGTAGGCGTCGTAGCGGGTGAGCTGGATATACTGGTCCGCCTTGCGCTCCTTCAGCTGATAGGGGCCGGTGCCGACGAAATCGGTCATCGGCTCGGCCTGCTTTTCAGACGGCAGCACGATGGCGGCCGAGTTGTTGAAGGCGAGCAGCGAGAGCAGTGGCGCATAAGGGGTGTTGAGCGAGATCTTCACCGTCAGCGGGTCGACCGCCTCGATGCCGGAAATCGTCGTTGCCGTCTGCTTGCCGCGCGAAGCGACCTTGGTCCAGCGCTCGAGTGAGGCGACGACATCCTTCGAGTCAAGGTCGGTGCCGTCATGGAACTTGACGCCCGAGCGCAGCTTGATCGTGTAGGTCTTGCCGTCGGCGCTGATCTCGGGAAGGGCTGCCGCCAGAAGCGGCGTCGGCTTCCAGTCCTTGTCGAAGGTGTAGAGCGTCTCGAAGATGTGCTGCGAGACGATGCCGACGAGATCGGCGGTCGATGCCATCGGATCGAGCGTCGGCGGCTCTCCGACCGTTGCGACGTTGATGACGCCACCCTTTTCCTGGGCGAAGGCGAGCGATGCCGATGCCACGAGGGCCGTTCCGATAAGCAATGCAAATTTAGCTGATTTCATTTTGCTCCTCCTCATATTCCATAATTATGCTATGTCGTTCTTTATTTTGGAATATAAAAGTCCACCAAACCGGAAATGTCAACCGGCTGTCGTCGTCCCGTCGTGGAACCGTGGCGAAAGGCGGCTTCCGTGCAGATGAGGAAGACCGGCGAATGAGGCGAGTGCGCGCTCGGAATGACCGCATTCGCAGTGGCTACGCAGCCGTAGGAGCTATCGCGGCGGCGCGCGATTTGTTAGCTCAGAGTTCGGTTGAAAACGGAGGGTGCAAGGTGAAAGTCATCGGCCTGATTGGCGGCATGAGTTGGGAGAGCTCGGCGCAATATTACCGGATCATCAACGAGACGGTGCGTGATCGCCTGGGCGGCGTGCATTCGGCGAAATCGCTGATGTGGTCGATGGATTTCGGTGAGATCGAACGCCTTCAGCATCACGGCGACTGGCCGGCGCTGACGGAAGAGATGATCGCGGCGGCGCGCCGGCTGGAAGCCGGCGGTGCCGATTTTCTGATGATTTGCACCAACACGATGCACAAGATGGCCGCCGACGTTTCCGCGGCCGTCTCCATTCCGCTGCTGCATATCGCCGACCCGACGGCAGAGAAGATCAAGGCGGCGGGGCTCAGAAAGGTCGGCCTGCTTGGAACCGGCTTCACGATGGAGCAGGATTTTTACAAGGGCCGGTTGAAGGACGCATTCGGCCTCGAGGTGCTGGTGCCGGAGGGGGAAGACCGCGCCAAGGTGCACGAGATCATCTATCGGGAACTCGTTGCGGGCATCGTCAAGGACAGCTCCCGCGACGCCTACCGCGCGATTATCACGCGGCTGGTCGATGCGGGCGCGGAAGCCATCATCATGGGCTGCACGGAGATCATGCTTTTGATATCGCAGGCCGACAGCCCGGTGCCGGTGTTCGATACGACCGAGATCCACGCATTGGCTGCCGTGGACCTCGCGCTTGAAGTCGCCTGAAGGGCCGAGATGTCATCAGCTGCTGCGCGGTCGTGTGGCGGCCAATGGCGGAGGTTGCCGATAGCGCGACGCGTTAACGGCCGGCAGAACTGCCGGCCGTGGTCACAAGCTTTAGTGCAAGGTGAACTCGCGGGGCTCGCCTGGAAACAGGCTGAGTAAGGCGATGCCCTGCTGCAGCAGAAGCTCGGCTGCCGGCAGGTTGCCAACAACCAGATCGTCCGCACAGCTGGTGATGATATTGGCGAGGCTGATCGAATTCTCTGCGAACCGGTCGTCGCCGATCTCATAGGCCTTCTCGGCCGTTGCCTCGAGTGCGTCCGCAACGAGCGCCATCATGTCCGAGCGCTCGTGGAGCGTCATCTTGTCCAGTGTCTTGGCGTCGGGCGTCTTGGCAGAAGTCTGCATGATTACCTTCCCTATTGTTCAAGCCGGAATTGGCCGCGCCGGCCTGGGGCCGGGGGAAAAGTCTACGACTGTGATGAAGTGCTGAAGGGAGCCGGCGTCGAACGCGGCTTCCTTATTAAGATCGTGAATAGCGGTGCGGGATGCAAGGAATGGCTACTATGCGCCCTGCGCATGGGTCGGCGGCCTGAGGTGAAGAGGGGCCCGCAAGGCGCGTTAGCTACCCATATGGGTGCTGTTCGTAGGCTATGCCAGGCTCTCGTCGACCGTCAGGCGATCGGCAGCGCATTCCCTGGCGAGAAAGTCGATGAAGGTGCGAACCGACGGCAGAAGCCCGCGCCTTGAGGGAAAGACAGCATGCACGATGCCGGATGCAGGCCGCCATTGCGGTAGCACCGGCACCAGGGTTCCAGCCGCCAAGTCCTTCCAGATCATCATCGTCGGCAATTGCACGATGCCGGCGCCGTCGAGCACCGCTTCGCGCAGTGCCGCCATATCGTCTGTCAGGAAGCGCGGCTCGTGCCGGACGACCGCCTGTTCCCCCGCGGTGCTTTCGAGCCGCCATTCGTAAACGTGGGTCGCCGAGGTCCAGGCAAGGCTTGCAAGCCCTGTCAGTTGCTCGGGCGTCTGGATCTGCTGCCCCAGGAAGCCCGGCTTGGCGACGAGATACTGCGAGCTGTCATCTAGTTTGCGCATGACGAGTTCGCTTCTCTCCAGCGGCGGGAACCGGACCCGGATCGAGACGTCGAAGCCTTCGGCGATCACGTCCACCCGGCGGTTGGTGCTTTCGAGTTGCAGACTGATTTTCGGATGCGCGGTCATGAATCGTGCGAAAAGCCTGCCGAACTGGAACGAGATCAGCGCCGTCGGGCAGCTCACCCGGATGGTTCCCTGAGGTTCTCCCTGGTGCTGCGCGATGAAGGCATCGGCCGCTTCGGCCTCGATCAGCACGGCGACGCAGCGCTGGTAGTATTCGCGGCCGACATCGGTGACGAAGAACCGGCGCGGCGAACGCTGGATCAGCCGCACGCCGATCCGGTCCTCCAGCATCGCGATGCGCCGGCTCAAGCGGGACTTTTGCGTTCCCGTCGCCCGTGCCGCTGCCGCAAAGCCACCATGCTCCACGACTTGTACGAAATAATAGAGGTCGTTCAGGTCCTGCATCGTTCTATTGATAGGACTCTGCGTCGAATTCCACAATCTTTTTGCGTTGGTGGTCCTGTCGTAGCCTACGCTCAATCACGGCGGATCAGGCGGCAATAAAGGCGCTGCCGGCGGTGATGGAACCCAACCGAAGGAAAGGACTTCCGATGACCAAGCCCTACGTACGTCTCAACAAGGATGATGTTGCCGTCCTGCTCGTCGACCATCAGACCGGCCTGCTGTCGTTGGTACGCGATTTCGATCCGGACAAATTCAAGAACAACGTGCTCGCACTCGGCGACCTCGCCAAGTACTTCAAGCTGCCGACGATCCTGACGACGAGCTTTGAAGATGGTCCGAACGGCCCGCTGGTGCCGGAGTTGAAGGACCTGTTTCCCAATGCGCCCTTCATTCCCCGTCCGGGGCAGATCAATGCCTGGGACAACGAGGACTTCGTCAAGGCGGTGAAGGCCACCGGCAAGAAGCAACTGTTGATCGCCGGCGTGGTGACCGAAGTCTGCGTGGCTTTTCCGGCGCTCTCGGCGATCGAAGAAGGGTTTGAAGTCTTCGTGGTTACCGATGCCTCCGGCACCTTCAACGAGGTGACCCGCGATTCGGCCTTGTCGCGCATGACCGCCGCCGGCGTTCAGCTCATGACCTGGTTCGGCGTTGCCTGCGAATTGCACCGGGATTGGCGCAACGACATCGAGGGGCTCGGCACGCTGTTCTCGAACCATATTCCCGACTACCGCAACCTCATCACCAGCTACAACACCATGGCGGCGCGCAAGTAAGTCACGTCTGTCGATGAACGACAAAGCCCCGGCCAAAATCGGCCGGGGCTTTGTATTGCACATCGCATGGCTGTTACGCGCGGCTCGCTGCTTGCTGGGCGTCTTGCGCGCTCGCGCGGGTGGCCGGCTTCAAACGGCCGGTCAAAAGCAGGCTGACGGCGAGGAAGGGTACGAGCACGGCGAGGCCGAAGCGCATGTCGCTGTGTTCGGCGATCAGGCCGATCAGCGGCGGACCGAGCAGGAAGCCGAGGAGCGCGATGAAGGAGAGAATGGCGACGCTGGCTGCGGCCGGCCTGTCCTTCTGGTCGGCGGCCGCAGTGACGGCGAGCGGGAAGCCGACAGACACCCCGAAGCCCATGGCGGCAAAGCCGAGCAGTGCGGCCCAGGCCGCGGGGCTGACGACCACCAGAAGCAAGCCGGCAATGCTGGCGATGCCGCAGGCGCGCGCAACCGTGACCGGCCCGTAGCTTGCCTTCAAGCGGTCGCCGGCGAAGCGGCCGGCTGCCACCATGAAGGCGAAAATCGAGTAGCCGAATCCAGCGCTGGCGCTGGAGAGACCGAAGACGTCGCGCAGGAAAACGGCCGACCAGTCGGCCACGGCACCCTCGGTCATGGTGATGCCGAAGACGAAGAAGCAGACGCCGAGCAGCGCAAGGCTCGGGAGCTTGCCCCTGGACGGGGCGGCGTCCCCGCCCTTTGCCTCAGCGGATTGCAGCAGCGGCAGCTTCCTGGCGAAGAAGACGCTGATCGGCAGCATGACTGCGGCAGCCATCGGTATCGCCCATTCCGGCGCCACATGGAGAGCGGCGAAACCGACGCCGATCAGGCTGCCGGCCATGATCCCGAGGCTCCAGAAACCGTGACAGGTGCTCATGATCAACTGTCCGGAATGCTTCTCGATCGCGTCGGCCTCGACATTGAGGCCGAGCTCAAGTGTCGTCAGGGCCGCGCCGACGATGGCAAGCGTCACGAAGAGCGCCTCGATGCTCGAGGCCCATGTCGGCAGCCAGACGAGTGCCAGAAACACGACGAAACCGTAGAGGATGGTGGCACGGCCGCCGATCCGGGCAACAAGGCGTCCGGCAAAGGGCAGCATCAGCAAAATGCCGACGGGCATGCCGAGCAATGCGATCGCCAACTCCGCCGGGCCGAGGCCGAGCCTTTGCTGCACATCGGGAATGCGCGGCAGCCATGCTCCGAAAGCGATCGGCTGAAGAAAGAAGATCAGCATGATGAGCCGTTGACGGGTCATGCGCATTGTCCCTCGATCGGTATCGTGTTGCGCGCACCGGCTGCGGCAGCGGCGGTGCCGTCGAGCCGATGCGGTCCATGAAGCAATTCTGATATTCTGAAAATCGTTTTCAAAGCTTGGCGCGTGCGACAAGTGCCGTCAAGCTTGGAAAGCGCGCCGGACTGGCAAATGCAGCAATTTCAGATCGAAAGGTGGGAGGTGTTGCGAATGTGCCGCCACCTTTCCGTGTGTGTCTGGAGTGATGTGAAAAAAATATACATAATGGTTCAGCGTCGCGCTGTCTCACCTTTGCGTCACCGCAACAGTCTCAGAGATCCCGTCAGCGACTTCACCCATTTGGCGGCGCCGGCAAGTCCGACACCGTCGATCGTTTCGTCTGACAGATCACGCTCCGGGAACTGTGCTTCGTAGTCCGCATAGCTGTGCAGCGAGCGCGCGAAAGCCGGAAAGGGCACGACGATGCGGTCTTCCTCTTTCGGCAGAGCCTTTAGAAGCAGTGCGCCGATCGTTCGGCTGTCTGCCTGGAGGATCGGGACTGGCCGGTTGGAACTGATGTCGATCGTATTCTGCCTGCTGTCCGTCAGTCTGCAGTTGCCAAGGTCGGGCATCGCCGAGCCTATGCCGATGGAAATCGCGGCGATGGTGTTGGCGAGATGGCCCGGTGGCAGGTCCGGATTGACGATGATGGCGAGGCGGATGTCCTGAAGCACGATGGTCATTTCCTTCTGAGTTTCTCAATGAAGAGAATAGCCCGAGCGCCAGGGTAGGTTCTTTCGGATATTGCGGTGAACTCTGCTCTTGGGGTAGATTCTACCCAGCATGGCCAAATATGGGGTAGAATGTGCCCGTGATCTTGACGCCCGCCGATGTGAAGATTTTGAACGCGCTGCAGAATGACGGGCGCCTGAGCAATCAGGCGCTTTCGGAGGAGGTCGGCATGTCGACCTCGCCCTGCTGGCGGCGCGTGCGCCAGCTTGAGGACGACGGTGTCATCCAGGGCTACATGGCCGTCCTGAACCGGCGGGAGATCGGTTTGGGAGTGCTCGCCTTTATCCGGGTGAAGATCGACAGCCACACGGAGGCGGAAGCCGATGCTTTCGCCGACGAAGTGATGAAGCTCGACAGCGTCGTCGCCTGCTACAGCATAGCCGGTGACGCGGACTTCCTGCTCCAGGTCGTCTCGGCCGACCTCGACTCGTATTCGGATTTCGCGATGAAGGTCGTCAGGCGGCTGCCTTGTATCAAGGAGATGCAGACGACCTTTGTACTGAAGGAGATCAAAGCCTTCAGTGGCCTGCCGCTGCGCGCCTCGGCCGATCAACGATAAATGCCGCGTGCGATGGTCAGGCGACGGACGCCATCAACGGATCTTCCTTCACGGCTTCGACAAGGAAATCGAGAACGGTACGGACGCGCATCGGCATGTTTCGGCGCGAGGGATAGACGACGCTGATCGGCAGCCGTGCCGGGGGAAAATCCGGCATCACATCCACCAGCTTCCCCGCCTCGATATCGGGGCAGGCAAGGATGTGCGACAGGATCGCCAAACCGCTTCCCGCAAGCACCGCGCGGTGCACCGCCACAGCGTTGTTGGCGACAAGACGCGGCGCAATGCGCACGAAGATGTCGTCGGAACCATCGGAAAAGGTCCAGGAGCGTCCGTCACCAGCGCGACTGTAACAGATACATTCGTGGCCGCTGATATCGTCGGGTGTCCTGGGCGCGCCCCGGTGTTCAAGGTAGCTCGGTGCGGCAACGAGAAAGGCGGTCGTCCAGCCGATGCGCCGGCACATCAGGCTGCTGTCCGACACCGGGCCGAGGCGCACTTCGAGATCGATACCTTCGCCGACGATGTCCGACGGATCTTCGCGGAAGATCAACTCGACCGACAGGCCGGGATGACGCCTGAGAAAGGCGGCGAGCCGATCGATCAAATAGAGACCGAGAGGTGCGGGCAGAGTGAGCCGCACGCGGCCCGTCGCCAAGGCGGTCTCACCGCCGGAAGCCTCGTTAAGTGCATCGACCGCTTCGACCACCTTGAGCGCCATCGGGATCATGTGCTCGCCCTCGGCGGTCAGCGCCAGCGCATTTGTCGTTCGATGGAGAAGGCGCGTGTTCAGGTGCTCCTCCAACGCTGACACCTGTCGGGAGACTGCCGGCTGCGTCAGGCCGAGATCGACGGCTGCAGCGGAGAACGAGCCCGTCTCTGCCACGCGCAGGAAGGTTCTGAGCGCAGAGACGATGTCCATCCGACTTCCCCCAAACGTTTCGACATAAGCCTTATGCGCAGAGTTTATGCCTGTCGGGCTTTACTGTCCAGCAATTAAGGATATCTTGTATCCATAAGGATATCAATTGTCCTTAATAAAGGAGCAAGACCATGACACAGCGTCTCAACTACGCCCAGCAGTCACCCGAATTCGTGAAGAAGCTCTCCGACCTCAGCTTCAGCCTGAAGGACGGCGTCATCGAGCAGAAGATCCGGGATCTCGTGAACATTCGGGCCTCGCAGATCAACGGCTGCGCCTTCTGCCTCGACATGCATGTGAAAGAAGCGAAGATCCACGGCGAGAGCGAATTGCGCCTCTACCACGTCGCGATCTGGCGTGAATCGAACCTCTTCATCCCGCGGGAACGCGCGGCACTCGCCTGGACCGAGGCGGTTACGAAGCTGCCCGAAGGCGGCATCCCGGACGAACTCTACGAGCGCGTGCGCGGCCAGCTTTCGGAGAAGGAAATCTCCGACCTGACCTTCGCCATCTCCGTCATCAACGCCTGGAACCGTATCAGCGTCGCCTTCAAGAACGTGCCCGGTTCGGCCGACAAACTCTATGGTTTGGACAAGGCCGGACTGAACTAACTCCGGTTCCAGAGTGATCGAGCAACGCGGCGGAACCGCCGCAGCGATTGGAGATCCCATGAAAATCGTCATCATCGGCGGAACGGGCCTGATCGGCTCCAAGACGGTCGAACGCCTGCGCAAGCAGGGCCATGACGTGGTCGCCGCCTCTCCCAATACCGGCGTGAACACCATCACCGGCGAAGGGCTCGCCGAGGCACTTTCCGGTTGCGAGGTCGTTATCGACCTCGCCAACTCGCCCTCCTTCGAGGACAAGGCGGTGCTCGAGTTCTTCGAGGTCTCCGGCCGCAACCTGCTTGCGGCGGAAAAGGCTGCCGGCGTCGGACATCATATTGCTCTCTCGGTGGTCGGGACCGAACGACTGCAGGAAAGCGGTTACTTCCGCGGCAAGCTCGCGCAGGAAAAGCTGATCAAGGCCGGCGGCATTCCCTATACGATCGTGCATTCGACCCAGTTCATGGAGTTCCTGGGCGGCATCGCCCAGTCCGGGACTGTTGGTGACACCGTGCACCTCTCGCCGGCCTATGTGCAGCCGATTGCGTCCGATGACGTCGCCGACGCCATGGCCGTGGTCGCCCTTGCCGCTCCGGTCAACGGCACGATCGAGATTGCAGGTCCGGAGCGCTCGCGCCTCAGTGACCTCGTCGCCCGCTATCTCAAGGCCAGCGGTGACAATCGCAAGGTCGAACCCGATCGGGAGGCGCGCTACTTCGGCGCCCTCCTGGAGGATGGGTCGCTCGTCTCCGACAACAACCCGCGTCTCGGCCGGATCACGTTCGAGCAGTGGTTCGCCACGGCTCCTCGCAAGTGAACAGCGATGCACATGCATCGCCCAGCTCTCGAAAGGATTACAGCAATGATCAAGCCCACACTGTCTGCGCTTGCGGTAGCAGCAACTCTGTTCGGTACGGCTGCAGCCGGCGAAACCTCCAAGGTCACGCTCGTCTACCAGCACGAACTGCCGAATGTTCCCGGCAAGAGCATCAAGGGCGTACTGGTGGAATACGGACCGGGCGGCTCCTCGGAAGCCCACACGCATCCAAGCACGGCGTTCATCTACGCAACGGTGCTCGAAGGCTCGATCCTCAGCCAGGTCAATGATGGTCCAGTGAAGGAATACAAGGCCGGCGAGAATTTCTCCGAGATGCCAGGCGACCGACACGGTGTCAGTGCGAACGGCAGCAAGACGAAACCTGCCAAGCTGCTGGCGGTCTTTGTCGTCGACACCGCCCAAAAGGAACTGACTTATCCCATGAAGTAGTTGCCGAGACAGGACCGGGTGCCTGCGCGCACCCGGTCCTGTTGCCAGGCCCACTGTTGGAGCCTGCGATGATCGCCGACCAGCTGCCGCTGCCCTTCGTTCTGGCCAATCTACTCGGGATCACGGGCATCGTGATCTCGTAGCAGGGTCGCGATCGTCCGGCAGAGAGGACACCCGCCCGTAACGAGATGATTGCACGCGTCCACGACCAAGGTCGGGACGATGGCCTTTCGCTTGCATTGCCGCCGCGGGCATACCTTGCACGCCGCCCACCGATGCAGAGGTCAGGCTCCGCTCATCCGGCGCGTTCTAGCACCCAGCCGACCGTACGCTTCATCAGGTCTGCGGGAATTTCCTTTGCCAGAATCTCGATCAGGTCGGACAAGCGGACGCTGCGCAGCTTTTCGCGCCAGGCCTCGTCGGCCTCCCACATGATCCGCGCCACCGCGCAGGGCGAGCTTTCGCAATAGCCCGGTGCGCGACAGGGATTGTTGGCCCTGATGTTGGTGCAGACGAAGGTCCTCGATTTGCCTTCGACCGCTTCGACGATATCGAGAAACGTCAGCTCGGCCGGCGCCTTTGCCAGCCGGTATCCGCCAGATGGACCGAGGGTCGTGTGGACGAGCCCTGCCTGCGAAAGGCTCTGCAGCGCCTTCGACAGATACTCCTTGGGAAGCCCATGGAACTCCGCCAGCGCCTTGGTTGAGAGGTACCGGCCTTCAGGCAGGCCGGCGAGTATGGCACAACAGTGCAACGCCCATTCGACTTGGCTTTTGAGGATCATGTCTTCGCCCGGCGGATGCCACTGTGCATCTATTAAGGATAAAAAATATCCCTATTTTTTCGCTGTGTAAACAGTGTCGAACCGCGCCGGCCGGTCTCGTCCTTATGTGCGGTTACCGACGACGCTGAAAATCAGGAGGCGTTCGGCGACCTTGGCGCAGAGCCACCCCTTGAGGATTTCAGCGAAAACAGCGCCGCTGCTGGCATGTCGCCGCCGGTAGTCCCGGCGGCGAACCGAGGTGCACCGGTTGTCTCTATCGACCACACGGCGTTTCGGCCGGCTGTTTTCGCCGCATAGAGCGCTGCATCGGCCGCCGAAATGAGCGCGTGTGAATCCTCATAGCCATCGATGAAAGCGACGCCGATGCTGACGGTCGCAGACAGCACGCCCTTGGCCGTGCCAAGCCGGCGCCCTTCGAGCGAGGCGCGGATAGTTTCGGCGATGGCGATCGCGCTTGGACGGTCCGCGTGCGGCAGGCAGGCAGAGAATTCCTCTCCGCCGATCCGTGCGACGAAAGCGCCAGCGGGCACAGCCCTGGAGACGATCTCGGCAAACTCGACCAGCACCTGGTCTCCGGCCGCATGCCCAAAGCGATCGTTGATGGCCTTGAAGTGGTCGATGTCGAGATAGAGCAGCGCCCCTGTCACCGAACCCGCGGCGAGATGGGCGTCAAGCCGCGTGAGGAATGCGCGACGGTTCGGAACGCCCGTCAACGCATCAGTTTCGGAGGCGAGCTTGTAGCGCTGTTGCGTCCGCTCCTTCACCAGGGCGAAGAAGGCGAAACCGCCGGCGAGGCTGTGAAGAAACAGCTCGAAGGTCAGGAACTGATACCAGAGCGGCTGTGCCGTTCCCGCCGCCGTATTGCCGGCGAGCGGCCATAGCACGATCAGCGGAATGCGGGCGAGGTAAAGCACGCCATGCGTGGCAAAAACGAAGGCGACGATGTAGGAACTCGGCAGCCTGCGGAAATTCTCCGATCGGAAGATCTCAAGCGCAATCAAGGCCGAGTAGGCGAAGATCAGGACCGAGTAGAGAACGATCCTGCTGGTGACGCTTTCGCGGACGAAATCCGAGAAGTAAGTCACAGCGATCCAGAGGATCGGGCCGAGGAGGGCAGAGACGATCTTCAGCGGCTGGTTGTCGAAGGCGCGCAGGCCGAGCCAGATCATCGCGAGGGCCAGCACCGCGAGCGCGTTGCCGAGCGAAATGGTGACGAAGTCGTAGCCGTCGCCGCGCAGCGTCAGCAGGACGAAGCCCATCGCGCCGACGGAAAAGGCCAAGGACCACAGAAGCAGTTCGAGACTCTTGCGCTCCTGCCGCCAGGCGAGGCCGAAGAAAACGGCGAAGATCACCAGCGTCGCGAACGAACTGAGCATGATCGTCGGAGTATGCAGGATGTCCACCGTCGTCTCCTGATGTTCGGGCGGACCTTGCCCGACAACCGTAAAGCTTTCGCAAATGGCTGCGCATCCCGAAGATGCGCCCGTACCGACCTATCCCTGTAACCAAGCAGCGGCCAAGGGGCAGGAAACGGGTTGAATTTGGAGCTCTCCGGCACGATTTTGATGGCAGGGACGCAGGGAGGCTGGACAGATGGGCCAGGCAGGACATCGCTATTTCATCTTCGAGACCGCGGCCGGGTTTTGCGGCATCGCCTGGAACGATGTTGGCATCACGCGCTTCCAACTGCCGACCCGCGCGGCTGAGGCAACCGAGCGGCTCTTGCTGAAGCGTCTGCCGTCTGCCGATCCTTGCCACGCGACGACCGAAATTCGCGAAGCGGTGCAAGCCGTCCAATGCTACTTCGATGGCAAGGAGGTTGATTTCACTGGATTTGCGGTCGATCTGGACGGGCAGGACGAGCTTTTCCGGCGCATCTATGCCGCGACCCGCCAGTTGCGCTGGGGGCAGACGACGACATATGGCGCGCTGGCAAAGGAACTGGGTGCAGGCCCGGAAGCCGCGCGCGACGTCGGCCAGGCGATGGCCAAGAACCCGGTGTCCCTGATCATCCCCTGTCACCGGGTACTTGCCGCCGGCGGCAAGATCGGTGGGTTCTCGGCGCCTGGCGGTTCCACCACCAAGACCCGCATGCTGGAACTGGAAGGTGTGCATCTGGGGCTACCGCCCGAACCCAAGCAACAGTCCTTCGGTTTCTAATCACATCGGCAAGCGCCAGGTTAACTGGGCACTCAAACCGCCTTCGCTGAGGCAATTGGTACGCTGAACGCGTGTGGTGTGGCGCTCCCGCCGACCGATGATTGCGTCTTGCCACCCTCTTTCCGAGAGGTTCTCAGGCTCGCTACTCAATATATGTTACAGCCTGCACTGGTGTTTTGAGAAATATATAGCTTTTTCAATAATATACTGATGCTGCCCGATCGGATTAATTCTGATTTTCTCATGACAGACTATCAGAACGGCAATATTTTAGGCGCCGCTAACTTGTTGCAAACGAATCCTGGGGGTGACGCATGTCCATCAGTTCAGGAACGCCGTGCCGCAAGGACCGTACGCCGACCGGGATCGTGATAGAACACCAGACGCTGGTGCGCAGCGTCATCGTTGCCGTTCTCGAATACGAACTCTCCGGTTGGAATTTTATCGATATGGTCTCGACCGACAGCCTGGACCAGGCACTCGGCTACGACGTGCGTTTAATCGTGCTGGACCTGAGCGCTCGAAACGACGGCGGGTGCATTTTGCATGCCGAGCTCGCGGAAATCCGCAAGCGCTTTCCGGACGTGCCGGTTGCCGTGCTCTCGGACACGGACGACAGGACGACCGCTGCCGATGTCCTCAAGCTTGGGGTTCGTGGCTTCTTCACGACCTCCTTGCGGATCGAGCTGGCGCTTGCCGGTCTGCGGCTGGTCCTTGCCGGTGGTGTCTTCTGTCCCGACCCGCTTGCCGCGCTCACCGATTGTGCCGCCGCCGCCCGTCATAGCGAAAGGGTGCAGATCAGCGCCTATCGAAGCGAGTTTGCGCTCGCCGACTTCACGCCGCGCGAAGCGGATGTGCTCGCAGAATTGCGCTGCGGCTCTTCGAACAAGGTGATCGCCGGAAAGCTCAATCTTTCCGACCATACGGTGAAAATGCATCTGCAGCACATCATGCGCAAATTGCAGGTGCAGAACCGCACCGAGGTCGTCGCCTTGCTTGCTGACCGGGGAACCGCGGGCAATGGTCAGGGCGCCGCCACCAACGGCAGCAGCGTCGTCAGCGTGATGTCTTTTCGAGCATCTCGCTGAGGGTGGCCGCCGTCAGCATGGCCTCGGCCAGCAGCCTCTTCAGCTTCTGATTTTCCACTTCCAGCGCCTTTACGCGCTCGGCATCGAAGTTGGGGCCCCTGCTTTGCAGTGATTGCCAGCGATAGAAAGTCGGCTGGCTGATGCCATGCCGATGGCAGACATCGGCGACGGTCGCACCGTACTGATGCTCCTTCAGAATCTCCAGGACTTCATCATCATTGAACTTGCGTTTGCCCATCGCGGCTTTCCTTCGGGGAACCGACTGGCACATGTGATCGCGAGGCCGGAAACCAGAGCCCAAATGGTGCGCCGACGGCGTTCCGCGTGGCATGCCTCAGTTCTCGCGAAATGCGGTGTTGAAACTGTCAATCAATGGGCGCAACGCGTAAAGCGCCACGCTGCTCGTACCGGTCTCTATCATGGCCCTCACGGGCATGCCCGGCACCATCTCCACGCCCGGCATCTGGCCCAGTCGCTCGTCGGTAACGCGGATCGTCGCCGCGTAGTAGGTGTGGCCGGTTAGCCGGTCGACCAGATGATCGGCGGACACATAGGCGACCGTGCCCTTCAACAGCGGAACCCGTCGCTGGTTGTAAGGAATGAGATGAACCTGAGCCTCGAGACCGGCATGGACCTGGGCGATGTCTTCCGGCTTCACCCGCGCTGCCACAACCAGTGCGCCGGCGTCCGGCACGAGTTCGGCCAGAGGTTCGCCGGCGCCGATGACGCCGCCTGTCGTATGGACACGCAGGTCCATGATCACCCCGTCGTCGGGCGCCCGGATCTCGGTTCTCGCCAATTGATCATCGATGGCGTTCAAACGCTCACGCAGTTGCGCCAGCTGGTTTTCTGTGTCCCGCAGCGTGAGCGCCACTTCGTTCAGACGGTCGCTGCGCAGCTTCACGATGTAGGACTGCGATTCGCTGATGACCTGGTGGGCGCGGGATATGCGTGCGGAGACTTCACCGATCTGACCGCGGATGTCTGCCTTTTCGCGTGCCAGGATGAGAGCCCGGCTCTTCCGTTCGAGACCCTTCTCGGTGAGCGCGGAAACCGTCTCGAGCTCCTGGCGTGAGATCGCGCTCCTCTCGATCAGCGACGCCTTCTGGGCGCTGAGCCCGGCAACTTCCTCCAGCACTTCCTTGATCTTCTGCTGCGTGATCACGATTTCGGACTGCATCACCTGGCGCCGTGCATCGAATATGTTCTGCTGGCCGTCGAGAATGTCATGAATTACGCGGTAGTTGCCGGCTTGCTCGACGAGATCCGCGGGAAAGGCGACGTGGCCCGCCCCTTCCTGTTCGGCGGTGAGCCGCGCCTGTCGTGCCTCGGCATCCCAGAGTTGCCCGCGCAGGCTGTCCCGTTCCGAACGCGGCTTCGTATCGTCGAGCTTGATCAGTACCTGGCCGGCGGACACGGCATCGCCGTTGCGCACGAGGATCCGCCTCACTATTCCGCCTTCGAGATGCTGGATCGTCTTGCGGTTCGCCTCGGTCTCGACGACGCCGGACGCAATCGCGGCGCTACTGAGCGGGGCGAGAACCGACCAGATCCCCAAACCAACGACGAAGACGCCGATCAGCAGGTTTCCGGTCCAGGCCACATGCCGCAGCCGCGACATCGGCGAGGCTTCGGCAAGGGTCACCGGAAAGCGGTTGGTGACCGACGTGGATGGCTGGGTGCCGGCCAAGCCCTTGGCGTCGCAGGCATAGCCTTCGATTTCAGGTCCGCGGCGGGCCGGGTCGGATTTGATGAGCTCCATCTTCCTCGCGCCTCCCTCCTCACGTGCCCGCTCGGGCCGGTGGCTGCAGATAGGTGTCGAAGACCCAGTCGCTGTCGCCGAAGGCTTCGATCGTGCCATTGCGCATGATCGCGATCTTGTTGGTCGCCGGCAGAATACCCATGCGGTGCGTGATGATGATGATCATCATCCCCATGGCCCGCATGCGGGCGATTGCTGCAAACAATCGGCGTTCGCCTTCATAATCCAGACTGGAGTTGGGATCGTCGAGCACGACGAGTGCGGGATTGCCATAAACGGCGCGCGCCAGGCCCACCTGTTGGCGTTGAGCCCGAAGCAGGGTCGCGCCGCCATCGCCGATATCCGTCTCGTAGCCCTGCGGCAGCTGCATGATCGCATCGTGCAGCCCGACAAGCTTTGCCGCTTCGATCACCTTGCCGACGTCGGTTCCTTCCAGCCGTCCGACGACGTCCTTCACCGCGCCACCGAAAAGCTCGATGTCCTGCGGGAGGTAACCGATATGATGCGTGCCGCCGCCGAGCCGAAGGGCGGAGATATCGACGCCACCGAGAAGGGCGCTGCCGACAGTCGTCGGCTGTATGCCCGCAACGATGCGGCCAAGCGTCGACTTTCCGGAACCGGATGGGCCGATCAGCGCAAGACAGTCGCCCGGCGCCAGCCGCAGGGTAACGGCATTCAGTATCTGACGGTTGCCCGAAGGAAGCATGTAGCCGACGTGGTCGAGCACCAGGCCGCCCGCTTCGGGCATCGGTATCGTGCGCGCGCTGTCCTGCGACGCGATCGAGATCAGCATCTTGTTGATGCGATTGAACGCGGCATAGGCGAAGGCAACGGCGCGCCAGGCGCCGATCGCGCCTTCGAGCGGCGCAAGTCCGCGACCAAGAAGCAGGCTGGAGACGAAGATGATGCCGGGGTTTCCGCTTTCCTCCAGGACGAGCCAGGCTGCGGACCCCATCATCAGGATCTGCGCCAGCATGCGCACGGATTTCGAGAGCCCGAGAATGGTCTCGGTGCGTCTCATCGCATCGTCTTGCGCTTGCCGTGCGGTCTCCGCGTCGCGATAGACGAGCTGGGCGGCGCCGTTCTGCATGTTCATCGCGCGGATGACCTGGATGTAGCGCAACGCCGTCGCGAAACGCATGTGGCTGCGGGAGAGCGCCAGGTTCGCATTCATCAACGGCTGCCGGGTCGAGAATTCCGTCACGATGGCGAGCAGCAGCAAGGCGAGCGCGGTGAATAGCCCGATGGTTCCGAGCAACGGATGGACCAGGAACAGCAGCAGAAGGAAGATCGGCGCCCACGGAATGTCGAAAAGCAGCGAGCTGGCCGGGGCGTCGAGGAACTGGCGCAGGATCGACAGGTCCCGATAGCAGTCGTTGGCGAGGCCCGTTTCCGCGCGGGCGCCGTACTCGAAGCATGCCGTCAGCACCACCGGCCGCAAGCGGTGATCGAGCCAACTGCCGATCCGCGACAACGCGGCGCGCCGGACGATATCCAGGATCGAGCCGACCAACACCGCCGCCGCGATGATGAGTGTCAGCATGAGCAGCGTGTCGGCGCTGCGGCTCGACAGGACGCGATCGTAAATCTGCAGCAGGTAGATGGAGGGAGCGAGCAGGAACAGGTTGTAGGCGCAGCTGTAGAGAAAGACCAGCAGGAACGCCCCCGTGCAGGCCTTGAGTGCCAGGACCAGGTGGGTTGGAGAATGCTGCGCCCCTGCCGGATTCGTCGTCATTATCGGATCTCGATCGGGTCGGCATGATCGATGCTGATGCGGTCGGCTTGGTTGTTTCAGGCTTCCTTCGCTCGGGCTCGATCCGTGGCCAAATGCAACTCAACAGTTGCGGAGCGTCTATTATGCGCCGCGACACAGGTGAAAGGAGGATCGCCGGCCAGGCCGGCGATCCTTGTCGAGCGACTCAGATACCGATGTCGCTGATGTTGCCGCCGAAGCTGTTGTCGAAATTGTCGAGAACAGTCGAGACCGCCGTGGTGGTGGTCGTCGTGGTGGTTTCCGCGACCGGGTTCGAATGAACCAGCGCGGCGGAAATATCGCCACCGAGGGCCGCATTGCCGCTGCCGCCAGCTCCGCCCATGCCCGCGATGATCGTCGCACCTTGGTCGGCGAGCAACGTTGTCGTCTGCGTACCAGTGGTGCTCGCGTCTACGCCTGCGGTGTTGCCGCCGCTCGTGCTGGTTTGATCGCCACTGGAGGTCGGATTGCCGCCGGCGCCGCCAGCACCGCTGTTGGTAAGCGAAGCAAGGACGGCAATCGGTACCTGGATGAGGCCGCCGCCGTCAGCGCTGCCGGTTCCCCAGGCCGCACCCTGACCGACGTCATCGCCGTTGTCGACAGTGGGGATTGACCCGATGACGGTCTGCGTCGGCGCTACGGTGACAGTGGGATTGAAGTTGATATCGCCGTTGTTGGTGCCGTCGCCACCGTTACCTGCATTCGCGTCGCCCGCAATGGGATTGGTCAGGTTAATCGTGTCTGATGTCGCGAAGGTAATAGGCATAGCGTCGCTCCTCTACTTGTTGCCCCGTAGTCTTGGACGGTTCGATGCCACAGCATACCGCCGCAGCGGGGGGTCAGCGCAAAGCTAATGGTGCGCGTGATCACCGGGGCGAACCAGCCGGACATTCGGAGACGTTCCTTTGGGTAGGGTCTGCCAGCGCGTCAGGCTTCGGCCGGCGGCAGGCGCTCCGGCGGAGCGCGGTTTCAATGGATTGTTGATCGTGGGTGATGGGTGCGCAACGTCACGTCTCCGCGGCGTCAGGGCATTTGCCGGGTTCGATCCGGAACGCTGCGGGTCAGCCGTGCAGGATGTCGTCGATCAGCGCGGCATTGGTCTCGGCGATGTTGCCTTCGCCGCCAGCTCCCCCGATGCCGCCGATCTGCAGCGTATGCTGGTCGACGAGCAGGTGGTTGAGTTGGTCCGCCTCGGCGGTGCCGCCTGCGGGCACGGCGATGTTGATCGGGTGGAAGTAGCCGATATTGACGTCGACGGCGCTGCCGTTCGAATAGCCGTCACCGCCGCCGCCGGCGACCCCGCTTCCGGTGAAGATCGTGTCCGAGGAGAGGTTGAAGCCGCCACCCTTGCCGCCGACGCCGGCGATCTGCACGCCGCCCTGGTCGAAGATCACGTTATTCGTCTGCGCGGCGTGGGCATCGCCGCCGGCGGCGCCGACAGCAATGTTGATCGGTGAGAACACGGCGACGTTGACGTCGACCATGCTGCCGATGAAGGTGCCGTCACCACCATGGCCCGCATAGGCATCGCCATTGAAAATGAACGTCGCGCCCTGCTGCTGGGCCGGCGCGGTATTGCCGGCAACGTTATGATCCCCGCCGGAGCCGCCAACACCGCCGATCTGGGTGGCACCCTGAAGGAAGGCGGCATTGTTTGTTTGTCCGGCCGTGGAGGTCGAGCCCGGACCCGCCGCGACAGCCAGGTTCAAAGGCGCAAACACCGCGGTGTCGGTGCTGACGAGGCCGCCGAAAAAGGTGCCATCGCCGCCACCGCCGGACACGCTGCCGCCGCCATGGCCACCGGCAACATTACCATTCCCGCCTTCACCGCCGATGCCCGCCATCTCGGTGACGTGCTGGTTCATCAGAGCGGTGTTGCCCTGGTGCGCATCGGCATCCGTATGCGAGCCGGCGATTGCGGTGTTCGATGGCATGAACATCGCCAGCGTGTTGCTGCCGATCGTACCCAGGCTTGTTCCATCCCCGCCGCTTCCGGCGGAATTCTGCGCCGGCGCTATGTCGAGTGGAAGCCACGTCGGGACCAGCGCGAGATGTCCGCCGGCAACCGTGCTCTGATTGGAGTTCGCGTTCGGTGCCTCTTCCGACAAAAGACGAGTTTCCGCCATCGCCATCACTCCCATGGGCTCGATCCCTCGCAGCACGATCATGCGACGTGTGCGAGCGCGCATCGCGAACTATTTTGAAGGCGGTTGCGGCAAAAGGTGAGCCTGCAATTCGGCTACGTCCGTTCGGGGAGGTCACTAGCCGATCGGCTATCGTGGCCGGGCCCCCCGAGTGTCAAGCAAGTCTCACTTCGAGAGTGTCGCGCGCATCTGGCGCGGCGACTGGCCGAAGGTCTTGGCGAATGTCCTGGAAAAATGCCCCGCGCTTTCGAAGCCGACTTCGAGGGCGATTTCGATGAGCGAGGCATCGGTCTGGGTAAGAAGGTGCTTGGCGCGCTCCAGCCGGAATTTCCTGTAGACGTGCGCGGGCGACATCTTCGCTTTTTCCATGAACAGGCGCTCGAGTTGCCTGCGCGACAGACCGACGGAGGCTGCCAGTTCAGGGATCGAGATCGTGTTCTCGGTATTCTGCTCCATGATGATCAGGGCAGCATTGAGACGAGGGTCGTTGCTCTCGATCGCGAGCGGCTTTCTCGGCTGGACATGAAGATGCGAGCGGGCCTTGTCGATCTGCAAAACCTCCAGCGCATTGCGCTCCGCCTCTCTGCTGATGTGGAGACGCACGATATGGGCCGCCATATCGGCGGCACTGCTGCCGCCTGCACAGGAGCCGCGCGTGCGGTCGAGGTTGAAGAGCCGGTCCGAGCGAACTTTCAGATCCGGGAAGCGTTCACGGAACGCCTGATAGTGGAGCCAACTGACACAGACGACGTGCCCCGCCATGAGCCCCGCTTCCGCCAGGATGAAGGTCCCGGTGCACAGGCCGATCAATGGCACTTTCTTTGCGGCTGCCTTCTTCAGGAAAGCGACCGTCTCGTCGTCGATCGGGTGTTCGTTCTTGAGAAGGCCGCCAACCATCACGATGTAGTCGAACTGGCCGGGATCGACGAGGTCCGAGGTCGGCGCTACCTGAACCCCGCAGCTGGATGCGATCAGATGGCGTGTATTGCCAAGCACCTGCCAATCGGCCCGCACGCGGCCCGATTTGTCGAGCTCGTCGCTTGCCAGCCGAAGCGTGTCGATGAAGAGAGCGAAGGCCGAGAGTGTGAACGATCGGGCGAGCACGAAGCCGATCTTGAGGCGATTGGCTGCAGCATCGTTTGATTTCGTGTTCATCGTCATTGCGAACCCACTTCAAGTTCGACATGCCAACTGGTTGGCGCATCCAGGTCAAGGCCGCAGCCGAGGCACCTGGCTGGCGAGGGCAACATCGCAAGAGCACCGACAAAGAAACCGCAAGCCTCGCGTCTCACCGACCGTGATCCCGATCCGTATCCTATCCGAAATCTGCGTGCCAGGGGATCATAATCATCCACGAAGACCAGGCGGGGCCTGATGCGCCCCACCTTTGAGAGCTCGTGCCGGCTGTTGCTCATTTCGGGATGAAACGGATCTGCTGCGCGAAACGTGAAGCATGATGGCTGCCAGTGGCCGAGAAGTGCCATTATTTGTAATTAAAATTCAAAAAATCTTGACATTTCAATAGAAAGAATAGTTATAAAGATAACAACAAATATTCTGGATCTTTTAGATGCTCGCCATTGTCGCTGATGACCTGACCGGCGCACTGGATGCTGCGGCCCCGTTTGCTGCGAGGGGTCTCTATGTTGAAGTCGCGTTAGCGATCGAAGCAATTGATGATGCTCTGAGGGTGGGCCCCGACGTGCTCTCGATCAACCTCGGCTCGCGCGAACTGAGCGCCGAAAGTGCCAGGCAGCGTTCCGCCGCCGCTCTCGCCGCGCTGCCTTCCGGTTCGCGGATCTTCAAGAAGGTCGACTCGCGTCTGAAGGGCAACATTGTCGCCGAACTCGATGTGATGTCCTTTCATTCTGCGCTGGTAGCGCCGGCCATTCCGGCCTTTGGCCGGGTGGTGACGTCCGGCCGTGTTCAAGGCTTTGGAGTAGACACGCCCATTCCCGTTGGCGAGAGGCTCGGTCGTCATGCGGCAAAAGCCTTGATCCCGGATGCATCCACCGAAGCTGAGATGCGCGCCGTGCTCGAGGATGCGGAACGGAACGGCACGGATCTGCTGATCGGCGCGCGGGGCCTTGCCGAAGCGCTCGCCGGTCGCATGTGTGCGGGAGCGCAGGCGCGGGCCGCCGCGGTGTCCGCCGGCCCGGCCTTGTTCGTCATCGGGTCCCGCGATCCGATTACCCTTGCCCAGATCGACGTCCTTCGCAGTGCCCTCGCTCTATGTTATTTGCCGGCGCCGAATGGGCGGCTTGTGGGGGCAGCCGACGCTGGCGGCGCGATTACCCTCGTTCAGGCGGTGCCGGGCGAAGGAGAGGTGACGCCGGAGGCGGTTTCCGAGGCGCTTGCCGACGGCGTTTGTCCGAGCCTTGTCGAAGCGGCAGGAACACTGCTTCTGTCCGGTGGAGCAACCGCAGAGGCGGTCTTGAAGAGAATGGCCATTCGGCGTTTTCGGCTGCTTGGCGAATGCTTGCCGGGCCTGGGCTTGGCTGAGGTCGATGGACGTTGCATCATCGCGAAGTCCGGCGGATTCGGCGCGCCGGGCACGCTTAAGGAAATCGCGGAGGCTGTCCTCCGCAAGATGGGATGACGGATGGGACTGGAGAACGGAACAGCACGCAAGAGCCTCGGCGATCTCGTCTTTGAGCGCATGCACCGTGCGATCAAATCCGGCGCCTACAAGCCGGATGAGCGTTTGCCCACCGAGCACGACCTGGCAAGCGAGTTCGAGGTTTCCCGTCCCATCATCCGCGAAGCGCTGCGCCGGCTGCGCGAGCAGGGTTTCATCTATTCGCGTCGTGGCGCCGGTAGTTTCGTTCGTGCCGTCGGCATGCGTGAGCCGCTTGGCTTCGGGCAACTGGAAAACGTTGCTGATCTCCTGAACTGCTACGAGTTCCGTCTGACGGTCGAGCCGGCGGCGGCTGCTGCTGCGGCCGAACGGCACGACGCCGCCACCTTGGCCGCCATCCGCCAGGCACTGGAACTGATGCGCGACGCCACCAACCGGCAATCGCACCGGGAGGATGCGGACTTCCAGTTCCATCTCGCGATCGCGCGCGCCGCCCAGAACAGCTATTTCTTCACGGCGATGGAAGCGCTGAAGGACCACATCGCCGTCGGCATGCGGTTTCACGGCGCTTCGGTCAAGCGAGAGACCGCCGGGCTGACGCGTGTCTTTGCGGAGCACGAGGCGATCGCCGAGGCCATTGCCGCGCGTGAAAGCGCCAAGGCGAAACAACTCATGCAGGACCATCTCGCCGGATCCCGTGAGCGCCTGTTCCAGGCAACCAAGTAGTCACCTCAAATGCGAAAACCCCGGCAGGCGCCGGGGTTTTGATTTGCAGTGGTCGATGGATCAGAAGGCTGCCCGGTAAACGGCGAGCACATCCTCCACGCTCATGTCGATCGGGTTGTTGTCCATCAGCCGACGGTTGGCGTGGGCTTCGCTAGCGTAGAGCTGCAAGTCGTCGGCATTTGCGCCGTGGGCAGCGAGCGACATTTCGATGCCGAGATTGCGGCAGAAGCCGCGGGCAGCGTCCAGAAGTTCTCGCGTGGAAAGCCTTTCACCAAGACCCAAGGCCTCGGCAACTTCCGCGGTCTTGCTCGCAGCAACCGACTGGTTGAAGGCAAGCACATGCGGAAAGATGATGGCGTTTGCCAGGCCATGGGGCAGGCGAAGCCGCGTGCCGAGCGGATAGGCGATGGCATGGCCAGCGGCCGTGTTGACCGGGCCAAGGCAGATGCCGCCGTAATAGGAGGCAAGCATCATCCCTTCGCGGGCTTCGGTATCGGTACCATCCTTGACGGCGCGTGCGAGATACTTGCCGACGAGCCTGAAGCCCATGCGGGCGAAGCCGTCGATCATCGGATGGGCGCGGCGATTGGTGAAGGCTTCCACGCAATGGGCCATGGCGTCGACGCCCGTGGCCGCGGTGACCGCCGACGGCACCGAATAGGTGAGTTCCGGATCGAGAACGGCGAAGTCCGCAATCATGTGCGGGCTTTCGACCGCGATCTTGTTGCCCTTGGCCGGATCGGTGATCAGCGAACGGATACCAGCCTCCGAGCCGGTGCCGGCGGTCGTGGCGATCTGGGCAAGGCGCGTGTTGCGGCCCAGAACCCGGTTTGGTCCGGCGACATCGGCAAGCGTCTGCTCCGAGTCCCACAGCACGGCAACCAGCTTGGCGACGTCGAGGACCGACCCGCCGCCAAGGCCGACGATGAGGTCCGGCTTGCTTTGACGCGCGGCGTCGAGCGCGGCGTCGAGGGTATCGACATCGGGCTCCCCCGGGATGGCGTCAAACACCGTGACGCGGCCGGACAGCTTCAGGCGATCGACGAAGCCTGCGGTAATCGGCGTTGCGATGACGAGGGTCGAGGTCGCGTCTGCCGCCCAGGCGCCGACGTCCGCGATCGTTCCGGCGCCGACGGTGAGGCGCCGCGGCTGATGAAGGGTAATCGGAGCGATGGTCATCGGGTCATCCTCGCTTGGCGTCGCCCGCCACGAGCTTGCGGGCATAGGCGATGGCGGAATTCATGTTGCCGTGGTTGGCGATGCCCTTGCCGGCAATGTCGAAGGCCGTGCCGTGATCGACCGAGGTGCGGTCGATCGGCAAGTCCACCGAGACGTTCACGGCGGTGTCGAAGGCGACGAGCTTCACCGGGATGTGCCCCTGGTCGTGATACTGCGCGACCACGAGATCGAAGGCGCCGGAATAGGCGCGGTGGAACACGGTGTCGGCAGAGATCGGGCCATAGGCATCGATGCCTTCCGCCTGCGCGGCCTTGACGGCAGGCGCGATCTGGTCGTCATCCTCGGTGCCGAAGAGACCGTTCTCGCCGCAATGGGGATTGATGCCGGCGACCGCGATTTTGGGTGCTGCGTAGCCGATGCGTTTCAGGTGGGCGTCACCGGCACGAATGGTGGCGAGAACCCGCTCGGTCGTCGATCGCCGGATCGCTTCCTGCAGCGCCACATGCGTCGAAACGTGGATGACCTTGAGTCGCTCGGAGGCAAGCAGCATATAGGCTGCCTTCGAGCCCGTGAGGCTGCGCAGCATCCCAGTGTGCCCGTCATAGTGATGACCGGCAAGGTTGAGGGCTTCCTTGTTGATCGGCGCGGTCACGATGCAGCCGATGACGCCGGCCTCGGCGTCGCGTACCGCCTTTTCGATGAAGCGGAAGGCAGCGTCGCCGGCGACCGGGCTCAACTGTCCCCAGGGAAGCGGTGCGCCTTCGATCGGCAGGTCGACGACATGCGCCGTGAGATCAATCTCGAGACCGAGGGCCGCACGGGCCGCTTCGAGCGTGGCGAGATTGCCGTAGATCCGGATGGTGTCGCGCTCTTGCTGCGCCATGTCGGCGAGGGCGCGCACCGAAATCTCGGGGCCGACACCGCACGGGTCGCCCATGGTTATGCCGATGATGTTGCTCATGAAGGTCTCCGTTGGTCGGCGTGGTCCCAGCCAGGGGCCAGGCGAACATATTTGATGGCGCGCCGGTGGTAGGTGTAGGCGAGGTGCATGGCGCCGTCCGGCCCTTCAAGCAGCCAGGGATAGGACATCTCCCTGTTGCGGCCGTCGGTCGAGTCGTTGGAAAGGCACGTGCCGGGACCGTCTTCGATCAGCAGCCGGACGGGAAAGGTCTTGCCGCCATCCTCGGAAAGGCAGAGTGCGACCGGTGCGCGACGAACGCCCCAGATCGGAACGCAGCCGCCCGCAGGGTCTGCGTCGGGCCGGCTGTCGTCCTCGCCGAGCTCGTCATAGAGCGAGGCGCGCCGCTCGGCCGTGTCGGCCGCGCTGACCGGATTGCAGATCATCGCGATCCGACCGTCGGCAAGGCGCAGGGCGGCGATCGAGGAGTTGTTGTTCGGCACGTCGCTTGCCGCCGGCGTTGACCAGGTTCGGCCCTCATCGAGGCTCTCGGTCCTATAGACCCAGTCGGCCTGCCGTCGGCGAAAGAGGGCGGCAAGGCGGCCGTCACCGAGCGACACCGGCGACATGTGCACGCAGCCAATGGACTGAGCCAATTCTTCCAATTGCCATGTCACGCCGTGGTCGAGCGAGATGCCGACGGCTGCCGTATCGTGGCTTCCGTTCCACTTCTGGCCAGGGCGCTGAACGCAGCGGAAGATCGGCAACAGCCATGCGCCATCGCCGCGGACCACGAGCGGCGCGCGGATGAAACAGCCGCGGGGGAGTTCGAGATAGCGGCCCTCGGTCGTTGTCAGCGCCAGCGGGTCGGATGCATCGCGGCGGACTTCGGCCATCCGGATCCGGCACTCATCCTGATTGCCAGAGGGCTGGGAGGTGTGGAAGAGCCACAGCCTGCCGTCGGGCGCGGTGAAGAGCACCGGGTTCTGCTCCGAATGCGCGGCGTCGAAACTCAGGCGCTGCGGTGGACCCCATTGTGTCGCGTCCTTCGGCAGGACGGAAGCAAAGATCGAGATATCCGACTTGCCCTCGAGCGTGCCGCCGAACCAGGCACAGGCCAGTGCGCCATCTGAAAGCAGATGCAGGAAGGCAGCATGGTTCTGGATCATCGGCGAAGGCAAAAGCGCTTCCATACGCCCGGGTGAGGCGGTTTGAAGCAGGCCATTCATGCCGTGGGCGATTTCTTCAGGGTCCATGAGCTCCTCCTGTGTGCTTCGAAAATCGCAAAATTTTCAAAGTTGTCAAGTTTGATAAAGTTACAAAATAGCGCCAGTCTTTTCGATGTAACAATTAAAATACTGATTTTACATCATTATTTGTTATGTAGAAGTCATGTTGAATTTTACATCACGAATTAATTTGACAAACTTGAGTGAAAGGTGGATGGTCTGAGCAAGCCGGCGAGAGGATGCCGGGAGGAGGGTCTCATGCCGGAAGCCAGCCCCCATAGGGCTAAGATGGCAGTCATGTTTGCGGTTGGTGCCGCGATCCTGGCGGCAGTCGACGCGGTGATCGTGCGCGCACTGAACGGTGCCGTGCATCCCTTCGTCATAGGCTTCTTCCGCGCCTTCTTCGGTGCGGTCATCCTTTTGCCCTTCGTTGTCCTGCGTCCGTCCGTGCTCCGGTCCAGCCACCCTTTGCGTCAACACGCGGTCCGTGCCGGATTCAAATTGCTCGCCATGGTCGCATTCTTCGCCGCTTTCAGCTGGGGTCCGCTTGCCGACGTGACGGCCATCGCCTTCACGTCGCCGATCTTCCTGTTGCTGGGCGCCGCGCTGGCGTTGGGCGAAAAGCCCGGCCCGGCGATGATCGGCGCGGCGGCGCTTGGCTTCGCAGGTGCAATGCTGATTATCGGCCCCTCCGGAACCGGCTTCAGTGCTGCCATCCTTCTTGCGCTTACGGGCGCTGTGCTCCAGTCGACCATTCAACTGATCCTGAAGTCGATGTCGAAGGGCGACTCGACCTCGACGCTTGTCGTCTGGAACCTTCTGTTGACCGTTCCGATCGCGCTTCTCTTCGCCCTGCCGTTCTGGACCATGCCCGGGGCAAGGGAGATGACGCTTCTGGCGCTGCAAGGCGTCGTCGGAACCGCCTGCATGGGGATGATGACTCATGCCTTTTCGCTGGCGCCCGCCACGATTGTCGCGCCGGTGGATTTCCTGCGCCTGCCGCTCGTGGCTCTCGGCGGCTTCGCGCTGTTTGGTGAACACATTGCCCTCACCACCCTTTGCGGCGGCGGGCTCATCGGTTTTGCGGCGCTGATCGCCGCGCGATCCGGAAAAGCAACATCCGGCTGAACGAATTTCACTAGGGAGGAAATGCCGTGAAGAAACTATTTGTCTTGAGTGCACTCATGCTGAGTTCTGCCCTGTCGCCCGCTCTTGCCGGATCAGGCCCGATCAAGATCGTGCTTGCGGAAGAAGCTGACCTGCTCGAGCCGTGCATGGCCACGCGCTCGAACATCGGCCGCGTCATCATGCAGAACGTCAGCGAAACACTGACCGAGCTCGATGTTCGTGACAAAAAGGGCGTCATGCCGCGGCTTGCCGAGAAATGGGAACAGAATGAGGACGGCAGCTGGCGCTTTCATCTGCGCCAGGGTGTCAAGTTCTCCGATGGCACGACTTTCGACGCCAAGGATGTCAAGCACAGCTTCGATCGCATCATGAGCGACAAGAACACCTGCGAGTCGCGCCGCTATTTCGGCGGCATCACGGTGACCCCCACCGTAGTCGACGACTACACGATCGACTTCAGCGCCGATCCGATCCAGCCGATCCTGCCGCTTCTGATGTCTCTCGTCACGATCGTGCCCGAGGAAACGCCGCTTGAGTTCATCCGCGAGCCCGTCGGCACCGGTCCCTACAAGCTCACCAACTGGACGCCGGGGCAGCAGATCGTGCTGACGAGCCGCGACGACTATTGGGGCACGAAGCCCGAGGTCACGGAAGCCACTTATCTCTTCCGCGCCGATCCTTCGGTGCGCGCGGCCATGGTACAGACCGGCGAAGCCGACCTTTCGCCGTCGATCTCGCAGCTGGACGCCACCAATCCGGCAACGGATTTCTCCTATCTCGACAGCGAGACCGTCTATCTGCGCATCGACCACAATATCGAGCCGCTGAACGATGTCCGCGTTCGCCGGGCATTGAACATTGCGATCGATCGCCAGGCGTTCCTCGGCACGCTGGTTCCCGATAGTGCGCTGCTCGCCACCGCGATTGTGCCGCCGCCGACACTTGGCTGGAACCCGAACGTGAAGGTCTTCCCCTATGACCCGGAAGGCGCGAAGAAGCTGCTAGAGGAAGCCAAGGCGGATGGCGTGAAGGTCGAGACGCCGATCACCATCATCGCCCGTTCGGCAAACTTCCCGAACGTAACCGAAATCATGGAAGCCATTCAGGCGCAGCTTCAGGAAGTCGGCTTCAAGGTCGAGCTGAAGTTCGTCGAGGTCGCCGAGCACGAGCAGTACTACTCGAAGCCCTTCAAGGAAGGCCGTGGTCCGCAGATCGTCGCTGCCATGCACGACAATTCCAAGGGCGATCCGTCGTTCTCGATGTTCTTCAAGTATGCGACCGACGGCACGCAGTCCGGCTTTTCCGACCCCAAGGTCGATGACCTGATCAAGCGGGCATCTGCTGCCGTGGGCGAGGAACGTGCCAAGCTCTGGTCCGAACTGATCGCCTATCTGCACGACGATGTCGTCGCCGACGTCCTGCTCTTCCACATGGTCGGCTTCTCGCGTGTTTCCGAGCGGCTTGATTTCAAGCCGACAATGGCGACCAACGGGACGCTGCAGCTCTCGGAGATCAAGATCAAGTAATCTGCCCTGGCGAACGACAGGTTCGCCAGTCACAACAGCAATCAAGGCGGTGGGATGATCCTGCCGCCGGATTCCTTCGAGGGCGCCATGCTGAAATTCGTTCGAAAACGCGCCGTGGCCAGTCTGATCTCGCTCGTCGGGCTGCTCGTCATGGTCTTCTTCCTGTCGCGGTTGACGGGTGATCCGGCCGCCTTGTTCCTGCCGGTCGAAGCCTCCGCGGAGATGAAGGCGCAGTTCCGCGAACTGCACGGCTTGAACGATCCCATGCTGGTGCAGTTCGTCCGTTACGTCGGCGACGTCGTGACTGGCGATTTTGGCGAATCCCTGCGCAAGGCGCGTCCTGCCCTGGATGTCGTGCTGGAAGCATTCACCTGGACGCTCTGGCTTGCCGTCATCACCATGACGCTCGTTGCCGGTGCTGCGATCGTCGTCGGCTCGCTTGCAGCGTTCCGCGCCGGCGGCTTCTTCGACCGGCTATCCTCGCTGATCTCGCTGGTCGGCGCCTCCGTTCCCGATTTCTGGATCGCCATCGTCGCGATCGTCGTCTTTTCGGTAAACCTTGCCTGGTTGCCGACGTCGGGCACGGGGTCTCTGCTTCATTGGATCCTGCCGATCTCGGTCCTGTTCATCCGGCCCTTCGGCATCATCGTCCAGGTGGTGCGCGGTTCGATGATCGGGGCATTGTCCTCGGCCTATGTGAAGACGGCGCGCGCCAAGGGCGTCAAATCCGGACCGATCATCTTCGTGCATGCACTGCGCAACGCCATGCTGCCGGTCATCACCGTCATTGGCGATCAGGCGGCGAGCCTTCTGAACGGCGCGGTGATCGTCGAAACCATCTTCGGGTTTCCAGGCGTCGGCAAGCTGATGATCGATTCCATCCTGCAGCGCGATTTCAACGTCGTACTTGCCGCCATCCTCGTCACGGCGCTGGCGATCTTCCTCATGAACCTGCTGATCGACCTGGCCTATGCGCTGCTCGATCCGCGCATCCGGTATTGAGGGGGCGACCATGACCTTGCAGACCGCCGATACCGTCCTCGCCGATGAACCCCGCTTCGCGACACGCATGTTCCGCATGCTGCTTGCAGACAAGTTCGCACTTTGCGCTGCGATCTTCCTGATTTTCGTACTGATCCTCGCGATCGTCGGGCCGAGCTGGCTCGGCGACCTCGCGACCAAGCAGAACCTCAGGGGGCGCAACGCCGCGCCTTTCGACTGGGAGCGCGGATGGGTCTGGTGGATGGGGGCGGACGCGCTCGGCCGGCCGCTGCTTGCCCGTATCATCGTTGCCACCCAGAACACGCTGATGGTCGCCGCGGGTGCCGTCGCGCTCTCGGCGACGATCGGCACCTTCCTCGGCCTTGTCGCCGGCTTCTCGTCGCCGCGGGTCAATCAGGTCATCATGCGGCTCGCGGACGTCATCATGTCCTTCCCGTCGCTGCTGATCGCCGTCATCGTGCTTTATATTCTCGGCTCGTCGATCCTCAACCTGATGCTGGTGCTGGCGATCACGCGCATCCCGGTCTATCTCAGGACGACGCGCGCAGAAGTGCTGGAAATCCGCGAGCGCATGTTCGTGCAGGCAGCGCGCGTGATGGGCGCATCGAAGAAGCGTATCCTCTTCCGCCACATCCTGCCGGTGGTGCTGCCGACGCTGACAACGCTTGCCACACTGGATTTCGCCTATGTGATGCTGGCCGAAAGCGCGCTTTCCTTCCTCGGTATCGGCATCCAGCCGCCCGAGATCACCTGGGGCCTGATGATCTCTCAGGGACGCCAGTACCTCACCAACGCATGGTGGCTTTCCTTCTGGCCCGGCCTTGCGATCATCCTCACCACCATGTCGCTGAACCTCTTGTCGAACTGGCTGCGCATCGCGCTCGATCCGGTGCAGCGCTGGCGCCTCGAAATGAAAGGTCGCAAGAATGGCTGACCATCTTCTGGAAGTCCGCGACCTTTCGGTCGAGTTCCACACCGCTGTCGGCGTCGTGAAGGCAGTCCGTAACATCTCCTACCATCTCGACCGGGGCGAGACGCTGGCGATCCTCGGCGAGAGCGGGTCCGGCAAGTCGGTCTCCTCCTCGGCGATCATGAACCTGATCGACATGCCGCCGGGACGCATCAGTTCGGGAGAGATCCTGCTCGACGGCGTCGACCTGCTGACGATGCCGGCGCATGAAAGACGCAAGGTCAACGGGCGCCGTATCGCCATGATCTTCCAGGATCCACTCAGCCACCTCAACCCGGTCTATACCGTCGGATGGCAGATCCGCGAGGCGCTCACCACCCACGGGACCGATGCCGCAAAGGCCGCCTCGGAGGCGTTGCGACTTCTGACGCGGGTCGGCATCCCCGACCCGGAGCGTTCGCTGGACAAGTATCCGCACGAATTCTCGGGCGGCCAGCGTCAGCGCGTCATGATCGCCATGGCGCTGGCGCTCCGCCCGGACCTCTTGATTGCCGATGAGCCGACGACGGCGCTCGACGTCACCGTTCAGGCCGAAGTGCTGGCACTGCTCGAGGAATTGCAGCACGAGACCGGCATGGCCGTACTCATCATCACGCACGACCTCGGCGTCGTCGCCGAGATCGCCGACCGCGTCGTGGTGATGGAGAAAGGCGTTCTGGTCGAGGCCGGCACGGTGCGCGAAGTCTATAAGAACCCGCAGCATCCCTATACCAAGAAGCTCATTGCCGCCGCCCCGGGCAAGGGCGAAATGCACGCGCCCGCGGGTCGCGCCGCGCCTGTCCTCTCGGTCCGCGACGTGCGCAAGCGTTATGGCGCCTTCGAGGCCCTGAAGGGTCTGTCCTTCGATCTCATGCCCGGCGAGACCATGGCCGTCGTCGGCGAGAGCGGCTCGGGCAAGTCGACACTGGCGCGCATCCTGCTGCGCCTCGACGAACCGGACGGCGGCAGCGCCCTCTGGAAGGGCCGCGACCTCTTCACCATGTCGCCCGCCGAACTCTACAAGCTGCGCCGCGACCTGCAGATGGTGTTCCAGGATCCGACGCAGTCGCTCAATCCGCGCATGACGGTCTATCAGCTGATTTCCGAGGCCTGGGTCATCCATCCGGATATCCTGCCCAAGGCGAGATGGCGCGAGCGCGTGGCTGAGCTTCTGGTGCAGGTCGGTCTCGGTCCGGAGCACATGGGCCGCTACCCGCATCAGTTCTCCGGCGGCCAGCGCCAGCGAATCGCGATCGCCCGCGCACTTGCGCTCGAACCGCAGCTCATCATCTGTGACGAGGCGGTCTCGGCGCTTGACGTCTCGGTCCAGGCCCAGGTGATCGCGCTGCTCGACAGGCTGCGCAAGGAAATGGGCATCGCCTTCATCTTCATCGCCCATGACCTGCCGGTCGTGCGCGATTTTGCCGACCACGTCATGGTCATGCAGAAAGGCAACATCGTGGAGCTTGGAACGGTGCGCGACGTGTTCGAGACGCCGCAGCAAGACTACACGCGTGCACTGCTCGCCGCTGGCCTCGACCCGGATCCCGACGTCCAGGCCGCGCATCGTGCCGCCCGCTTGCAGCGCGCCTCCTGAGACGCAGCTTACTCAAAGGAACATGGAATGACCAAGCAAGCCTATGTCGCCCTCGTGACGTGCTTCAACGAGGACGAGACCATCAACTACCAGGCGACGCGCGCCCAGGTCCGCCGCCAGGTCGCGGCCGGCAACAACATCATGTGCGCCGGAACCAATGGCGACTTCTCCGCGCTCACGTTTGAGGAGAAGGTGCGCCTCACCGAGGAAGTCGTCGACGAGGTCGGCGGTCGCGTCAAGGTGATCGTCAATGCCGGCATGCCGGCAACCTTCGAGACGGTGAAGCTCGCCCGCGAATTCGACCGCATCGGCGTCGACGGGATCGCCGTCATCACGCCTTTCTTCATCGCCTGCACGCAGGATGGCCTTGTCCGCCATTTCTCGACCGTCGCCGATGCCGTGAAGACGCCCGTCTACCTCTACGACATTCCGGCCCGCACGCAGAACCATATTGAGCCCGACACCGCGCGGACGCTCGCCGGCCACGGCAACATCGCCGGGATCAAGGATTCCGGCGGTGCAAAGGAGACGCTGGAAGCCTATCTGCAAGTTGCCAAGGAGGTCGCCGGTTTCGAGGTCTATTCCGGCCCCGACCATCTCGTACTCTGGGCGCTGCAGAACGGTGCGGCCGGCTGCATTTCGGGCCTCGGCAACGCCATGCCGCATGTGCTTGCGGGCATCCTGAAGGCTTTCAATGCGGGTGAGATCGGCGAGGCCGAAAAGCAGCAGGCGATTTTCGCCGCTTTTCGCACCGACCTCTACGCGCTGGGTTTCGCTCCGGCCATGGTCAAGCGCGCGCTCTTCCTGCAGGACGCCTCCGTCGGCGCCAGCCGCCAGCCGGCGCTGCTTCCGAACGGAGAGCAGGACGAGCAGATCGCGACAATCCTTCGGAAATACGAACTTCTGGCATGATGCCTCTCGGCGGGCCTAACGGTCGCCGGATCGATGAAGCGAAGGCGCTCTACGTGCGGATCACTGCAGAAGCTGGTTGAACAGCTTTCCCAAGGTGCCGCTTTCCTCGGCAGGCTGCTCCGCCTCGGCGGCCGGTTGCTGGCCGGGCTGCGGCCCCTCCGGCGCCGGTTGTTCGGTGGTAACGTCGGGTGTCACGACTTGCTCCTCAGCCGGGGGCGCGGGCGGCGTTTCGCTGCCCTCGGTCGCGTTGCCGCCGATGATCTCTTCGATCGAGAGCTGATCTCCTCCCTCTTTGGGAGGCTCGCCGATGGCGCCGCCAATGATGTCGCGGATCGTTCCCGCCTTCCCGCCGCCGGAGAGAAGCTCGTCGAGTTTCAATTTTCCAGTCGGCAATCCCAGCTTCTTCAAAGCCGAGAGCGCGGCGTCCGGGTTCTTCAGCAGGCCTGAGAGATCGGGATAGATGCGCGGGGCTGCAAAGGAACCCTCGATTATCACAGGCACGCCGATGCCTTCGGTGGCGATATCGGCGCCTTGTCCCTCCAGTGAGGCGACGACGCGCGGATCCAGGCGGAAGTTCAGCTGGTCGTCCGGAAGGTTTGCCGCACCGCTGCCGCTCATACGCACCAAAGGGCCGATGAGCTTGATATCGTCGGTGCGTGCGACGCCGTTCTCGATGGCAAAGGATGCCCCGAGCTCGGTAAAGCCGGTCGCCTTGTTTTCGTTCTGCTTGAAGCCCGACGACATCAGGCCGACGAGGTTGTTGTAGACATCGGCGACGTCGATGCCGCGGATCGCGCCGTCGGAAAAGCGTACGTTCGCCGACCCCTCGAGCGCGCGCTTGAGCGCTCCAGTCGTGGTGCCCGCGCCCGTGATGTCGAACTGGGCCTGCAATGCGCCTTCGAGATGCTTGAAATTTGCAAGGTCGATCAGAAGCGGGGCGGCCGAGGCCCCGGCGATCGAGGCTTTCAGGGCGATCGACGCCTCTTCTCCCGTGCCATCAGCGCTAAGGTTCGCGGCCATCCGACCGCCGTAGAAAGGGCTTTCGGGAAGGTCGAGCCGGGCCACCCCCTCGGAGATGACTAAGGTCGTTGCCACCGGTCCGGCAAAGACGCGGCCGTAGCCGAGCTTCTCCGCATCGACCTTGATGGATGCATCGATCGTGCGAAGCGACGACAGATCCAGCGGTGAGTCTGGAGCAGGGCTAGTTGCTTTGCCCTTCGTTTGCGGCGATGCGGGACGTGCGCCGGCAAGCCGCGCCAGGTCCAGTTCGGCGAAATGGAGCGCACTGGATATCTTGAGCGGCGTGCCCAGCTCCACGGAACCGTTGCCGGTTCCTTCGACACCATTGACCGACAACGTGGCCTTTTGAAACGCAACGCCGGAGGCGCTTGCGTTGGCGTCGCCCTTGAAGGCGAATTGCGCGATGCTGTCGCCACCGCCCTGGCCGATCCAGGCAAGAAGCCCACGCAGATCAGCTGAAGCGAAGTTCACCTTGCCGGAATAGCTGCCCGCAAGCGCCGCCTTGCCGTCAAGGGAGAGTGTCGCTTCCGGCATGCGCAGGTCAAGCTTCAGCGGCAATTCACCCGGAACAGAGCCCGATAGCAGGTCTCGGACCGGCAGCCGCAAATCGGCATCGACCGCTTTTCCGCGCCAGACCAGGTTGCCGGCAAGGAGCACAGGCTTGGTAAGATCGTCGATCTTGACCGCCAGCTTCTTGATCTTCACCTCGCTCATCGATGGGTCGGTGACGCCGGGTGCTACGAAGGTGGCGTCACGCAGGCTCGCATTGCCGCTCACGTTGACGGTCTTGCGGAATGCATCTCCGCCGAGACCGCGGAACGCAAACCCGGTATCCATCGCAAGCGTTCCGGACAGTGAAACCGTCTGGCCGGCAAGGCTTGCGAGCTTGGAGACGTCGAGCCCCTTGCTCGCGACACGGCCCTTGAACGTCGGCTCGCTTTTGCGGACGTCGGCGGTGATGTCGGCCGAAATGCCGCCGGCGTCCATGCTGAGATGCTCGAGCCGGGTCGTCAGCAGCCCATCCTTCAGCGTTGCCGTCAATGCCACATCGGAGGCGGAAACATCGTTGACCGTAATGGCGCCCACAGTGACGCTGACATCGGCATCGAAGCCGGCGAGTGCCTGCAGGCCCACCGATGCCAACTGTTTTTCAGATTGCCCTGCCGGTTGCGACGACCCCGCGGCGCCGCTTTCGACAAACCGGCTGAAATCCAGCTGATCGGCGCTGAGGTCGGCCAGAAACCGCGGCCGCTCACCGGGTACAAACAGCGCGTCGAGATTGAGCTCCTCTTCTCCGACAAGCAGCTTGCCGCCACGGATCTGATAGCTGCCGTTGCTGTTGAGCGCCACTTGTCCGCTGGCCTTGAGCGCGGTCAGACCCGGCGCAAGCAGGGGGTCGGCTTCCACCGAGAGGCTGAGGTCGGCCGGCTTGCGTTCAAGGAGAGGACGAAGCGGGGAGACGGAGAGAGAGAGCTGGTAACGCTGGTCTTCAAGCCGGGCACCGGCCGAAAGCGAAAGCTCGCCGTCGATGTCAGGGGCCTGGAGTGTCAGGTCGAGATCGCTGGCGACCTCATCCGTCCCGGCGGCGTTCTCCTGTCTCAGCGTGCCCTCGGTGATCGAAATCGTATCGATGGCGCTTCGTTCGAGGAAGGCGACCAGGGCCGCGAGCGGGTCGTTCTGCTTGGCCTCGGCGTTGCCGCCGCTGCCGTCTTCCGCTGACGATGCGTTTTCCGATTTCTGCCGCATCACCACGACCGGCCGGGTGAGCTTGACCTCCTTGACGTGCAGGCGATCCGACCAAAGCGAGGAGAGCGTCACGGAGCCCGCGACTTCGCCGATCTCGGCCGTCACGCCATCGCTTTGCGCATCGAGCGAGACGTCCTCGGCGACCACGGCCAAATGGGGGATGACGGAGAGCCGGACCGGACCCTTGAGCGCGATCGAACTGCCCGTCGCGCTCGAGAGCTGGCGGCTGAGCTCGGCGCGCATCCAGTCGCTGGAAACGAAGCTCGGCAGGACAATGAGAGAGACGACTGCGAGAACGCCGAGCGCCAGCAGGCCGAGAAAGAAACGCCGCATGTGTCTCTCCGTTGCGATAGCGATTGATTCGGTATCGTTTTCCACGGAGGCGTGTTTTGCAACTCTCGCGGTGTGCTCACCCGGAAGCAGCGGGACTTCCTACGGCCGCCGCAACGTCTGCGGTCGATGCGCCTTCCGTTGTCACCACGTATGTTCGCGGCCGATGGACGAGCGTGACCAGCACGAAGGACAGGATCATCAGCAGGTACCAGGCGCCGAGCTTCTGGAGCGATACTGGGATCCACCCGTCATGCTGCGAGGGATAGATCCAGGCGCGCGACCAGGTGCCGATATTCTCGGCAAACCAGATGAACAGGGCGACCAGCAGAAATCCGAAAAGCAACGGCATGCGGTGCCGAAACCGGAAGACGCGATAGTGTACCGTCGTGCGCAGAAACAGGGCCGCCGTGATCGCAAACAGCGCGTAGCGCAGGTCGATGATGAAATGGTGCGTAAAGAAATTGGCATAGATCGCCAAGGCGAGCAGCATCGTCGCCCAAAGCGGCGGATAGCCGGTGTAGCGCATGTCGAGGATTCGGGTCACGCGGGCGAGATAGGAGCCGACGGCGGCATACATGAAGCCCGAGAACAGCGGGACGCCGCCGATGCGGAAGATGCTTGGCTCCGGGTAGATCCAGGATCCGACCGACGTCTTGAAGATCTCCATCACCGTGCCGACGATGTGGAAGATCAGGATGACCTTGGCTTCGGCAATCGTCTCAAGCTTGAAGACGAGCAGAGAGATCTGGATGGCAAGTGCTGCGAGAAAAAGAAAATCATAGCGGGCAAGGCCCAAGTGCTCCGGCCAGAACAACTTCGTCGCGAGGATGAGGGCAAGCATGGCACCGCCGAAGAGGCAGGCGAAGGCCTGCTTGATGCCGAACACCAGGAATTCCGTCAGGCCGCCGAGAAGGCCGGTCGCCGGAAGCCGATCGAGCAGGCGATGCGCCGCGGCGTCGATGCGCGCTTCGCGGCTCGTGAAACGCCCATCGTCCGCCATTCGAGCCATCCGTCCGCCTCCGCTTCACCGTCAGTGACGCGATGCCGGGACAATACGGTTGAATTAAGGATGGACGACAACTGCCGGGCGGGAAAACCCGCCTCCGTCTCACTTTGTGACACGGGGACGTTCTAGTGTTTCAGGTAACCCTTGCGGGGTAGTCGCGCCTCACCGTGGGAAGGAGTAGCGCTCGACGATCGACCAGATCTCCCTGTTGACCTCCTGGAGCTGCTCGATGACTTCATTGATCCGGGAGATCTCTGCATCGTTGATCTGCTCGATCTTGCCATACTTAATAGTGTCTTTGCTGTCGAAGATCGCCATCAGCTGGGTGCTGGCCTGATCCCCGTTCTCGTCGAAGGAATAGATGCAGTGACTGTATTTGTTTCGAAGCTTCGCTTGCCGGGCCAGCTGCTGGGTCAGCGCGAGGATTTCCTGCCGCTGGTTCAGTGGTGTCTTGTTTACTTTGGCCAATCGCTCGACCAGCTCGATGCGAGCCCGCGTCGTGTTCAGCGTCAGGAAGATGACGATCGCAGTTTCCTTGTCCACGCGCGCAAGACCGGCGATCAGATAGATGAGCAGGCTTTCCGTGTTGGTCCAGGTGTAGTTGAGCTGTCCGATAAGGAGAAGGATGTCGTGAAATCTCGCCATGGGGACCTGCCGAGCTTGCTGTTACCATTCTGTTCCAGAATAGCGCATTCCCGCCATCAGTAAATTCTCTCAATACAGCTATGCAGCGCACGCATTCGGTGCCGGTTCGGCCACGCACTAGGAATCCGTTTAAAAGCTGTTTCTAATAGATAATACATTGGGCGGAGAGGCGGAAAAGTCGGCGCTACCCCGGCAAGGCTAGCCCGAAGTGGCAGCTTACAACGCATGTCTGTTTGCGACAGACTTGCCTCCGCAATCGGCGAGCAGAACGTGTTCAGGCCTTAAAGGGCTAGTACTGCAGCGAATGGGAGAATGCCCTTTTTAGAACCTGAATCCGCTGCTCTCCGCCAAGTGGAGGGAGAGGCAGCCCAATATTAAAGTGATTGCATATTAGAGCATATAGGCGCGAAGCGCCTCGGAGGATTCAACTTTCATCAAATCCAACCGCAGCCCGCCTATGGCCCAAATCCGCGTAAGAGAAGAATGCGGTTCGGCTATGGCGGCCTCAACTTGAGGTGATCGTTATGAGCAAGGACAAGAATATTCTATTCCCATGGGACCCGAGCCAGGATCAAAGCCAAGACCAGGATCAGGGTCAGGGCCAGGGTCAAGGGCAGGCGGAGTTGCAGGCTCAGCTTGAGCTTCAGGGCCAGGGCCAAGGACAAGGCCAGGGTCAGGGCCAGGGACAAGATCAGGGCCAGGGACAAGGACAGGATCAGGGCCAAGGTCAGGGCCAAGATCAGTCTCAGACAAGTGAATCGTTCAACCACAACGGTAACGGCAACCTGAACGGTAACGGCAACGGCAACCTGAACGGTAACGGCAACCTGAACGGTAACGGCAACTTCAATGGCAATGGCAACCTGAATGCCAACGGCAACCTGAACGCCAACTTCAACGAGAGCAAGACCAATGTCGACGTCGACAGCAAGACCCACGTCGACGTTAAGGTCGATCTCGACCTAGACGGCTACAAGCCGTCTGATGACGACTTCAACGACATCGATCACTCCAAGATCGACGGCATGGCGAGCACGAGCTTCAAGGACATCTTGAATGAGTCGCTCAACGGCAACAACAACGTTGCCAACGTCTTCAGCCAGAACGCCATCATGTCGGATGATGACAAGGCCGAAAACATTCACAACAGCGGAACGCTGAACCAGAACGGCAGCGCCTGGGGCGGTATCGCCAAGTCGGGTGACGGCATTCAATCCGGAGCAGACGGTGGCGAGGGCGGAAGCAAGGCCTATGCCAACGGTGGTGACGGCGGAGACGGCGGTCACACGGTCGGCGGCTTTGCGGCTGGCGGCAAGGGTGAGGGCGGTGATTCCGACAATGACGGCGACGCAACCGGCGGGCATGGCCTTGGCGGTATCGCAGCCAGCGTTGGCGTCGGCGCTGATGGCACCAGCGGTGATGCCAATGGCGGTGCAGCTTCCGGTGGTGCCGGTGGCGCCGGTGCTGCTGGTCTCGGCGTTGGCCTGGGCCTGGGTGTTGGCCTCGGTGTCGGCGCAGCAGGCGGCGGCGATGGTGGCGACAGCACGGCAGGGGCCGGCGGCCAGTCCGGCAACGTCCAAAGCGGCAACGGTGACGGCGGCGACGGCGGTGACGCTGGTGACGGCGGCGATGCTGGCGGCTTTATCTTGCCGATCCTGAACTTCGCCGGTGACGGCGGCGACGGCGGTGCTGGCGGCGACGGCAACAGTGTTGCGCTCGGCAAGACCGGCAGCGCTGACGGTGGCGAATCGGGCGATGCCGGCGATGGCGGCAATGCTCTCGGCGCGGGCTTCGGGGCCGGTGGCGGCTACGGCGCAGGCGTTGGCTACGGTGGCGACGGCGGTGCCGGCGGCGGTGCCAGCGCAAATGGCGGAGCCACGGGCGATGCCTATGGCGGCGACGGGACCGGTGGCGCGGCGACCGGTGGTCATGGCCTCGGCGGTCTTGCTCTCACGGGCTCGTGGGCCAGTGGCGGTGAGGGCGGTGCTGCCTACGGCGGCGACGCCTGGGGCGGCGACGGTGGTGCCGGCGGCAACGGCGGTTTCGCGACCAATGGCGATGGTGGTGCAGGCGGAAATGCCGGCACTTGGGGCTCCTACAATGGTGGCGACTCTGTGGTCGAGGGGCTTTCCCAGGCGACGGCAGATGCCACGATCGACACCAACGCCTTCAACCAGCAGATCGTGCTCGGCGCGAACCTGCAAGGCAATACGATCGACATGACGGTCGTCGGTGGCGACTACCATGCCGACGTGATCGGTCACGACGACAACAGCTGATTGTGAGATGACGCGGCCGGTTCGACGGTTCGCAATCGGCTTCGAACAGGGCTGCGCGGGTTACCGCGCAGCCCGTCATGACCCGATACGCTAAGGGCACTACCGGCTACTAAAAGGAGGCCCTGACCATGTACTCCGCCAAAATCTCCGAAACCATCGCCCATTTCATCGGTCTCTTCCAACTCTCGACCGAAGACGCCCGCATGCGCGAGGCGCACGAGAAATTCGATCCGGCACGCGACGTTCACAAGGACCTAAAGGTTATCGAGACCGCGCCCGTCAAGGTGCAGGCTCCCTACGATCTCGACGACTTCAATCCCGACGTTCCCTACCGCCCGCTTGACATGGACATCTATGGGCCTGTTCCGAGTGGCTATGCAGGCTTGCCTCTCCCGGAGTACCCGCTCACGGAAGGCGTGATGGGCGGCAACGGCCCCGAAGGTGGGATACAGGCATGGTCCTCCAAGGCGTCCTATGCCGGCACCACGCACGTCATCAATCCCCCGGGATCGGTGGTGGTCTACAGCCAACAGACCGTCGAACTCTCGGACAATGATTTCGTCGATATGGGTGGGCATGGATTGAAATCCGGCCTGCATATCGACGACAGCGCGACGATGGCCCAACTCATCGACGCCGCGCAGCAGGTCTCACCGCTCGGCCCCGTGGACGTTGCCGGTTCCGGCGCCACGATCGCCAGCCTGGTTACGACGACCGCCGCGACGCTTGACGCCTATTCTTCTGACGACACGGGACAAGTGAACGGGCTGGCCGCCAGCCAATTCGTCGCCAAGGGTGACACGCTTGAAGGCATCTATGTGAACGGCGAGCTCGTTGATAAGGCGCCGGTTCTCAAGGATCATCTGCCGAACCCAGACGAGTCGTCGAACACATCGGATGAGCCTGAACTGACGAATAGCCCGAAGGAAGCCAGCGGTGCTGTCGCGCATGGCGAGGGTGCTGTTCCGATTGCAGCTTCGGTTGAACTGGATGCCGGCAGCAACACGCTGGTCAACGAGGTCGTCATTACAAGCAACTGGCTGCAAGCGAACGTGCTTGCGGTTGCCGGCGACCACGTCCAGCTCAACGCCATCATCCAGACCAACGTCTACTCCGACAACGATGCCGTGGGTGCGGCACTCACCGGCGGGGACCTGGCGGCGCAAAAGGTGACCGAGGCGTTCAATATCGCGTCGTTCAAGCATGTCGAGTCGACGCAGACCGCCCAAAACGAGACGAATGTCTTTCCCAAGGCTTGGGCCATCACCGAAATCAAGGGCGACCTGATGATGGTGAATTGGCACCAGCAATTTACCTTCATGTCTGACAACGACACGGCTATCCTGGCAGCTTCCGGTTCCAAACTCTCGATCATCGCCGGCGACAACACGGCCGCCAACCAGCTCTCGCTGTTGGAATTGGGGTATCGCTTCGACCTTATCTTCGTGGGCGGAAACGTCTTTGACGCCAACATCATCCAGCAGACCAACATCCTGCTCGACAACGATTTCATCGGGGCCGTTGGCGGCTTCCAGATGAGCGGCCATGGGTCTGTAACGACGGGCGGCAACCTGCTTTGGAACTATGCCAGCATCGTTGAAGCCGGGGGCGCCGGTCCGGTGAATCCGATGCCTGAAAGCTACCTGTCGGCCCTGCAGGATCTGTCCGAAGGCAAGAATCCGTCGTCGAAGGACTTCATGCACGACGCCGCCTTTGCCGGATTGTTGGGTCTGAGAGTCCTTTATATTTCCGGCGATTTGCTCAGTCTCAACTACATCCAGCAGACCAATATTCTGGGCGACAATGACCAGGTGACACTGGCCATGAACGCGCTGACGGAACGTCCGGATGCGGACTGGACCATCTCGACGGGCAAGAATGCCCTGATGAACTACGCCGGCATCGTCGACGTGGATACCGGCAAGACCATCTATGCCGGTGGCGGGATCTATTCCGACGAAGTGCTCGTGCAGGCCGAACTGATCAAGAACGAGCCTTTCCTTGGAGGCCAGGATCCAAATGCGCTGGCGAGCGAGGCGGTCGTGTTCCTTGGCGATGGCATGCTGAGCCCGGATACCGGCCATCAGACACAGGACCATGCATCGCCGAATCCGGCCATGCACACGATAGACACGGCTAGCGTCGATCCCATGCACAGCATGGTCGCCTGAACGGAGCGCGGGAGGACACCATGACCGACCGCACCGATCCGTCGCGGCAAGACGTTACCGAAGTTGGAAATGCGCCTTCTACGGATGCCGATGAAACGCCACGGCAGGCCGGATGGTCGGATGCGCAGGCCGCTCAGCAGCGGTTCATTCGCAGACTTGACCGTCAGGAAGACATTCTGGACCGGGCTGTTAAGGAGATCGACGGGGTGGCAGATCAACTACGCAGAGCGGTGGCCAACGGTGCCAGCGAAATCGAGAATTCGGCAAACCCCGGCGCGGCATCCGCTCCAAGCCCCAGCCCGAAGGCTGCAAGCCCGACACCTGCGACCGACACAACCCCACCGCCGGCGAACATCGCGTCCCGGCCAATCAACCCCGTGCCGACGACGACAAACGCCGCGCCTCCGGCAGCCAGTGCCACACAGACGGAACACGTCGTACAGCGCGCGTGGCCCCCGAGAATCGAGAGCCCGGCCAAGGTGGAATCGCTCTCGGCGTTGCGCGATCGGATGTCGGCGGAACAGCGGTCAGCACAGGAGCAGCGCAAGTCCGAACCCCGTGTCGAGAAGCCGGTTATCTGGCCGACGGCCGAAATGAAAGACAGGAGTTCCCCGCCGGGAATGGTGGTGATCGATGGTGATCGGGGGCCGATCAAGGCGGAGCCGCGACCATCCGGCAAGGACGGTGGTTCGTCGAATGGCAATGGCGGTGGTGGTGGCGGCGGTGGTGGCGGACCGAACGTCTTTCACAAACGCCTGGGAGCAGTGGATTTCACCGCGAGCCTCAAGGCCGGCCTCAAGGCGATCAGACAGAACCTGATGATCGTGATGGTATTCACGATCGCCACCAACGTGCTCGTGCTCGCGATCCCGGTCTATCTGTTCCAGATTTCGGACCGGGTGCTGACCAGCCGCTCGATCGACACGCTGGTGATGCTGACGGCCCTGATCGTCGGCGCGGTGGTGTTGCAGACGATTTTCGATGGCATCCGTCGCATGATCCTGATGCGCACGGCGGTGGAGGTTGCAGCCCAGCTTGGCGCGCCGATCCTCAGCGCCGCGGCCCGAGCGGCCCTTCACAGCAACGGGCGTGAATATCAGACGCTCGGCGACCTGCAGCAGCTTCGCGCCTTCCTGGTATCGGGAACGCTGCTTTCCTTTCTCGATGCGCCGATCGCGCCGTTCTTCGTGCTCGCGGTATTCCTCATCCATCCCCATCTCGGCGCGATCGTGATTACGTCGGCTTTCCTTCTGCTGATCGTGACGCTCCTGAACCAGCGGGCGACCGCCGGGGGCTTCGGGGAGGCGACCAACTACCAGACCAAGGCGAACCTTCATCTCGATTCGATGTCGCGCAATTCACAAATCATCAACGCGCTGGCGATGATCCCTGAAGCTGTCCACATCTGGGGCAAGGACATGGCCGGCTCGCTCAAGGCCCAGGTCCTGGCGCAGGACCGCAACATCGCCTTTGCCTCGCTCTCCAAGGCGGTGCGGCTGCTTACCCAGGTGACGATGCTTGGCTGGGGCGCGAATCTGGCACTGCATGGCCACCTGACCGGCGGCATGGTGATCTCGGCTTCCATCATCGCCGGCCGTGCGCTTGGCCCGATCGAAGCGGCAATCGAAGGCTGGCACCAGGTGATACAGGCGCGTGCCGCCTATGGCCGCATCTCCGCGCTGCTGCATACATCGCCGCTCAATTTCGAACGGTTGAAGCTGCCGCGTCCCGAAGGACGGCTCGATGTCGAGCGCCTGCTCTTCGTCCCGCAGGGCACCAAACGCGTCGTGCTCAACGGCATCACCTTCTCGCTCGAGCCGGGCGACTCGCTTGCCGTGATCGGCAGTTCCGGCGCCGGCAAGACGACGCTCGGAAAGATGCTGGTCGGCTCGATCCTGCCGACATCAGGCAATGTCCGCCTCGACCTCATGGACCTGAGGAACTGGGACCAGCGTCAGTTCGGCGAGAGCATCGGCTACCTGCCGCAGGACGTGCAGCTTTTCCCGGGCACAATCAAGGCCAACATCGCCCGCATGCGGGAGGACGCCACGGATGCGGAGATTTATGCCGCTGCCAAGCTCGCCGACGTTCATGACATGATCGCCATGCTGCCGCACGGGTATGAGACGGTCGTCGCAGCCGATGGTTCGCCCCTGTCTGGCGGCCAGAAGCAGCGGGTCGCGCTTGCCCGTGCCTTCTTCGGCAATCCGCGCATGGTGGTGCTCGACGAGCCGAACTCAAATCTGGATACATCAGGTGAAACGGCGCTGACCCGTGCGCTGACCCATGCAAAGCGTGAGAAGATCACGGTCATCACCATCACGCAGCGTCCTGCGCTTCTCAACAGCGTCGACAAGGTCCTGCTGCTGGTGAACGGCACGGTGGCCCTCTTCGGCCATCGACAGGATGTTCTCAAGGCACTCGCTTCGCGCGGGGTGAACACCGAAGGCAACCCGCTCGACCAACCTCAGCTTCCGTAGGCGACCATGGCAGACGCAGCCAAAGCACAGGACTTGACATGGTACGCGGAGGTTCCGCGCTCCATCTGGCAACACACGCTGATCGGCTTCGTGCTGATCGGCGTCACATTCGGCGGCTTTGGTGCCTGGGCCGTCACCGCACCGTTGGCGGCGGCCATCATCGCCCAGGGAAGCTTCGTCGCAACCGGCCAGAACAAGGTGATCCAGCATTTCGAAGGCGGGATCATCAAGGAAATTCTGGTCAGCGAGGGCGACCACGTCACCATCGACCAGCCGTTGGTGCGACTGGACGAGACAGCGGCGCAGGCAAACGAGCGCCAGTTCTTTCTGCGGCGGGCACGACTTGAGGCGATTGTCGCTCGACTGAGTGCACAGGCCCACGGTCTCAAGGAAATCACTTTGCCGGAGGCGATCACGCAGCATCTGAAGGATGACCCTGAGATCCGCCCGATCGTGCAAAGCCAGCAGCTCAATTTCCAGACCTGGAGAAGCAAGCTTGATAGCGATATCGGCCTGTTGAAACGCAACATCGAGAGCCTGGAATTCCGGTCCGAAGGCTTTCAGGAGCAGTTGAAGGCAGTTCGCGAGCAGCGCGCCCTTCTCGACGAGGAATATGCCGGCAAGAAAGTGCTCTTGGCGAAAGACCTGATCCGCAAGACGGAGATCAAGACCATCCAGCGGGCGATCGCCGATGCCGAGGGTCAGATCGGCCGGCTCATGTCCGAAGTCTCCGAAACCGGTGCACAGATCCTGAAGCAGGAGCAACAGGTGAACCAGACGGAAGAGAGCTACAAAGAGGCGGCGCTCGACGAGTTGCAGAAGGCTGAAGCCGAACTGGATACAGTGCGCGAGCAATTGCGCGGTGCTACCAACGTGTTGCGTCGCGCCACGATCAACGCGCCGGTAACTGGCACGGTTATCAGGATGCACTACCACACATCAGGCGGCGTCATCGAAAGCGGCAAGCCGATCATGGAAATCCTGCCGGCCGATGTGCCTCTCATCATCGAAGCGCAGGTTCTGCGCACCGAGATCGACAATATCAAGGTCGGTGAGAAGGCAACCGTGCGACTGACGGCGCTCAACCAGCGCACGACGCCGGTTCTCAACGGCCAGGTCTTCTATCTGTCTGCCGACGCTTTGCCCGTCCAGACGCAGGACGGTACGCGTGAGGTCTACCTGGCCCGTGTGAGCCTGCCCGCAAGTGAACTCGCAAGGGTCCATAACTTTGCCGTGACGCCGGGCATGCCCGCCGAAATCCTTATCCAGACGGCCGAGCGGACCTTCTTCGACTATCTCACGAAGCCGATCCGCGACAGCATGGCCCGCGCCTTCATGGAGAACTGATTGAGGCCTTCGATGCCTGTTCTAAGGCCGACCCTTTCGCCGATCGGCATCTGCTGCATGTTTCCTTCGATCGCTCTGGTGAGGGACAAAAACATGCAGCAATTCAGAGGCTACAGCCCAGCGTGTCTGATAAGGCGCGCGGCGCTGCAAGGAGGAAGAAGGCGATATCCGTTTCTTCCCGCAAGTGTTCAATTTGCGGCGAAGCAATAGAAGAGGCCCTCGCCGCCCGTACCCTTGAAGGCTTCGATGGTGCAGCCTCCCCGCGTCGTGTGTGACGAATTCCAGGATTTGGCCTCAGCGGAATCGTTCAGGCCCGTGCGGTCGCTGTGACCGACGATCGCCGCGCCGTCGGCGCCGCCCATCGTCCAGTTGCCGCAGGTATCCGGCGCCGCAGTACCGTCGGCCTTAGAGCCGGTCAGGATATCATGACGGTTGGGTGTGTCGCCACGCCCGTTGATGACCTCGCCTTTCTCATTGAGCGCGGTCTGTTTGGTCAGATTGTTCTTGTCACCATGGAGGGAGGCGACGTCGTCTGCGATCTTCTCGCCCTTGGCGTTGTACCATGGCCCCTTGCCGATCCGGTCCTTGGCATTTTCGCTGTCGGTGGACAGATAGGCTTTCCATGTCTTGCCGGTAGACCCTGTAGCCTTTGCCAAGGTGTCGCAATAGGCGTCAGCGCCCGCGAGCCCGCCAAGATCTCCGCCCTTTCCGGGATTAACGCTGGTGACGAAGAAACTCATGCTGGTGTCCTGAGCATGGGCCGCTCCGGTGAAGGCCAGGACGAATGCGAGAGCTGCAAATCCGCTTCTCATTGATCTCTCTCCCATCAGGTTTCGGGGAAGCCTAATGGCTGCGTCTGGCTGAGTAAAATCGAAATGGCGTGATGAACGAGGGGAACCGTCCGTCGGAGACGCGAGGCCTGGGCATCGTGTCGCGCGCGGGACGCATGGCTGGCTTGCGAAATCCCATCTACGATTTCGGCGGGATCGCTGTATATTCAAATCATCGAAGCGATGCACCTCCTCCCGCAGAGCTTCGACCGGCGAACGACCTTACTCCTCCTCCCAAAGGTCGTTTGCGAGATCAGCGCCACTCCTCCTCCCAAGGTTGCTGATCGGCTTTCCAAGAGCCTGCCGCTCCTCCCGCGGCGGGCTCTTTTGTTTTCGCCCGACCGGAAGGCCAGCTACCGCACGTGCCCTGCGGAACAAAGTGCCGACTAGACAGTTGAAGCCGAAGGAGGGTCCAATGTCCATCCGGCACTTGAAGTCCAACGTGGCGCCGAAATCACCGCGGTGGGCGTTCCACCATAGAGCGGGACGTCTGCGCCGGGCGGAAAGTGACGGTGCACGCAGCCGACCCGAGGCAGATGGACGGGGCGCCCACATCGTCGACGCGGGCGACGGCGGCCTGGTCGCGCCGGACCTGGCGGCCACCGCTGTCCCCGATCTGAGCCGCCAGCCGCCTCCACGCGACTATAGCCGTCCGGCGACGAAGATCGGCAAGCTGCTTTCCACTCGCGATATGCGCGATGACGAAGGCGTCGGCGGGCCGGTTTGGACGGCCGTGCTCGGCGACAATACCAGCGAGGCAGTCCGACAGTTCATGGGACTGGTGCTCGCGTTCATCTTCCTGTCCGCGGTCATTTTCTGGCTCCTTGCGTAGGGCGCTGAGACGAGCGGGTGTGACTGGAAATCACCCGATCTCGGCGACGCCAATGTGGTTGACGACTGAAGGCCGAACCCTAGATTACCGGCGACATCCCGCCTCTTCCAACGCCAGCGAGCGCATCATGCACTACAGAACCTTCGGCCGCAGCGGCCTTCGCGTTTCCGAAATCGGTTATGGTGCCTGGGGCATCGGCAAGAGTCATTGGCGGGGAGCGAGCGACGACGAGTCCGCCCGCGCCCTCAATCGCGCCGTCGATCTCGGTCTCAACTTCATCGATACGGCGCTTGGCTACGGCCAGGGCCACAGCGAGAAGCTGATCGGGGCTTTGCTGCGCGAGCGGTCGGAAACGATCCATGTCGCCACCAAGATCCCGCCGAAGAACATGCAATGGCCAGCCCAAGCCGGCACGCCGGCCGAGCAGACCTTTCCGGCCGATCATGTGATTGCCTGTACCGAGACGAGCCTGCGCAATCTCGGCGTCGAGACGATCGACGTGCAGCAGTTCCATGTCTGGTCGGATGAGTGGGTCGGCCGTGGCGACTGGCTGGAGGCGGTCGAGCGACTGAAGCGCGACGGCAAGATCCGGTTTTTCGGCGTCTCGATCAATGACTACGAACCCGACAACGCGCTGAGGTTGATCGAGACCGGAGTGGTCGACAGCGTGCAGGTGATCTACAACATCTTCGAACAGGCGCCAGAGGAAAAGCTCTTGCCCGCCTGCCTGAAGCACAATGTCGGCGTCATCGTCCGCGTGGCGCTGGACGAAGGCGGGCTGACCGGCCAGATCCGTGCCGATACCGTCTTCCCCGAAGGGGACTTTCGCGAGACTTATTTCCGCGGCGAGCGCAAGCGCGAGGTCGAGGAGCGCACGCAGAAGATCGTCGAAGACCTGGAGATCAAACCCGATGCGCTTGCCGAAACGGCGCTGCGCTTCGTGCTTAGCCACCCGGCCGTATCGACCGTCATTCCCGGCATGCGCTCGGTTCGCAACGTCGAGCGCAACTGCGCCATCGGCGACGGCCTTGGCTTGCCGGATGCTCAACGGGCGAAGCTGAGCGCTCACCGCTGGCGCCGCAACTTCTACCGCGATTGAGTTGCCCGGCTATCAACTCACCCCCAGAGATCATTGCCGCCAGGCGATGGCTCTTTCGGTGCCCCGCGCGTCCGGATGTGCTATCCATATGGATGCAGGAGCCTGGGGGCGCCGATGGAACAAAAGCTCTCGGTCATCATGGCCGCGGACGTGGCGGGCTATAGCCGGCTGATGGAGCTCGATGAGAAGGGCACGCTTGCGGCCCTCATGGCTCATCGACAGGAGCTTTGGGACGTCGAGGTCGCCGCGCATCACGGGCGCATCGTCAAGCTCATCGGCGACGGTATGCTGGTGGAGTTCCGCGCCGTGGAAGACGCAATTCTCTGCGCGGTCGAGATCCAGCGGGGAATGCGGAACAGAAACGCAGGCATACGTCCGGATCGCCGGATGGAATTTCGCATCGGGATCAATATCGGCGACATCCTGGTTGAAGACGGCGACGTCTATGGCGACGGCGTCAATGTGGCGGCGCGCATCGAGAGCCTCGCCAAACCGGGTGGGGTATCGGTCTCCTCCTCGGTTCACGACACCTTGGGCGGTCGCCTGGGCATCCGCTTCGAAGATAGGGGCGAGCAGGTATTGAAGAACATCGGCCGCCCCGTCCACGTCTACAATGTCTTCATCGACGACGCCGGGTCCGGGCTCGGCGCGCTCATGGCGCCACCGTCACAAGAGGTGCGAGAAAACCCTCCGGTCAAGTCGGGCCGAACGCTCCTCCATGTGTCGCGCTTCGAAAATCTGAGCGGCAATCCCGACCAGGAATATTTCGCTGCCGGCATAACGCAGGATGTCGTCGCAGCATTGTCGCGTTTCTCCGGGTTGAACGTGATTGTTCGGGTGCCGCACGTCGAACCGCAACACCACGCACCAGCCGCCTACTACACGCTTGAAGGCAGCGTCAGGCGCGTTGCCGATCGTGTCAGGGTCAATGCCAACCTGACGAACGCCACTGGCGAACACATCTGGGCGGAGAAATACGACTTCGACCTCATCGACATGTTTGACGTCCAGGACGAGTTGTCCCGCTCCATTCCGGCGGCGTTGAATGTCAAGATCGAAGAAGCCGAACGATACAGGGTTCTCGCCGAGCCGCTCAAAGGGTCGAGCGCCTACGATTTCTATCTGCGTGGTCGACACGTTGAAAAGAGCCTGAAACCGGATGACGTCAGGTTGGCGAAGGAGATGTTCCTGGCAGCGATTGACGCTGATCCGGCTTACGCGCGCGGCTATCTCGGGCTGGCCTGGCTGGAGATACGAAAGCTGAAGTGGAACGAGCGCGTTGATATGGAAACCACGCTCGCCAATGCCTTCGCCTGGGCAAACAAGGCGCTGGAGCGCAGCCCCCGCGACGCCGACGTGCACTGGGCGCTCGGCGTCGTGCATCTGTGGAGGCGAGAGGCGGAGCGGGCAATCGGTTGCTACGAGCGTGGCCGCGAACTGGCGCCCAACAATTGCGATCTGCTTGCGGAGTATTGCGATGCCCTGGGCTACCTCGGTCTGCTTCAGGACGCGATCAGGATCGGAGAGCTGGCCTTGCGGCTGAACCCCAGTCGCCCCGACTGGTATTTCTGGAACGTCGCTGCCGCGAAATATCTCTCGGGCCAATACGCAGAGGCGTTGGCGCTCCTGGAAAAGATGGCCGATCTTGGTTCGGCCTATCGACTGCTCGCCGCGACCTACGCGCAACTCGGTCGCCTGGAGGAAGCACGTCGTGCCGCCGACGAGCTCCTGAAGCTCAATCCGGAATTCTCGATCGAACGATACGGTTCTCGCGCACCCTATCGGGATGAGGCCTTGCTTGCGCGTTATGTTGAAGGCCTGCGGCTTGCGGGGTTGCCGGAATGAGGCGTGGCGGCGCCGCGGCAGTCGTGCTCGGTTGGAGGAAAGGCAATGTCGGAAACGGTCAACGTCCGTTACATGGTCGACGACGTGCAGGCGGCGGTCGCCTGGTACACGACCCATCTCGGTTTTTCTGTTCTGTCGAGTTTCGCGCCGGCCTTCGCGGATGTTCAGCGCGGAGCGCTGCGGCTGCTGCTCAGCGGGCCGACGAGCTCGGCCGGCAGGCCGATGCCGGATGGCGAGAAGCCCGGGCCTGGCGGTTGGAACCGCATCCATCTGATTGTCGATGATCTCAACGCCGAAGTGGAGCGGCTGCGCCGCGCTGGCGTCACCTTTCGCAACGATATCGTTACGGGTCCCGGAGGGGCGCAGATCCTGTTGATCGACCCCTCCGGAAATGTCGTCGAACTGTTTCAGCCGGCGCGCCGATAGCCATCACGCCCTGAACACGTTCGTCGGTGCTGCTCGTGCCGCTTAAATGCGAGAGGCGGCGCAGGTTTCAGCCGGCGCTGGTGTCGATCACCTCGAAGTCGTGCGTGATCGTCGCGGTCTTGGCGAGCATGGCCGAGGCCGAGCAGTATTTTTCGATCGAAAGCGAAACGGCGCGCTCGACCTTGTTGACCGCGAGCCCGCGGCCTTTGACGATGAAGTGCATATGGATGCGGGTGAAGACGCGCGGTTCCGTCTCGGCGCGGTCCGCATCGAGTTCCACGACGCAATCCTCGACCGGCTCGCGGCCCTTTTCCAGGATGTGCACGACATCATAGGCCGAGCAACCGCCGGTGCCGATCAGCACCAGTTCCATCGGGCTCGGACCCGGCGTGCGCCCTTCCTCCCCGAAGGCGGTTCCCAATACGACCTTGTGGCCGCTTCCGGACTCTCCGACGAAGGTCCGGTCTTCCACCCATTTAACACGTGCTTTCATGTGTATCGTCCTGTTGCAGCAATGTCCGGATCATGGTCCTGCACGGCCGATGATCTCCAGTTCACATAGCGTCTCGAAGGATTTTCGCAAATGGCCCGCTTCCGCTAAAATGGAAAGCCTGCGCGACACCGTGCGTGGCCGGAAACAGGCAAGGATAATCGGATGGGTGAGACGACAGGAAGTTCTCCTGACAGGTCCGGTGCGGTGGTGCATCCGCCGATCGCCTGGGCGCTGGCGGTAGGCGGCGGCCTAGTGCTCGATCGGCTCTATCCACTGCCGTTCGTGCCCGACGCGGTACCCGGCACCGTCGTCGGGGGCATCGTTTTTCTCGCCGGTCTGGCATTGCTGATCTGGTCGGCGATGACCTTCGGTCGCGCTGGAACCGAGATCCAGATCGACCGGCCGACCACCACGATCGTCGAAGCGGGTCCCTACCGCTTCACGCGCAACCCCATCTATACCGGCATGTTCCTCGGCCTGATCGGCTTTTCCATCGTCTTCGACAGCCTGTGGCTGCTGATCCTGATAGTGCCTTTCTACCTCGTCATCCGCTACGGCGTGGTGGCGCGCGAGGAGGCCTATCTCGAGCGCAAGTTCGGTGACGTCTATCGGGCCTACAAGACGCGCGTCAGGCGGTGGCTCTAGCGGCGTAGACCAGGGGCGGAGCGCATGAGACCACCCGGAGGGCTTCGGCCAGCCGCTCGATGTCGCGCGGCAGCAGTCCGGCGATGTTGATGCGACCGTTCGCCGTTCCGTAGACGCCGAAGTCCTCGCGAAGACGGCTCATCTGGCGTTGGTCCAGCGGCAGCAGCGAGAACATGCCTTTTTGCCGGCGCAGCGCCTGGAATTTCTCCGGAGCGCTGCACCTGACGAGCGCTTCGGCGAGGCCGTGGCGGATTTCGGCGACGCGCCGGCGGCTGGTCTCAAGCTCGGAAAGCCACATCTCGGGGCTTTCGAAGAGGTGCGCAGCAATCGCGGCACCGTGCTCCGGCGGCATGGAGTAGTTGGCTCGGGTGATCCGTTCCAGCGTGGCGCGAATGTTGGCGAGCATGTCCCGGTCGGGCGCAATTACCATCGCCGCGCCGGTGCGTTCGCAATAGAGGCCCATGTTCTTGGAGCAGCTTGCCGCGACAAGCACCGTATCGATTTGCCCAGCGAAATGGCGCAGGCCCGCGGCATCCGCTTCGGTCCCGTCACCGAAACCCTGATAGGCCATGTCGATCAGCGGTATCAGCCCCTTGTCCTTGCAAAGCATGGCAAGCCGGCGCCACTGCTCGGGCGCCGGATCGATGCCGGTCGGATTGTGGCAGCAGCCGTGGAGGAGAACCACGTCACCCGCGCGGGCTTCGCGCAAATCCGCGACGACGGCGTCGAGATCGAGGCCAGCCTCGTTCTCCTGCCAGCGGAACGTCCGCACATTGAGGCCGGCAGCGGTCATGATCGGGCGGTGGTTCACATAGCCGGGATTGGTGTTCCAGATCGTTGCCTGCGGAGAGGCGAACGCGATGAAATCGGCAAGGATCCGGAGTGCCCCGGTGCCGCCAACCGTCTGGATCGTGCACTGACGGTCGAGCGCCTCTGCGCCTTCGCCGAGGAGAAGTCTGGACATACCGTCGTTGAATGCCAGGTTCCCGGACAGCGCCCTGTAGGACTTGGACACGGCGGCGGAAGCGAGATTCGCTTCCGCTTCCTGCACCGCCTGCATCACCGGTGTTTGACCTGAAGCATCGCGATAGACGCCGACGACGAGGTCGATCTTGTCGGCGCGACGATCCTGGCGGAATGCGTTGATGAGCGCCCACAACGGATCGGGTTCGGCGACTGGCAGAGCAGCGAGCATTTGGTTTTGTCCCTGAATTAGTGGCGGTTTGCCAGGATTACGCCCGTGGTGATGACGAGAATGCCGATGGCGGTTGCCACGGCGAGCGCCTCGCCAAGGATCGGAATGGCCATCAGGCTTGCGAGTGCCGGCGCCAGAGAGCCGATCGTCGCGCTCCTGGCTGCGCCGAGCCGCGAGATCGCGAAGGCATAGCCGACGGTCGAGACGAGGCCGACGCCGAGACCCTGGACCAGAATGAAGGGCAGGGCCTGATGCCAGGAAAATTGCCCGATATGGGTGGTGACCGCGCCGGTCAGGAGCAGGGGCGCAAGGATCACGAGCGAGCCGATGGAGAGCAGCAGGCCGTTGCTGATCGCATCCACTCCGGTGCGGCGCAGGCCGATCGTATAGGCGCCCCAGATGAGACTCGCGATCAAAAGCAGGCCGACGCCGCGGAGAGTCCCAGTCGTTACCGCATGCTGCTGCCCGGCGACGATGCCGATGACGCCGGCGAGGATCAGGGCGAGCGGTAGCCAGCGCTTTCTCGGCACGCCCTTTCGCTCAAGCAGGAAAGCGAGCAGGGCAACGGACAGCGGCGTCGTGCCCGCAACGAGTGCGCCAACATAGGCCGCGGAGGTTGCTTTGGCACCTTCCGAGACGATGAAGAAGAATGGCACGCCGCCGAGCAGGACGAAGGCTGCATCCCGTGGCTTGATCCTGCGAAGCGCGGAGAGCCGCTGGGGTATCGCCGGCAGCAAGGCGACGATCGGGACTGCGAAGCGAATGAGGGCGACGTCGGCGGTCGCGAGCGGTGAGGCTCCGATCGCCCGCATGGTCAACGCGAAACCCGCCCAGACCAGCACGACGATCGAGAGCACAATGTAGCCGACCGTCGTCGGTGCCAGCCACCCACTCCTCGATTGCTGGAAATCTGACGTCACGTCTGTCATGTGGTGCCTCATTGCTTCGATGGCTCACATGATATGCTTCTCGGGCAGCCGGTTTCTTGCTAATTCACTCGCCAGTTGCATGGAGTTTGGCAGAATCTGCCAGCGAGGAGGAATAAATGGACGAAAAGGACATGCAGATCATCTGGGCGCTGCAGAAGGATGGCCGTCTTTCCAATCAGGACCTTTCCGAGAAGGTCGCGCTATCGCCGTCTCCGTGCCTCAGGCGGCTGCGCCTGCTCGAGGAGGCCAAGGTCATCAAGGGCTATACGGCGATCGTCGACGAGGAGGCCTATGGCCTGCCGATCACGGCTTTCGTGCGCATCCGACTCGAGCGCCATTCCGAGGCTTCCGTCGCCGCCTTCGAACGCAAGGTGAGAACGATCGACAGCATCCAGGATTGCTATGTCATGACCGGCGAAGCGGACTATCTGCTGCGCGTTCTGGTGACGAGCCTCAAGGACTATGAGCAGTTCGTCCGCACCCAGCTCCACAACATCGAGGGCATAGCGGCGATCGACACGAGTTTCGCCTACGGAACGGTCAAGCGTGCGACCGTCTTTCCGCGTCTGTGAGGTGCGTGAATGCCCCGCATCGTCACGCCGCCCAACGTCGGAAGATCAGGCTGGCATTGACGCCACCGAAACCGAAGCCGTTGGAGATGGCATAGTCGAGCGGCATCTTTCGTGCCGCGCCGCAGACGATGTCGATGCCGTCTGCAGCCGGATCCGGCGTCTCGAGATTGAGTGTCGGCGGCACCATCTGGTCGCGCAGCGCAAGCACGGTAAAGATCGCCTCCAAACCGCCTGCTGCACCCAGCAAATGCCCGGTCGCGGATTTCGTGGCGCTGACGGCAATGTCGCCTTTGCGGCCGAAGACGGATTTGATCGCCTCGATTTCCCCCCTGTCGCCGACGGGCGTCGAGGTGGCATGGGCATTGAGGTGACGAATATCGCCTGGCCGAATGCCGGCCTGCGCGATGGCGATTTCCATCGCCCGCCGGGCGCCTGCACCGTCCTCCGGACCTGAGGTGATGTGGTGGGCATCGGCCGTCGTGCCATAGCCGACGAGTTCGGCGATCGGTGTGGCGCCGCGCGCCAATGCGTGCTCGAGCGTCTCGATCACGACGATGCCCGCGCCTTCGCCCATCACGAAACCGTCACGATCGACATCGAAGGGCCGTGAAGCGCGGTCGGGTGTCTCGTTGAAACTGGTCGACAGGGTGCGGGCGGCGGCGAAACCACCGAGGCTGATGGTGTTGATGCACGCTTCCGCCCCGCCGCAGATCGCAATATCCGCCTCATGCGCCCGGATCAGCCGGGCAGCATCGCCGATCGCCTGGACGCCCGCGGCGCAGGCGGTCACCGGCGCACCAATCGGCCCCTTGAAACCGTGGCGGATCGAAACCTGACCGGCGGCGAGGTTTACGAGAAACGATGGCACCGTGAAGGGCGAGAGCCGCCGTACCCCGCGCTGATCGACCGTGCGGACCGCCTCCGAGATCGCCGGGAAGCCGCCGATGCCGGATGCGATCACCGTGGCGGTGCGCTGCTGTTCGGTCGCGGTTGCGGGCCTCCAGCCTGATTGTTCGATTGCCTCTTCCGCAGCCGCCAGCGCCAACAGGATGAAGCGGTCCATCTTGCGCTGGTCCTTCGGCGGGATGATCCGATCGGGATCGAAGCCAGCCTCTGTGTCGTCGGCAGGCGTAGGCACCGTCCCGGCGACCTTGCTGCCCAGGTCAGCGACGACTTCCTCCGGCAGACGACGAAGCCCCGAGTTGCCGGCAAGAAGCCGCGACCAGCTCGCCTCTACGCCCGCTGCCAAGGGGCTGATCGCCCCCATTCCTGTTACGACGATGCGACGCATCGGTTCTCCTGACCTGGGTTGTGCAAAGCGAACGGAAAACCATTCGCGTTGTTGCGAAATCGCTTCGGATTGCGGGCCGCGACGGGCGGCCAGCAGCCGGATGTCCTTTTGATGTTCAGTGCTCTCAGCGCGGGCGCTCGATGGCAATGGCGGTGGCCTCACCGCCGCCGATGCAAAGGGCCGCCACACCCCTCGAAAGGCCCCGCCGTGCCAGGGCGTGGAGCAGGGTGACGATCAACCGCGCGCCGGTCGCGCCGATCGGATGGCCGAGCGCGCAGGCGCCGCCATTGACGTTCAGCCGGTCGTTGGCGATGCCAAGATCCTTGGCAGCTGCCATCGCCACCACGGCGAAGGCTTCGTTGATTTCGAAGAGATCGACGTCATCGACGCTCCAGCCGGTCTTTTCCAGGAGCTTGCGGATCGCAGGAATGGGTGCTGTCGTGTACCAGGCCGGTTCCTGGCTGTGCGTCGCATGGGCCTTGATTTCGGCGAGGATCGGCATGCCTTCGCGCTCGGCGATCGAACGGCGGGTCAGGACGAGCGCGGCTGCTCCATCGGCATTGGCCGACGCGCTGGCGGCCGTGATCGTGCCATTGGCGCGAAAGGCGGGCTTCAGATTCGGGATCTTTTCGGGCGACACCTTCTGCGGATGCTCGTCGGCATCGATGACCTTGTCTCCGCCCTTGGCCGCGACGGTGATCGGTGCGATCTCGTCGGCAAAAGCTCCGGTTTCGATCGCCGTGCGGGCGCGTGTCAGCGTCTCCACCGCATAGGCATCCTGGTTGGCGCGGGTGAACCCATAGGCTTCGGCCGCAGCCTCGCCGAAATCGCCCATCGGCCGACCGGGCTCATAGGCATCTTCCAAGCCGTCGAGCATCATATGGTCGAGGATCCGATCATGCCCGGCGCGATAGCCGGCCCGCGCGTTGGCAAGCAGATAGGGCGCGTTCGACATCGACTCCATGCCGCCGGCGACGACGACATTCGCCGATCCGGCTAGAAGGAGATCATGCGCCAGCATGGTCGCCTTCATGCCGGAACCGCAGACCTTGTTGATCGTGGTGGCGCCGACGGCATCCGGCAGACCGGCGCCGCGGGCGGCCTGCCGGGCCGGTGCCTGTCCCTGGCCAGCGGGAAGCACGCAGCCCATCAGCACCTCGTCCGGGCGATCGGGCGAGAGGCGGGCCCTTTCCAGAGCTGCGCGAATGACATGGGCGCCGAGAGCGCTCGCCCGCACCGGCGCCAGATCTCCAAGGAAGCGGCCAAGCGGGGTGCGAACGGCAGATACGATTACGATCGGATCCGATGGATTGGACATGCGAAATCCCTTCCTCAGGAGGAAAATTGTCGGAGGTTTCTTGCGGGCAGTGCCTGCTCTCTAGTGCGGCGCCGGCGATTCTGACTCATCGGCGAGCAAACTTTCAGCCGCCGCTTGCAGGAACCGGTTTGAGAGTTGCTCGTCGTCGACCGCGCGCGAAAGCACCAGCGCCCCGACCATCGTCGAGAGTGCGGCGATAGACCGGTCGCGCGTATTGCCGCCCGGGTCGGCTGGGACCAGTTCGTCGAGAAGGTCGAGATGCCTGTTTATGCCGGCCTCGAATGCCTGGCGGAGAGCGGGGCTGCGGCGGGAGGCCTCCGGCGCGAGAGCGGCAAGCGCGCATCCAATGCTTGTTTCCTGACGATGCTGTCTGGAAAGGTAGAAGTGAACGAGGGCACGAAACGGCTTCCGGGCCGCTTTGCCCACCACCCCGGACCAATTCGCCATGCCCTTTTCGAGCGCTTTGGCGGAGGCCTCGACGATGAGATCGTCCTTGGATTCGAACTGCTTGTAGAAGCCGCCCTGCGTCAGGCCGGCGCCCTTCATCAATTCGTTCAGGCCGATGCCGTCGAAACCTCGCTCCCGGAAAAGGCGGCTTGAGACGTCTATGACCGTTCGGCGGTTTTCTTCGGCCTGTATGCGGCTCACTCTCATGCTCTGCTCCTGCCCGATCCAGGTGTAATATATGGCGGTCACCATCTAACTGTCAATGTTAGATGGTGACTGCCATCTTATTCGGGAGGAATATGACCTTGCAGGGGTGGCCAAATCAGGCGCTCAGGCGCACGCCGCTCATCTCTTCGCTGACGGCCCAAAGCCGTTCGGCGGCATCCCGGTCGACGGCATAGGCCTCTACGCCGGAGACGCGGGCGGATGTGGTGTGGCGTGCGATCGACCAGGGTGTATCCGGGGGAAGCAGCGGCGCAATATCACTGTCCAGGCAGAAGACCCCGCCCTTGCCGTCGAGCTGCGGGCTGGTCGCGCACCAGACCTGAGTGGCCGCGCCCTGTGCTGGACTCTTCAGGTCGCGCGACGGGTCGAGGATCGGTTCGCCCTTGTCGTCCAGCACCCCGTGCGCTTCAAGGGCCCCGGCCGGGAGATGTCGGGCGAGGCCGGTCGCGACGATGCCGCCCGGATGCAGCGAAAAGGCCCTGATGCCGTCGCCCTTGCCGCGCGCGTCGAGCGCCGTTGCAAAGAGCACGTTCGCTGTCTTCGACTGGCCATAGGCCAGCCATGGATCGTAGGCGCGGCGCTCGAAATTGATGTCGTCGAACACCACGGGCGAAAAGCGGTGCCCGGCCGAAGACACGGAAATGACGCGGGCGTCCTGTGCCCGCTTCAGCGCCGGCCACAGCCGCGCGACCAGCCGGAAATGGCCGAGATGGTTGGTGGAGAATTGCATCTCGTTGCCAAAGGCGTCGCGCTTCAACTCTTCGACGGCCATGATGCCGGCGTTGTTGACGAGGATATGGAGCGGCAGTCCGCAGGCAAGAAAATCCACAGCGAAAGCATCGATCGAAGCCGGATCGACAAGGTCCATCGGCCGGACTTCGACGCCGGTGGCGACTTCGGCGATGGTCTTGCGGGCGCGCTCGACATCGCGGGCAGGCACGATCACCTTGGCGCCGGCTTCCGCAAAGGTTCGGACGGTTTCAAGCCCCAGGCCGGAATAGCCGCCGGTGACGATGGCGATCTTGTCCGTAAGGTCGATGCCGCCAATGACATCCGATGTGGTCGAGGCGGCGGTGAAGCCGGAGTTGATGGGCTGTTGTGGAGTGGACATGGTGCGTCTCCAGTTGATGCCCCCTCGAGATATTCATCGACCGGCGAATTATGAATGCTTGAAAGTCCATAGTTCTTTCGCCATAGTTCAGAAATGGACCAAGATCCGCTTTCCTCCATCCTATCGCTGATCGAAGCCCGCGCCGTTTATGCCGGCGGCTTCAGCGCCGGCGGCGTCTGGGCAATCCGTTTTCCGCCGCCGGAGAAGATCAAGTTTTTTGCCGTTGCCCACGGTTCCTGCCTCGTCACGGTTGACGGGTTGCCGTGTCCATTCCAGCTCGGCTCCGGCGATGTTCTGCTCCTCTCGGCACCGGTACCGTTCACCGTCGGCAGTGCAGCAGGGGTGCCGCCGGTCGACGCGCGCGAGGCCTTTGCCAGCGGTAACCGGATGGCAGGGGTTGGTGAAGGAGCCGATTTTCAGCTGCTGGGAGGTCATATCGATCTGGGGTCGGCAAGCAGCCGCCTGCTTGTCGACAATCTGCCGCCCGCCATCCATCTGCGCAGCGATGATAGAGGGGCAGGCCAGCTGCAGTGGCTCGTCCGCGAACTCGTGCACGAGTGCACGAACGCTACACCCGGTGCGGATGCCGCCGCCATGGGCCTCGCCCACCTGATATTTCTGCAAATCCTCAGGGGCTATCTGTCACGGGAGCGTGGTGCCGACATCGGCTGGCTGCGCGCCGCCTGCGATCCGAAGCTGGCGCCGGCGCTTTCACTGATGCATGGCGACCCGACGCGCAATTGGCATCTGCCGGAACTGGCGCGTGCCGCGGCAATGTCGCGCACGGCCTTTGCCACCTACTTCAAGGCGGTCGCGGGCATTGCTCCGCTCAGTTATCTCGCTGAATGGCGCATGCGGCTGGCGGAGCGAAGGCTGCAGGAGGATGGCCAGTCGGTGGCGATGGTCGCGCAATCCGTCGGCTACGCCTCCGAAGCCGCTTTCAGCACTGCGTTCAAGCGCATCATGGGCCGCTCTCCGAGGCAGCGCGCAAGCGCAGGTCGGACGACCCAGGCGGATCAGCTTGTGACGGCCATACCCTGACCCTGGCGGGGAGCAGTTAGGCGTCCGGCAGAGTGAAAACGGCGCAAGGAGCTGCGATCCCGCGCAGCGCATGGTCGCCGAGCGGCAGGAGCGGCGTCGTCGTGGCATTGGCAACGGCGCCCGAGATCAACACGGACCGGCCAAGCGGCCGACACAGGCCTTCGAGGCGGCTGACGAGGTTCACTGCCGGACCGATGGCGGTAAAATCGAGCCGGTCGGCGGCGCCGATATTGCCCCAGAGAATATCGCCGAGGTGGAGCGCTACGCCGAACGAGAGCTGTGGCAGACCCTCGGCTCGCCGTGTCGCATCGAGATGCGCCATCCCGGCGCGAGCGGCCGTTACCGCGCGCAAAGCCGCATCGCAGGCCTCGGTCGGCGACCCGCTCACCGGAAAGATTGCCAGGACGCCGTCACCGATGAATTTCAGCACCTCGCCGCCGAAGGCGTGGATCGCACCGGCCACTCGATCGAACCATGCATCGAGTGCCGCGATCACCAAAGCTGGTTCCGTCGTTTCGGATAGAACCGTGAAACTGCGGAGATCGGCGTAAAACAATGCTGCGCGTATGGTCTCCCCGGTTCCGCGGGTGAGGGCGCCTGCCCGGACGCGGGCAGCACTCCGACGGCCGAGATAGGCTTCGAGCAGGGCAGCGAGTGCCGCCCGCTCTGCAAGTGCGGCCAGGGGCGCGGCGGCAAAACGCGCGACCTGACCAAGCTGTTCCGCCTCATCGGAGCCGAAAGGACGGGTTCCGGCCCAGCCGAGCGCCGCTCGCTCCATTCCCGAACCGCCCGATTGTTCCAGCACCGGCCCCAGACTGGCCAGCCAGTCATATCCTGCCCGATCGGAGGCAGCGCCCGCAAAGCCCAGACTCTCGATCACCACTTCGGTCTCGGCCCGCCATAGCCAGGTGCGGCGGGCGAGGATCGGATGCGGCACGGCCAGGGTGAGTGCGCCGCCGGCAAGCGGCAAGCCGTCGGCGACGAGCAGACGTCCAAGCTCGGACAGGAGCCGGTCCGGCTCAAGCGAGGCGCTCGCTTCATCCACGAGCCAGGCGAGGGGTGCGGACAAATCCATGGCGAAGAGGATAGAGCCGGGGCTCGTTGCGGCAAGGGTCTGGCCTGTATGGTGGCGCCAAAGGGCACGCGGGTCTAAGATCGCGGCAGCCCGGGTTCCGTGCGTCATCTCTCCGGATCCGGCGGGCAGGCCAAACAGCAAAGGGAAGACCGATGCAGGAAGCCCTCGTCGTCCGCCGCGAAACGCATGTTCAGGCGCCTCCGGCCGCCGTCTTCGCCCTTTTGACCGATCCGGAAAAGATCCTCCGCTGGATGGGGACGGAGGCCGACACGAAGGCAGAACCGGGTGGCCTCTATCTCGTCAACGTGACCGGAGCGCGTTTCGCCCGCGGGTCCTTCCGCGAAGTGGTGCCGGTGCATCGGCTCGCCTACAGCTTTGGCTGGGAGGGCAGTGACATCGTTCCGCCGGGCTCCAGCCTGATCGAAATCGACCTGATCGAACAGCCGGATGGAACGCTGCTGCGTCTCACCCAGACGGGATTGCCCAATTCCGAACAATGCGCCGGCCATGCGGAAGGCTGGGCGCATTATCTGGAGCGGCTGCAACAGGTTGCCTCCGGCCGTGATCCGGGCCCGGATCCCTGGCTCGGTCGAGACGGCCGCAGCAGCTGACGACCTCTCCCGATTGCTCAGATCGGCAGTAGGGCGTCCGGTTTGACGTCGCCCACCGAGGCGTAGGTGTGCGTCTCTCTGACACCGGGAAGCGGCAATATCACCCGTTCGAGAAAGTCCTGAAACAGCGACATGTCGGCAATCCGTGCCTTCACCAGGTAGTCGAAGCCGCCGATCACCATGTGGCATTCAAGGACTTCCGGCGCCTTTGCGACCGCCTCGGAGAACCGCTCGAAAATATGCGGTGCCGTGTGATCGAGGCGCACCTGGATGAAGACGACGGTGCCACGACCGATCTTCTTCGGATCGAGGATTGCTCGCACCGCCTTCACGTAGCCCTCGCGGAAAAGGCGCTTGACGCGCTGGCTGGTGCCGGTCGGCGAGAGGCCGACACGGTCTGCCAGTTCCAGCGTAGTGCGCCGGCCGTCTTCCTGAAGCAACCTCAGCAAGGTTCGGTCGATCGTGTCGAGGCCCGCGATTTCAGTCTTCACGCTAAATGATCCTCAGAAAAGTGAATCTCACTCGAATTCTCTCCAATCAATATATTCAGGCACGCTGGATCGAACAATAGCATGTGCTTGTCGCAGGCGAAGAATGAGAGGTGATCGCGATGGCTGCAAGCGCGTTTGGTATGGCGTTCGAAGACAGTGCCAGCCGCCGTCGGCTCGCTATCCTGGCGGGAATGGCGGTCGTCGCGATCACTACGGTTCAGTTTGTCGCCGCAAGGTTCAGTCTGCGCGAGCATCTGACAGCGGCCGACATCGTCAGCCTGCGGTTCTCCGGCGCCGCCCTTGCTTTCCTGCCGGTGTTCTGGAGAAACGGCGTACCAAGGCTGAAGCAGCTCGGCTGGCGGAAGGCCGCTGTGCTGGCGCTGTTGACGGGATTGCCTTACCCGATGATCATCAATCAGGGGCTGGCGCTGGCGCCTGCGGCCCATGCCGCCGCGCTCTCTCCCGCCGTGATCGTCTTTTTCTCGTTCCTGCTCTCGCGCATCGTCTTCAAGGACAAGGTCTCCGGCGTGCGCCTCGCCGGGATCGCCACGGTCATTGCCGGCCTTCTGCTGTTCGTCATCCAGTCGGGCGTTGGTGACGGCGAGACCTTGCACGGCGACCTGTTGTTCGCCGTATCGGGGGTCATGTTCGCGACCTATGCGCTGCTGGTACGGCTATGGTCCGTCGACGCCGTGACGGCGACGATCGCGGTCGTCTTCTTCTCCTGCCCGCCGTTGCCCTTGCTGCACATCCTGGCGCCGAGCGGGTTTGCAGCCGCCTCTTTCGCCGAGATTGCCACGCAATTCGTCATCCAGGGTTTTCTCGCCGGAGCGCTCGCGAGCGTTCTCTACACCTATGTCATTCGCCAATTGGGTCCGCAGCCTGCGTCGCTGTTCATGCCGTGCGTTCCGGTCACGACGGCCGCGGCAGGCATCGTCGTTCTCGGCGAGGTCCCGACGCCGCTTCAGGTGGTTGCCATCGCCGTCATAACGTTCGGCATGATCTTCCCGATCCTGAAGCGGTCGTAGCTCCGGGGGCGTTTGGCTATTTCTGCGCCTGCTCGGCGGGCATCGGTTTCACCGGGGCGCCGGGGAAGATCTTCTGCAGGTTTCCCGCGATCACCTGATCGCCTTCCGAAACGCCTGACGTCAGGCCGATGAGGTCACCGCTTGTCGGGCCGAGGGTGACTAGCCGCTGTTCGACGGTTTCGCCCTTGCCGACGACATAGATGTATTTGCCGAGCTGGCTCGAGCCGAGTGCTGTTTCAGGCACCATCAGCACGTTCGGTTCGTCACGCACTTTCAGCCGCACACGGACATATTGGCCGGGCAACAGGGTCAGGTCGGTATTGTCGATCGTCACGCGCGCGACGACCGTTCCAGTATTGCCCTCGACCGTATTGTTGATGAAGCTGAGATCACCGCGGTAGTGCGGCTCCTTGTCGCCGGGAAGAAGCACTTCCGCTTCCACCTTGCCCTTTGCCCGCGCCTTCTGGATGTCGGCGAGTTCCGTTTCACTCGGATTGAACGAAACATAGATCGGTGACAGCTGCACGAGGTTGTTGAGGGGCGTACCTGCGGTGTTGCTGACGAGCGTTCCCTCGGGGGCCTGGTTGCGGCCAAGCCGGCCGGCGAAGGGCGCGCGGATTTCGGTGTAGTCGACGTTGATCTCGGCGGTGCGCACCGCGGCCCGTGACATGGCAAGGGCGGCTTCGGCCTGATGCACGGCGCTCTGGCGCTGATCGAAACTGTCCTTGTCCAGGTACCCTGTGGTCGCGAGTTCGTTGCCGCGGTTAAGATTGGAGCGAAGATAGGCGAGTGACGCCTCGTCCCGCTCGACCTGGGCCTTCGCCTGATCGAGCGCTGCCCGATAGTCGCGCGCGTCGATCCGATAGAGCAGATCGCCCGCCTTCACGTCCGATCCGTCGGGAACCGTCTGTGACTCGATGTAGCCGGTGATCTTGGCGCGAAGCGTCACGTTGCGGATCGCTTCGGTGCGGGCAGAATAGTCGAGGTAGATCGGGATCGTCTTCTTGACGACAGATGCGACGGGAACGGGCATGGCCTGCTGCGGCGGGCCAACCGCCGCGCCGGCATCGCCGCCTTTCAGCTCAAAGCCGCCGTTCTTGTAGTGATAGGCCGCGGCGAGGGCGGCAATTGCGACCGCTGCGGCAAGGACCAGTTTCGAACCACGCATGTCAGGCTCCAATTCCTATTCCGCCGCCTCCGGCTCGTGACGCTGGCCGATCGGCTTCGAGGATGAACGCTCGCGCCATTGCTCGATGACCGCGTAGAAGACCGGGACGAAAATCAGTGTGAGAATGGTCGCCGCCAGCATGCCGCCGAAGACGGTGGTGCCGATCGACTGTCGGCTGGCAGCACCCGCGCCTCTGGCATACATCAGCGGTAGCACGCCGAGGATGAAGGCAAATGCCGTCATCAGGATCGGTCGAAGGCGCAGCCGCGCCGCTTCCGCCGCGGCCGCGACCACGTCGAGGCCCTCCTCGCGCCGTCGCTTTGCGAACTCGACGATAAGGATGGCGTTCTTGGCGGCAAGTCCGACCAGCATCACGAAACCGATCTGCGAATAGACATCGATCTGCATACCGCGCAGCCACAGCGCCGATAGCGCACCCAAAAGCGCGAGCGGCACCGACAGCAGCACCATGAACGGCATCGACCAGCTTTCATACTGGGCTGCCAGGATCAGGAAGCAGAAGACGAGGGCGAGCGCAAAGACGAGTGCTGCGATCGAGCCTGCCCGGATCTCCTGATAGGTAATGCCGGTCCACTCGAATGTGTAGTCGCGCGGCAGTGTCGTGCGGGCGACGCGCTCCATCGCCGCAACGGCCTGGCTCGAGCTGAAGCCGGGCGCTGCCGCGCCGTTCACCAGCGCCGATGGGTAGTTGTTGTAGTGGGTGATGGTCTCGGGACCGACCGTCGGCTTGAAGGTCCCGAGCGTATTGAGCGGAACCATTTCGCCTTCGGTGTTGCGCACATAGAGGCGCGAGAGATCGGTGGCGGCCGCCCGCGCGCTCTGGTCGGCCTGCAGGGTCACACGGAAGGTGCGGCCGAAGATGTTGAAGTCGTTGACGTAGAGCGAGCCGAAATAGATCTGCAGCGTGCTGAAGATATCGGGCAGGCTCAAGCCCAGCAGCTTCGCCTTGTCACGGTCGAGGTCATAGTCGAATTGCGGGCTTGATGTGCTGAAGGTGGTGAAGAGCTGGTAGGGATTGATCTCCGGCTGCTTGCGCGCCTCGGCAATCAGCGCCTGCGTCGCGTCGTTCAGCGCCTGAGCGCTGCGCCCGGCGAGATCCTCCACCTGGAATTCGAAGCCACCGGTCGCGCCAAGTCCCTGGATCGAGGGCGGGTCGAAGGCGAGCACCAGCGCGTCCGGGATCTGCAGCAGCTGTGGTGTCACGGCCTCGCGCAACGCCGAAGCACCCTGTTCGGGCGGACGCTCGTCCCATGGTTTCAGCACGGCGAACTGCACGGCGGAATTGGACTGGGCGGCGAAGGACAGGAAGTTGAAGCCGACGACGGAGCCGACGAAATCGACGCCGGCGGTGCCGCGCAGGATCTCCTCGGACCGCCGTGCGACGGATTCTGTTCTTTCAAGCGAGGCGCCGTCGGGCAGTTGGATGACGACGAAGAAATAGCCCTGGTCTTCGACTGGCAGGAAGGTCGAGGGGATGCGCTGCCACAGCGCGTAAGTCGATCCGACGGCGATGAGGAAGAGCGCAAACAGCGCCCAACGCCAGCGCACCAGGCCGGCAACGCTGCGCGCATAGCCATGCGACAGCGCATGAAAGCCGGTGTTGAACCAGTGGAAGAGGGCAAAGCGCGGCTCGCCGCGGTAGCGCAGAAAGGCGGCGCTGAGTGCGGGACTGAGGGTCAACGAATTGAAGGCGGAGAAGGCGACGGAGATCGCGACCGTCAGCGCGAACTGGTTGTAGAGACTGCCGGCGACACCCGGGATGAAGGCAACGGGGATGAAGACCGCAAGCAGCACGGCGGTCGTCGCGATGATCGGGCCGGTCACCTCCTGCATGGCCTTTTTGGTGGCAGCAAGCGGCGGCAGGCCGGCCTCCAGCTGCCGCTCGACGTTTTCGACGACGACGATCGCATCGTCGACGACGAGGCCGATGGCGAGCACCATGCCGAGCAGGCTCAGCATGTTGAGCGAGAAGCCGAAAAGGTACATCACGACCAATGTTGCAATCAGCGACACCGGAATGGCGATGGTCGGGATGATGGTGGTGCGCAGGTTCTGCAGGAAGATGAAGACGACGAAAACGACGAGGGCGAGCGCCTCGAGCAGCGTGAAGACCACATCCTTCATCGCCGCCGAGACGAACCGCGTGGTGTCGTAGAACATGTGATAGGCGATGCCGGCGGGGAAGCGCTCAGACAGTTCGTCCATCTTCGCCTGCACGCGGCTTTGCAGGTCGAGCGCGTTGGAGCCCGGCGCCTGGAAGACGGCAAGCACCACGCTCTCCTTGCCGTTGAAGGTGACCGACGACGAATAGAGCAGCGCTCCTAGCTCGATGCGCGCGACGTCGCGCAGCCTGGTCGTCGCGCCCGTCGTCTGGTCGGCCCGAAGCACGATGTCGCCGAACTGCGACGGGTCGCTCAAGCGCCCGAGCGCGTTGATCTGCATCTCGAAGGGCGTGCCTGCCGGTGCCGGTGACTGCCCGATCTTGCCGCCGGCAACCTGGATGTTCTGCTCGGCGATGACATTCTGCACGTCGACGGCGGTAATTCCGAGGTTGGCCATGCGGTCGGGATCGAGCCAGACGCGCATCGAATAGCGGCGCTCGCCGAAGAGCTGGACGTCACCGACACCCGGCAGACGCTTCAAGGGGTCGAGGATCTGCAGGTAGGCGTAGTTGCTGACGGAGGCGAAATCGACCGAATTGTCCGGCGAATCCAGGCTGACGAGCACGGTGAAATTGGGGATCTGCTTGGCGATGGTGACGCCGGTCTGGTTGACGAGTGCCGGCAGCGAGGAGGCGGCCTGCGACACGCGGTTCTGGACATCGAGCGCGGCCACATCGATCGGGTAGCCGACTTCGAAAGAGATGATGATGCGGGACGAGCCGTCGTTCGAACTCGTCGAGGTCATGTAGAGCATGCCGGGCACGCCGTTGATCTGCTGTTCGAGCGGCGTCGTCACCGTGTCGGCCACAACCTGGGCGCTGGCGCCGGGATAGTTGGCGGCAACGACGATCTGCGGCGGTGTCACGTCGGGAAACTGCGAGATCGGCAGCAGGAAGTAGCAGATGCCGCCCGCAAGCGTCATGATGATCGCGATGGCCGAGGCGAAGATGGGTCGGTGGATGAAGAAGTCGATCATGGCAGGATCGATCCTTGTGAGGTGTCGCCATCGTGGCGGGCGGCATGGCGGAGCATTTCGAAATCAAGCATGCGCACGCCCGCCGCGCGGACCTTCCGGTCAACGACGTTGTCCTCAGCCTTCAGCCCATCCAGCATGCGCATCGTCAGGCTCCAGCACGAAATCATGATGGGCCGGATCGACCCAAATCACGAGCGTTATCGAATATTAAAAAGTCTCTGCGGTGTGCGCTCTGGCTAAAAGACGCCCGACGACCGCGTCCACCGACACTGCGCTAGAAATTTTTCTGCGGTTACCGCCGTACCCGGAACGGCCTTCGCGGCAAGCGGCTACTCCTCGATGTGCCACGTTGGCGAAAATGTTACTGGTCGGTAACATCGTCGCATGTTATCGACCAATGACAGGGCGTCAAGGGGCAAGATTTTCCACGCCGACCACGCCGGGCCAGTGCGATGACAACGGATACCCGCAAGCCATCACGTCGTTCGCCGCGCGATCGCATCGTCGAGGCTGCGCGTGATCTCTTCCGCCGGCATGGCATTCGCGGGACCGGCGTCGATGCAATCGCCGACGCCGCCGACAGCAACAAGATGACGCTCTACCGTCACTTCAGTTCGAAAGACGAGTTGATCGTCGAGTGCCTTCGCCATGCAGGTATGGAGATGGATGGCTTCTGGCGCGAACTGGAAGACGCGCACCCCGGCGACGGATTGGGACAGCTCAGGGCCTGGGTCCGGCGGATTGCCGATCATCTCGGCGACGACAATTGCCAATGTGAAATGATGAGCGCCGCCGTCCAGCTCACCGACGAGGATCATCCCGGGCGCTCGGTGATCCGCATGTTCAAGGACGCGCAACGCGACCGCGTGGTGGAGCTCTGTCGCAGGGCCGGCGTCGCCGATGCGGAACTGCTCTGTGACACGCTGCTGCTGTTGATCGAGGGCGCGCGCGCCGCTCAGCAAAGCAGCGGCGCGGAGGGGCCGAGCGCGCGCCTGGCGGAGATCGCCGACGAGGCGATCCTGTCCTTTGTCAGCCGTCGCGCCAAGTAGCGAGGGCGCTGGCCTGGCGTTCAGCGGGCCAGTCGGGGTGATGGCTGTCGATCACAAACGCATGGGTATGCCTGCGGCGGTTGCCGACGCGCGTGGCACCTGCGAGATGGAGAAGACTTTGCTGAGTTCAGTATCGAGCCGCGGCGAGCCGATGCAGGAGGCCGCGCCGGCCACGTTCCATCACCACGCCGTGGTTCCAGCGGAATACGGGTTTCAGAATGAACGACAGCCTGATCATCCAGGGTTTGGTGATCTTGACGATCCAGTCATAGCGCACCCGGCAGCGGGGGCCGTCGTTCTGTAAAGTCCAACGGCCGATGCCCTCCAACTCACCGGAAGCTTTGCCTTCGATCAGCGATAGCGTCTCAACTCTCACCGTCTCCATGTCAAAGGCCAGTTCGTAGGGCAAGGCCGTCACCCATTCCAGGCGGCGAACCGCACCGACGCCGTGGTCGTCGCCATCGCGCAGCAGGGAAACCCGCTTGACCGATGGCCACCACTCCGGCCAGGCCTCAGGCGTACTCAGCTCCCGCCACACGACCTCAACCGGGGCATCGATGGTCCATTCGGTGACGAGATGAAATTCGGTGAGAGACATTGCCAGTCCTCGACATAGCCGCAGCACGCAGCACGCCCGCAAAGCATCGGCCTGTCTACGTGTGGTTCGGCCAGACACTCGATACGTCCCGATAGAGGATCCACTTCTCGGCTAGCATGTGCAAGCTCTGCTTGATCGGCGGACGGGGGATTGCAGCCGCTGCCGACAGGCGTCGCGCAGGCGGCACCGCTTGACTTCGCGGTGGCTGTGCGCCTTTGCCGAGCGGGCATATGCGGGCCATTGTGGCCCGCATATTCTTCTTCTGAAGTGTTAGGCTGCGCGCGCCGCAGCGGCGAGCGGCTCGAGGTCGTCGACGATCTTGTCGCCGTTGTAGACGGTCTCGTCGAGAATGCCTTCACGCTTGGAGACGATGGTCGGCACCAGCGCCTGGCCGGCGACGTTGACCGCCGTGCGGCCCATGTCGAGGATCGGGTCGATGGCGAGCAGCAGGCCGACGCCTTCGAGCGGCAGGCCGAGCGTCGACAGCGTCAGCGTCAGCATGACGGTTGCGCCGGTGAGGCCGGCCGTGGCGGCGGAGCCGAGCACCGAGACGAAGACGATCAGCACATATTCCTGGATGCCGAGCGGCAGGCCGAAGAACTGGGCGATGAAGATCGCCGAGATTGCCGGATAGATCGCGGCGCAGCCATCCATCTTGGTGGTCGCGCCGAGCGGCACTGCGAAGGCGGCATACTCGCGCGGCACGCCGAGGCTTTTTTCAGTGACTGTCTCGGTGACGGGCAGGGTGCCGACCGAGGAGCGCGAGACGAAGGCAAGCTGGATCGCTGGCCAGGCGCCGGCAAAGAAGCGCGAGGGCTTCAGGCCGTGGCCGACGAGCAGCGCCGGATAGACAACAAAGAGCACGATCGCGAGACCGATATAGACGGCAGCGGCGTACCAGCCGAGCTGCGCCAGCGTTTCCCAGCCATATTGGGCGACGGCGCGGCCGAGCAGGCCGATCGTGCCGATCGGCGTCAGGCGGATGACCCACCAGAGGATCTTGCGGACGACCGCAAGCAGCGACTGGTTGAAGGCGAGGAACGGCTTGGCGGCGTCACCGACCTTCAGCGCGGCGGCCCCGACGGCGATGGAGACGACGAGGATCTGCAGGACGTTGAAATTGAGCGAGGTATTGGCGCCCGTATCGGTGACCTTGGTGCTGGCTTCGAGGCCGAGCACGTTCGCAGGTACCAGGCCCTTCAGGAAATCGAGCCACGAGCCGGAATAGGACGGGGCCTTGGCGGCTTCCTGCGAAACGGCAGAGCCGACGCCCGGCTGAAGGATCAGGCCGAGCGCGATGCCGATGACGACGGCGATCAACGAGGTGATGGCGAACCAGAGCAGGGTCTGCCAGACGAGTTTCGCGGCATTCTGCAGCGTCGCCAGGTTGGCGATCGAGGCGACGATGGCGGTGAAGACGAGCGGCGGCACGAGGGCGCGCAGAAGCTGGACGAAGATCGAGCCGATCGTCTGGAGGGTGACCGTCAGCCAGTTGGGGTTGCCGCTGGCATCGACGCCCATGTTGCGGGCGATGAGGCCGAGCAGCAGGCCGATGATCATCGCTGCGAGCACTTGAAAGCCGAAGGAGGCGTAAATCGGTTTTGGGGGAGATTTGGTGGTTGCTTGGGACACGTCTTGCACTCTCGATTGATGGCGGCAGCCGAAGCATTTGGGCAACGGCCGCCGCAGGTGCCCAAAAATTAGTCGAGTGTCCGCTGGAAGATAAGAAACTCTTTGGCGCTTCAACCACCCAGAGTGGAATAATTTTCGCGAACCAAACTCTGGCTGCCGCGAAGTCGGCGACGGTCGAACAACGAACGCTGAGTTCATCGGCCCTTGCGCGATGAGTTGTGGGCGCTTTCGCGTCTCGCTCGACGCGGCTCAGGGGCAAGCGTGCGCCGCGCTTCGGCTCTCTCTGAAGTGCTCACGCCCGTTCCGGCAGCCTGAGGGACAGCAAGCCCGCCACGCCGGGTTGGCGGCAATGACCTCGCATTTCGCCCCAACACCGAAAATCATTTCACCTCGGCCCGGCGCGAGCGCAATCCTCTTTCTCTATAAAAGATATAGATAATGTAACTTGTCTCCATGGCGACTGCGGTCCGTTTCTCTTCCCGAGGCAACCGACAGCCACGTCACCCAGGAACGCGTGCGCCCACAAGCGCGAGAAGAGAGAGGATTGAGATGACACGCAAGATCCGGCTTGGAGCATTTCTTCCCGGCGGCGGGCAACATGTCGCCGCCTGGCGCCATCCCGACCAGCCAGCTGATGGTGCCACCAGTTTCGAGTTTCACAAGCAGCTGGCGCTGACGGCGGAACGCGGTCTGTTCGACGCCTACTTTCTGGCAGACGGGTTGGCGATCGGCTTCGGCGGGGCGCGCGAGGGCGGCAACGCCCGTGTCGCGGGCTTCGAGCCGGTGACGTTGTTTTCAGCGCTTGCGCCGCTGACCACGCATCTCGGCTTCATCGCCACCTCGTCGACGACCTATGAAGAGCCATATACGACGGCGCGCAAGTTCGCCTCGCTCGATCTCATTTCCGGTGGTCGCGCCGGATGGAACGTGGTGACGACAACCGGCGACCCGACGGCGCAGAACTTCAATCGCGAAACGCAGCTTCCGCATGCCGAGCGCTATCGGCGCGCCGCCGAGCATGTCGACGTGGTCAAGAAACTCTGGGACAGCTTTGAGGACGACGCGTTCATCCGCGACAAGGAAACGGGCGTCTTCTTCGACCCGGCGAAGCTGCACGATACCGACCATCGCGGCGAACATTTCAAGGTGCGCGGTCCGCTCAACATCTCGCGCTCTGCCCAGGGCCATCCTGTCATCGTCCAGGCGGGCCAGTCCGACGACGGCCGCGGTCTGGCGGCAGCAACGGCGGAGGTGATCTTCACCGCCCACCAACACATCGAGACGGCCCAGGAATTCTACCGCGACATCAAGGCCCGTGCGCGGGGCCTCGGCCGCAACCCGGACCATATTCTGGTGATGCCGGGTGTCTCCCCCTTCGTCGGCAGGACGGAGGCCGAGGCGCGCGAGAAATACGATCGCCTGACCTCGCTCATCGTCGAGGAGGATGGCATCGGCCTGCTCAACGGCCTGACCGGCGGCACGCTCGATCTCCATGGCTACGATCTCGATGGGCCGCTGCCGCCGGCACCGCCGACCGAGGGCATGAAGAGCCGGCAGGCGCTGATCCGCCAGATCGCCGACGAAAACAACTTCAGCATTCGCCAGCTCTATCAGTGGATTGCCTCGGCACGTGGCCACTACACGATCGTCGGTTCGGCGGAACAAATCGCCGACACCCTGCAGGCTTGGTTCGAAAACGAAGCCGCAGATGGCTTCAACATCCTGCCGCCGTGGTTCCCGACCGCGCTCGACGACTTTGTCGAACTGGTCATCCCGGAACTGCAGCGTCGCGGCCTGTTCCGCACCGCCTATGAGGGCAGGACGCTCCGGGAAAATCTCGGCCTGCCCGTGCCCGTCAACCGCTGGGCTGCCGCGCGAACGGCCGTTCAGGTAGCAGAGTGAGGCGCGATCATGTCCTACGAACACGTCAACACATCGCTTGCCGCGAGCTTCGGGCTTGGCCGCGCTGAGAGTCACGTCCCCGCTGCAATCCCGGCCATCGCCTCCCGCTGGCGCGCCCTGCTTGGCTCGATCGTCGCACGCTATGGCGTCGTGCTCGGTTTTCTCGCCATCTGGCAGCTATCCAGCACGCTCGGCTGGGTCAATCCGGCGGTCTTTCCCCCTCTCGATGTGATCCTGTCGGCGCTCTGGGGTGGTCTTGCCAGCGGCGCGTTGCTGGACGATATCGCCATCAGCCTGCAGCGATCGGGCATCGCCTTTGCCGCCGCTGTCGTGGTCGGCATCCCGCTCGGGCTGTTCATGGGGCAGGTCCGTCTCGTCGAGCAGGCGCTCGACCCCATCCTGCAGCTCTTCCGCCAGACCTCAGCCCTGGCGCTCTATCCGGTTTTCATCCTGCTGCTCGGTCTCGGCGAGACGTCCAAGGTCTTCGTGATCTTCTGGGCCACGTTGTTTCCGATCCTGCTTTCCACCATCGGCGGTGTCAAAGAGGTCGACAGGAAGCTGATCGAGATGGCCCGAACCTACGGCGCCGGGCCGCTCGCCGTGTTCCGCCGCGTGGTGCTGCCTGCCTCGGTGCCGGCGATCTTCGTCGGTCTGCGGCTCTCGGCCACCACAGCGCTTTTGCTGTTGATCGCTGCCGAGATGATCGGCGCGAACAAGGGCATCGGCTTCCAGGTCATGAACGCCCAATACAACTTCCAGATCCCGCTGATGTTTGCTGCGATCCTGTTGCTCGCGCTGCTCGGGCTCGCCGCCAACGCGCTTCTCGTTCTGCTCCAGCGCAACCTTTGCCGTTGGTCGCAGCCCAACGCCTGATCGTCACCTCCCATTCTCTTCTTCGAAAGGATAACGCGATGACTTTCCACCCCCGCAATCTTCTTCTGTCCGCCGCAATCACCCTCGGCCTAGCCGCACCGGCGGCGGCCGCTGACGAAGTGAAGCTGCGCTACCTTGCGAGCCAGGGCGGCCTGTCTGCTCATGAACTCGCCCAGGAGCTCGGCTATTTCGATGGAACCGGGATCACGATCGAGAACGTCGGCTACGCGACAGGCGGCCCGGCTTCGCTGATTGCGCTCGCCTCGGGTGACGTCGAGATCGGCAGCGCCGCGACATCCGCCGTGCTGAACTCGATCATCAGCGGCAATGAGTTCGTTGCTGCCTATCCGTCGAACGGCATCAATGACGAGGTGCAGTCGATCTTCTACGTGCTGGAAGACAGTCCGATCAAGAGCATCAAGGACATTGCCGGCAAGAGCATTGCCGTCAACACGCTCGGCGCCCATCTCGACTACACGATCCGCGAAGCCCTGCATTCGGTCGGCCTGCCGACAGACGCCGCCAACCAGGTCGTGGTGCCCGGTCCGCAGCTTGAGCAGGTGCTGCGCTCCGGCCAGGTGGATGTCTCCGCTTTCGGCTATTGGCAGACGACCTTCGAGGGTGCCGCGCGCAAGAACGGCGGCCTGCGTGCGATCTTCGACGACACCGACGTGCTGGGGGAAACTGCCGGTGGCTTCGTGGTGCTGCGCCGGGATTTCGTCAAGGCGCATCCCGAGGCTGCGAAGACCTTCGTCCTGCAGTCGGCCCGCGCGCTCGATTACGCGCGTGAGCATCCCGAGGAAACCAAGGAAATCCTGGCCAAGGCATTGCAGGCCCGCGGAGAAAATCCGGAGATCGCCCAGTATTTCCGTGGTTACGGGGTGCGCGCAGGCGGCCTGCCCGTCGAGCGTGACCTTCAGTTCTGGATCGACGTTCTGGTGCGTGAAGGCAAGCTCAAGGAAGGCCAGCTGACGCCGAAAGACGTTCTCTTTTCCGTCGACGGCCCGTCGGTCAGCAACTGAGGATCGGCCATGAGCGTTGCCCAGAACCTTCGTCGCGGAGAGGTGGCGATCCGCCACCTCTCCAAGTCCTACCGCCTGAACGGCACGCCGTTACCGGTCCTCAGGGATATCAACCTCAACATCCGGTCCGGCGAAACACTTGCCATTGTCGGTGCCAGTGGCTCGGGCAAGACAACCCTGCTTCGGGTGCTGGCGGGGCTTGAGGATCCGGATGCCGGCGAGGTACTGATCGACGGCAAGCTGACGAGAGGCGTCGGCACCGACCGTGCAGTGATCTTCCAGGAGCCGCGGCTCCTGCCCTGGCTGACGGTGCTCGACAATGTCGGCTTCGGGCTGGAAACGCAGGGGCTCTCCCGCGGCGAGGCCAGGGACCGGGCAAGACGCTATGTCCAGCTCGTCGGCCTGCAGCAGTTCGAAAGCGCCTATCCCCGGCAGCTCTCCGGCGGCATGGCCCAGCGCGTCGGCATTGCCCGCGCGCTCGCGGTCCAGCCCGAAATCCTGCTGCTCGACGAGCCGCTCGGCGCGCTCGACGCGATGACCAAGATCAGCATGCAGCAGGAATTGGCGCGGATCTGGCGGGATGAGGACGTAACGACCGTTCTTGTCACCCACGATCTCGAAGAAGCGATCTATCTCGCCGACCGTATCCTGATCCTGCCGCGCGAGAAGGGTGGCGAACCAAGGCTGATCGAGATCGATCTGCCGCGACCACGCGATCGCAGCGCGCCGGAATTTGTCCGGCACCGCGAAGAACTGCTCAACCTCTTCGGTCTGCATTGAGGCTGCGGCGGAACGGTTGCAGCGATCAGGCGTTATCTCCCGGGCAGTATCTGACAGGAAGCGCAGCCTGCTGGGCCTCCCGCGCGGGGCCGGATGCCGAGCCGAGACAGGAGCAACGCCATGAGAATTTCCAGAAGGATGTCACTCGCCGCAGTCGTCTTTGCCCTTGGTGGGGCAACTGGTCCGGTGCTCGCCAACGGTTTTTACACGGGTATCGACCCGCACAATCCGCCGGGCACACAGAACAGGGTGATGTCGACGGGTCCGTACTACGTCGAGCCTGCGCCCGGGCCTGTCTATATCGAGCCGGTGCCAGGCGCGGTTTATGTCGATCCGATGCCGACAGGCAGCATCTATATGGATCCGGCGCCGGGCTACGTCTATCGGCCGCCGGCCCGCACCTTGGGCGACGCCCGCCAGCGCTACACGGGTGAGTATCAGAGCGGCGGAGAGGGCGACTACTATCTCGGCGTCGCGCATCCGCCACAGGTTCCCTGAATCCGCCGAGGCGATAACCCGTTGACGCGATGCCGGCGACAGTGTCTGGAGCTGACGCGTGAGATTGCGACGTCACGCGTCTCTCGGCCGACGCGGCTCGGGAACGGGGCGGCCTATTCGGGCAGCCCAAGCAGGCGGTAGCCTTCCACGAAGTGCTTCAACATCTCCCGGTCCCGGAACGGTTGCGAGGCAGCCCATTGGGCGATGGTGAAGTTCGGATTGTTCATCAGGAACAATTGCGCTTCGGTTCGCGCCTCGTCCAGGCGACCAAGCCTCGCCAGACTGGCTGCGAGTAGCCGGCGCGATGTTGCCCGATAGGTTGCCGGATTGCGCAAGGTCTGGACCGCCGCCTCGTAGTCGCGGATGCCGTATTGTGCCTGCCCAAGCATCCAGTAGTACCAGCCCGGCGGATGCGGGTTGAGCCGGAGCGCCTTGTGAACGTGATCGATCGCCTGTGCCGGTCGGCCACAAAGAACGATCAGGTCGGAGCGCATGGCCCAGGCGTCAGCGTGGTTCGGGTCGAGGGTCAGGGCCAGGTCGAACTCGGCGTCGGATTCCTCCCAGCGGCACTCGTGCCCGAGAATGATGCCCAGGACCCAGCGGTTGCCGGCATCGTTGGGGTCGAGCGCTACCGCCTTCTGCGCTTCGCTGACGGCGCGTTGCCGATAGGGAACGATCGGCTGGTCCCAGAATTCCCAGCTTAGCCAGAGGTTCAGCGCCAGGAGGCGATGCGCCTCGGCATAATCCGGATCGAGCGCGAGCGCCCGCTCGAGAAGAAAGATCGCCTCTCTGGCGGCCCCCGCGGTCTGCAGACCGAGCGTGCGCGCCCGGATGCAATAGTCGTAGGCTTGCAGGTTCGATGGGCGGTTGCGGGCCGGCGCGTCGGTCAGCCGCCCGACCAGAGCCTCGACGATCCTGCTTGTCACCTCGTCCTGTACGGCGAACATATCCTCCAGGCCGCGGTCAAACCTTTCCGCCCACAGGTGATCGCCCTGCAAGGCGTCGATCAGTTGAGCGTTGATGCGAACACGCCCGGCCGCCCGTCGCGCACTGCCTTCGAGCACGTGGCGAACGCCGAGTTCGCGCGCGATGCGGCGCACATCCTCATGCCGGCCCTTGTACGCGAAAACCGAATTGCTGGCGATGACGAACAGTCCGCCGGCCCTGGAGAGGTCGGTGATCAGGTCTTCGGTCAAGCCGTCGACGAAGACCTCCTGCTCCGGCTCGTTGCTCATATTGGTGAAGGGAAGGACGGCGATGGAGGGTTTGACAGGCAGCGGCAGGGAGGCCTTGACGCCGCTGCCCTGGCTCAAGGTCGCCGTGCTGATGCGATAGAGAGATACCGGCTCGGCTATGTTCTTGATCGCTTGGGGGCCAAGCGCGTCGAAATCGCAAAAGAGGCGCCGCCGCACCTGGTCGTATATGTTGCCCGAGACATAGATTTCGCCGGGGCCAGCCATGGTCTGAAGCCGTGCGGCGACAATGACGCCGTCGCCGTAGAGATCACCGCTTTCGACGACGACGTCGCCGAGATTGATGCCGACGCGCAGAAGAATTCGACGGTCGTCGGCAAGGCCCTGATTGGCTGCTGTCATGCCCTTCTGGATGTCGATCGCACAGGTGACCGCATTCACGGCACTGCCAAACTCCACCAGCACGCCATCGCCCATCGTCTTGACGATGCGGCCGTTGTGCTCGCGGACAAGGGGATCGAGGATCTGCTTGCGGCGCTCTTTCAACGCCGCAAGTGTTCCGCCTTCGTCCAGTTCGACGAGGCGGCTGTAACCGACGACATCGGCGGCCACGATAGCGGCGAGACGCCGTTGAGCGCGTTCTTCAGCCATAGCGCGCGCTTCCGCAAAATGGGGTGCACGGAATTGTAGGACGTCCGCCGGAAATGTCTATGAGGGAATGCTTATGGTCCCGGTCGACGGCAGCGGGAGCGCCAATCCAGTCACAATCCTGCGTGTTTCCGCCGAGGTGGGCCGCCTGCCTTAGCGCCAACCAAGCGCCGGCGCGACGTGCTTCAGGATCGCCTCGATCACATGGGCGTTGTAGTCGACGCCGAGCTGGTTCGGCACGGTCAAGAGCAGCGTGTCGGCTTCCGCTATCGCCTCGTCCCTGGCCAATTGGTCTATGAGAACATGCGGCTCGGCGGCGTAGCTGCGGCCGAAGATAGCCCGGGTCTTGTCGTCGATGAAACCAATCTTGTCCTCGTGCTGATTGCCGCCTCCGAAGTATATGCGGTCCCGTTCGTCCACCAGCGCGAAGATGCTGCGGCTGACGGAGACGCGTGGCTCGCGCGCATGACCAGCCGCCTTCCATGCTTCCCGGTAGGCCCGGATCTGGTCGGCTTGCTGGACATGGAACGGAAGGCCGGTCTCGTCGTCCTTTAATGTCGAGCTTTGCAAGTTCATGCCGAGTTTGGCGGCCCAGACGGCAGTGGCGTTCGAACTGGCGCCCCACCAGATGCGTTCTCTGAGACCATCGGAGTGCGGCTCGACGCGCAGCAGGCCGGGGGGATTGGGGAACATCGGCCGCGGGTTGGGTGCAGCGAAACCTTCGCCACGCAGGACATCGAGCAGAACCTCGGCGTGCCGCCTTGCCATGTCGCTGTCGGTCTCGCCCTCCGGCGGCTGGTAACCGAAATGGCGCCAGCCATCGATCACCTGTTCCGGCGAACCGCGGCTGATGCCGAGCTGCAGGCGCCCACCGGCGATGATGTCGGCAGAGCCGGCGTCCTCGGCCATGTAGAGCGGGTTTTCGTAGCGCATGTCGATGACGGCTGTGCCGATCTCGATCCGGCTTGTCTTGGCGCCGACCGCCGCGAGCAGCGGGAACGGCGAGGCGAGCTGGCGCGCGAAATGATGGACGCGGAAATAGGCGCCGTCCGCTCCCAGTTCCTCAGCCGCAACGGCGAGATCGATTGACTGCAGCAATGCGTCGGCCGCCGATCGCGTCTGCGATTGGGGCGAAGGTGTCCAGTGTCCGAAGGAAAGAAATCCGATCTTCTTCATGGTTATGGCCGCCTGTCGAATGAAACCGACCGCTTCATGCCACGATTCCGGTTTTGGATACAGACGGCCACCGGTGACTTCGCCGCGGCGCGTCGATGACCTCGCGCCGCCTTTGTGGATTTGGCCCCTGTACCCCGGTTTTACCGGACTTGAATGCGTGCCTTCATGTTCGGATGAAAACGGCAATAGTAGTCGAAGACGCCGGTCTTGGTGACGGTGAGGATCGCTGTCTTTTTGGGCGGGATCACGACGTCGAACTCACCCTTGTCCGTTGCCGTGTGCGCCATGACGTCCTTGTTCTGCCATTCGATCACGTCGCCGACGGCCGCGCTGATCTCGGCCGGCGAAAAGACGAGCTTTTCGATCGTGACCCGGATGGTTTCGGCCTGCGCCGGCGGTCCGGCCAGCATCAGGGCCAGACCGCAAAGAGCACCAAGGCTCGGTTTCGGGATCATGGTGAAGCCTACTTCATCATGGCTGCGACATGCTCGGCATGTTGCTGATGACCCTGAAACAGCTTGAGACCGGTCTGAAGCAGATCCTTGAGTTCGGCATTCTTGGCGGACGGGATCAGCAGGGTTTCGAGCGCGCCGTTGACCTGCTTGTGATAGGCAACCTCGTTGGCAACATAGGCCGTGTCGAAATCGGTGCCGCTCAGTTTCGCCAGCTTTTCGCGCTCTTCCTTTGCGGCCTTCGTCAGCGCGCGGCTGGTGTTGTTGTCTTCGGGTTTCACCTTGAGCTTCTTGACGAGATCGAGCGCCTGTTTGTTCACCGCTTCGTGGTCGCGCAGCATGTCGTTGGCAAAGGCGAGCACATCCTTGTCCTTGGATATCTCAAGGGCCTGCTTGGCCGCCTCGATATCGATGACGCCGGCGGTGTAGGCGATATGGGCGATCTGCGGATCGTCGATCTTGTTCCCTGCCGCAAGGCTGGCGCCACTGATGAGGCAGGCGAGGGCGAAGGTTGAAGTCAGGCGGGCATACATCGGGAACTCCTCTCCGGCGGAGCGTTGCCGCCGGTCCTTGTGGATGACACCCATTGGATGCGGGCCGGCGGCGAAGGTTCCCGAAAATCTCACCTCACGAGCCCGAGCCGGCTCATGACGGCGGCCGTCAGCCGTTCGCAGCGGCGACCGGCAAAGGGAAAGGCGTTCATCAGTACGGGTCCGATCTTGCGATCGATATGTGCGCGCAGGAGTTGGCGGGCGCGGTGTAGGCGGGTCCTGACCGTCTCCGGCTTTATGCCAAGCAGGGCGGCGGTTTCCTCGACGCTCATCGCCTCTATGACGCGGGCGGTGAAGACCAGGCGAAACGCTTCCGGTAGCGCATCCGTTGCCTCTTCCACGAGACGTAGGATTTGCCGCTGGGCGAGGGCCCGTTCCGGATCATCCGAACCTGCCGCGTTGGGAAACGGCACGATGTCGGCGCTCGCGGGCTCGGTTGCCAGTGGAACCTCCCGCCGGGTGGAGGACTTGCGCAGACGCCCGAGCGCCTCATTGAGCACCACGCGATGAAGCCACGTGGCGAGGCTTGCGTCACCGCGGAACGTCTCCAGGTGTTCGAAGGCGCGGAGATAGGCCTCCTGCACGACGTCTTCGGCGATGCTGTCGTTGCGCACCACGGCGCGCGCGATGCGGAAGAGCCGCTGATTGTGCCGGCGCATGATGGTGCGGAACGCTTCGGGATCATTGGCAAGCGCGCCCTGGACGAGATCGTGGTCGGTCAAGTGATCGGGCTCGGGCGCGATCCGTGTTGTTTGCAAGAGAACATCCTTCATCATCCACCTCCAAGTCACCGTTAGATGCGGATCCAGCAAAATCGTTCCCGATTGGTCGACGGAAAGGATATCGCTTGCAGAGGGTGACGGATATTGAAAACGAGCGCCCGCTGTTCTCGGCACGCGCCGCGCGAAGTTACGCCGGCTGAAGAGAGCGATTTCGGGCGCTTTTGCCAGCGAAAGTTGGGGGAGTCGTAACGTTTCGCGCGCCGGTACGTGCCAACGATATTTTTTTTATTGGCAAGGGAACTGTGGTTCCCGCTGGCGAGTTGGTGGAGTGGCGATCTCCGTGTGGAGGGGCGCACACCGCGGTCGCATCTTCGGACCAGGAGAGACGACTATGAAGCATCAATCGATTGAACAATTGCAAGCGCTCGCCGAAGTCCGTCCCGCTCCCGTCATGACGAGAACGGAACGGCTCCAACGTTGGGCCGAACTCTTGGAAAGCAATCCCGATCGCCGGCTGGGTACGCTTTCCGGTACCGAGCGGGCGACAGCTGCCGTTCGGCAATCCATGCAAGTCAACGGTTCCCCGATGACCGTCGCGTTCGAGGACCCGCAATTGCGGCTCGCTGGCCTTGCCGATGACAGTTACGGGGAAGCAAAACGGTTCTTCGAAATATCGGACCATCAGTTGCACGACATCGTCTGCGACTGCAATTTCGGCAGTTCGGTCCGTGCCGCCTATGCTGCCCGGCGGGTACGTTCAGCCATCGGCCTGTGGCCGCGACTGAAGGCGCTGTTTGGCTGAACCGGACCGGCCTCGCATCAGGGAAGCCAGGGCGCCAGCCGGAAGCTTCCCTCACACCCTGCTTTCCTCTCCCGCGGCGACGAGAGTTCGCCACGGGCCGGAGAAGCGTGGCGCGCCTGCTGACGGCAACGACACCTGTTCGGGCGAGAATTCGGGCGGAGGGTGATCACCCTTGGGGCGGCTTGATGCAAACCTAGCCCGAGGGAGTATATCGCTGCCTTCCCTCCTTGCAGCATCATCCATCCAACGCCGGTGCCGCGCGGCTCGCCGGGGGCTGGAGGGATGCAGTCGCGAGAGGAGGACTACATGACATTGGCAGCAGTAACCCGGGCGCTGAGCGCGACCTCGGTCCTGGCGATCATGGTTTGCGCAGGGCAGCCGGCATGGGCGGCGGCCGATCTGATCGTGCTCAACGGGGATGTGCGCACGGTCGATCAAGGCAAGGCCAAGGCTCAGGCCTTCGCCGTCGAGAACGGCAAATTCACCGCGATCGGCAGCAATGACGAGATCAAGACGCTGGCCGATGCCGACACCAGGGTGATCGACGCAGGCGGCAAGACCGTCACGCCGGGCTTCATCGACGGCCATACGCATCTTACATCCGGCATGGACATGGTGACCGGTGTGGACCTCTCCTACATTCCGGACAAGAAAACCTGGCTTGAAAAGATCAAGGAAGCCGATGCGCGGCTGCCCAAGGGCGTCTGGCTGATGGGCGGCGGCTGGGACTACACGCTCGGCGAAGGCAAGCTGCCGACCAAGGAGGATCTCGACGCCGTGGTGCCGGATCGCGTCGTCATCCTGCGCGACATCGACTTCCATTCCTACTGGGTCAATTCCAAGGCGCTCGAAGTGGGCGGCGTGACCGCGACGTCCAAGGTCGAGGAGGGCGGCGAGGTCGTGCTCAACGACAAGGGCGAGCCGAGCGGCATTCTGCTCGAGAGCGCTGGCAATCTCGTCGAGAAACATCGGCCGGCGGTTGCCGATGCGGAGCGCCGCGAAGCCCTGTTGCAGACGATGAAGTTCGCCAACAGCCTCGGCATCACCGGCGTCAACGACATGTCCGATCTTGCCGCGGTGCACGACTATGCCGCGATCCTTGCCGAGAAGAAATTGCCGCTGCGCGTCTGGTACGGCTTCTTCGAGGGCGACCCGAAGAAGATCGCCGACGCCGTCAAGGACCGCGAAGAGGTCGACAAGGTTGCCGCCGACTCCGGCGAGCAGGAGAAGAAGGGGCCGCTCTTGAAGCTCGGCTACACCAAGTCGGTGATCGACGGCGTGCTTTCGACCCGCACGGCCTACATGCATGAGGACTATTCCGACCAGCATGGATGGAAAGGCAAGCCCTTCGAGACGATGGAGCAGCTGGCAGCCGCGATCAAGGCGTCCAACGAGAACGGATTCCCGACGGCGGTGCACGCGATCGGCGACGGCGGCGTCAGCCTCGTGCTCGATGCCTTTGCGGAAGCCTCCGCGCCGCTGCCTCAGCCCAACCGCATCGAGCATATCGAGGTGGTCGAGACCAGGGACATCCAGCGCTTCAAGGAACTCGGTGTCGTCGCCTCGATGCAGCCGAACCATGCGACCGGCACGATCGGTAAATACATCACCGAACGCATCGGCACGGACCGTGAGCCGCGCGCCTATGTCTGGCATTCCATGCTCGATGCCGGCGTGCCGCTGGTCTTCGGTTCGGACTGGCCGACGTCGCCGCTCAGCCCGCTCACCCAGATCAACGATGCCGTCTTCCGCGAGAGCCCGTTCGGCCTCGGCGATGGTCCTTGGCATCCGGAGCAGGCCGTCAGCTTCGATCAGGCGCTGCACGGTCTCACCCAGGCCGGCGCGGACATGACGCCCTGGGGTGACCAGATCGGATCGATCAGCGTCGGCAAATGGGCGGATTTCGTTGTCATCGACGGCACGCTGCCGGATCCCCTCGACCGTTCGATCCGCGAGCGCAAGGTCGAGGCGACCTATCTCGCCGGAAACGAGGTCTATCGCCAGCCCTGAAGCAGGGGCCGGAAATACACTGATATTGGCGATCGCCTTGGTGTGCCCGCGATCGCCAATGGACACCGGCTGCCGCCGGTCTCTCTGTAACCTGGATCTTTCTCGGCCGGTGCCTGTGGTGCCGGCCGATTTGGCATGTCGGCCTTGCCTGCGGCGCGCCGGGAAGATCTGCCGTCTCTGGCTCGCTCACCCTTGCTGATCCGATAACAGGGTTTCCTGAAAACGAGTTTTGGGGGCCTTTCAGCGTCGCTTCCTAGGTTTCTCAGGACGCTGTGAAGTTTGGCTGTTTTGCATCATCTATATGATTTTAAATGATAAAAAATCTGGCCGATTGGCTTCTGTTCGGCTCTGAATCAAGAATCAGAACTCGCAAATATAATTCCTGTTGCGTGATCTGAGATCACACTATACGCTCCGAAAAAATGTCGAAGACGGGAGCATTGCGGCATCGTCATGCTGCGACGAGCGATCGACTTCGTCGGGAGGAATTATGAAAAATACAACCAAATCCGATCGTTGTGCGGTCGACATCCGCGCCGTGCGCAAGGCCTACGGGGCGGGGGAGAACGGCTTCGTTGCGCTCGACAGCGCGAGCGTCTCGGTGCAGGAAAACGAGTTCTTCACGCTGCTCGGTCCGTCCGGCTGCGGCAAGACGACGTTGCTCCGCATGATTGCCGGTTTCGATTATCCGACGAACGGCGAAATCCTGCTCAACGGTGCAGACATAACCAGCCTGCCGCCATTCAAGCGGCCCGTGAACACCGTCTTTCAGAACTACGCGCTGTTTCCGCACATGACGGTCGCCGAGAACGTCGCCTTCGGCCTTGAAGCGCTCGGCAAGCCGCGCGCCGACGTGAAGGCGCGGGTGGCGGAAATGCTGCGGCTGGTGCAACTGGAGCATCTGGCCGGGCGCCGCACAAGCCAGATGTCGGGTGGTCAGCAGCAGCGTGTCGCGCTGGCAAGGGCGCTGGCGCCGCAGCCAAAGGTGCTGCTGCTCGACGAGCCCTTGTCGGCGCTGGACTACAAGCTGCGCAAGGAGATGCAGTCCGAGCTGAAGCGACTGCAATACGAAACTGGCATCACCTTCATCTTCGTCACCCACGACCAGGAAGAGGCGCTGACGATGTCCGACCGGATCGCCGTGATGTCGGCGGGCCGTATCCTACAGATCGGCACGCCGCGCGAGATCTACAACCGGCCGGCGGACCGCTTCGTGGCAAGTTTCATCGGCGAGACGAACTTCCTGACGGGGGCCGTCCAAGGTGTTGCAAATGGTAAGGCAAAGGTTACGTTGAAGTCCGGTCAATCGGTCGTCGCCAACATCGCGCCTGATGCGCCTGCATCCGGCGATGTGACCTTCATCGTCCGGCCCGAGCACGCCAGCGTCGTCGCGGGCTCTGCCCATCTTGCGGGACTGGTGGAGAAGATCGTCTATTTCGGCACCGATACACATCTCCATCTGCGCCTGAGTGGCGGGGAAGCCTTTACGGTACGGCAGCAGAACGGTTCCGTTTCGGGTAGCGCTGTCGAGGTGGGGCAATCGGTGGCCGTGGCGATTGCCGAGGGCGCGGCACAGGTCGTGAGGGCTTGAGATCCATGGCACCCGCAAACGACCTCACCACGAAACTCGAAATGGCCGATACGCACCGGCGCTGGCTGCTCGCAACACCGGCACTGCTGACGATCCTTGTCGCGGCCATCGGCCCGCTCTTCATCGTGCTCGCCTATTCGTTCCTGGCGCCGGGCGAGTACGGCGATGTCAAATGGCAGTTCTCGCTCGATGCCTGGACCGGCGTGTTCTTCGAACGCGACATTTTCGACGACACGCTGTCGCTCGCGAGCGCCCATATCGAGATTTTCTGGCGCTCGGTGAAGCTCGCCTTGATCACGACGGTGGCAACGCTCTTCTTCGGCTTTCCGACCGCCTATTTCATGGCGACGCGCAACGAGCAAAGCCGCGAACTCTGGCAGTTCCTGATCACCATTCCGTTCTGGACGAACCTTCTGATCCGGACGCTCGCGATCCTGCAGATCATCCGCAATGAAGGCATCCTGAACACGGTCCTGATCAAGCTCGGCCTGATCCAGGAACCCATCCAGATCCTCTTCACCGACACGGCGATCCTGATCGGCATGGTTTATGTCTATCTGCCGCTGATGGTGCTGCCGATCTATGCCAGCCTCGAGCGGCTCGATTTCCGTCTGGTCGAAGCCGGCTACGATCTCTACGCCACACGCTGGCGCGTGCTGCGGAAGATCATACTGCCGCTTGCCAAGCCGGGCGTGATCGCCGGCTCGATCCTCGTCTTCATACCGGCCATCGGCGCCTTCGTTTCCCCGAGTGTTCTCGGAGGTGGCAAGAACATGATGTTCTCCAACCTGATCGAACTGCAGTTCGGCCAGGGGCGGAACTGGCCCCTCGGCTCGGCACTCTCGATCACCGTGATGATCATCGTGATGGCGGCGCTGCTCATCTATGTGCGCAACAATACAGCGAAGGATGAGGGTCATGCGTAAGGGCTTTTCCGTCCGCCATCAGCCGGGCTTCACGGCAATTGCAATCGCCTGCTTTGCGCTCCTCTACCTGCCGGTCATCACGTTGGTGGTCTACGCCTTCAACAGTGCGCCTTCGGTGGCGGCATGGAGTGGCTTCTCGCTGCACTGGTTTGAGGTCGCCCTGACGAACGGTGACGTCATCGACGCGTCGGTCCGCTCATTCCAGATTGCGAGCGTCGCGGCGAGCCTCGCCACCGTCTTCGCCACCATGGCGGCGCTGGCGACGACGCGGACGCGACGCTACCGGGGGCAGACCTTCATCTATGCCTTCATCAACCAGCCGCTGATGGTCCCGGAAATCGTCACCGCGGTCGCCCTGCTCATCATCGTTGCGCAATTGAAGGCCGTTACCGGTTATTCCGGGCTCGGATACCTGATCGCCGCACACACCGCATTCTGTATCCCCTTCGCCTATCTGCCGATCCGCGCCCGGCTCGAGAACATGGATCTGAGCCTCGAGCGGGCGGCCGCCGATCTCTATGCCAAGCCGCTCTACACCTTCCGGCGCGTGACGCTGCCTCTGCTCTGGCCGGGTATCCTCGGCGCCTTCATGCTCGCCTTCGTGCTTTCGCTCGATGACGTCGTCATCACCGAATTCGTGAAGTCCGGCGGCCAGGACACGCTGCCCACCTACATGCTCGGCCAGATCCGCCGCGGCATCACGCCTGAAATGAATGCGATTTCGACGGCCTTCCTGCTGCTGTCGGTCGTCATCGTCACGCTGTTTTTCGTCGTCAGCCGAAAACGCACCTGATCAAAATGGGAGGAACCAAATGTTACGTGCAAACCGCATGACCCTTCTGCTTGCCGCACTCCTCGCCTCAACGGGCATTGCGCATGCCGAAGGCGAACTGAACGTCTACAACTGGGGCAACTACACGAGCCCGGAGATGATCAAGAAGTTCGAGCAGAAATTCGACGTCAAGGTCACCGTCACCGACTACGATTCCAGCGACACCGCGCTTGCCAAGGCAAGGCAGGGCGGCTCCGGCTATGACGTCGTCGTCGTCAACCAGGTCTATGTGCCGATCTGGGTGAAGGAAGGGCTGCTGATGGAGCTCGATCCGGGAGAGATGGAGAACTTCAAGAACGTTGCGCCCGAATGGGTGAATGCCGATTTCGATCCCGGTCGCAAGTTTACGGTTCCGTGGGCTGTCGGGACCACCGGTGTCGTCGTCAACGGTGACGCCTACAAGGGAGATGCCGACAGTTGGAGCATCGTCTTCAATCCACCGGAGGAACTGAAGGGCAAGGTCAATGTCGTGCCGGAGCTGAACGACGTGATGGCTGCCGCCATCCAGTATGTCGGCGGCGAACAGTGCACGGCCGACAAGGTGGTGCTGAAGAAGGTGCGCGACCTGCTCGTCGATGCCAAGGCCGACTGGATCGCCATGGAGTACAACACCATCGAGAAAATGGCGGCCGGCGACTTCAAGGCCACGCTCGCCTGGAACGGCGCCGGTTTCCGCGCGCGGATGAAGAACCCGGCGATCAGCTTCCATTACCCCAAGGAAGGCTACGGTGTCTGGAGCGACAACGCGGCGGTGCTGAAGGACGCCAAGAACGTCGACAACGCCAAGCTGTTCATCAACTTCGTCATGGATCCTGAGAACGCCGCCATGAACTCGGCTTTCCATGGTTATGCCAACGGCATCGCCGGTTCCGAAAAGTTCATGCCCGACACCATGAAGAACGCGCCGGAAATCGTGATCCCGTCCGAGAGCCGTGAAGGTGGGCAGTTGCAGCGGCTCTGCTCGCCGGAAGCGCAGGATCTCTACAAGCGGATCTGGACCGACCTTCGCAAATAGGCGCGGTTCAGCCTCTGATTTCGGTGCCGGCGGCCTGTCGCCGGCACTCCTCGCCAGCGCCGACATCGTCCCCGCCTGACCGCTCGTCTGGTGGCGATGCCCTGCGCTGTGCCGATCCATTCAAGAAAGGAAGTACCCATGACCGGCAAGACCGCGTTCAGCGAAAGATACGGCTTCCGCCGTGAACAGGTAACGCTCGCCAATTGGCGCACGGCTCCCTTCAGCCGCTGGGCGTTTCAGAACGTCGGTGAACTGGTGCCGAGCGCCCCGGTTGTGGCGCCCACTGCCGCCCCCGTTGAAGAGCCTCGTGATCTGTCGGGGTTGCTTTCGCAGACGGTGTCGCTGCCAAGCGGCGAGGCCAGGATCGGCGACTTTCTTGCCGGCTCCTATGCGGACGCACTGACGATCATGAAGGGCGGCAAGTTCATCGGCGACTGGGTGGCGCCGACCATGAACTTCGGAGAGAAGCACATCGCTTTCTCGATCAGCAAGTCGATGGTCGCGATCGTTGCCGGCATCCTTGAGGACGAGGGCCTGCTGGACCCGAACGCCCCCGTTATCGACTACCTTCCGGAAACGGCCGGCTCGGCCTATGCGGATGCGACCGTCCGGCATGTGCTGGACATGACGGTCAGTCTCGATATCGAGGAAGCCTATCTCGATCCGGACAGCGCTTTCGGCCGCTACCGGCGCGCCATGCTCTGGAATCCCGGCGGCGGCGACGAGGGTCTGTTCGACTTCCTCTGCACGCTGAAGCGGCTGCCGACGCCGCATGGAGAGGTCTTCCGCTATCGCTCGCCCAACACCGACCTGCTCGGCGTCCTGCTTGAACGCGTGTCCGGCAGGCGCATCGCCGATCTGATGCGGGCGAAGCTTTGGGCGCCGCTCGGCACCACCGGTGAAATCGCGATCACGGTCGATCGCGAGGGAATCAGTCGCGCTTCGGCTGGCATATCCCTGACACCGCGCGATCTCGCACGCATCGGCGAGATGATGCGCAACGGCGGTACGGCAAATGGCCGCCGGGTCGTCTCGGCAAGCTGGGTGAACGACACGCTCACCAATGGCAGCCATGAGGCCTGGCAACGCAGCGATTTCGCGCCGCTGTTCCCGAAGGGCCGCTATCGCAACAAATGGTACCAGACCGGCGAGGGCAGCTTCTGCGGTATCGGCATCCACGGCCAGTGGCTTTTCGTCGATCCGAAGCACGAGCTGGTCGTGGTCCGAATGTCGTGCCAGCCGGATCCGGTGATGGAAGCGCTCGACTACGACAACATCGCCTTGATGAAGGCCCTGGCGAAGCTGGTGTGACAGATACCCGCCGATCCAGGAAGCCCTTGCGCTGATGTCGCGGAATCTCCTACCAAAGCAAACTCTCATTTTTTCGGCTGCAGCCGCGATGCAGCTCCAGGTTTCGAGCATGGCGACGAAGAAGACACCAAAAATTACCAGCATCGAAACGCCGGTCCCGATGTACGAACAGGTCTATCAACAGATCGTGCAGGCGCTGATGGCCGGGCATTTCGAACCGGGCCAGAAGCTCACCTATCGCAAGGTTGCCGAGCAGTTCGGAACGAGCCCGATGCCGGTGCGCACCGCCTTTCAGCGGCTACAGGCCTTGAAGGGCCTCGAACTTCTGCCGAATGGCAGCGTCGAGGTGCCGCTCTTGACCGTAAAATCCTTCATCAGCCTGACGGAGGCGCGCATCGCCATCGAAGGCACGGCAACGGAACTGGCGGCAAGCCGCCTCAACGGCAACAACCTGCGCACCGTGCGCCACCACTGCAACCAGCGCACGGCGGCAGCGAAGGCCGGAGACATCGATCGCTATCTGCAGGCCAACTTCGACTTCAAGTTCTCGATCTACCGCCACTGCGGCAACGAGCACCTGATCTACATCATCGAAATGCTCTGGCTTCAGGCGGGACCGTTCCTGCGCAAGCTCGTCGAAGGAACGCCCTTTACTGCGACCGAGGTGCTGGACGTCGACTTTCACGACAAGATCGTTGCGGCCCTCGAAGCGAAAGACCCGCAGCGGGCCCGGGAGGCCGTCGCCCACGACATCCGGGATGCGGCGGACTACATGCTCAAATACGCGAAGTTCCTTTCGGACGAAGATGTGCAGTCGGCCACATGAACGGCCGCGTTTCGTCCACGCTTGCGCTAGCTTGGTGCATGAAAATGCATAATAATCGTGCTTCACTTGGGTTTTTATCAAGGTAAGCGCGGGAGCTCGCATGGCATTGGACTCGTTGGATGTGAGGTTGCTGCGCATCTACATCACGATCGTGGAGGCCGGCGGTTTTGCGGCCGCGCAGGGAGAACTCAATCTCTCGCTGTCGACAATATCCAACCACATCTCTGCGCTGGAGAGCAGGCTGGGTCTCACCCTTTGCCAGCGCGGCCGTTCCGGCTTTCGCCTTACGGAAGAAGGGCGCGCCGTCTACGAGGAAGCCAAGCGTCTCTTCGGCTCGATCGACCAGTTCGACATCCGCATGAAGGGGCTGCAGCACCAGTTGAACGGTACGCTCTCGATCGGGCTCATCGACAACACGCTGTCCGATCCGTCGTCGCGCCTTAATCGCGTCTTTGCCCGGATGACGGACGAGGCGCCGGAGGTGGCGCTTTCGATCGTCACGCGGCCGCCGCACGAACTCTTGCGCGATGTGATAACGGGCGATCTCCACATCGCGATCGCGAGCTTTCCGCGTACGACGCTGGGCCTCGAATATATCGACCTCTACGAAGAGACGCAGCGCTTCTACTGCGGCGCCGAGCATCCGCTGTTTTTCCGGGATGACAGCGAGATCGAGGTCGACGACATTCGCTCCTACAATCTGATCGGCCGCTCCTATTGGAACGCCCGCGACCTCAAGGTCTTCTCGATCGCCAATCCGCGCGCGACGGTCAGCGACATGGAAGCGGAGGCGCGGCTGATCCTTTCTGGTCGCTACCTCGGCTACCTGCCCGACCATTTCGCCAGCCGTTATGTGAGCGAAGGCTCGCTGCGGCCGATCCGTCCGGATCTCTTCAGCTACAAGGCGCCGTTCCAAGCGGCCTTCGACAAGACGCGTGCGAAGTCTGGCCTGATCCCGTTTTTCGTGAAGTTGCTCGTGAGCGAGTTTGGCGTTTCGCAGGCCGGGAAGGGTGCGCCGCGTTTGCGCGCCGGCCGGTAGGACCTTCGTTCTCGATCGGCGCCAGCCTGCAAAAGGCAAAGGCAGAGCCGAGATCCCGGCTCTGCCTTTGTCAAACGATCAGGCGCCAATTGGCGAGAACTGTCAGCTTAGCGGGAAACCCATCGCCGAGACCATTTTCAGCCAGGGCTTGCGCCAGCCGCCGGATTTGTCCGCGGTGTCGAGCGCATACATGGTGACCTGCGCGCCGAGCCAGCGGAACGGCTCCGGCGGAATGGCATTCGGCAGGCTGGTGGCGAAGTCCAACCGGCTCTCCGGTGTCTTCGAACCATCGAGAATATCGAGCGCGATGCGCGCACCGAAGCGCGAGGCCGAGACGCCGAAGCCCGAATAGCCGCCGGCATAGACGACCTTCTCGCCGTAGTAGCGCTGGAAATGCACCGCCATGCGGGTGCTGAGATCGATCGGACCGCTCCAGGCGTGGCTGAAGCGCAGGCCTTCGAGCTGCGGGAAGGTATCGAAGAAGGCGGATGCCAGGGGCTCGTAGGTTTCGAGTTCCTTGTCGACCGAGGGGAATGGATCGCCGGCGAAAGCGTAGGCAAGACGGCCGCCGAAGATGATGCGGTTGTCCTTGGTGAGCCGCATGTAGTTCATCTGCGTGCGGGTGTCGTAGACGCCCTGGCGATGGCTCCAGCCGATCGAGGCCATGCGCTCTGCCGACAGGGGCTCCGTCGCCAGAACCCGGTCGCGAACGGCGACGACCCGGTGCTTGATCTTTTTGTGCCCGGAGGCAAAGGCGTTGGTCGCAAGAAGAACCTTCGGTGCGGTGACGCTCCCCGACGGCGTCGCGGCCTTCATCCGGTCGCCGAGATCTTCGAGACCTGTCAGTTCGGTGTTTTCGAAGATCTGGACGCCGAGGGCGAGCGCGACCCGCTTCAGCCCGAAGGCGAGCAGCGCCGGATGCACCGTGCCGCAGATGTGCTTCGACCAGACGCCGGCCTTGTAGCGCGGCGAATTGATCTCGGCGCGAACCGCGCTCTGGTCGAGGAAGGAAGCCTGGTGGCCATATTTCAGGTGGAGTTCGTGCTCCTCGTGCAGCGCCTCGAGATGGGCGTCGTCGACGGCGACGGTCAGTTCCCCGCCCCACTCGGCGTGGCAGTCGATTGCGTGCTCCTCGAGCGTCTCGAGGAAGCCGTGCATGTTCTCCTGGCCAAGCTTCTCGAGTGCAGCGATGTCCTTGGGGAAGATGCGCGCGGCGTTTGAAAGCCCGTGCATGACCGAAGTCGAAACGACGCCGCCCGGCCGGCCCGAGGCGCCGTTGGCGACCGAGCCCTTCTCGATCAGAACGACGTCGATTTCGGGCTGGCGCTGCTTCGCCTGGATGGCACCCCACAACCCGGTAAAGCCGCCACCGACGACGATGAGGTCAGCCTTCAGATGGCGCGTCAGTCGCTCTCGTGGCTCGGGCGCGTCGGGCCGATCGAGCCAGAAGGGCGTCATCTTCGCATCTGCAAGGGCTTTGCTTGTTACCTGGGTCATGGGGGCGCTCACATCACTTCGCGGCGGGTGCGGTATAGAGTACGTAGACCTTGCGCATCGTTTCGAGCACTTCGAAACGCACCTCGACGCCGGCCGGCAGGACGTAGCTTTCTCCGGCCTCGAAGGTCTCGACGGAGCCGTCGGGATTGGTGATTGCGACCTTGCCCGAGAGGATGACACTGTATTCGTTGCCATCGGGGTAGGAGAGCATTTCCGCGTAGGGCGTCGACTGCCAGGTGCCGATCACGACGGCCTTGTCGTGGCTTTCGAAGTGAACGTCGCCGAGCTCGTCCGCAAAGCCGGTAAGGATCGCCTCCGGCGGGACGACGCTGCATTTTTCAAGCTCGCGCAGGCCGACACCATTGCGCCCGAGTTTGATGACCTTCGACATGTTCACTCCAGTTCAGAAAGACGAGCAGCAAGTACATCGGCCGCCCATCAGGGTTTCGTTGCTTCAAATTCGTGCAAGGCGGTATAGTGCTTGAGATCAATGGCTGTTCTCGACAGTCACATGTCGCTTTGCGTGCCGCCGATCCACTATGCGGCTTACACCATTTTTCTAGGCGCCCGGGCCAATGTCCGGAATACGCCTTAGGGCTAGGTTTGGAGGATTGGCGTCGAGGTTCAGAGGTGGCGTCAGCCCTTGCGGAGCCGGGGTTTCTCTGCCGATGTCGTTGTTTGGGCTGCTCAAACGTTAGTTTTGGATTTCTCGTAGTGAAAATCCGTTACTTGCGACGAATTAAACCTTCGCCTAATCTGCGCGTGGAGGAGAACAACATGAACGACGATACGATCATCAAAGTTTGCGCGGCGACGCAGCGGGTGCCCGGTGTCGGTGATCTGGCGCTATCCCTCATGGAGGGGGTCGGCCGTTCGGATTTCCAGGATCGGCTGGCACAGTCGCTCAAGCGGCACATCGCCATCGATGCCGGCCTGATGCTCTTGTACCGCCGAAATGCGGCGCCGAAGATCCTGTTCAACGACTGGCGTACGGACAAGGGTTTGTCCGATATTCGGGCCTATCTGCAGGGGCCGTACCGGCTCGATCCGTTCTACAGGCTGGCGCTCGACAATGGCGACGACGGACTTTATCGCCTGAGGCAGATCGATCCGTCCTTCGACCGGTCGCAATATTATCGCGACTACTACAGGCATTCGGGCCTGCACGACGAATTCAACGTCTTCATCAGCATCGATGGCGACACGAAGATCGCGATCTCGCTGGCACGGCGCCACTCGCACGCAGCCTTCAGCGGGGAAGACCAGGATTTCCTGCGGAGCGCTGCACCGCTGCTCAGCATGGCCGTGCTGCGGCACTATCGCGACCTCCGGCCCGAAAGCCTTGGCGATGACGGCTCGCCGCTGCAAAGCGCGTTGGCGCAGGCGATCCGGAACTTTGGCCGCAGCCTGCTCACCGATCGCGAATGCCAGGTCGCGCAGATGATTTTGCGCGGCTACTCGGTCAAGGGGGCGGCGGAAAAGCTCGGGATCTCACCGGCAACCGTCAAGCTGCATCGGCGCAACCTCTACGCCAAACTCGACATCTCCTCGCAGACCGCGCTTTTCTCGCTGTTCATCGATGCGGTGTCGTCGGCGAGCAATGCCTTCGAAGATCCGCTGGCCACATATCTGTTGCCGGGCGGCGCGCTTCTGCCGCACTGATTTCGTTCCTTACAACCCAATTCCAGGAAAGCGGGTTCACGCTTTCCTGGAATTGCTTCAAGCCGCAGCACTCACCCGTTGCTCCGAGCGCCGCGAGACCAGTTGAGCGGCCACCAGTCCCAACACCACGATGCCGAGGATGATCGTCGAGATCGCGTTGATCTCCGGCGTCACCCCGAACTTGATCTGCGAATAGATCTTCATCGGCAGGGTCGAGGCGCCTGGTCCCGTCGTGAAGCTCGAGATGACCAGATCGTCCAGCGACAGGGTGAAGGACAGCAGCCAGGCGGAAACGATCGCCGGGATCATATTCGGTAAGGCAACGCTGACGAATGCCTTGGCCGGCGGGCAGCCGAGATCGCGCGCCGCTTCTTCCAGCGACGGGTCGAGCTCGACCAGCCGCGATTGCAGCACGACGGTCGCAAAGCAGAGCGTGAAGGTCGTGTGTGCCAGCGTGATGGTCAGCGGCCCGCGATCGATCCCGAGTGTCACGAACATCAGCAGCATCGACACCGCCATCACCACTTCCGGCATGACCATCGGCGCAAGCAGCATGCCGTTCAAAAGCGCCCGGCCGCGGAACCGACGCAGCCGCACCATGACGACAGCTGCGAGGGTCCCGAGAATGGTCGCAGCCGTCGCCGAGATCGCGGCAACCAGGAAGCTGACCTTCGCGCCTTCGATGATCGACGGATTGTTGAGGACGGTCGCATACCACTGCGTCGAGAAGCCGCCCCAGACCGTCACCAGCTTCGAACCGTTGAAGCTGTAGATCACGAGCACGACGATCGGCAGATAGAGGAAGGCAAGCCCGAACAGGATCGAGAGCCGATTGAACCAGCTTGGTTTCGTCATGGCTAGCTCCTCAGGTTTTTTCGCGCGACTGGCGCGATTGGAAGTAGACGATCGGCACAACCAGCAACGCCAGGAGCACAATCGTGACGGCGGCGGCCATCGGCCAGTCGCGATTGTTGAAGAATTCGAGCCAGATGGCGCGGCCGATCATCTGCGTATCGGCGCCACCGAGCAGATCCGGGATCACGAATTCGCCGACGACCGGGATGAAGACCAACGCACAGCCGGCCAGGACGCCGGGCAGGCTCAACGGGAAGGTGACCCGCCAGAAGGCGGAGATGCGGGAGCAGCCAAGGTCGCGCGCCGCCTCGATCAGGGTACGGTCGGCACTGCTCAAGTTCGAGTAGATCGGCAGCACCATGAAGGGCAGGTAGGTGTAAATGATGCCGATATAGATGGCGGTCTCGGTATTGAGAATGCGCAGCGGCTCGCTGATCAGGCCAATCTTCAGGAGCAGCGCGTTCAGAAGACCGTCGTTCCGCAGAATGCTCATCCAGGAATAGACGCGGATCAGCATGGAACTCCAGAACGGCACGATCACCAGGAAGACCAGCAGCGACCGCGATGACGGCGAGCAGGAGGCAATGCCATAGGCGAGAGGGTAGGCGATGAAGAGCGTGGCGGCGGTCGAAATCGCCGCGATCTTCAGGCTCGTCAGATAGGCGAGCAGATAGGTGTCGTCGGTGAGAACATAGAGGAAGTTCTCGAAGTTGAGCCGCAGATTGAGGATCGATCCGTCCCAGGCCGTCAGCGGTTCGAAGGGCGGCATGCCGAGCCGCACGGTTGAAAGGCTGATGCCGGCAACGAGCGCAAAGGGCGCCAGGAACAGGACCAGAAGCCAGGCATAGGGTATGGCGATCAGAAGACGCTTGCCCCAGTTCGTCTTTGTGGACGGTGTCGCTGCCATGAGCATGGGGATCTCCTACTCGGCCAAGAGCCGGCTGGCCTGCGGCGACCAGCTTGCGAAGACACGGTCGCCGACGCCGAGATCACTTTCGGTGCCGAGATTGACCCGTCGTGCGTCGAGCGTCGCCCCCGATTTCAGTCGCACCCGGTAGTGCCGCTCGACGCCGGTATAGGTGAGTTGCTCCACGGTGCCTTCGAGGCCGTTGCCCGATGTCGCGAGTTCCACCCGTTCCGGGCGAACCGAGACCCAGAACGGCCGGTCGAGCGCCACCCGGTCGGTGAAAGCGGCGCGGACGCCGCCGCCGGCCTCATCGCTGTCGATCCGGAGTTCTTCGCCATTGCGCTCCGCCCGTGCGCCGGCGAACACATTGGTCTCTCCGAGGAACTTTGCGACATAACGCGAACGCGGCGTCTCATAGACCTCCGAAGGCGTGCCGACCTGCAGCACCTGGCCCTGCTTCATGATGGCGATGCGGGTGGAAACGGTCATCGCCTCATGCTGGTCGTGGGTGACGATGATGAAGGTGAGGCCGAGCTCCCGTTGCAGGCGGACGAGTTCGAGCTGCGTTTCGGTGCGCAGGTTCTTGTCGAGTGCGCCGAGCGGCTCGTCGAGCAGCAGCACCTTCGGCCGTTTGACCAGCGCACGGGCAAGCGCCACGCGCTGGCGCTGGCCGCCGGAAAGCTGCGCCGGCTTGCGATCAAGCAGGGCCGCCAGCTGCAGCTTCTCCGCCACCTCATCGATGCGCTTCTTGATCTCGCCCTTGTCGAGACCGTCCTGCTGCAATCCGAAGGCGATGTTCTTGCCAACAGTCAGATGCGGAAACAGCGCATAGGACTGAAACATCATGTTGGTCGGGCGTTTATGCGCCGGAACGTCGGTGACGTCGGCTCCCTCCAGCCTGATGGCGCCGGATGTCGGCGTTTCGAAGCCGGCGATCATGCGGAGCAGCGTCGACTTTCCGCAGCCCGAAGGCCCGAGAAGCGAGAAGAATTCGCCTTTCTCGATCCCGAGATTGATGTTGTTGACGGCAGTGACGACGCCATAGGACTTCGCCAGGTTCTCGATCGAAATATAGGATTGCACGGGGTCTGGTCCTGCTGTTGACGGTTCGCGTTTACTGCCCGGCTCTGAACGCCGACCAGACGCGGGTGCGTTCGCGCGTCTGGCGCGGTGGCAGCGACTTGTCGACGAAGAGCTTGGAACGCACCTCGGCAGGCGGGTAGATGTTCGGGTTGTCGCGGATACCGGCATCGACTTCGGCGGTCGCCGCGGCATTGGCATTGGCGTAGAAGACGTGGTTGCTGATGGTAGCGACGGTCTTCGGCTCGAGGATGTAATCGATGAAGGCGAGCGCCTGCTCCGGGTCCGGCGCATCGGCCGGGATCGCCATCGTGTCGAAGGAGATGATCGTGCCCTCCTTCGGGATCGAATAGTCGACCTTGACGCCGGTTTCGGCTTCTTGCGCGCGGGCCGCCGCGATGCCGGCATCGCCGCTCCACATCAGCGCCAGGCAGAGCTGACCGGACGCCATGTCGGCCACGAGCTGGCCGCTCTGCATGTGGCGGATATAGGGACGCAGCTTGAGCAGGAGTTCCTTGGCCTTGTCGAGGTCGTCCTGTTTGGTGGAGTAGGGATCAAGGCCGAGATAGTTGAGGGTGATCGGGATCACCTCGTTCGGCGCGTCGACGATGCCGATACCGCAATCCTGGAATTTTTCCGCGACTTCCGGCTTGAAGAACATGTCCAGGCTGTTCGTCGGCGCATTGGGAAGGCGCTCGCCGACGAGTTTGGCGTTATAGGCGACGCCCGTCGTCAGCCACATATAGGGCACCAGATATTTGTTCTCCGGGTCATGCTCGGCGACGAGCTTCAGCAGGTCCTTGTCGAGGTTGCCGTAATTCTTGAGAGCGGTGACATCGATCGGTTTCAGCGCGCCGGACTGGATCAGCCGTTCACCGACCGTGGCGCTCGGAAAGGCAACGTCGAAGCCGCTACCGCCAGCAAGCAGCCGGGTTTCGAGCACTTCGAGCGAATCGTAGAAGTCGACCCGTGTTTCGACACCGGTGCGCGTCTGGAAGTTCGAGATCGTGTCTTCGGCGAAGTAGTCGGAGAAATTGTAGATGAACAGCTTGTCCTGCGCCTGGGCGGTCGTTGAGACCGCGATAGCGGCGAGCGATGCCGCAAACATGGAGCGCAGTGCGGTGCGACGTAAGTTTTGCATGGTTCCTCCCAAGGACATCGTATTTTTGTTTTCGCCAAAGTGATCGGTGGGTCCTGCAAGGGCAACACTCCCTTTGGCTAGGTGCGGCCGGCGCGGCGCCGTCGTAAACGGCAAGCGACGCCTGCCTTCGCTGGGTCGACCATGTTGGTTTGATCGCGATCGAAGTAACATTCGATCAATGGGCATTTCTCGGCCTGCAGCGCCTGATAGGGTTCCGGCGAAATCAAAAGGGAGAGCTTCGATGGAAGAGAAATTCAACCAGCCGCTCGGCGGCAACGACATGCCCCGCTTCGGTGGCCCCGGCACGATGATGCGTCTTCCGGCGGCGACGTCGGCGGCAGGTCTCGATGCCTGCTTCGTCGGCATCCCCATGGATATCGGTGCGTCCAACCGCTCCGGCACGCGCTACGGGCCGCGCCAGATCCGCGCCGAATCCGTCATGATCCGCCCCTACAACATGGCAACGGGGGCTGCCCCCTTCGAAAGCCTGCAGGTCGCCGATATCGGCGACATCGCCATCAACACCTTCAACCTGCCGGCCAACATGGAGATCATCACCCGCAACATCGGTGAGATCCTCAAGCAGGATTGCATTCCGCTGACGCTCGGCGGCGATCATACGATCAGCTATCCGATCTTGAAGGCGATCGCCGAAAAGCACGGGCCGGTCGCCCTCATCCATGTCGATGCCCATGCGGATATCAACGACACGATGTTCGGCGAGAAGATCGCGCATGGCACGCCGTTCCGCCGCGCCTACGAGGACGGCTGCCTCAACCCGAACCTCGTCTTCCAGGTCGGTCTGCGCGGCACCGGCTACGCATCCGACGATTTCGACTGGTCGCGCGACAAGGGTTTCACCGTCGTCCCGGCCGAGGAATGCTGGCACAAGTCGCTGGTGCCGCTGATCGAAGGCATTCGCGCCAAGATCGGCAATCACAAGACCTATCTGACGTTCGATATCGACAGTCTCGACCCGGCCTATGCGCCGGGCACCGGCACGCCCGAGATCGGCGGACTGACCGTCATCCAGGCGATCGAAATCATCCGCGGCTGCCGCGGCCTCAACCTGGTCGGTGCCGATCTCGTCGAGGTGAGCCCGCCTTTCGATACGACAGGTACGACCGCGATTACCGCGGCGAACCTGCTTTACGAAATGCTCTGCGTGCTGCCGGGCGTGAAGTACAAGCGGTAGGTCGCCCAAGAGATTGGAAATCAATAGTCGGGGGAGGCCGCGAGCGGCCTCCTTCCCGATCCATCTTTTGCGAAGTTCTAGCTCTTTGCCGGACGCAAGCGGCTCCAGATCGGCGCGATCACATTGCCCATGATGACAATGGTTGCGGCGCCGACGACGATGGCAAGCAGCGCCTGGAGCGCCGAGGTCGTGAACCAGCCGACGACGCCAGGGGCGACCGTCAGTGTGTGGGCAACGCTTTCGGAGACGTCGTGGATGAAATGTTCCGGCCCGGCCTGGCCCAATTGTGCCATGCCATGCACAAGGATGCTGCCGCCGACCCAGAGCATGGCCGCGGTGCCGATCGCTGCAAGAACTTTCAGGAATGCAGGCATGCCGAGAACGAGGCCGCGGCCGACAACGCGCAAGGCGGACAGCGGGTTCCTCGCCAGAGCGACCCCGGCATCGTCGGCTTTGACGATGAGCGCCACGACGCCATAGACCGCAAGCGTGATCAGGATGCCGACGCCGGCGAGCACTGTGCCCTGCATGTAAATGTCGGCATCCGCGACCGCCGACAGGGTCAGCGCCATGATCTCGGCCGACAGAATGAAGTCGGTGCGGATGGCGCCGGCAACCTTCTCGTTTTCAAGCGCCGCCGGATCGCTCTTCTCACCCAGAACCGCTTCCTCGTGCGCGTGCGCCGCGTGCGGAAAGACTGCGCCGTAAAGCTTCTCGGCACCCTCGTAGCAGAGATAGATGCCGCCGAGCATCAGCAGCGGCGTGATCGCCCAGGGTGCGAAATAGCCGAGCAGCAGCGCGCCCGGCAGAAGGAAAAGCAACTTGTTCTTCAGCGAACCGAGCGCGATCCGTGCGATGATCGGCAGTTCCCGTTCAGGCGTCAGCCCCACCACATAACGCGGGGTCACCGCGGCGTCGTCGATCACGACGCCGGCCGCCTTGGCGCTGGCCTTCGCGGTTTGGGCCGCCACGTCGTCCAGCGAAGCGGCCGCCAACTTGGCGATAGCTGCGATGTCGTCGAGGAGGGCGATGAGACCTGTGGCCATAAGTTGCTAACCCCTTGAGAAGAATCCGAGAAACGCGGCTCCAGAAGCGCCAGTAACCACCATAGCGTGTCGAGTCAACGACAGGCGGGCGACATTGAAAGGTCGTCGGCCGCGCGCGGCGAGCTCGATCTTGGTTATCAAATCGTGAACGTGCGAGCGGATTCTTTCGTTGACGGGTGTCCCATTTCGATTTACGACTGAAGAAATACAAAATTCGTCAGTCGTAAATCGAAAGGCAAGCAATGCCGGCAAGCAACGATATCGTCGTGGATCAGACGCGCCAGGACAACATCACGCGGATCCTTGACGCCGCGGAGCGGCTGTTTCGGCATTTCGGCTACAGCAAGACCAACGTCGCCGATATCGCCAAGGAACTCGGCATGTCGCCGGCAAATATCTACCGGTTCTTCGCCTCGAAAACGGAGATCCACCAGGCGCTGTGCGGCCGCATGCTCGCGGCCAGCTACCAGATGGCTCAGGAGATCTGTGCCTTGCCCCTGAGTGCCACCGAGCGGCTGCGCCGCTACATTCACGCGCAGCATCAGATGACTGTCGAGCTCATGCTCGACGACACGAAGGTGCATGAGATGGTGGTCGTTGCCATCGAACGCGAATGGCACGTCATCGACAAGCATATCGACAGGATCGATGCGCTGCTCGCCGACGTCATTCGCGAGGGGATTGCCGCCGGCGAGTTCCCGGAACAGGACGCCGATGCGGCGTCGCGCTGTTTCGGTGCAGCGACCGTCACGCTCTGTCATCCGCAAATGGTTGCCCAGTGTCTCAGCAAGACAAACCGCGCGGCACCGGAAGAGCTGGTCGAGTTCGCGATCAAGGGACTGAAGGTTTAGCCGGGCTGCTTCCGGCGCCAATGCGGCGTCGATCTATTTTCAGGAGTGCAACTATGTTTATGCCGATTGAATTTCGCCGCCGTATTTCATTCATTGCCACCATTGCGCTGATTTCGACCCTCTCGGCGGCGCTTGCCGCCTGCTCGGAAGAAAAGTCCGAAGCCGTTGGCGTCGTGCGCCCGGTCAAGGTCGTCGAGATCGCCCAGGCCGACAATGTACGCCAGCTCAGCTATTCCGGCGCCGTTCGGGCACGGACGGAGATGAACCTCGGCTTCCGCGTCAGCGGCAAGATTGTCGAGCGCATCGTCAATGTCGGTGACCGCGTCAAGGTTGGCGATCTTCTCGCCCGCATCGACCCCACCGACTACGAGCTTGCCGTGCGCAGCGCATCCGCCAATCTGGAAGCGGCCGAGCGTCAGGTCGAAACGGTCGAGCTCGTGCGCGACCGCGCCAAGCAGCTGCTTGCCAGGAAATTCGCCTCGCAGGCCCAGTTCGACCAGGCGGTGCTCAGCTACAACCAGGCAGTGGCCACGCGCGATGCTGCGAAGTCTGCACTGTCGCAGGCGAAGAACCAGGTCGTCTATACGAGCCTCGCTGCTGACCGGCCGGGCATCGTGACCTCGATCAACGCCGACGTTGGCCAGGTCGTCGGTTCCGGCACGCCCGTCGCCACCGTCGCAGTCGAAGGCGAAAAGGAAGTCCAGGTCGCGGTCCCCGAAACGGAAATCAGCAATTTCAGGGCTGGACTGCCGGTGAAGGTCGGGATCTGGTCCGACGCGGCTCTGTCGCTGGACGGCACGGTGCGCGAAGTCGCCGGCAGCGCCGACCAGCAATCGCGCACCTTCTCGGTACGCGTCAGCTTGCCAAACGACTCGCGGGTCCTGCTCGGCATGACTGCGACCGTCGAGGCATCGGCAGGCAATGGTGTGTCGTTTGTCTCCGTGCCCTTGAGTGCGCTGGCGGAGAAGGATGGCTATCCGATCGTCTGGGTCGTCGACCGCGGTACGGAAACCGTCCGCAGCCGTCCCGTCACGCTTGCAGACTTCACCAGCGATGGTGTGCGGATCACCGAAGGCCTCAATGTCGGCGATCTCGTGGTTGCCGCCGGAACGCAGTTCATGACGGACGATCTCAAGGTGACGATCTCCAACGATACGACGCACCAGGCTGCTGCCGCAGCCGAAACCGTTGTGCGCTGACGTCACCAGAATAGCGGAACCGAGCCGATGACGACCTCCTCTTCCGAAGAAAAGCGGCCCTTCAACCTTTCGCGCTGGGCGATCGCGCATCCGAGCATGGCGCGGTTCCTGTTCGGCCTCATCATTCTCGCCGGTGCCTTCGGCCTGATGCGCATGGGGCAGAAGGAAGATCCGGACTTCACCTTCCGCGTCATGGTCGTACAGGCCTTCTGGCCCGGCGCCTCGATCGAGGAGATGCAGGACCAGGTCGTCAACAAGATCGAGCGCAAGTTGCAGGAAACGCCACACCTCGATTTCGTGCGCTCCTATACCCGCGCCGGCAGTGCGATCATCACGCTGCAGGTCGAAGGAGACACCAATGCAGAGCAGGTGGCGGATGCCTTCTATCAGGTCCGCAAGAAGGTCGGCGACATCTCCAGCGAGTTGCCGGAGGGCTTGCTCGGGCCGTACTTCAACGACGAGTTCGGCGACACCTTCATCACCCTCAATTCGCTGAGTGGCGAGGGCTTCAGCTATCCCGAGCTGAAGAAATTCGCGATCCAGGCGCGCGACATGCTCCTGACGACGCCGGGCGTCGAAAAGGCTGTCATCATCGGTGACCAGCCGCAGAAGATCTTTATCGACGTTTCCTCCAAGGTCCTCGCCGAACGCGGGCTGACGCTGAGCGATCTGCGCAGCACCATTGCGGGCCAGAACAATATCGATCCCGCGGGTTCCGTCGACACCGGCTCGCGCTCGGTGCGCATCTCGGTCGAAGGCGGCCTGGACAAGGTCGAGGACCTGAAGAACCTCCGGCTTCGTGCCGGCGGCCAGGTCACCCGCCTCGGCGATATCGCGACCGTGAGCTCGGGGCTCGAAGATCCCTATTCACGCAAGTTCCGCTTCAACGGCCAGGACAGCGTGCAGATCGGCGTCGTCATGGCCAAGGGCTTCAAGGTGACGGATGTCGGCAAGGCGGTGGAGGAGACCTATCGGCGCTTCGAGGCGTCCTTGCCCTATGGTGTCAATGTCGACCAGGTGTCCAACCAGCCAGAGGTGGTCAAGGAAGCGGTCGGCGAGTTCATGAAGGCGCTCGGTGAGGCCTTGGCGATCGTGCTCGTCGTGTCGTTCCTGTCGATCGGCTGGCGCTCGGGCCTGGTGATCGCGATCACCATTCCGCTGGTGTTGGCCGCCACCTTCGCCATCATGTACGAGCTTGGCATCGATCTGCAGCGCATCTCGCTCGGTGCCCTGATCATCGCGCTCGGCCTTCTGGTCGACGACGCCATGATCGTCGTCGAGATGATGGAACGGAAGCTGGAAGAGGGGCTCGTCAAGGTCGAGGCGGCGAGCTTCGCCTATACCTCCACCGCCTTCCCGATGCTGACCGGCACGCTGATCACCACCGCGGGCTTCATTCCTGTCGGCTTTGCGGCCTCGACCGCCGGCGAATATGTGCGCTCGCTGTTCTATGTGGTCGGCATCGCCCTCGTGGTCTCGTGGTTCGTCGCGGTCTATTTCACCCCCTGGCTCGGCAATATGCTCTTGAAGCAGCGCAGCCATGCCGGCAGCCATCATGACGTCTTCGACACGCGCTTCTATAGTCATCTGCGTTCGACTGTGGCCTGGGCCGTGCGCCATCGCGTCATCGTTCTCTCGACGACGCTTGTCCTCTTCCTTGTCAGCCTCTGGGCCTTCCAGTTCATCCCGAAGAACTTCTTCCCGCAATCGTCGCGGCCGGAAATTCTCGTCGATCTCTGGCTGCCTGAAGGCACGAGCATCAAGGAGGTCGAAAGGCAGGCCAAGGCACTCGAAGCCCGCATGATGGACGACGAGGACAAGCGCTTCATCGCCACCTATATCGGCGAAGGTGCACCCCGCTTCTTCCTGCCGCTCGACCAGCAGCTGCGCAATCCGAACTTTGCCCAGCTTCTTGTCATGGCCAAGGACGAACCGGCGCGCGAACGGCTGATTGCAAAGATGCGCGCGATCCTCGCGAGCGACTTCCCGTCGATCCGCGCCAAGGTCGACCGCCTGTTCCTGGGGCCGCCCACCGGTTGGCCCGTACAGATGCGCGTCATGGGACCGGACCGCGAAGAGGTCAGGCGTATCGCCGACCGGGTGAAGGCCAAGTTCCACGAGAACCCGTTGTTGGGTGCGGTTCACGACGACTGGCTGGAGCCTGTCCCGGGAATGAAACTGGTGATCGACCAGGATCGCGCCCGTGCCCTCGGTGTGACCTCGCAGCGCATCCGTCAGATACTGCAGGCAAGCGTGACCGGCGCACCGCTCGACAACTTCCGCGATGGCGAGGAGACCGTGGCGATCGTTGCGCGCGAGCCGTCGGACAGCCGCAAGCTGCTGAGCTCCGTCGATTCCATCTATATCCCGACCGACTTCGGCGGCTTTGTCCCGCTGTCACAGGTTGCCAAGGTGGTGCCGGTGCTCGAACAAGGCATCGAATGGCGGCGCGACCGCCTGCCGACGATAACCGTGCGCGGAACCCTGCCGGATGGCGTGCAGCCAAACGATGTGGCGATGAAGATGTTTGGAGAGATGCAGACGCTGCGTGACAGCCTGCCTGCCGGCTACAGCATCAGCATTCAGGGCGGGGCCGAGGATTCAGCCGAAAGCCAGGCTTCGATCGCCGCCAAGGCACCGATCATGCTCGGCGTCATCGTCGTTCTGCTGATGATCCAGCTTCAGCATTTCGGCAAGGCGATGCTGGTGCTTGCCACCGGTCCGCTCGGCATCATCGGTGCCGCGGCCGCGCTTCTGATCAGTGGCGCGCCCTTCGGTTTCGTCGCGATCCTCGGCGTCATCGCGCTGCTCGGCATCATCATGCGCAATTCGATCATCCTCGTCGACCAGATCGACCAGGACATCGCCGCCGGCATGGACCGGGCCGAGGCGATCATCGGATCAGCCGTGCGACGCTTCCGCCCGATCACGCTGACGGCGCTGACGGCGGTGCTGGCGCTGATCCCGATCTCGCGCGGCGTCTTCTGGGGACCGCTCGCCTACGCCATGATGGGCGGCATCCTGGTCGCGACGGTGTTGACCATTCTGGTGCTGCCCGCCGGCTACGCACTCTTCTTCGGGCGTGAGCCCAAGAAGAGCACGACCGAGCCGGACAAGGCGGAAGAGGTCGATGCGGATGCCGAAGTCGAGGAGCCGCTCGCTTATCCGCCGGCCGTGGCGGCGGAGTAACGCCACGGCCTTCAAAGCGAATTCGGGCTAGAACCGCTTGGGGTCAGGTCGTGACATACATGGCCTGGCCCTGAGCCAGATATTGGAACAGCTCATAGCTCATCCAGATGTAGCCGTGGCGTCCGTTCCACTCGCAACCCCACTCCTCTCCGAAGCTGTTTTGGATAAGGATCGCCTGCTGCTCGTCGTCGTAGCCGATGATCAGCATGCAATGGCCGACATTGGGGACCTTGTTGAGGGGGCCGGTCATCGGGCCGGGGCCTTCGTATTTCATGAAGCCATCGTTGAGCGAGGTGCCGTAGCAGAGCGCGCCGCCCGCAGCGATGATTGCCTTGATCGCGTCGAGATCACTGGTTTCGACGATCGCCCAGTCCTGGATCTGGAAGCTGGCGTCGGCTGCCGCGTCGGGATTGTAGCTCGACCAGAGCTCGGGGCAGTTCGGATAATAGGGGGCGTTCTGCCAGTTCGGCGTTCCGCTTTGCTTGAGCAGATTGAGATAGGATGCAAGCCGGGATCCTGCGCAGCCCTTTTGGCCGTAGCTCTTCATGACCTCGATATAGATATGGGCCGGGCTTGCCTGCAGTGCCGTGTTCGATGGGGACTGGCTCGCCGCTGCGGCCGCCGTGTAGGTGGCGAGCCCATAGGTGGAAGCCCAGGCGGCACAGCTCCCGGGGCTGCCGACGTGGCGTGGCGTCCCTTGCGCCTTCGGGGGCGGGAGGTATTGCGGGTCGACGGTCGCCGCGGTCGGCAGCGCCGCGGGCACCCGTGGCCGGACAAGCGGGCCATCCTCTGTGGTGGTGGGGTCATAGCCGAGATCGAGAATTGCTTCATGCACGGACATGTAGGCCTCCTGTCGGCAGCTTCGGCTGCGTAGGTTGAAGGGATGATGTCACTGGGCAGGTTCCGGCAGTCCGCCGGTATTTCGAGGCGTGCTCAGGCTGACCACGTTCTGACAGGGGATCGCAGTTCGCCGCTGTTTCGAATTGATACACGCAATAGTAGAGTCTATCATATTTATGCACGTAGAATATCCTGAGTTTAGAAGGGTAAGCGCAGAACAGGCGTTGGCGAAATGATCATTTCATTGTTGACATTAATTAGAACGTGTATTCCATTATACTGAACGGATCATCGTTCCTGGGGAGTTTCCGAATGAGGAATTTGTTGTTTGCCGCCATGTCGGTCCTGCTGGCCGGCACGGCTCATGCCGAGAATATCGGCATCACCATCGCGCGTTCCGACAGCGCATTCCTGACCATCCTGCGCCAGGGGATGGAGGATCGTGCTGCCAAGCTGGATGGTGTTTCTGTTCAGGTCGAAGATGCCCAGAACGATCCCAGCAAGCAGATGGACCAGGTGCAGAACTTCATTTCCTCCGGCGTCGATGCGATCGTCGTGGTTGCCGTCGACGGCGACAGCACGCCGGCGCTGACGAAGATGGCGAGCGCTGCCGGGATCCCGATCGTCTACGCCAACCATCCGCCGGCCGATGTTGACAGCCTTCCCGAAACCGCCGCTTTCGTTGGCTCCAACGAAGTGGACTCTGGAACGCTGGAAACGAAGGAAGTCTGCCGTCTGCTCGGTGGCAAGGGGGCGGTCTATGTGCTGATGGGGCCACTCAACAATCATTCGTCGCTGACCCGCACGAAGGATATTCACGACGTGATCGCGACCGACGAATGCAAGGGCATGAGCGTGATCGAGGAGCAGAGCGCCAACTGGGATCGGCTCGAAGCCACCAACATCATGACCAACTGGCTTTCGACCGGACGGCAATTCGATGCCGTCATCGCCAACAATGACGAGATGGCGATCGGCGCGATCCAGGCGATGAAGGCGGCGGGCACGGACATGTCGAAGGTCGTGGTCGGCGGCGTCGACGCCACGCCCGACGGCCTCGCCGCCATGGCCGCCGGCGACCTCGATGTCACCGTCTTCCAGAACGCAATCGCGCAGGGTGCAACGGCGATGGACGCAGCCGTCGCTCTGGCGCGTGAGGAGAAGACGGAGCGCCAGATCTGGGTTCCGTTCGAACTGGTGACGCCCGAAAACATGAAGGACTATGCAAAGGCGAACCAATAGCCGGGGCGCTAGTCTTCACAATCCTGGATTGCCATGATCGATTGACGATTATGGTAGACCCGAGTTTCAACTGATACAGAAGCCGGCAGGCCGCCATCTCCGGCCTGCCGAAGCCTCTCGTGTCCGAATAGATGTCCTCTGATCACTCCGCGCAGCGCTCTTCCCAGCCGATTGCCGATCTCCAGATCGCGACCGCTGCCTTTGTGGCCGGCGCCGGATGGCTGTTTTCAATCCACGCGCTTGCCGAGTTGCCGCCGCTCCTCTTCCTCGGCAGCCGTTTTGTCATCGCCGGACTGCTGATCGGTCTGATGGCCAAGTTCACGACCTTCGCGGATATCGCAAAGGCGGTGCGATTGCTGCTCCCCGGTGCATTTGCCTTTGCAGTCGCGATGATGGCCTGGATCTTCGGCCTGAAACACACGACCAATCCCGGTGTTGCGGCTTTCATTTCCTCGACCGGCAACCTGCTGGTGCCGGTTTTCGGCTTGCTCCTTTTCGGCTGGCCGGTCGGGAAAAGGCTTTGGATCTCAATCGCGGTTGCGCTTGCGGGAATGGCTCTTCTGTTTCTTGGGCCCGGCGCACGCGTCGAGGCCGCCCATATCTATTTCGCTGTCTCGGCGTTGCTCTGGGCGGCGAGCATTGCGCTCGTCAAGCGCAACTCCATGGAGGTCGGCGCAGTGGCTGCGGCCGCCATCCAACTGGTGGTCTCGGGTGTGGTCATCCTGGCGGTTTCATTGCTTGCAGAAGACATGCCGACTGCAGTTCCCTCGGTAGAGGTCTGGGGTTGGTATCTGGCAAGCATCCTGATCTCGACCTGCCTGCGTTTCGTTCTCCAGTTTCGCGGGCAGCAGATGATCTCTGCGGCAAGGGCGTCGGTCATCATGTGCTGCGAACCGGTCTGGGTGCTGCTCTTCACGCTGGCATTTCTCGGGACGCCGCTGAGCCTTTCGCAGATCCTGGGCTGCGCAGTCATTTTGCTCGCCATGGTCTGCCAGGTGACGTTGCCGTCAAAATCGCCCGCCTGAAGCTTCTCTTCCACTGTAGCGCCCACCCGCTTGCGCTGCCATGGTCGTCCCGGCCGTTCCGGGTCACCATGGCGACCATTTGCGTCCAGGGCCGGCGATCGTTCGCAATTGGTTAACTGAATGGCAAAAAGCACCAATTTCTAAGGGTTGTCCGTTGCGCGTTTGCGCCCAATCTTCTTCGGCAGCCGGGGCGATGGACCGAATCGGGAATGCGCTCTGGCGCTTGTCGCGCCCGGCAAGGTAGTGAGCGAGAAGGATTTGAATGCTCCTGAACCATCGCATCACCCGCATCACCGTCGGCATCCTGCTTCTGACGCTTGCCGTCGTCGTGCTTCTGCCCGGATTGACCGGCTTTACCAGCCTCGACGGCACAGTGAATGCACGCTTTGCGCCCATCAACGCCCCGATCGACGGCGAAATCGGACAGGCGCCGCCGCGGATCGGAACGCCGGTTTCCGAAAACGAGACACTTCTGACGATCCGCAATGATCGGGTCAATCGGGCCATCCTTGCCTCGCTGCAGGCGGAAGGAAAGACTGCGGCCGATCGGGTGACCGCACTTGAGCGGGAACGGGACGAACTCGTGGCGTTGCGCAACCAGCTCGCCGATCGGCTTGAGAGTTTCAAGAATGCCACCATTGCCAGTCTGGAACGCGAAATTCGCATCCTGCAGAAGCGGGTCGAAGTGTCACGCGCGCAGGACGTCGTTGCGAGGGTAGATCTGGACAGGCGGCAAGAGCTGGAATCCAAGGGGATCTTCACGCGCAAGATGGTCGAGGCGGCAGCGGCCGCAGGCGCTGCCACGGGCGGCGAGGTCGAGATCAGCAACCTGTCGCTCGAACTGCTCGAACAACGGCTGACGGCGCTGCGTCAGGGCATATTCATCGTCGGCGATGGTCAAAACGACGTACCCTATTCGCGCCAGCGTCAGGACGAGGTGATCGTTCGCATAAACGATATCAACACCCGGATTGTCGAGAACAGCACGCGCGCCGACCAGATTGAACGACAACTGGTCGAGGAGGAGAAGCGTGTTCGCAGTCTCGAACTGGCAGAAATCACCTCGCCCTTCAGCGGCGTGGTCTGGACGCGGAACGTCGTCAACGGCTCCAATGTCATCTTGAACAACGAGCTGTTGCGTATCCTCGATTGCCGCGAACTATTCGTCGACATTCTCGTGCCCGAAGTCGATTACGACGAGATCTATCCGGGCCGCGAAGCGGAGGTTCGGCTCCTCGGCCGGAGCGAAGTCTTCAAAGGGAAAGTGCAGGCCGTCAAAGGCTCGTCCGCCGTCGTCGAGAAGGACAATCTCGCTGCCAAGGAGCCGGAGGCCGAGGAGCGCGATGCCAGGATCCGCGTTCAACTTGTCCCATCGGCACTCAACACCGATTTCGGCAATTTTTGCCAGGTGGGACGGACCGCGCAGGTACGCATCTCCCGGCACAATCTGCAACTGACGCAGTGGATCAAGGGACTGTGGTTCAACCTCTTCTAGCGCTCGCGCCCACATTGCTGGTAATCGCCTTCTTCCTGCTTGGGCCATCGAACTGGTCGCGGCATCAAAGCTGGGCGCGCACCATCACCTGTGCGGTCGTTGGCGCGGTCGCATTGCGCTATATGGTCTGGCGTCTCTTCGAGACCGTCCTTCCCTATCCAACCGATGGCGCGAACGTATGGTGGGTTTGGATCGTCTTCGTCATCGAGCTCCTTGCTTTCACCGAGGTCGTTCTTTTCCTCATTCTGATGAGCCGATACGTTGACCGCAGTTCCGAAGCGGACCGACTGGGCAAGACGTTTTTCGCGCGCGCGCCACAGGATCTGCCCACGGTCGATGTGTTCGTTCCGACCTACAATGAACCGCTCGATGTGCTCGAGCGTACGATCGTCGGGGCCTTGGCGCTCGACTATCCGAAGGACAAGTTCAAGGTCTATGTCCTCGACGACGGCCGGCGTGATTGGCTGAAGACCTTCTGCGCGGAGCGGGGCGCAATTCACGTGACGCGAATGGACAATGCGCACGCGAAAGCGGGGAATATGAACAATGGGCTGCGCGCAAGCTCGGGCGACTTCATTGCCATCTTCGACGCAGACTTTGTGCCCTATCGCCATTTTCTCAAGCGCACCTTGCCGTTCTTCTCGGACGAGGAGATCGGGATCGTCCAGACCCCGCAGCACTTCTTCAATGTCGATCCGGTCCAATCGAACCTCGGCCTGGAGAACATCTGGCCGGACGAACAGCGCCTCTTCTTCGACGAGATCGCACCGAGCCGCGACGTCTGGGATGTCAGCTTCTGCTGCGGTTCGTGCTCGATCGCTCGTCGCGAAGCCGTGGATGCGGTCGGCGGCTTTCCGACGGAGTCGATCACCGAAGACCTGTTGACGACGCTGTCGATGCTGAACAAGGGCTACAAGACCCGGTATTTGAACGAACGTCTGTCGATGGGATTGGCGGCCGAGAACCTCACCGGCTATTTCGTCCAGCGAGAACGCTGGTGCCAGGGTGGCATCCAGACGCTCTATCTCCACAACGGCCCGCTGCGCGGACCGGGTTTGTCGCTGTTCCAGCGGATCATGTTTCTGCCCATGTCCTGGCTGGTGCAGTACGTCGTAAGGCTGATCGTGTTGATCGTGCCGATCGCCTATCTCTGGTTCGGCGCCTTGCCGCTGCACTTCACGGGCGTTGCCGACTATGTCTCAAATCAGCTTCCGGTGTTGGCGGCATATTTCCTTTTGATGCTCTGGATTACGCCGACGCGATATCTCCCCGTCGTCTCCAGCGCAGTCGGGACCTTTGCGACGTTCCGAATGCTGCCGACGGTTCTATCCAGCCTCGTGCGGCCCTTCGGCAAGCCGTTCAAGGTAACCCCGAAAGGCACCGGCAACGAGGCAAACAGCTTCGACGCCTACACCTTTACCTGGATTGCCGGTTTCATCGCCGTCACTGCGCTCGGACTTTTGATCAACCTCGTGCCGGAAACAGCGCGGGTCCAGGGATCGTTCTCGGCGATCGGAGCCGTCTGGTCGGGGATCAACATCGTCGTTCTCGTCATCGCGTCTCTCATCTGTTTCGAGAAGCCGCGTCGCCTTTTCCAAGCCTTCAAGCTCGACGAGCCCGCCAAAGTCGACGGGACTCCGGGGCGTGTGGTCAGCCTCTCGCTCGACAAAGCGGTGGTCGCCGTTCCGACGGAAGTACGCTTCCAGTCCGCGCAGGTGACCCTCAGGCTCGACGGTTTCGAGCCTCTGCAGGCAGATCTCAGGCAGGTGACGCAGCGGCGCGGGGACATATCGCGTGCCGGCGACGAGCGGCGCTTCTACCTTCACCTTTACTACGATCTCAGCGGCAAGGAGCGCGACCGGATGATCGTCAAGCTCTATACCGGGCGTTACTCCCAGGACATCCCCGACATCGACAAGATCGCTGTTTCGGTGAACCTACTGCTGCGTGCCTTCGGGCGCACGCGCACTGTCTCCTAGCGGATCCCAGATTTCGCCAATGCTCAAGCCATCAAGTATGGCGAAGGCATCGCCACCAGCCGGGACCTTCCGAGTCCGCCATCAGTTCGCTCTGGCGGGTGGTGATTCTCCCTCTGATGACCCAGCCCGGGTGCTTCTGCGACCAATATCAGCCGCCTTGACACCTCGCTGAAAGCGACTTTTTCGGAAGTGGTATTCAACTTCGAAATACCACTTATTAGCTTTTCTTCAGACTTTCGACTGGGCGGCCAGACGCCGATTGACAGCGCCGCTTTTGCGGACTTATCGTTAAGTCAAATTACTTGACTTAATAGTTCGATCAACGAAACCTGAGGGGGAATTCGTCATGACGGCAGTCGAGGAAATGCGGCTTTTGGGTACCGTTCCTAAGGCCGGGAGGAGGAGGGTGACGGCGGCGCGATGGCGCCTTGGACCGGTCGCCGCAGCGCTGATGATGGTCGCAGCCGCCGAGGCTCGGGCTGAATCCGTTCTCACCATGCACATCGAGGAACAGACGAGCTGGGTACAGAATTTCAACCCGTTCGACCTCGGCGGCCGACGCCAGAGCACCATGGATTTCGTCTATGAGCCGCTGGTGATCTTCAACGACTATGACGGCGGCAAGCCGGTCTGGCGGCTGGCGACGGCCTACAAATTCGCTGACGATCTGAAGTCGATCACCTACACGCTGCGCGACGGCGTGAAATGGTCCGACGGCCAGCCGCTGACCTCGGCGGACATGAAGTTCACGCTGGAGATGATGCTCAAGAACCCGGCCGTCGACACGGTTGGCGTTGGCGAAACCGTTGCCTCCGTCGAAACACCTTCTCCGACGGAAGTGAAGATCAATCTCAAGGACGTCGATACACATTTCCCGGAATCGCTTGCCGATTTTCCCGTCGTACCCGAACACATCTGGAAGGATGTGAAGGATCCGCTCGCCTTCAAGAACGAGACCCCCGTCGGCTCCGGTCCGATGACCGAAATCCGCCGCTTCACGCCGCAGGTCTACGAACAGTGCCGCAATCCCAATTACTGGGATGCCGCCTCATTGAAGGTCGATTGCCTGAAGCTGCCGCAGATCTCGGGCAACGACCAGATGCTGGCGCTCCTTCCGGAAGGCTCGATCGACTGGTTCGGTTCGTTCCTTCCGCAGATCGACAAGACCTATGTCGGTCTCGACGCCGAGCATAACGGCTACTGGCAGCCGCCGGCCGAAACCGTGTCGTTCCAGATGAACCTCAAATCGTCGAATGCCGGCAACGCCGAAGCCTTCAACGACATGACCTTCCGCCGTGCCTTCAGCCTGGCGATGGATCGCACTTCGATGGTCGATATTGCCGGCTTCGGCTATCCGGTCGTCAATACCCATGCGAGCGGCCTGCCGCCGCGCTTCGACAGCTGGCGTAACAAGGCAGCCGAGGGCGCGCAGGACGAGTGGATGGCCTATAACATCGACAAGGCCAACAAGCTGCTCGACGATGCCGGCTACAAGAAGGACGGCGACGGTTTCCGCACCACGCCGAGCGGCAAGCCGATCGCCTTTCCGATCATCGTTCCGAACGGCTGGACCGACTGGATCGATGCCGTGCAGATCGCAGCTGAAGGCCTGCGCAAGATCGGCGTCAATGCGTCCGTCGCCACGCCGGAATACGAGCAGTGGCAGAAGCAGATCCTCGACGGCACGTTCGAGGCGGTGATGAACTCGCGCGCTGACGGCCCGACACCGTTCCGCGGTTATTTCCAGTCGCTTTCGACCGCGTTTGCCGGCCGCATCACCAGCGCGCCGTCCCGATACTCCAATCCCGAGCTCGACAAGGTCTTCGACGACTATCGCCGCGCAACCACGGACGAGGAGCGCAAGACGCTGTTCGATCAGGTGCAGGTGATCGTCGCCGACAACCTGCCCGTCGTGCCGGTGTTCAACGGGCCGACCTGGTACCAGTTCTCGACCAAGCGCTTTACCGGCTGGGTTACCAAGGACGAGCCGGTCATGAATCCCGAGGATCACGACAACAACCGGATGCGGCTGGTGCACCTGCTGCGTCTGAAGCCCGTGCAATAAGCGACAGCGGGACTCAACGATGCGTCTTTCCCGTCGACGGCTTGCCGTCTATTGCGTGGCGTTCCTTTTCGCGATCGTCATGAACTTCGCGGTTCCCCGGATGATGCCGGGCAGCCCCGTCGACAGCATGATCGCCCAACTCGGACCGCGGGCAACGCCCGCGGCCATCGAGGCGATCAAGGCGCGCTTCGGCGCCATCGAGCAGCCGATCTGGCAGCAGTTCGTCGACTATGTCGTCGGCCTCGCCCATTTCGACCTCGGTGTTTCGGTCAAGTACTATCCTCAGACAGTCGTCGAGGTTCTCGGCCGCTCGGCCGGATGGACGGCGTTTCTCGTCTTCACCGCCATCGTCTTTTCGCTCTGCGTCGGCGTGCTTCTGGGCGCCGTTGCCGCCTGGCGACGCGGCGGTCGTTTCGACAGCTTCGTCTCGCCATTCTCGGTTGTGCTGATTGCCGTGCCGCCTGTCATCATCGCGCTTGCGACGCTGTTCACCTTCGGCGTAACGCTCCGGCTGCTGCCGGTCGGTTATGCCTATGATCCGAGCCTTGATCCCGGGCTCGATTTCACCTTCTTCGGCAGCGTCTTCCTGCACGCGATCATGCCGGTGCTGACGCTCTCGCCCTATCTCATCGGTGAATTCCAGACGACGATGCGCTCCAGCATGATTTCCGTGCTCGGCGAGGATTACGTCACCATGGGCCGGGCCAAGGGCCTGTCCGAAACGGCGGTGATGTTCGGCTATGCGGCGCGCAACGCGATGCTGCCGGTGCTGACCAATCTTGCGCTGATGCTGGGCGCCGTCTTTGGCGGCTCGATCGTCACCGAGATCGTCTTCAACTATCCCGGCCTCGGCCTGACACTCTACACGGCCAGCGTCGCCCGCGATTATCCGGTCATCCAGGGGCAGCTCCTGTTGATGACGATCGCGACGCTCGGGGCCAATCTCTTGGTCGATATCATCTACGGCGTCGTCGATCCACGCATCCGGGAGGGCAGGGCATGAATGCGGGTGTCTCCTTGTTCTGGCGGCAGAAGAAAGCCGTCGCCGGTCTGATCATCATTCTCACGCTTTGCCTGATGGCGCTGTTCGCGCCGATCCTGGCGCCGGGCGACCCAAGCGAACGCGTCGGTCGTTCGCATCAGCCGCCGACGGTCGAGCATTATTTCGGCACGACCAAGATGGGGCGTGACGTCTTCTCGCAATTCGTCTGGGGTGCGCGGCCGTCGCTTGCCGTCGGCTTCGCCACTGGCCTTGCGATCACCACGCTCGGCACGATCGTCGGCCTCGTCGCCGGCTATTTCGGCGGCCGCACCGACGCAACGCTCGATCTCGCCACCAACGCCGTGCTCGTCATTCCCAACATTCCCTTGCTCATCTTGCTCGCCTCCTTTGCCGGCACCGTCGGGCCATGGGCGATCATGGCGATCATCGCGCTCACCTCCTGGCCGTGGGGCGCGCGCATGACGCGATCGCAGACCATGGCGCTCAGGCAGCGCGAATTCGTCGTGGCGGCACGCATGGTCGGCGAGCCGCACTGGCGGGTGATCTTCGTGGAAATCCTGCCCAATCTGGTGCCGCTGATCGGCATCAATGTCGTCGGCAGCATCATCTATGCGATCGTCGCCCAGACGACGCTCGAATATCTCGGTTTCGGCGATCCGCTCCGGGTGACATGGGGGACCATGCTCTACAACGCCCAGAACTCCTCGGCGATCATCGTCGGCGCCTGGTGGGACATTGCCGTCCCGGCCGCAGGCATTGCCCTTGTCGGCCTCGGTCTCGCGCTCATCAACTTCACCTTCGACGAGATCGCCAATCCGCAGCTTCGCTCGGGCCCGGCGCTCAGCCGCTGGCTCCGTCTGACGCGGTTGCGTCGCCGCGAACTGGAGGCTGCCCGATGAGCGACGCGCTGCTTCAGATCCGCAACCTGAATGTCGACTATCTGCTCGACGAGGGGGCATTTCGCGCCGTCAACGACGTCTCGTTCGACGTTCGTCGCGGCGAACTCTTCGGGCTTGCCGGCGAGTCCGGCTGCGGCAAGAGCACGATCGCCTATGCGATCACCCGCCTGTCGAAGGCGCCGGCCTGGGTTGCCGGCGGAGAAATCCTGCTCGATGGACAGGACCTTCTCAAGATGCCGGAATCCGCCTTGCAGAATGTCCGCTGGCGGCGGATCGGCATGGTCTTCCAGAGCGCCATGAACTCGCTCAACCCGCTGATGCGGGTCGAGGCGCAGTTCTTCGACGTGCTGCACAAGCACACCGGCGCGACGCGGCCGCAGGCACGGGCGCGGGCGGAGGAGATGTTCCGGCTCGTCGGCATTCCGGCGGGTCGCCTCGATGATTATCCGCACCAGTTCAGCGGCGGCATGCGACAGCGGATCGTCATCGCGATCTGCCTGGCGCTGAAGCCGGAACTCATCATCATGGACGAGCCGACCACGGCGCTCGACGTGGTGGTGCAGCGGGAAATTCTGGAACAGCTTGTCGACCTGCAGCGCAGCCTCGGCTTCTCCGTGCTGTTCATCACCCATGACCTGCATCTGATGGCGCAGCTCTGCCACCGGATCGGTGTTATGTTGAAGGGGCAACTGGTCGAGGTCGGCGATACGCAACAGATCAGCCGTGCGCCGATCCACGACTACACGCGCAAACTCTGGGGCGCGATCCCGCAGCTGCCGCGTTCCGTCCGCAGCCTGGGGGTCGTCGAATGAACGTGATGCCGGTGTCGAGCACAATCGTTGACCAACAGGACGCGATCGTCCGCCTGAAGGATATCAGGCGCAGCTTCGGTGCAGTCGAGGCACTCAGGGGGATTTCGTTGTCGCTGAAGCCCGGGCGCGCGCTCGCGCTCGTCGGTGAATCCGGCTGCGGCAAGACAACCTGCGCCCGCATTGTCGCGCGGCTTGATGGGCCGAGCGCCGGAACGATGCAATTTCGCGGCGCCGACGTGACCGAGGCGGGGGACCGCGCCGCCGAGAAGGCGCGCCGCCGCGCCATCCAGATGGTTTTTCAGGACCCGTTCGCGTCGCTCAATCCGGTGTTCTCGATCTACCATCACCTCGCGCGGCCGTTGCTTTTGCACGGCCATGCAAAGAACGCCGGCGAAGCGAGGGCCGCGGTTGCGCGTCTGCTTGCCGATGTCGGCCTCGATCCGAATGTGACGGCACGAAAATTTCCGCACGAGCTTTCCGGCGGTCAGCGCCAGCGCGTCAACATCGCCCGGGCGCTCGCTGTCGCGCCGGATGTGCTGGTCGCCGACGAGCCGACGTCGATGCTCGATGTTTCGATCCGCCTCGATATCCTGGAGCTTCTCGCGCGCATCAAGCGCGAACGGAACCTCGCCATGCTCTACATCACCCATGATATCGCCACCGCTGCGCACATCGCCGAAGAGGTGGTGGTGATGTTTGCCGGCCAGATGGTCGAGTGGGGCGAGACCAATGCCGTCATCGGCACACCCCGCCATCCCTATACCCAACTTCTGCTTTCGGCCGTTCCTGACCCGGATCGCCCGTTCGTGCCGGGGCAGAGCGCCCGCTTCCTTGCCCATGCCGAAGAGGTGCGGCGCCTCAGCCGGCCGGCGTCGTATGCGGTGGAGGAGGTGGCCGAAAACCATTTCGTCCGCGCCCTTGGCCAAGCTCCTGCGTGAGCTATGTGAACCGAGGTCAAGCCCCCGAGAACTCCGCCGGCCTTCGGCCGGCTGCAAAGACCAACATTCATGGAGCCGTTTGATGACGTTTGCCGCTAAATCTGAATTCCTGCTGGAAACCCTCTGGGTGCCCGTCGGCACAACCGACAGTTCCGTCTATGCACTGACCTTGACCAACAACTCGGATCGAGTGCTCAAGGGTTTTCGCCTCGGCGTTTCCGGCCCGGCTCGTATCAACCCGGCTGCCGAGATCGAGGGGGGCAAGCTGCTGGTCCGCCTCTCCAACTATGCCGAGTTCGCACCGCCGGAAAGTCTCGAAGTGCAGCCGGGCGCCAGCTGGACGCTGAAGGCGCACGGCATGAGCTATGAGCCGCGCCACTGGACCGATGGCGCCAACGCTGCCTTTCTGGTGCTCTCCGACGGCACGATGGCGCCGGTGGCGGTGCTTGCCTCACGGGCCCATGGCGACAACGCCGAGCTGAAGCGTGGCGCCGCCGTCTATCCGGTACCGAAGGTGGCGCCGGTGCCGGTCTCGATCGTGCCGTGGCCGCAGGCGGTTTCCGTTTCCGGCCAGCTGGTGGCGCCTCCGGGTCTCGATCTGAAGCCCGAAGGCGAGACGGCCCAGCGCGCTGCAAAGGCGTTTGCCGATCTCACCGCAAGCCTGTTCCCGGTCGAGGGTGTCGTCCGCCCGGCGTCGGAAGGCGGCTTTCCAGTTGAGCTGTCGAAAGCAACGGATCTTGGGCCGGAAGCCTATAGCGTTCGCTTCTCTCCCGCCGGCGTCTCCGTTTCCGGCAGCACCGAGACCGGCCTTCTCTATGGCCTGATCACGCTCGGGCAGATCCTGCGCGGCGCGCGGCTGCATCCGGGCACCTTCGTGTTTCCGACCGGCGGCGAGATCAAGGACGAGCCGGCGCTTGCCTGGCGCGGCACCCATCTCGACGTAGCCCGGCAATTCTACGGCACCGCCGAGGTCGAGCGCTTCCTGCAGCTGATGGCGTGGAACAAGCTCAACCGCTTCCACTGGCACCTGACCGACGACGAGGCCTGGCGCGTCGAGATCGACGCCTATCCTGCGCTCACCGAAATCGGCGCCTGGCGCGGTCACGGCCGCAAGATCCCGCCGCTGCTCGGTTCGGGCCCGCAACCGACCGGCGGTTACTACACCAAGGCGGCGATCCGTCAGATCGTGGCGCTCGCCGCAAGCCTCGGCATCGAGGTGATGCCCGAAATCGACATTCCCGGCCATTCCTTTGCGATGCTGCAGGCGATCCCGGAACTGCGCGACCCTGAGGAGCAGGGGAGCTATTTTTCGGTGCAGGGCTTCCCGGACAATTGCCTCAACCCGGCACGCGAAGAGACCTATCGCGTGCTGGAGATCATCTTCGACGAACTGATCGAGCTGTTCCCGATGCGGACCATTCATGTCGGCGCCGACGAAGTGCCGCTCGGTGCCTGGTCGGGCTCGCCTCAAGCGCTCGCACGGCTTCGTGCGCTCGCCGGCGGCGAAGTTGCCGAAACGCATGCCAAGCGCTTGAACGTCGTCACCAACACCCACGGCGCCGATGAGATCGACGGATCGGGTGCTGCGGTACTGCAGGGCGAATTCCTGGCACGCGTGCAGGCGTTCCTCGCCAGCCGCGATTGCGTCACCGGCGGCTGGCAGGAGGCCGCGCATGGCAATGTCATCGACAAGAAAAAGTCGCTGCTTTTCGGCTGGCGAACCGTCGAGGCTTCGGCAGCACTTGCCGAGGAAGGCTACGACATCGTCGTCTGCCCCGGCCAGGTCTACTATCTCGACATGGCCAACAGCCCGGCCTGGTCGGAGCCTGGCGCCAGTTGGGCCGGCTGGTCGGATCCGGAAAGGCTATACACTTTCGATCCGGTGGAGGGCTGGACCGACGCGCAGAAAAAGCACCTGCTCGGCGTGCAATGCTGCATCTGGTCCGAGCCGATGACCGACCGCGCCGTCTTCGATCGCCTCGTCTTCCCACGGCTTTCGGCACTGGCCGAAACCGGCTGGACCCGACCGGAGCGAAAGTCCTTCAAACGCTTTGAGGCGCTCGTCGGGCTGATGCCCGTCCTCTACGGCTTCTATGCCACCGAATAGGTACGAGTGAGTTTCCAGTTTTTCGTCTGGGCTTGGCCAGACGATGGATTGGATCGGTGAGCGGCGGCGCAAGCCGCCGTTTGTCGTTCCAATATAGCCGCTCGCGGGCTCGCTGGATTTTCGTGCTTGTACGCTGGAGCGCGGCACGCAAAAGTGCGCATCGATCCCGCGACGACGCCCGCGGAGAAGTGAGTACAGGTTACTGAGGCCAAGATATTGATGCGAAGACTTCCTGGATTGTCGGCGATGAAAGTCTTCGAAGTGGTCGGGCAGACGCGCAGCTTCACGCGCGCCGCCGAGCGCCTCAACCTGACGCAGAGCGCCGTCAGCAGGCAGGTCCGCAACCTCGAGGACGAGCTTGGCGAGGACCTGCTGATCCGCCGCCACCATCATCTGGAACTGACGCCCGCGGGCGCCGAGTTGCTGGCGACGATCCAAGAGGCGTTTCACAGCATCGAAGTGTCGTTGCGCAGCATCACCGAGAAGAGCAACCAGAACCGGCTGCGCATCAACGTGCCGCCGACCTTTGCCAAGCGCTGGCTGCTGCCACGCCTTGCCCGGTTGCGCGAGGCCCTGCCGGATGTGGACATCAGCATCAGCACCGAGGCTTCCGATACGCTTGCCGAGCGCGGGCTTCTCGACTGCGCCATCCGCTTCGGCGATGGCGAATGGCCGATGCTCGATGCGAGCATTCTGATGACGGAGCGGCATGTCGTCGTCTGCGCGCCTTCGCTTCTGGAGGGAGCGAAAGTCGACGGCCCGTCCGATCTTCAGCGTTTCGCCTTCCTGCATGTGCTCGCCTCGCCCGATCGGCGCTACCTCACCTGGCGTCATTGGCTGGACGCGGCCGGCTTCCAGGATGTCGATACCCGCGGTGGGCTGGAATTCGACCTGCTCGATCTTGCGATCGAGGCGGCCTGCGCTGGGCTCGGTGTCACCGTTGCCGACCGCTCCATGGTCCGCAACCAGCTGCAATCCGGTCAATTGGTGCAGCTCTTCGACGTCGAAGTCGAAGGCCACGAATCCTACTGGTTCGTGACGCGGCCGCAGTCCGGCGGCGACCGCAAGGTGGAAGCGTTCCGCGCCTGGCTGTTGGCGGAAGTGGCTGCCGATCGGGCCGACTGAGCAAGCATTCTTTTTTGGAATGCTCTCACCGAAAATTACTCGCTTGTGCGGTTCTCTGCATCGTCGCATCACTTTCATGACGGTTCCGGTCGTGGGAGAGAGGTCGGGTCGTCGCTCGTGAAGCTCTCTCCCGGCCAGTCCGCCTCCCGCGCCGCCATCGGCGCACGGATCGCGGCAAACCATTCCGAGATGCCATGAGCCCCTATCGCAACTTCTCCGGCGGCCTTTTCATTGAAAGCGCGTCCGCGGCTGTGATCGACGTGCGCAACCCGGCGACCGGTCAAGTCTTCACGTCTGTGCCGGCGGCAACGGACGAGGAGGCGATAGCGGCGGTCGATGCCGCGGTGAAGGCGCAGCGCGCGTGGGCAGCACTGCCGGCCATCCAGCGCGGTGATGCCTTGCGCCGGCTGGCGACGGTGCTGGAAAGCCGGGCGGAACGCATCGGCGCAGCCCTTGCGCTGGAATCGGGCAAGAGCCTTGCCGACGCGACCGCCGAAGTGATCTACGGCGCCGAGCTGATGCGCTACCACGCCGAATGGGCCCGCCGCATCGAGGGTGAAGTCATCGAGAGCGATAATCCGGGCGAAACCCTGCTCCTCAAGCGCACGCCGATCGGCGTCGCCGCCTGCCTCATCCCGTTCAATTATCCGATCTACACGCTCGTGCGGAAGATCGCCCCGGCGCTGATATCAGGAAACGCCGTCGTCGTGCGGCCGAGCAACAACACGCCGACCTCCGCCTTTGCCGTGGCCGAAGCCATCGTCGAGGCGGGCCTGCCCGAGGGCCTCGTCAACATCCTGACGATGTCGCACGATGTTGCAAAGACGCTCTGCACCCATCCGGGTGTCGGCATGATCACACTGACGGGCAGTGTTTCGGCTGGCCGGATCGTGCTCGAATACTGCAAGGAAAACATCGCCAAGCCGTCGCTCGAACTGGGCGGCAAGACGCCTGTGATCGTCGAGCCGGATGCGGATCTCGGCGCGGTGGCGAAGATGATCATTACCGCCAAGACCACCCATTGCGGCCAGGTCTGCACCAGCGCCGAACGGCTCTACGTTCATGAAAACGTCCACGACCGGCTGCTTGCCAAGCTGCGCGAAGGTTTTGCCGCCCGCACATTCGGCAATCGCGCCGAGGATGCTGGTCGTATGGGTCCGCTTGCCAATGCCGCGGCACAGAAGCGCGTGCATGAAATGGTCGAGCAGGCGAGGGCGGAGGGTGGAACGATCGAGACGGGCGGTTATCTGCCTGATGGCGATGGCTACTTCTATCCGCCGACGCTGATTTCCGGCTGTACCCAAGAGATGGAGATCGTGCGCGAGGAAGTCTTCGGTCCGGTGCTCGCCGTCCTCCGTTATTCCGCCTTCGAGGAAGCGCTGGCGAAGGCCAGCGATCATCAGTTCGGCCTGAGCTCGGTGCTCTTTACCGAAAACTATCGCACCGTCATGCGCGCCAGCGACGCAATCGAAGCCGGCGAACTCTACGTCAACCGCTTCCCGGCCGATCCCTACCAGGGCTTTCATGCCGGCTGGAAACGCTCGGGGCTCGGCGGTGATGACGGCAAGCATGGCATGCTGGAATTCACCCAGACGCGCCTCGTCGTCCTGAAACACTGATCACTTTGAATTCGAGCAATCCCGGCGGAAACCGGAATTGCTCCGACGCCAACAACGATACCGGGCCGATGGCATTGCTCCCGCCGTCGGCCGGGGAGGAGACTGCCCGTGAGCTCAATTACCGAAACCGAAATCGCCGTGCCATCCGTGTCGGCCCGCAGCCGCTACCTTCAACTGGCGCTGATCGTGATCGCCGCCGGTGCGATCTATCCGATCCTCTATCTTCGCCAGTCCTACCAGACGACGATGCTGGAGGTTCTGAAACTTTCGAACACCGAGCTTGGCGTCCTCTATTCCGTTCTCGGTACCAGCTTCCTCGTCGGCTATTTGCCGAGCGGTTGGCTTGCCGACCGCGTCCAGCCGCGCATCCTGATCCTCATCTCCATGGTTGGCACGGGTCTGCTTGGCCTCTGGTACGCGACGCTGCCTGGCTACTCCGCCCTTCTCGTCATTTACTGCGGCTTCGGCGTCACGACGGGTCTGACGTTCTGGGCGGCCACGCTCAAGCAGGTCAATCTGATCGCCGGCGCTGACGAACAGGGACGTTTCTTCGGCATTCTCGATGGCGGCCGCGGCCTCGTCGAAGCGCTGCTGGCAAGCGTCGCCATCGCGCTCTTCGTCTTCACGACGGAAACGCGCGCCGCCGGGCTTGCCACGGGTTTCCGTGATGTCGTTCTGCATTATGCCATCGTCTGCATCGTCGTCGGCGTTGCCTATTTCGCCGTGTCGCAGCCGGTTGCTGCGGACAGGACCGCGCGCAAGCGCGAGGGCAGCCTTCTCGCCGACATCAGGACACTACTTCGCATCCCCGAAGTGTGGCTGGTCGCTGCGATCATCTTCTGCGGTTACCACGTCTTCCTCGCCACCTACAGCTTCTCGGCCTATCTGCAGGAAGGCGGCTTCGGGATTTCGGCGGCGATGGCCGGTTTGATCGTCACGATCAAGCTGTGGTTGCGTCCGGTAGGCGGCATTGGCGGCGGCTTGCTCGGCGACCGTTACGGCAAGACCGGCATTCTGTTCTTGAGCTTCATTGTCGCGGCCGCCAGTCTGGTGGCAATGATCGTCCTGCCGGGCATCGGCTCGACCGTCCTCTTTGTCGGGCTGGTGCTGCTCGTTGGCCTCATCACCTATACGATCCGCGGTCTCTACTGGGCGATCCTCGACGATTGCCATGTGCCGGCCAACATCACCGGTCTCGCGATCGGCATCATTTCGCTCGTCGGCTACGCGCCCGACACCTACCTGCCGCTGGTCAACGGATACCTCTCGGACCGCTATCCGGGCATCACCGGCTACCAGCTCTATTTCGGCTACATCGCCGCCGTCTGCGTCCTCGGCGCCATCTTCACCCTGGTGCTGATGGCCCGCCTCAAGAAAAAGGGATGACACAAATGAAGATCGCGTCTCTCAAGACCTATGCCGTTGCCGTCCCGCCGCCGCATGTTGGCGGCATGTACTGGATCTTCGTCCGCCTCACCACCGCCTGCGGTATCGAGGGCATCGGCGAAATCTATGCGACCTCCTTCCATCCTAGCGCGATGACGCCGCTGATCGAGGACGTCTTTGAACGGCATCTTCTTGGCCATGATCCGCACCAGATCGAGCGCTTCTGGCGCTCGGCCTATTCGAGCGGCTTCACCCAGCGCCCCGATCCGACGATGATGGGCATCGTCTCGGGTCTCGAGATCGCCTGCTGGGACATTATCGGCAAGGCGGCAGGACGGCCGGTCTCCGACCTTCTCGGTGGAACGGTGCACGCGAAGCTCCGCGCCTATACCTATCTCTATCCGAAGAACGCTGCCGGCGAGTTCGATTTCAACGACCCGGATCTCGCAGCCGAATGCGCCGTCGAGATGGTCGAAATGGGCTTTACGGCCGTGAAGTTCGACCCGGCCGGTCCTTACACCAACTATTCCGGCCACCAGCTCTCCCTTGGTGTCATGGATCGCTGCGAGGAGTTCTGCCGCAAGATCCGCGATGCCGTCGGAAGCAGCGCCGACCTTCTCTTCGGTACCCACGGCCAGATGGTTCCGTCCTCGGCGATCCGTCTCGCGCGTCGCCTGGAGAAGTACGATCCGCTTTGGTTCGAAGAGCCGGTTCCGCCGGGACAGGAGGCGGCGATGGCCGAGGTCGCGCGTGCAACCTCGATTCCCGTTTCGACCGGCGAACGGCTGACGACCAAGTACGAGTTCCAGCGCGTGCTCGAACTGAAGGCTGCCTCGATCCTGCAGATGAACGTGGCGCGTGTCGGCGGCTTGCTGGAGGCGAAGAAGATCGCCGGCATGGCCGAGGCCCATTACGCCCAGATCGCACCGCATCTCTATAACGGCCCGGTGGGGGCCGCCGCCTCAATCCAGCTATCGGCTGCAACGCCGAACTTTCTCATCCACGAGGCGATCCTCGACTTCTCCGGTTTCCATGCCGACGTGCTGAAGACCAAGCTCGCCGTCGAGGACGGTTATCTCATCCCGTCACGCGAGCCTGGCCTCGGCATCGAACTCAACATGGACGTGGTCGAAAAGCACACGCCCTACACCGGTGAGCGCCTGCATCTGCAGATGGACAGCCGGCCGGCCGACGTGAAGGCCTTCGCGCCCGCGCGCGGGTGAACTCGGACAACAGGGACACGAGATGATCTACGATTACATCATCGTCGGCGCCGGGTCGGCGGGCTGCATTCTTGCGAGCAGGCTTAGCGAAAATGGGCGTCACAAGGTGCTTTTGATCGAGGCCGGCGGCAACGACAACTCCTTCTGGTTCAAGATCCCGGTTGGCTACGCCCGCAGCTACTACAATCCTGAGGTCAACTGGATGTATTCGAGCGAGCCAGAGGCCGCACTGCAGGATCGCAGCATCTACGTGCCGCGCGGCAAGGTCCAGGGCGGCTCGGGTTCGATCAACGCGATGATCTACGTGCGCGGCGCGCGCGACGATTTCGACGACTGGAAAGCGGCCGGCAATGCCGGCTGGGGCTATGACGATGTGCTGCCCTATTTCCGGCGCCTGGAAACCCATGCGCGCGGATCGTCCGAATGGCATGGCGGCGACGGCCCGATCCACATCACCCCGATGCGCGGCATGACGCATCCGATCACCGATGCCTTTCTCGAAAGCTGCGGATCGCTGCAACTGCCGCTGAATGAGGATTTCAACGGCGCCTCGATCGAAGGCGCCGGCGTCTACGACGTCAACACCAACAATGGCCGCCGTTCGCATTCGAGTGCCGAGTATTTGCGTCCGGCGCTCAAGCGACCCAACCTGACGATCGAGCGCTACGCCCAGGCCGAGCGGCTGGTCTTTGGGGATGACGGGCGCGTGACCGGCGTCGATGTCGTCCAGAGCGGTGTCCGCCGGCGCTTTACGGCGGGGCGCGAGGTCATCCTGGCGGCCGGTGCCGTCGGCAGCCCGCAACTGCTGCAGGTCTCGGGTGTCGGCGACAGCAAGGCGCTGTCCTCGCTCGGGGTCAAGACGCAGCGGCATTTGCCGGCCGTTGGGCAGAACCTCCAGGATCACCTCTGCGCCAGCTTCTACTATCGGGCCACCATCCCGACCCTCAATGACGAGTTCGGCAGCCTGTTCGGCCAGATGCGGCTCGGCCTGCAATATCTGCTCACCGGCAAGGGCCCGCTCTCGATGAGCGTCAATCAGGCCGGTGGCTTCTTCCGCGGCAGACCTGACGAAGAGCGGCCGAACATCCAGCTCTATTTCAATCCGCTCTCCTATCGCATCCCCAAAGATCCGAAGGCGGGGCTGAAGCCGGAGCCCTATCCCGGCTACCTGATCTGCTTCAATTCCTGTCGACCGACGAGCCGCGGCAGTATTTCGATCGCGTCAGGCGACCCCGCGCAAAAGCCGCTGATCCGGCCGAACTACCTGACGACCGACCGAGACGTCGACGAAGTGCTGCAGGGAAGTCGACTGGTACGGCGGATCGCGTCGGCCTCGGCGCTCTCTTCGCTGACGGCGGAAGAGATTTCGCCAGCGCCGCGGGTTGAAAGCGACGACGACCTGATAGAGTACTTCCGCGAAAATTCCGGCTCGATCTATCATCTCTGCGGCACCTGCGGCATGGGGCCGGATCAATCGAACTCGGTGGTCGACAACCGCCTGCGCGTCCACAGCGTTCCGGGTCTGCGCGTCGTCGACGCCTCGATCTTCCCCAACATTACGGCCGGCAACATCAACGCGCCGACGATGATGGTTGCCGAGAAAGGCGCCGATCTCATCCTGGCGGACGCGGCCTGACGAGAACCGAATGGTTCCCCGGTCCGCTGGTCTGCGAACCCGACGCAGGCGCCGGTCATTGATGCAAGTGCTGCGATTGGTCATGTGTGAATTGCCATCGCCGATCGAGCACGGCTATACTTCGCAGACTTCATAGCTGCCCACAATCAGTGCTTGCCTGGTCGAAAGATTGTTGCCGTCGCGCTTGGCGCGGTGGAGGGTGTCCGTGCTGCGGCCGTCGGCAAACACTGCGAGCAACGCCTGCGAGGGAGAGAAGCATGCGCAGTTCCCGCTTGAAGAGCCTGTCTGTCACCGTTTTTGTTTCGTTGAGCCTGGTGCCATGGAGCGCGCAGGCGGCCTCGCCGGAACCGGTGAAGGCCGAGCACGGCATGGTGGTCACCGCCCAGCACCTGGCATCGGATATCGGCGTCGCCGTCCTGAAGAGCGGCGGCAATGCGGTGGATGCGGCGGTCGCCGTCGGCTACGCGCTCGCCGTCACCTATCCGACCGCCGGCAATATTGGCGGCGGCGGCTTCATGACGATCCGCTTCAAGGATGGCAAGACGACCTTCCTTGATTTCCGCGAGCGGGCGCCGCAAGCGGCAACCAAGACCATGTATCTCGACGACAAGGGCAATGTCGTCGACGGCCTGAGCACCGAGGGTTATCTCGCCGTCGGCGTGCCCGGCCCGGTCATGGGGTTCGAAGCCGCACGCAGCCGTTACGGCACGAAGCCGCTTGCCGAACTGATCGCGCCGGCGATCGCGCTTGCCAGGGACGGTTTCGTGCTGGAGCAGGGCGATGTCGATTCCTTTGACGGCGAGACCGACAGGCTCGCCAAGGATCCGGCCGCCGCCGCGATCTTCCTCAAGGACGGCAAGCCCTTCGTCGTCGGCGAGAAACTGGTTCAGACGGACCTTGCCGCATCACTATCCAGCATCGCCGAGAAGGGAACCGATGCCTTCTACAAGGGCGCGATCGCCGATGCGATCGTCAAGGCGAGTGCCGATAAGGGCGGCATCCTGGCGAAAGCGGACTTCGAACGTTATGCGGTGCGCGAACTGGAGCCAGTCAAGTGCAACTATCGCGGCTATGACATCGTCTCCTCGCCGCCACCGTCGTCCGGTGGCGTGATCATCTGCGAAATCCTCAACGTGCTCGAAGGCTATCCGCTATCCTATATGGGCTACGGCGCCGCGGACACGGTTCACGCGATGATCGAGGCGATGCGCCACGCCTATGTCGACCGCAACACCTCGCTCGGTGATCCCGATTTCGTAGAGAACCCGGTCGCCAAGCTCACCGACAAGGCCTATGCGAAGGAAATCCGCGGCAAGATCGATCCGTTCCGCGCCGGCGTCTCGCAGGCGCTGATCCCCAAGGGCTTCGGCGAAAGCAAGGAAACGACGCACTATTCGATCATCGACGACGAGGGCAATGCCGTTGCCGTCACCTATACGCTGAACGGCTCCTTCGGCGCTGGCGTGGTGGCGCCTGGAACCGGCATCCTGCTCAACAACGAGATGGATGATTTCACCGCCAAGCCCGGCGTGCCCAATCTCTACGGGCTCGTGCAGGGTGAAGCGAATGCGATCGCGCCCGGCAAGACGCCGCTGTCGTCGATGAGCCCGACGATCATCTCCAAGGACGGCAAACCCTTCATGGTGATCGGCAGCCCCGGCGGCGCGCGTATCATCACCATCACGCTCGAGGCGATCCTCAACGTCATCGATCACGGCATGAACATTCAGGAAGCGGTCGATGCGCCGCGCATCCACCACCAATGGCTGCCGGACAAGGTGTTCATGGAACCCTATGCGCTTTCGCCCGATACCCGCAAGCTGCTGTCGGCGATGGGCCACAATGTCCAGATCGACGAAAACTGGACCATCTGGGGCCAGGCAACCGGCATCCTCGTCGGCGGCGAAAGCCTCTCCGACATCGAGGCCGGCGGCGGCGCCCGCTACAACGGCGCGGTTGACAGCCGTATCGGCGCAGGCGCTGCGCGCGGCTACTAGAGTTCGACGTAGCGGATGGCCAGACGGCGCTTCGGCCCCCCTTGAAAGCTGCGGTCCGCCGGTCCGCAGCGCGCTTTTGCGCGTGCGATCACCGGATGCTCGCGCGAAAAAGATTTGAAAGCGGTTTCGGTTGAATTTATTATAGTTTCCAGAGCGTGCGCCGCACGCGGTCGTACGCTTTGATCAAGCTTCATTCGTGGAGGTTGTCATGGCACTGATGGAAGGAAAGAAAGCGCAGGACTGGATCAATCTGGTTCTCGCCATCTGCCTGTTCGTCTCCCCCTGGATCATGGGCTTCGTTGTCGAGAGCGTTCCGGCTTGGAACGCTTGGGCCGCCGCCGTCGTGCTCGGCGTTCTGGCGATCGCAACGCTTGCCATGTTTGCGGAATGGGAGGAATGGGCAAGCCTCATCGTCGGGCTCTGGCTGATCGCTTCCCCCTGGCTGCTCGGCTTCTCGACCAGCGCCAATCCCATGTGGACGCATGTCGTCCTCGGGGCATTGGTGACTGCGCTCGCGATCTGGTCGGTCTGGGACGAACGGCAGCACCCGCATGCGCATGCATGATGATGAGCAGAGAAGGTCGCGGCCCGGCGCCGCAGCTCCGGGCCGCGAACAGAGGGCGTAATGTCGGTGCAATCTCGAGTTTGCAGCTTCACTCGGATTGAGAGCAAATCCTGAAAACGTGTAGAACGATCCTCTTTCAGATTTGCGTGATTTCAAAAAGTTTGATCCCTTCGAACGTGTCCGAGCGAGGCCCGACGATGCACCGCGCATTCAATCCAGCCCTATGGTGCCGCCGGTGAGGAAACTATGGCCTCGATCCCTCAAACAGCGGTTGATCGCTCAGCTTCTCGTTCTCCAATTGGCGATACTGCTGGCTTTCGGACTTTCCTTCGTAAGCCTCCTGGTTCTTGCTGACGAGGGCGGTGTGCTTGTCAGCCCCGCACCGGTCGAGGCCGCATTTGACGCGATCCGCAGAGGCCCGGATGGCAAACTCGTGCTCGCAAAGACCGAGGAGATGGGCGACGTTTATGCCAGGCATCCGGACTTTTGGTTCATCGCGCGCAATGACCATGGAGAGATTGTGCAGGTCGGCAACATCCCCGCGATCTATCGGGGTATGAGCGAGAACCTCGGCAAGATGACCTATTCGGACATTCGCGATGCGGGTGATCCATCGCCTTATCTCGCCGTTCTCCGGCGCCGGTCGAACGCGGACGGGGATTTCACCGTGTTTGGGCAAGGCGAGCTTATGAGCCAGTCGGCCCTCATCCTGCAGTTTTCGCGCTTTTCCCTCGCGCCGATGCTGGTCCTCCTTGCTCTGGTGACAATCGCCGGCGTGCCGTGGATCGTCAATCGGGCCAGCCGGGACATTTCGGACCTCGCGCGCGAAACCCAGGAGATCGATATCGATCGGCGCAGCTATCGGCTGCCCGAAACGGCCATTCCCAATGAGGTGCGGCCGCTCGTGCGGGGCATGAACGATGCGCTCCATCGGCTCGATCAGGCCTATGGCCGTCACCAACGCTTCATCCTTGATGCGGCCCATGAGTTGCGCACACCAGTCGCCATCCTGCAGGCACGGCTGGATTCGCTTGGCGCCGGGCCCGACCGCGACCGGCTCATCGCCGATTGCGAAAGGATATCGGCGCTGGCCGAGCAATTGCTCGATCTGCAGCGGCTGGAAGCCGATGCCAAGCCGTTCGCCGCGGTGGACCTCGTCGAGCTGTGCCGCGACATTGCCGCCGACCTTGCGCCGCTGGCGATCGATGAAGGCTACGAATTCTCCTACGAGCCGGCGGTGCAACGCTCGCTCGTTCAGGCGGACGCGCCATCTCTCAGGCGTGCCGTCATCAACCTGGTACAGAATGCGATCGAGCATGCCGGCAACCGGGGGACAATCGTCGTCCGGGTGGAGCGCCAGGGAGTGATCGAAATCTGTGACGACGGTCCGGGCGTTCCCGAGGCGGAGCGCGAGCGGATATTTGAGCCATTTTACCGGCTGAAGCCGCGGGATCGCGGTGCGGGCTTGGGTCTCAATCTCGTGCTGCAGATTGCACGACGGCATGGCGCGCAGATGACCGTTCTGAGTTCGCCGAGCGGCGGCGCGTGCTTCCGCATGGCTTTTGGTGGCGAGGTCGCGGAAGCAGGCCTTGCCATCCGACGAGCCGCAGAAGTCTCTGGCGACAAAAGCTGATTGTTGGTGACATCGCTGGTCATGGAACGGCCGCACACCACCTGGTCCGCGCATCCCGGCACAAAATTGGATAATACCAATAAAGCACCAATCAGCAACTGTCTCGAAGCGTTGGCGCAACTTGCATGCGCTATCTGTAAGAAATGTAATATAATTTATCCATATTTCGGGCGAGGTAGCGCGCAGTTCCATCGCCACGCAGTAGACAGGTGGTCATGTTTTGGTATTGCTGATGTTGGCCGCATATCGATTGGGCCAGATCGGAAGTGATTACGGAACGTTTATCTGCCCGAGGGCGAGCAAGCCTGCGGGCAACCGGAAAACTGGGAGATATCAATGAAGCCGAGTTCCATTCTTGCCCTTTTGACGGGCTCGACCGTGTTTGCATCGGACGTTCCGCGTCCGACAAAGGCGGGCGGCGCGAGACGCAGACTGCTTGCAGTGTTGACAGCAACGGCGTGCCTTATCTCGGCCGCTCCAGTCGGCGCCTTCGATCAGACCAATGCTGCGCGCATCAAGCAGTTGGTCGACACTGGCATGCAGTATTACTGGTCGGGAGGCGACGTCAAAAAGGCCGAAGCCGAAGTCTTCAAGGGCATCACCCTGCACGGCAAGTATGATGTCGTGGAGGCGGCTTTCAAGGAAGCATCGACTTTAGCGCCTAAGCGCCTGGATTTTCAGTATGCCGTGGCCTCAACCCAGATCATCCAGAAGAAGCTCGACGAGGCGCAGACCACGTTCCAGGGCATCCTTGAGAAGGAGCCGACCGCATTCGACGCGCAAAGCTGGCTGGAGGCAATTGCCCGCATCCGTGGCGACGAGACCGGCGCGGCACTCGCCCATCAAGCGCTCGCAGGTCTCGATCGCGAGCGCGCGGAGGAGTATCGGAAGCGCTTCGTTCGCGCAGAACAGATCATGGCCGAGAAGCCGAGCTTCGATATCCCGACGGTGTCCGGCAAGGTCGTGGTGGTCGCCTTGGGATACGCGCTGGCGGATGACGGCACCGCGCAGCAGACCTTGCTCGACCGCCTCGAAGCAACATTGAAGGCTGCTGAGGCCAATCCGACGGCACTGGTGATGGTGAGTGGCGGCGTGCCGAAGAACGGCGTAACCGAAGGCGACGTGATGTCGAAGTGGCTGGTCGACAAGGGTGTCAGCCGTGATCGCATCATCATCGAAGACAAGTCGAAAGATACGATCGGCAATGTGATCAATGCCGCCAATCTGCTGGTGCGGCATCAGGCTGATACCGTGATCCTGGTGACCAGCTCCAGCCACATGCGCCGTGCCCGCACCGTGATGGAAGACGCATTGAAGCAGCGCGATCTCCCAGCGGCGGTCGTGCCGGTGAATGCGCTGGACGCGCCAACCCAGGACGAAGCTGCAAAGGTCGGGCCCGACGAGCGGTTGGTCATCTACCGTGATCTGATGCGCGTTTCGGGCGTATGGGCCTATCCGGGGCTCCAGCAGTAGTTACCGGAGCACCTCAAGATTCCTTGAAGCCCGCGCGCCCCAACCCATTACAGGGCGCGCGAACTGTCGGCGAGCGGATCCATTTTCACGCCACAAGAGACGCTTGCCTTGCCCGTCGTGATCGAGAATTTCCAGCGTATGAAGGGCCGATCACTCGCGTGTGCCTGCCCAGGCCGAGACGACCTGGTCGCGCCCAAAATGGCTTCAGCGGAACCTGCACCGAAAGGTCGGCTATCTTGTCGTTTCAGACCAAGGCCAATCCTGCTGCGAGCCGCGCGGCGCTTTCCGGGTCGTGAGCCGGTAGCAGGATCGTCGGTTCGTCTGCAGCAAACCGGCGGATCGCGCGCAATGTCGCAAGCGCGGTTGCCGGATCGTTCGTGACGCCATCCGTCCGTTCTGCCAGTAGGTTTTCCTGCGAATAGGTGGCGTCGCCGGCGAGGAAATAGGTGAACTCATCGCCGCGCACGAGCACGGCAACGTGGCCTGCGACATGTCCTGGTGTCGGCACAAGCAGGATCCGTCCATCGCGGGTGATCGGGTGCGAGGCGGCGAAGGGGCCGACGGGCGGGCCATCCATGTCCACGAGCTCCGGCCGCAGCCAGATCGGCCAGCGTTGTGGCAGGCAGCCGGTCATCATGCCTCTGAGGCCGATCGATACGGCATAGTTGGCACGTGGGCCGATAATCCGGCTGCGCGGAAAGTGATCGAGCCCTCCGGTGTGGTCGTGATGGAAGTGGGTGAGAATGACGGTACCGATGTCTTCGGCCGGATCGAGCCCCATTGCGAGCAGCCGTGAGCCCACCTCTTCGTGGGGCGCAACGCGGATCTGCACCTGCTTGTAGAACGGGTTCCAGCCCGGAAGGTAGCCCGGCACCGAGTTGCGCCAGGTATCGCCGGTATCGACGAGAAAGCGGCCTTCCGGATGCTCGATCAGGAAGCACAGGATGGGCAAGGGATCGATCCAGTGTGGGTCTCGGAAGATGTCGATCTTGCGGCCGATGGCGCCGCGGCCCTCGCGTCCCGTGCGCTGGGCCGACTTCATCCGGGCCTTGCCCGTTTCGATTGCCGTCACTCTGATCATGGTCGCCTCCATAAAAAGAACGGTCATTCGTTTTAATATTTTCTGCGCCTCTTTAAAAGAGGGAGCGTTCGTTTTATTTTAAGCGAATGCCGAAGATATCAGATGACAAGCGCGCCGCCCGAAGGGCTCAAATTCTCGAAGCAGCCTGGATCTGTTTTCAGAAGGATGGGCTGCACGCCACGACGATGGACCACATCATCCGTGCGTCCGGCCTGTCGGCCGGCGCCGTTTATTCCTACTATCCGAGCAAGGAGGAATTGATCCTCGCCGCGGTCACGACATCTTTGTCCGGCCTTTCGGCGATCGTCGCGCCGTTTTTGCATGCCGACCCGGCGATGAGCCCCAGCCAACTCGTCGGCAAGATTGCCGAGGCCATCGATAGCTTTTCCAGCCGGGATGGCTTCGATCTGAAACGCATCGCCCTGCTTGGCTGGAGCGAGGCGCAACGGAGTGACCACCTTCGGGCAACGATGAAGCGCTTCTACGTCGATTTTCGCAGCGACCTGGCCGGGGCGCTGAAGCGTTGGCGTGACGACAGAACCGGTGTGCAGCATGATGTGGACACGGAAATGGCTGCGGCATTGCTGTCATTTGTGCTCGGCTATGTCGTCCAGTCCGCGGTCATCGGTGACGTGTCGTCCCAAGACATGGTCCGCGGACTTGCGCAGTTGGAACGGGCTGTGGTTTAAGATCTCGGCTCCTCCGGCGCCGGCATTCCGGCCAGCGGCGGGCCGGAACGGGCCGTTTCCTTTGAACAACAATTTAACGCTTCACACCGGCCCTGCTTTGTCCTAGAAGGCGCCCCGTAAATCCGGTCGCAGCCTACCCGGTCAAAACAAGGACACCTATCATGAAGACGATCGTCATCTGCTCCGGCGGATTGGACTCGGTATCGCTTGCCCACAAGGTCGCCGCCGAGCACGAACTCATTGGCCTGCTCTCCTTCGACTACGGACAACGGCACCGCAAGGAATTGGACTTTGCCGCCGCCTGCGCAACGCGGCTTGGCGTTCCCCATCAGGTCATCGATATCCGCCCGATCGGCGCCCACCTCACCGGATCGGCGCTGACGGACGATGTCGATGTGCCCGACGGCCACTATGCCGAGGAAACGATGAAGGCGACGGTGGTTCCGAACCGCAACGCCATCATGCTCGCCATCGCCTTCGGGCTGGCGGCAGCGCAGAAAGCGGATGCGGTGGCCGTCGCCGTGCACGGTGGTGACCACTTCATCTATCCCGATTGCCGCCCCGGTTTCATCCACGCCTTCCAGACGATGCAGAACCACGCGCTCGAAGGCTATGCCAACGTCGCGCTCTACGCGCCCTATGTGACGATTTCGAAGGCGGATATCGTCTCGGACGGTGCAAGCCATGCGACGCCGTTCGAGGAGACCTGGTCCTGCTACAAGGGTGGCGTGAAGCATTGCGGCCGCTGCGGCACCTGCGTCGAGCGGCGCGAGGCCTTCCATCTCGCGGGTGTCGCGGACCCGACCGACTATGAGGATCCGGATTTCTGGGTCGCCGCGACGTCGGCCTTTGCGGCTGAGGAGGTGAAGTGATGTTTCGGATCACCAAGGAATTCCATTTCTCCGCCTCGCACCAGCTGAAAAGCCTGCCCGCGGAACATCAATGCGCGCGGCTGCATGGCCACAACTACATCGTCGAGGTCGAGCTTACGGGTGCGGAACTCAACGAACATGGCTTCGTTCGCGACTACCACGAGCTTTCGCCGCTGAAGCGCTACATTGACGAGAGCTTCGATCATCGCCACCTCAATGACGTCCTCGGTCACGATCGGGTGACGGCCGAATGTCTGGCGAAGCATTTCTACGACTGGTGCAAGGCACGACTGCCGGAGACCTCGGCTGTCCGCGTCAGCGAGACGCCGAAGACCTGGGCGGAATACCGGCCATGACCGGGCCTGCAGAAACACGAATCCGCGTCAGTGAAATCTTCGGGCCGACGATCCAGGGCGAGGGCATCCTGATCGGTCTGCCGACCGTGTTCGTGCGCACGGGCGGTTGCGACTATCGCTGCAGTTGGTGCGATACGCTGCACGCGGTCGACAGCGAATATCGCGACCAATGGCTGCCGATGACGGTGGAGGAGATCTGGCGGGAAGTCCTCACTCTCTCCGGCGGCAAGCCGCTGACGGTCTCGCTGTCCGGCGGCAATCCGGCGATCCAGCCGCTTGGCCCCCTGATCGCCCGCGGTCGAGAGGAGGGTTACCGTTTTGCACTCGAAACGCAGGGCAGTATCGCCAAGGGCTGGTTCGTCGATCTCGACGTCCTGGTGCTGAGCCCGAAGCCGCCGTCGAGCGGCATGGAGACCGACTGGAACGCCTTCGACGACTGTCTTCGCATGGCGGCGGGCGGGCCTGAGATCGCCCTGAAGATCGTCGTCTTCGACGAGCGCGACTATGCCTATGCCCGTGATGCCGCGTCGCGCTACCCGGATCTGCCGCTCTACCTGCAGCCGGGCAACCATACACCGCCACCGCCGGATGACGACGATGCAAAGGTCGATATCGACGGTATCATCGACCGCATGCTCTGGCTGGTCGGCAAGGTGACCGAGGACCGCTGGTTCGAGGCACGTGTACTGCCGCAACTGCATGTGCTGCTCTGGGGCAACAGGCGGGGGGTGTAGCAGGCGCGCTGTTGCCGTCCGTCGACAAGCGCCTTGGCGCTTGGATCGCCAATCGGCGGCGGCTATGGTCTTCGGATCGAGACCGATGAGGAGCGTCATGCAGCTGAAGACGAAACGGGTTTACGAGCCGAAGGCAGAGGGCGAGGGGATGCGCATCCTCGTTGATCGCTTGTGGCCGCGCGGTCTCACCAAGGCGGAAGCCGCGGTCGACCTGTGGCTGAAAGAGATAGCACCGACGACGGAACTGCGCCGCTGGTTTCACGCTGGTGAAGGCAGCTGGGAAGAGTTTCGCGAGCGCTACCTTGCCGAGCTCGACAGAAATCCGGCGGCCGTCGATATGTTGCGGCAACGCATTGCTGAAGGCGCCGTGACCTTGCTCTACAGCGTGAAGGATGAGGCTCGAAATCACGCGGCGATCCTCAAGGACTACATCCTGACGCACCGATAGACGGGGTATCAGGCCCGCGTCGTATCGCTGCCCTCCAAGGTGTTGCCGATGCGCGCAGTGATCCGGCGCCAGTCGCCCTCGAAAGGCAAGCCGAAGACATCTGTCAGGATATGTTCGATTGAAGGTACATCGAGTTCGTAGCGCGCGATGGTGCCGTTCTTGTCACGGATCGTCAGCCGGTTTCCGAACAGGATCTGGCGCGCCTCTCCGGTGGTCAATGTCACCAACAGGGTCTGCCGGAAAAGCGATTGCGGATCCGTGGATGTCGCGATGTTCGCGAACCGATACGCGTCCTCTGCGCAAATCCGCGGTGACACTTCGTAGACCGGGACCCAATCGCGACCAAGTTGGGCTTCAAGCAAATAGCCATTGAGCGTCCGGCTGAGGCGGAACGGCTCATGCGGTGTCGGCTGTGCCGTGGTCCTGTCGAAACGCAGCGGCGCGGTTGGCACGCAACTGCCGAAACCGACATCGACGAGATAGCCGACACTGTCCACGAAGACGCGGAGCGCCATGTGCGACCATCCGGGCGGCGGCGCATCGGGCTCGCGCATCCAAAGGACGCGGGCCATCAAAGGTTCCACCCGATATCCGAGCGACGTGAGCACACGCTGCAACAGGCCGTTCTGTTCGAAGCAATAGCCGCCACGCCTGCGGTCGATGAGTTTTGCGTCGACCGCCGTCGGCGACAAATCGACCGGCCGTCCGAGCAGCACGTCGATGGCCTCGAAAGGGATCGACGCTGCATGGCGTGCGATGATCGCGCCAAGGGTTACCAGGTCTGGTGAGAGCGGCCCGGCATGTCCGATACGGGCGAAATAGCCATCAAGGTCGACGGCAGACAAGGCGTTCGGCATGTCCTACAGGCTCCGGTAGATCGCGTCGCGCAGTTCGATCGGGAAACGTCCGATCATGCCCTCAAAGGCGGTGTTGGTGAGCGCGACGACTGTCAGGCCGCGGGCCGGGTCGATGAACCACGTGTGGCCGTAGGCTCCGTCCCATTGCAGCGTGCCGGGCGACTGCGGCGTGCCGGCCATTTCGGGCTCGACAAGGACGGCACCGCCGAAACCGAACTCCCACCCGGCGCCGGCGGCCAATCCGCCGGTCCTTGCCTGAATGTCGAACATCGAGCGGGTGCTGGGGGCGTCAAGCACCGGCGAATGTCCGGTTCTGAGGCTGTCGAGAAGGCGGATCACGTCGCCTGCGGTGCCTGCCATGCCGGCACCGCCAGAGGGAAAGGCCCGAGGATTGAAGATTCGGCCGGGTGAGAAGCGGACGGGATTGCCGAAGAAGGGAACCGCATCATCGCCAACGAGCCGCCGCGGCCGCGGCGACGCGTCGCCATAGTGGGCCACGAGCCGGCGCGGATCGGTCACGGAAAAGGCGGTGTCGTTCATCCCCATCGGGCCGGTCACGAGCGCAGCGATCGCCGCCGGCAGCTTTGATCCTGTCGCCTCCTCGATAACTGCGCAGAGCACGTCGAGGCCCATCGAATAGCCCCAGCCTTGTCCGGGCCGATAGGACAGCGGGATGTCGTTGAGCTTACCGATCAGGGCAGCGAGGTCATCCTCCGTGTCGTCGAGACCGCTGCTGATCGCGTGCCGGTGGTAGGGTCCATCGCCCTGTTCCATGAACACGTAGCCAAGGCCGGCGCTGTGCGTCAGGAGTTGGTGGACGGTGATCCGAGGCTTGCTGCCGTCCGGCAGGCGCGGTCTGAAAGCGGGCAGCCACCCCGACACGGCGTCGTCGAGACCGATTTTGCCGCTTTGCACCAGATTGAGAGCGGCGACCGTGACGATCGGCTTTGCGACCGAGGAAAGCAGGAAGATGCTGTCGCCGGTCATCGGCCGGTCGGCTTCGCGGTCGGCGAGGCCGGCGGCCCGTTGGTAGGCTGGCTCGCCGTCGATGAGGATCTCGACGACCGTGCCGACGATACGCTGTTCGCCGAGTGCTTCGGCAATCACGCGGTCGAGTTCGGCCTTTAGCCGGTTCCGGCGCTTCGATCTCCATTGCCTTGTCGCGATTGCATCCATGTTCGCCTCCCGCTTCTGCAAACTGAAGCCCGATCGGCGCTTCGGGGCGACGACGGGTTCGCGACAATGGCAATCCCGATCGCATCGAAAGTCGATTGGCTGTCCATGTATGGGAGGCATACGTTCCTGGACGAGGCGGCTGGCGCCCTGCGCCGCTAGAAACGGCGCGACAGCGTCGGATGGAGTCGGGTTGATGAACAAAAACGATCTGGGATTTGCCGGGAAAGTCGCCTTGGTCGCGGGCGCCAGCAAGGGGATCGGCGCGGCCACAGCCCGCGCCTTCGCAAGGGCCGGAGCGTCCGTTGTCGTTCTCTCCCGTTCGCAGGCGGCGGTCGAGGCGCTGGCGGTCTCCATCCGTGAGGCGGGTGGCGACGCACTGGCGATCGCGGCTGATGTCGGTGACGAGATTGCGATGGAGCAAGCGCTTGCGCGTGTGATGCGGCACTATGGCCGGCTGGACGCCGCCTTCAACAATGCCACGGACGGAACCATGCCGGCGCCGCTTGCCGATCTCGACATTGACGGTTTCGATCGCGGCATCCGCACCAACATTCGCGGCACCTTCCTCGGTATGCGTTACCAGATCGAGGCGATGACAGCGGGAGGCGGTGGCGTGATCGTCAATATGGCGTCCGTCGCCGGCATCAACGGCACGTCCGGGCTTTCCGCCTATGTCAGCGCAAAGGCAGGTATCATCGGGCTGAGCAAGGCTGCAGCACTCGATTACGCCGATCAAGACATCCGGATCAATGTCATCGCGCCCGGGCCGATCCTTACCCACCATCTCGAGGCTGCCGGCGCGGAAATCCAGCGGCAAGCGGCACTTTCGACGCCGATGCGCCGCCTCGGCCGGGTGGAGGAGGTGGCGGCAAGCGTGCTCTGGCTCTGCTCCGACGAGGCGAGCTACATCACCGGCGTGGTGCTGCCGATCGACGGGGGCATGACGGCGGGCACGAAAGTGCCTATGAATTACCGCCAAGGCGAACCGCCTCGACCGGCTGAACCCTGAGGTGCCTGTGGACTGGGAAGAACTCCATCTTGTTCAGATGCTCGCACGCCACGACTCGCTGAGCGCAGCGGCGCGGGCTCTGGGCACGACCCAGCCGACACTCAGCCGTCGCCTCGACGCGTTCGAGCAGAAAGCGCAACAGAAGCTGTTCGAGCGTCAATCAACCGGCCTTGTGCCGACGGCGGCATGTCTCTCCATCCTGTCGGCTCTCGAGCAGATGGAGGCGGCGGCGCTTTCGGTCGAGCGTCGCCTGGCTGCGCAGGACGATGCGCTCAAGGGCACCGTGACCGTGACCAGCCTCGACTGGCTCGGAGATTACCTGCTCGCGCCGATGCTCACCAGATTTGCTGCGACCCATCCCGGTGTCACCATCCACCTGTTGAATGACGGCCGGCGCTTCAACCTGTCCCGGCGCGATGCCGATATCGCCTTCCGTTTCGGCGGCTTCGACCAAAACGATACCGTCGAGCGCAAGGTTGCCGATATCCGCTACGGCCTGTTTGCCAGCCAGGCCTATCTCGATCGCTTCGGCCATCCGAACGCCACAGGTCGCGGTCACGCCATTGTCGAACTGGCCGAGATGCCGGTGCGGGTCTCGCTCTCGACCTGGCTGAAAGACCGGTTGCCGGAAGCCAGGATAATGTTGCGCGCGAACTCGATCCGTTCGCAACTGAGCGCAGTCGAAACCGGCGCGGCTCTGGCGACGCTTCCGTGTTACCTTGCGGCCGACCGGGACGGCCTCGTGCCGATCGATCTCGGCGTTGCCCCGCCGCTGCTGTCGTTGAAGCTCGGCGTGCACCAGGAAACGCGCAATCTCCCGCGCGTGCGCAAACTCATCGACTTCGCCGCCGCGGAGTTTGCCGGCCTGCGACCGAAACTCAATCCGCCGAACTGATGCGGCCGTACCGCTGGGCCAGTGGCTGCGAGGTACGGTCCCGACGCTTGCAACGAAAACGCGAAAATATCTTCACCGTCGATGTCGGGATGGAATCTCGCCGCACGTCTTAATCTCGAAGGCGGTTCTGGACCGCACTGACAACAAGGAGATTGAGAATGTTTCGTACTGCTCTGATCGCAGGCGCCTTGCGCATGTCCGGCACCGCCCTTGCCGAGGCTGAGACCGTCGAAGTCAACGGCATGAAGATGTACTACGAGGTCTCGGGCGAGGGTGAGCCGCTGGTCGTGCTGCACGGCGCCTACATGAACATTCCCTCGATGGGCGCGATCATTCCGAAGCTGGCCGAAACCCACAAGGTCTATGCCGTCGAGTTCCAGGGCCACGGCCGTACGAACGACATCGACCGGCCGATCACCTATCCGAACCTCGCCGACGACGTCGCGGCCTTCATGGATGCCGTGAAGCTGGAGAAGGCCGATGTCTTCGGCTACTCCATGGGGGCCGCTGCCGGCCTGCAGCTGGCGATCCGCCACCCGGAGAAGGTGAACAAGCTCGCCGCCGCATCGGTGGCCTACGATGCCGAAGGCTGGCAGCCGGAGTTCAAGGCGGTGATCCCGCAGATGACGGTCGAGATGCTCGTCGGCCTGCCCTTTGCCGAGGATTATCGCAAGCTCGCCGTCGATCCCAATGGCTTTCCGGAACTGGCGCGAAAGCTGATCCAGCTCGAAAAGGAACCGATGGCCTGGGAGGCCGACGTCAAGACGCTGAAGGCGCCGGTGCTGATCATCGCCGGTGACGCCGATGTGGCGACGCTCGAGCACAATGTCGCGCTCTTCCGCCTGCTCGGCGGCGGCGCCATGGGCGACATGGGCAAACCGCTCTCGGCCTCGCGTCTTGCCATCCTGCCGGCCACGTCGCACACCGCCGTCATCAACCAGACGGAACTGCTGGAGGCATTCATCGAACCCTTCCTGAAGGGCGAGACGCCGAAGGGCATGTTCCCGTAACAGACACCTGGCGGCGCCACCTTATGGATGGCGCCGTCTCTTTTTGGTTCCGAGAAGCGGCCTTAGCGCAGACGCCGGCCATCGGCGTCAAACACCAGAGCGACCGTGGGATCGAAACGGGCGGCGATGGCATCGCCGGATTTCAAGCCGCGGCCGTTCTTCGTTTCGATGATGATCAGTTCGCCTTCGCCGTGCCGGGCATAGGCAAAAGTCTCGCCACCGAGATGTTCCAACATGTCGATCGTCAGGTCGAGACTTGCCGAACCGGCGTCGCCGAAATGCTCGGGGCGAATTCCGATCGTCACTGTGCTTCCGGGCGTTGCATCCTTGACCCTTACCGGAATGATCGCGTTGCCCAAATCGGGCAGGCGGACCTCGGTTCCGCCAGTTTCGACGATCCCTTTGAGAAAATTCATCTTCGGCGAACCGATGAAACCGGCGACGAAGAGATTGGGGATCGTCGTAGAGGTCGAGTGGCGAGCCGACCTGTTCGACCACGCCGCCGCGCATGACCACGATCTTGTCGGCGAGTGTCATCGCCTCGACCTGGTCATGGGTGACGTAGATGATCGTGGTCGCGAGCTTCTTGTGAAGCCTGGCAATCTCGATGCGCATGTGCACGCGCAGTTCGGCATCGAGATTGGACAGCGGCTCATCGAAGAGAAAGATCCTCGGGTGGCGCACGATCGCCCTGCCGATCGCCACGCGCTGGCGCTGACCGCCGGAAAGCTGCTTCGGCTTGCGGTCGAGCAACGGCCCAAGCTCGAGGATGTTCGCCGCTTCGCCGACGCGTTTTTCGATCTCGGCCTTCGGCACGCCGGCAAAACGCAATGCAAAGCCCATGTTTTCCCGGACCGTCATGTGCGGGTAGAGCGCATAGGACTGGAACACCATGGCGATGCCGCGCTTCGAGGGATCGACATCGTTCATCCGCTCGCCGCCGATCGTGAGATCGCCTGATGTGATCTCTTCGAGACCGGCGATCATTCGGAGCAGGGTCGACTTGCCGCAACCGGATGGGCCGACGAAGACGACGAACTCGCCGGACTTGATGTCGAGGTCGACGCCCTTGATGACCTCGAAGCCGCCATAGGATTTTCTGACGTCGCTGAGTTGCAGTTCGCTCATGCGGCCGCCGCCTCCTGCGTCGCCGCCGTCAGTTCCAGTCTCACGGTTCCGAGCCGGGTCGAAGTCACCGCGACGGCGATGCCGCCGGCAGTGCCCGTCGTTTCGAGCCAGAAGCCGGTCGAGCCGCCCTGGAAGACGAGGCGCTCGGGCCCGAGCAGGCGGGCAGGGCCTGTGACCGTCACGTCGACCGCGTCGTTAAGGAACGGCAGGACGTTGCCGACCTGATCGAGGGCGCGGACGATCACGCGCACGCTGTCACGGCCTTCGGCCTGAAGCACTGTGTTGTCGGCGGCGACGTCGAGCGTCGTCGGTACCGGATCGGCGACCATGCGCAGATGGGCGGCGGCTTCGCCGTCGATGAAGCCGGTGAACTCTGCATTCTCCCACTTCATGCCCCAGACGCCGAGTTCGTCCTTGGTGAAGTGACGATGGTCGATGACGACGGGCGGATGCGGCAGATGCGGGAAGTTCTCGCGGTCGGGGCCGACGCGCTTGACGAGCGAGCCGTATTTCAGCTCGACCTCATCGCAATTGGTCAAGACGATCAGCGGCAGCACGCCGCCGATGTTGCGTTCGCCGCGCGCCCAGAAGGTCACCGGCTTCATCAGCACCTCCTCCGACGGCGCGCACTGGCTGGCGTAGACATAGGCTGCGAATTTCGGCTGGCGGAACATGTCCATGACGCCGTGATAGCAGATCCGGTCGCCGGAACCGAAGTCCTTGTGGGTGTTGTAGTCGAACATGCACCAGCCGACGGCGCCGGAGATGTTCGGATCGCCGTATGCCGCGTTGAGCACTTCAAGATGCCGGCGTACGTGCTCGGCCTGCCGCTGTTCCTGGTCGTAGATCTTCGTCGGATACATATGACCGCCGAATTCGGTGATCATGTAGGGCACCTTGCGATTGAGCCCGGTGCATTCCTGTTGCGGGCGCAGCGCCGTGCGCGGGCGGTTTGCACCCGGCAGTTCCTCGTTGCCGAGAATGAAGTCGTTCATGGTGTAGACGTCTTCGAGAAGCTCGCTGTCGGTGATGTAGCGCACGCCGCCGGTCTGGCGGGTCTGGTCGAGTTCGTGCGCCAGCCTGTTGGTTTCGACGTAGAAGTCGTGCGAGTCCTGCGATTCATTGATGCGCACGCCCCAGATGATGATCGACGGATGGTTCCAGTCGCGTTCGATCATGCGCCGGACGTTTTCGATCGCCTCCTGCTTCCAGGCCTCGCCGCCGATATGCTGCCAGCCTGGGATTTCCTCGAAGACCAACAGGCCGATGCGGTCGCAATGCTCGAGGAACCACTTGGACTGCGGGTAGTGCGAGGTGCGCACGAGGTTACAATGCAGCGTGTGCTTGAGGATCTCGGCATCGCGCTCCTGCGCGGTGCGGCCCATGGCGTAGCCGACATAGGGGTAGGCCTGGTGGCGGTTGAGGCCGCGGATCTTGAGCGGCCGGCCGTTGAGCTTGAAGCCTTCGATCGTGAATTCGGCCGTGCGGAAGCCGAAGCGGGACAACAGACGGTCGCTGCCGCGATCGCTGCGCAGCTGGACTTCGACCTCGTAGAGAACCGGGCTGTCGATGTCCCAGAGCGATAGTCCTGCAAGGCCGGTCATCTGCAGCGTGACGCTCTGACCGCGGGTTTCGCCGGCCGCCTCTGCCAGCACCTTGCCGTTGGCGTCCTTGAGCAACGCCGTGATCGTGCCGGCCAATGCGAGGTCTTGCGGGTTTGCGAGATCGCAGCGGATCGAGACCGACTTGGCGTCGCTCAGGGTATCGCGGGTCTCGATCTTGATGTTGGCGATCGACACGGCGTCGGTGATTTTCAGCCAGACGTCACGATAGATGCCGGCATAGGTGAGATAGTCGATGCGGCCGCCGAAGGGCGGGATCTCCGGATTTTCGCTGCCGTCGATTTTTACCGTGATCAGGTTGTCGCCTTCGCGCAGACTGTCGGTCAGTCGCGCCTCGAAAGGGGTATATCCGTCCTTGTGTGCGATGATCTCCTCGCCGTTGAGGTAGACGACCGCGTCCGCCATGGCTGCGTCGAAAACGAGCGAGACCTCGCGGCCATGAAACTCGCGGCGCCAGGTGAGCACCTTCTGATAGGTGAAGGCACGCTGATAGCTGGTTTCGTCGAAATAGTTGAACGGCAGTTCGACCGCATTGTGCGGCAGGCTGACGGCTTTGCCCGGCTGCAAGCGGCCGGCGTCGGCAGCCGCAAAGCCTTCGGAGAAAACCCAGGTGTCGTTGAATGAAGTAACAGAACGCATGATCATTCCTATTTGACTGAGCCCAGCATTCCCTGGACGAATTGGCGTTGCATGAAGAAGAAGACCGCGAGGGTGGGGAGTGTCGCGAGAATGGTGCCGACCATGACGACGCCGTAGTCGGGGTAGTAGGCGGAGGCGAGCGACGAGATGACAAGCGTGATCGTCTTCGTGTCGTTCGACTGCAGCACGATCAGCGGCCAGAGATAATTGTTCCAGGCGGTCATGAAGACGATGATGAAGGCGGCGGCATAGGTCGAGCGCATCACCGGCACGTAGATGAACAGAAAGATCTGCCATTCCTTCAGCCCGTCGACCTTGGCGGCATCGCGAAGTTCGGATGGGAACGCCTTGGTGGTCTGGCGGAAGTAGAAGACGATGAAGGCCGAGCCGATTGTCGGCAGTACGACCGCGAGGTGCGTGTTGATCAGCCCCGCCTTGCCCATCATGATGAAGAGCGGGATCATCAACGCCGCAAACGGGATCATCATCGTCAAGAGCAGAGCGCTGTAGATCCGGTCGCGGTAGCGCGAGCGGAACATCTCGAAGCCGTAGCCGGCAAGCGAGGAGACGGCGAGGGTGAGAATCGTCGCCAGAATGGCGATCTTGGCGGAGTTCCAGAAGACCAGCGGCGCGTTCACCTGGGTGAAGAAGGCGCTGACGTTGGTGGCAAGGGCGCTGCCCGGCATCATCTTGCCCTTGATGATGTCGATCGACGAATTGGTGGCGCCGAGCAGCATCCAGACGAAGGGAAAGATCGAGAGAAAGGCCATCAGCCCGACGAAGCCGTAGGTGAAGGCGGTGGTCGCGATGCGGGTGATTGGTGTGTTCATCGGTCGCGCTCCCTGGCCGCAAAGAACTGAACGCAGGCAAGCAGGGCGACGAGCACGACGATGACATAGGAGACGGTCGCGGCGTAGCCGAAGTTGGGCATGAAGCGGAAGGTCAGGTTGTAGATGTAGAGCGACAGCGTCAGCGTCGCGTTTGACGGCCCACCCTTGCCCTCGGTGAGGTTGTAGACTTCGTCGAAGAGCTGGATGGTGCCGATCGTGGAGATCACCGTCGTGAACAGGATCACGGGCTTCAAGAGAGGGACGGTGATGTGGGTGAAGCGAGCCCAGGCGGGAACGCCGTCGATGCGGGCCACCTCGTAAATCGACTTGTCGATGTTCTGCATCGCCGCGAGGTAGAAGATCATGTTGTAGCCGGTCCAGCGCCAGGTAATGGCGAGGATGACGAGCACCTTCGCCCAGAAGGGGTGTGTCAGCCACGGGATCGGCTCGCCGATGATGCCGATCGCTTCGAGCGTTGCGTTAACGATGCCGTCATGGGCAAACATGCCCTTGAAGAGGACCGAATAGGCGACAAGCGAGGTGACGCAGGGCAGGAAGATGGCGGTGCGGAAGAAGCCGCGGCCGACGAGCTTCGGATTGTTGAGCAGCGACGCCAGGATCAGCGCCAGAAGGATCATGATCGGCACCTGCACGACGAAATAGGTCAGCGTGTTGGTCAGTGCCTTTATGAAGACCGGATCGTTCCACAGACGGACGATGTTGGCGAAGCCGGCAAACTTCAGCATCATGCCGCGGCCGGACTGGAAGGACATCCAGAGCGACCAAAGGATCGGGTAGACCATGAACAGAGCGATCAGCCCGAGCGCCGGCGCAACGAAGAGCCAGCCATTGACGTTGTAGTATCGGCCGATGCCGCCGCGGCGTGCGAGAGCCATCATCATCCTCGTGGAAAGCGGGAGCCGTTGGCCGTGGCTTTGTTGCCACGGCCAGGTGCGGTCAGTCGCGGGAGCGATTACTGGATCTGCGCGCTGACTTCGGCGTCGATCGCCTTCAGCACCTCGTCAACCGGAGTCCCTTGCGTCAGGGCCGGCAATTGCGCGGTGACGGCTGTATCGGCCTCGTTGGTGAAGACGCCGTAATTGACCGAAGGAACCTTCGCGAGCCAGTCGGAGAAGTTCTGCCAGACCTTTTCGCCACCGAAGAAGGCATCGGCCTCGCCATAGGCTGCTCCACCGCGGGCGGCGAGCAGTGAGCCGACGGCACCGCGGTCCTGCAGGATCGTCTGATAGAAATCGACGTCCTTGGCATAGACTTCGTTGAGGAAATCGATCGCCTCTGCCTTCTCGGCCGAGCTTTCAAGTACGTACCAGCTCGAGCCACCGAGGTTCGATGCATGCGTCGCGCCGTCGATCGAGAGTGCCGGGATCGGCGCCACGCCCCACTTTCCGGACTGATCCGGCTGGGCCTTGACCGTGCCGGTGATCCAGACACCGGTGATCACGCTCGCCACATCGCCGGACGTGAAGGTGCCGACCCAATCCGACCAGCCGGCGGCCGGCTTGTAGATGTTGGCGGCCATGATCTTGTTGATCGTCTCCAGCGACGCCTTCAGCGCTGCGTTGCCGGTGATGTTGGGCTTTCCGTCCTTGTCGAAATACCATTGCCCGGCCGATTGCATGATGATGCGGACGAGTCCGGCGTCGGTCGGATCGAGCCCCATCATCTTCTTGCCGGTCTTGGCCTCGACTTGCTTGCCGATCTCGATGAAGCGGTCCCAGGTGATGCCCTGCATGTCCTCAGGCTTGAAGCCGGCCTGCTCCAGATAGTCCTTGCGATAATAGAGACCGGTGACGCCGGAATCGAACGGCATGCCGTAAACCTGGCCCTCCAGCGTCATCAGCTCGACCTTGTAGGGAGCAAAACCGGAATAATCGACGGTGCCGGAAAGCGGCGCGAAGGCGCCGGGGAAGGACTGCAGGTATTTCTGCGCGCCATAATCCTCGATCAGGACGATGTCCGGCAGCGCATCCGCCGTACCGGACGAAAGGCCGGTCTGCAGCTTCTGCTCGACGTCGGCCTTGGCGAAATCGACGATGTTGAAGGTGACGTCCGGGTGCGTCTTGGTATAGCGCGCGCCGGCTTCCTTCATGATCGCGACGTTGAAGTTCGGGTCCCAGCACCAGACGGTGATTTCCTTGGCTTCGGCGGCCGTCACGGCCAGCAGGCTTGCGCCGGCAAGAGCCATGCTTGCGAAGCGCGGCAGATACGTAGTCACGTTCATTGGTTCCTCCCTCGAACTCGTTCCCCGAGACGTTCCTCTTCGTCTCGGCCGGGAGTATTTCGCAAAATTCCGAAGAAGGCAATATTTCAGTAAATTTTTACCACCGTGTTTTTGCCGGACTGTTTTACTGGTCTATGACGGCAGCCGCGCTGGCCGTACTGCCGCGCCAGACCATCTCGGTTCCAAGGATCACCTTCTTGGCGACGTCGCGTCCGGTCAGGCGCTCGACCAAGAGGTCGACGGCGGTCTCGCCGATCACTTCGGCCGGGATCTTGACGGTGGAAAGCGGTGGGCCGAGAAACTGCGCGACGGGGATGTCGTTGAAGCTTGCCACGGCGACATCGTCAGGGATTCGAAGGCCCATCTCATGAATGGCGCGGTAGGCGCCGATCGCCATGTTGTCGTTGCAGGTGACCAGGATCTTGGGCGGATTAGGCTTCGACAGCATCGCCTTGGCGAGCGTGTAGCCGCTGTCCGGCGTCAGCTTCTCGACCATGCAGAGTTCCGGATCGTAGAGGCCGGCCTTGGTCATCCAGTGGATGAAGGCGCGGCAACGGCGCTCGGAATGAATATCGTCCTTGTCGCGGAAAGCATCGATCCAGCCGAGAAAGCCGATGCGGCGGTAACCCATGCCGTAGACGCCTTCAAGCAGGCGGTTCATCGCGATGGAAACGTCGCTCATCACGCTGTCGTCGACATCGTCGTCGGGGGCGAAATCGGCAAAAACCAGGTGGCGGCTGTGCCGCCGCAGCCAGTGGACCTCTTCGCCATAGTGGTGGCCGACGGCCACGACGCCGTTGGCACCCTGCAGGATTGCCGCCTCCGGCAGGTTGCCATTGTGGAAGACCTTGACCACCTCGATCTTCAGCGCCTGGCAACGGTTCTCGATCCCGAGCCGAACGCCAACGTAATACGGGTCGATCAGTTCCTGGGCTGGCTGAAGGAAATGCACCAGCGCGAATTTCAGGCCTTGCATCGGCCCGGCACCGCGCCCGCGGTTGCGGGGCGTCGCATAGTTCAGCGCCTCGGCGGTCTCGATGATCGCCTGCCGCTTCTTGGTGGAGATAGAAAGCGTCGGATCGTAGTTCAGCACTCGTGAGACGGTTGCCGAAGAGACCCCGACAGCCGAAGCGATTTCCTTGATTGTTACCATGTCCAACGTCCTGCCAGCCGCCATCAGCCCCATTTCAGGCGCGGCGCAATCTTTATTTAGTAAAATTTTGCTTCGGTTTTTTCAATCTCTGGGCGTCGTATTTCGTTCGCCGAGCGTGATGCAACCGCGGCCGAGATCACGCGGCGCGGCCAGTCGCCAAAGCCTGCGCCTGGAGATCTTCGGAAAGAAACGCCCAGAGTGCTGAGACCGGGCGCGACGACAGGCCCTGGTCATCGGCCGCAAAAAGCCCGAGTTCGATCACCGGGGCCGGAGGCAGGCCCTCTTCAGCACCGAGGACCCGCATCGTGTTGGCGCGAATGTTGAGGTCCAGCAGAACGGCAATGCCGAGGCCTGCCTCGATCATCGACTGTATGGAGGCGAGGCTGGCGCTCGTCAGCACCGTGCGCCAGGGTCGCCCCCCGCCATTCAGCGCCTCGATCATACTCTGGCGCCAGGTGCAGACACCGTCGAAGGTGACGAGCGGCAGGGGGCCGTCTTCCGGCACCTCGAAGCCACGTGCCGCAACCCATCTGAGCGGCAGCCGCCACGTGAGGATCGGCCGTCCGCGGATCAATGCCGGGTCGCCGATCGCGACATCGAGCTGTCCCTGGGACAGCTTCTCCGACAACGCGGTGCTTTCGGTGACCGTCAATTCGAGCGCCACGTTCGGGTGGCACTCGGCGAAGCGCTGCAGGGCTCTCGGCAGCGAGCCGACGGCGATGTCCTCGATCATTCCGAAACGGATTGGACCCTGGAGCGCCTGTCCGGCGAGCGCACGTCGCGCGCTGACGCTCAGTCCAAGCATCTTCTGGGCATAGGGAAGCAGCACATGCCCGGCTTCCGTAAGGTCCATGCCCCTGCTGTTGCGGTTCAAGAGCCTGGCACCGAGATCGTCCTCCAGGCGGCGCAGTTGCATGCTGACGGCGGCTTGAGTTCTTGCCAGCCGCTGGGCGGCGGCGCTGACGCTGCCGCACTCGGCGGTCACGACGAAGGCGCGCAGAAGGTTGATGTCCAGGTCATGCATATAACGATCCCTTATGGCGACATCACAATTATTAGCGTTCTTTATTGTGCCGGGGTTGCTATGTCTGTTCAAGCCCAACGGGAGAACGGACATGGCGGAAACGGAGACGACAGCGGATAGCACGTGGAGCGAGTCGGGTGCGACAGGCGACACCGGCGGGCGCGTAACGATCGCCGTTGTCTTGTGCCTGCTCTCGATGTCGAGCGTTCAGTTTGGTGCCGCACTCTCGAAGCCGGCCATGGAAAGCGTTGGTGCCTTTGGCGCGACCTGGTTGCGGCTCTGCTGGGCGGCGGCATTCCTGTTGCTCTTGGTCCGGCCCGCCTTCCTCAGCTACACCCGGGTGCAGTGGCTCTCGGCGCTTTCGCTCGGGGCCACGATGGCGGTGATGACGCTCTGTTTCTTTGCGGCCATCGCGCGCATCCCACTCGGGCTTGCGGTGGCGATCGAGTTTCTGGGGCCGTTGACGGTCGCTGCGATTTTCGGCGGCCGTGGCTGGCGCCTGCTTTGCCCCGTTATCGCCGGTGCCGGCGTACTCTGCCTCTCCTGGGACGGTGCCGCCTGGGTGGCGGATACGCCTGGCCTGTTTCTTGCCTTCGGGGCGGCGATCGGTTGGGGCGGCTATATCATGCTGATGAAGCAGGCCGGCCAGCGGTTCAGGGGATTGGAGGGGCTTGCCGTTTCGCTGCTGTTTGCGGCCCTTTTTGCCACGCCGTTCGGGCTGCATCAGGCTCAATCCGGTTTCTCCTTTGACATGCTGATGATGACGGCCGGGCTTGCCATTCTGGTGCCGCTGCTGCCCTACGCGCTCGAGTTCATGGCGCTGCGCTGCATGCAGCCGTCGGCCTTCGGCATCCTGATGAGTCTGGAACCGGCGATCGGTGCCGGTGCCGGCTTCGTCATTCTCGGTCAGGCACTGGTCCCCAACCAGGTCTTCGGCGTCGTCCTCGTGATGATCGCCAGTGTTACCGGCACATTGCTGGCGAAAGGCTAGCGCGCAGCGGAAGCCGCCTGTTTTTACCGCTAATCCTCTGAACATTCCGACATTACCGGCGCCCGGGGGAGGCCGGCACGCTTCCGGTCGTCCCGCCATCCGTTGAATTTCGTCGATGCTCGGCGCGCTAGGTGAAAAGTGCCCGTTTACAAAAGTAATATTATATGATTTTTTCTCGATGGCTGCGTGGAGGCAGCTTTCTTTGGGAGGAAATCATGAAAATCGCCAAGGCACTTGCGAGTGCATCGATCCTTGCCGCCTGCACGTTTGGCAGCGCTTCCGCGGCCGACCTGGTGGTTGGTTTTTCGCAGATCGGTTCGGAGTCCGGCTGGCGTGCCGCCGAGACGACGCTGACCAAGCAGCAGGCCGAACAGCGCGGCATCGACCTCAAATTCGCTGATGCGCAGCAGAAACAGGAAAACCAGATCAAGGCGATCCGATCCTTCATCGCGCAAGGGGTGAACGCCATCCTCGTCGCCCCGGTGGTCGCGACCGGCTGGGACGAGGTGCTGCAGGAAGCCAAGGACGCAGAAATTCCGGTCATCCTGCTCGACCGCACGGTGGATTCCTCAAAGGATCTGTACCTGACGGCCGTAACGTCCGACCTCGTGCACGAGGGCAATGTCGCCGGCAAGTGGCTCGTCGACGCTACGGGCGGCAAGCCCTGCAACGTCGTCGAACTCCAGGGCACGACCGGTTCTTCGCCGGCCATCGACCGCAAGAAGGGCTTCGAACAGGCCCTTTCCGGGCAAGACAACCTGAAGATCATCCGCAGCCAGACCGGCGACTTCACCCGCACCAAGGGCAAGGAAGTCATGGAGAGCTTCCTCAAGGCCGAGGATGGCGGCAAGAATATCTGCGCACTCTACGCCCACAACGACGACATGGCCGTCGGCGCCATCCAGGCGATCAAGGAAGCCGGCCTGAAGCCGGGCAAGGATATCCTTGTCGTCTCGATCGATGCCGTTCCGGATATCTTCCAGGCGATGGCAGCCGGCGAAGCCAATGCCACGGTTGAGCTGACGCCGAACATGGCCGGTCCCGCCTTTGATGCGCTTGCCGCGTTCCAGAAGGATGGCACGGCACCGCCGAAGTGGATCCAGACGGAATCAAAGCTCTACACTCAGGCCGACGAGCCGCTGAAGGTCTACGAGGAAAAGAAGGGCCTCGGCTACTGACGTCGGCCGTGGCCCGCGCAGCTTCTCGCGCGGGCCACGCTCTTTCCAAGTAGAGCGCTGTTTGCCGCAGGCAGGCGCTGTGCTTCTCGCCCGACGGATACCAGCATCGCGGAGACGGTACCGATGCAGACCAGTGACCACATTCTCCAGGCGATCCGGATCGAAAAGACCTTCCCGGGAACGCGGGCCCTCGACAAGGTCGATTTTCACCTGCGGCGCGGAGAGGTGCATGCGCTGCTCGGCGAAAACGGCGCCGGCAAGTCGACCCTGATCAAATGCCTGACGGGCGCCTATCGCCGAGATGGCGGCGCCATCCTGCTTGATGACGTGCCCGTCGACCCGCGTGACACGTTCGAGGCTCAGGGGCTCGGCATCGGCACGGTCTACCAGGAGGTCAACCTGCTGCCAAACCTGACGGTCGCCGAAAACCTCTTCCTCGGGCGCCAGCCGCGCCGTCTCGGCATGGTCGACGTTGGCGCCATGAACCGGCGCGCGCGGGATCTGCTTGCCGACTACGAACTCGACCTCGACGTCACCCGCGATCTTGCGAGCTATTCGGTCGCAATCCAGCAGGTGGTCGCCATCGCTCGTGCCGTCGATCTCTCGGGTAAGGTGCTGATCCTCGACGAGCCGACGGCGAGCCTCGACGCGCATGAGGTGGCCATGCTGTTCCGCATCGTCCGGCGCCTCAAGGCTCGTGGGCTCGGCATCATCTTCGTCACTCATTTCCTTGAGCAGGTCTATGAGATTTCCGACCGGATAACGGTTCTGAGGAACGGACAGCTCGTCGGAACCCGTGACACTGCCAACCTGGATCGGCGCGAACTGATCGCGATGATGATCGGCCGTGAACTGGCGGCTGAGATCCACGCGCCACGCGCGGAAGCCCAGGAAGGACCGTTGCGCTACCGGTTTCGCAACTACGGTCGCAAGGGCCGCGTCCGTCCCTTCGACCTCGATGTCCGCGCTGGCGAAGTCGTTGGCATGGCCGGCCTGCTCGGCTCCGGACGAACGGAAACAGCGGAGCTTCTCTTCGGCGCCCATCGGGCCGACAGCGGCGAGGCGGAAATCGATGGTCGCGCGGTCGACCTCTCGTCGCCGCGCGTCGCCATTCGTCATCGGTTCGGCTTCTGCCCGGAGGATCGGAAGACATCAGGGATCATCGGCGACCTCTCTGTGCGTGAGAACATCATGCTTGCCCTCCAGGCGCGCCGCGGCTGGACGCGGCCGATCTCGCGCGCCGAACAGAACCGGCTGGCGGACCACTACATTCGCGCACTCGATATTCGCACGGCCGATCGGGAAAAACCGATCAAGCTGCTCTCCGGCGGTAACCAGCAGAAGGCGATCCTGGCGCGCTGGCTTGCGACTGAGCCCGAATTCCTGATCCTCGACGAGCCGACGCGTGGCATCGACGTCGGGGCCCATGCGGAGATCGTCAAGCTCATCGAGGCGTTGCGCGAGAAGGGCCTTTCACTGATCGTCGTCTCCTCGGAAATCGAGGAGCTGGTCGCCTACAGCACGCGCGTCATCGTCCTTCGGGATCGCGCCCATGTGGCCGAACTCGACGGAAACCGCATCACCGCTGATCAGATCGTCGAAGCGATCGCCGCAAGCAACGAGAGGAGGACGTCGTGACGTCGTTCGTCAGGCTCTATCTGAACCGGTTGCTGCCGCAACTGGTCGCGCTCGGCATCATCGTCGTGGCGGTATCGCTGGTGTTTCCCGGCTTCCTCAGCCTGGAGATCCAGAACGGCCGCCTCTATGGCAGCCTCATCGACATCGTCAATCGTGGCGCGCCGGTCGTGCTGCTGGCAATCGGCATGACTATCGTCATCGCCACCAAGGGCATTGACCTGTCGGTCGGCGCAGTCATGGCGATCTGCGGCGCCACCGCGGCTGCCTGCATCACTTCCGGCCACTCGCTGGCCCCAACGCTGCTGATTACGCTTGCCGTCGGTGTCCTGTGCGGCCTGTGGAACGGGGTGTTGGTGGCAGTGCTCGACATCCAGCCAATCATCGCGACGCTGGTCCTCATGGTCGCCGGGCGTGGCATCGCCCAGCTGATCACCGAGGGCGCGATCCTGACCTTCAACGACCCTGGTCTCATCTTCATCGGCAGCGGCTCCTTCATCGGCCTGCCGATGCCGGTCGTGATCTGGCTGGTCTTCGGCGTGTTGATCGCCATGCTCGTGAGGCGGACGGCGCTCGGCATGCTGATCGAGGCGATCGGCGTCAACCGACAGGCGAGCACACTCTCCGGCGTGCTGACCCCCGTGCTGCTGATCGCGGCCTATGTCCTTTCCGGTCTCTGTGCCGCCATTGCCGGCATCATCGCCGCCGCCGATATTCGCGGCGCGGACGCCAACAACGCCGGCCTCTGGCTGGAGCTCGACGCCATTCTCGCCGTCGTGGTCGGCGGCACGTCCCTGCTCGGCGGTCGCTTCAGCATCGCCGCATCGGTACTCGGCGCCATCATCATTCAGGCGATCAACACCGGCATTCTTCTTTCCGGCTTCCCGCCGGAGTTCAACCTCATCATCAAGGCCGCGATCATCGTCTTCATCCTGGTGCTTCAGTCGCCCCGCTTCCGCACTGCCTTTGCATTCCTCGTGCCGGCGCGTGGCGCGAGCAAACCGAGCGAGCGAGCAGCAAAATGAAGCAGAAATACCTTCCGCTCACGGCGACGCTGGTGATCTTTCTTCTCGGCTATGCGCTCTGCGTTGCGCAATATCCGAACATGTTGTCCACGCGCGTGATCGGCAACCTCTTGACCGACAACGCCTTCCTCGGCATCGCGGCGGTCGGAATGACCTTCGTCATCCTCTCGGGCGGCATCGATCTTTCGATTGGCTCGGTCATTGCCTTTACCGGCGTGTTTCTTGCCGTGGTGCTCGAACAGACGAGCATCCACCCGCTCATCGCCTTCGCGATCGTTCTTGCGATCGCAACGCTTTTCGGCGCGGCGATGGGGGCGATTATCCACTATCTGGAGATGCCGGCCTTCATCGTCACGCTCGCCGGCATGTTCCTCGCGCGCGGCATGGCCTTCGTATTGTCGATCGACAGCATTCCGATCAAGCATCCATTCTACGCGACGTTGAAGAGCCTCTACCTGAAGCTGCCGGGTGGCGGGCGCATCACGCTGATCGGCGGGTTGATGCTGTTCGTCTTCGCCATCGGTATCCTGCTGGCGCACCGCACGCGCTTCGGCACCAATGTCTACGCGCTCGGCGGTGGCGCGGCGACGGCGCGGCTGATGGGTGTTCCGGTTGCCGCGACGACGGTGCGGATCTACGCCCTTTCCGGCCTGCTTGCAGGGCTGTCCGGCATCGTCTTTTCGCTCTACACCTCGGCCGGCTATTCGCTCGCGGCGGTCGGCGTTGAACTCGATGCGATTACCGCCGTCGTCATCGGCGGGACGCTTCTGACCGGGGGGGCTGGCTTCGTCGCCGGCACGCTGGTCGGCATCCTCATCCAAGGGCTGATCCAGACCTACATCACGTTTGACGGATCGCTGTCGAGCTGGTGGACGAAAATACTGATCGGCCTCCTGCTCTTTGCTTTCATCCTGCTGCAGAAGGGGATCATCTTCGTTTCGCGCCAGCGCCAGCAGCGGGCGTGAGGCAAGGGCGCGCGCGATGTGGCCATCCCTTCAACAGCCGCGCAAAAGGACAAGCCACCGGCTCGTCGTCGAGGAACTCGGCCAAGCGGTGGTCGGTGGGGAATTTGCCGTCGGAGATATCCTGCCCGGTGATGCGGAGTTGGCGGCGCGCTTCAACGTTTCCCGCACGGTCCTGCGTGAGGCGATGAAGACGCTTGCCGCCAAGGGGCTCGTTATTGCGCGCGCCCGTATCGGCACGCGCGTCATGTCGCGAGCCAACTGGAATCTGTTCGACGGCGATGTGCTTTCCTGGCATTTCCGGGCCGGCGTCGACGAGGAGTTTCTTCGACACGTCAGCGAGGTCCGCCTGGCGCTGGAACCCTACGCGGCCGGACTGGCGGCGCGGCGCGCCACGGATGCCGACATCTCCCAGATGATGCGGCTGGCAGTCGCCATGGGCGATGCCGGCCATAGCGCGCAAACCTTGGCGCGCGCCGATCTGGAGTTCCATCTCCGCCTGCTCGAGGCTTCGCTCAATCCGTTCATGCAGACCGTCGGCAGCCTGATCGAGGCGGCGCTGATGGGCGTTTTCCGGTTGAGCAACGCGGCCGCCGATGGCGCCGAGATCGATCGGGTCGCCGTCGCGCATATCCGCATCGTCGAGCAGATCCGGCTCCGCAACGAGGAAGGCGCGCGAAACGCGATGGAGCATGTGATCCGCGTGGGCCAACAGCAGCTGATCGCAAACCTGAGAACACGTGGCTGATCCGCAGACAGGCGGCTCGGGCGCCTTGCAGCAAGGTCGCAGACGACCTGTGCGGTGCCGCTTGGCTTCACCGGGCATCTGCGCGTAGGCTATCGCACCGGCGACGCCAAATGGCGATGCCGGAAGGTCGAAAGCAGGGCGAGCGGAGAGGGAAGGATGACGGAACGGGATGTTCTGATCGTCGGCGCCGGGCCGACCGGGCTGGTGCTTGCTCTCTGGCTGATCGTCCAGGGGGTGAATGTCAGGATCATCGACAAGAACGCCGCTCCTGGCCCGACCTCTCGGGCGATGGTGGTGCATGCCCGCACACTCGAACTCTATCGCCAGCTTGATCTGGCAGCGGCGGTGGTGGCGGCCGGACACCGCAACCCCTCGGTCAATCTTTGGGCGAAGGGCAGGGCCAAGGCACGGATATCCTTCAGCCCCACCGGTGCAAAGCTGACGCCTTACCCCTTCGTTCTGGTCTATCCGCAGGATCACCACGAGCGCCTCTTGGTGGAGCGGCTGGAAGCCATGGGCGTCATCGTCGAGCGGCAGACCGAGCTTGTCGACTTCGAGGATACAGGCGACCGGATCGTGGCGCGCCTCCGGTCGCCTGACGGCAGCGAGAAGATTTCTACGGCGCGTTATCTGGCCGGGTGCGATGGCGCGCGCTCGCTGGTCCGGCACAAGCTCGCCGTCGGGTTCGAGGGCGGCACCTATCAGCAGACTTTCTACGTCGCCGACGTTGAGGTAAGCGGCCCGACTGCCAATGGTGAGGCACATATATCGCTCGAAAGCAGCGACTTCGTTGCGCTTCTTGCTTATGGCGATGGGCGGGGACGCCTGATTGGCCTGGTTCGTGACGAGCGCGATGACATGGACAAGCTCACCTTCGACGATGTCGGCCAACGTGCCATCGAGGGTCTGCAGCTCAACGTCGACAAGGTCAATTGGTTCTCGACCTATCGCGTCCACCATCGCGTGGCCGAGCGCTTTCGGGAGGGGCGTGCTTTCCTTTTGGGGGACGCAGCCCATGTTCACAGCCCTGTGGGTGGCCAGGGCATGAACACCGGCATCGGCGATGCGATCAATCTTGCCTGGAAACTTGCGGCAGTGTTGAAAGGTCGCGCGTCCGACACGCTCCTCGACAGTTATGAACGCGAGCGTATCGGCTTTGCGCGCCAGCTTGTGGAGACAACCGATCGGCTGTTCACCTTCGTGACCGCAGAGGGTCGCTTTGCGGACTTTTTGCGGGTCGAAGTAGCGCCCGTTCTGGCGGGTGTCGCCTACCGCATCGGCGGCATCCGGGAGTTCCTGTTCCGGATCCTCTCGCAAACCCAGCTGAACTATCGTGACGGTCCTTTAAGCCGGGGCAAGGCCGGTCGAGTGCAGGGCGGAGATCGGTTGCCCTGGGTTCAGGTGAACGGTCTCGACAACCACGCGCCGCTTGCCGCCGTTAGTTGGCAAGTTCATGTCTATGGAGCGGCATCCGGCGAACTGAGACAATGGTGCGCGACGCGGCATGTGCCGCTCCATGTATTTCCCTGGACGGAGGAGCACGCAGCCGCGGGCCTTGTCGTCGATGCCGCCTATCTGCTGCGCCCCGACACCTACGTGGCGGTTGCAGCCCTGGACCAGGCGCCCGATATGTTCGACGCCTATCTGGCGGATGTGGGGATCACTTCCGCCTGAGGTGCCGCGTCGCAGGCAATCCCGAAGGCACGGATTGCAGGTCAGCTGTTGCCAATGCGGACGGGCAGAAAGGGTAACGAAAACAGGGCCGATCCGGCCCCGTTCTCAACGCTGCCAGCGGGAGGTCAAGCCTATCCGTGACCGGCCGGTGTCTAGGGCTTGCCGTCCGTCGCAGCGCCTTCTGCCGTCGCACCTTCTGTCTGGGCCGGGTGCTTCGAAATGCCGGCGAGCTTGTGGCCACGCTCGCGCAGCCACTGGAAGGCGACGTAGAGTGCCGGGATGACGAAGATACCGACGAGGGCGGCGGCGAGCATGCCGCCGGCAACGCCGGTACCGACTGCGCGACGGCTGAGTTCGCCGGCGCCCTTGGCGACCACCAGCGGAATGAGGCCGACGATGAAGGCGAAGCTTGTCATCATGACCGCCCGGAAGCGGGCGCGAGCGCCCTCGATTGCCGCCTCGACGATCGGTGCGCCCGCTTCGCGGTGCGCCTTGGCGAACTCGACGATCAGGATCGCGTTCTTTGACGCAAGCGCGATCAAGACGACGAGGCCGATCTGGGCATAGATGTCGAAGGAAAGCCCGGCGACGAGCACCGACAGAAGCGCGCCCGAGACGCCAAAGGAGACCGAGAGCAGCACCGGTACCGGGATCGTCCAGCTTTCATAGAGCGCCACCAGGAAGAGGTAGGCAAAGAGCACGGCCATCGCCAGGATCGCCGTCGTCTTGCCCGCCGCTTCCAGCTCCTGCAGCGCCGTTCCGGTCCATTCGTAGCCGTAGCCGGGCGGAAGCGTCGAGGCCGACAGCGCTTCCATGGCGGCAAGCGCCTCGCCGGACGAATGTCCTGCCGACGGCTGGCCGTTCAGCGTGATCGAGCGATAGTTGTTGTAGCGTACGATCGATTGCGGGCCGACGATGTAGTCGACCCTGGCGACCGAGGCGACCGGCACCATTTCACCGCTGGAGTTGCGGACGTGCAGGCGCTGAATGTCGTCGACGGCGTTTCGGTCCGCCTGTGCGGCCTGCATCGTCACCTTCCAGGTGCGGCCGAAAAGGTTGAAGTCGTTGACATAGTAGCTGCCGAGCGTGCCCTGCAGCGTGGTGAAGAGGTCGCTGACCGAGACGCCGAGCGATTGCAGGCGGTCGCGATCGATATCGAGATAGAGCTGGGGCGAACTTGCCGAATAGGTGGTGAAGGTCGGCCCGAGCGCAGGGTTCTGGTTCGCGGCGATGATGAGGCCGCCGGCGGTTGCCGAGAGGTCGGCGACCGAACGACCCTGCAGGTCGAGCAGCTGGTACTCGAAGCCCGAACCGGTGCCGAGACCCATGATCGGCGGCAGGTTGAAGGCGAAGATCTGCGCGCCGCGGATCGCCTGTCCCTTGGCCATGGTGGTGCGGATCGCCGCCTCGACGCCAGCAGCGTCGCTCAGGCGCTCCGCGAAGGGCTTCATGGTGACGATGGCGAAGGCCGAGTTGGACTTGGAAAGGCCGTCGAGGAAGGAGTAGCCAGTGACGGTGATCACGTTGGCAACGCCTTCGATGCCGCCCAGCATCGTCTCTACTTGCTTCACGACCGCATCGGTGCGGTTGTACGAGGCCCCTTCCGGCAGGCGGATTTCGGTGAAGAACGCGCCCTGGTCTTCCGCCGGCAGGAAGCCGGTCGGTACGACGCGGAAGAGGAAGCCGGTTGCGACGAAGGCGATCGCCAAAAGCACGAGACCGATGATCGCGCGCCGGGCGATGTGCCCGGCGACAAAGGCATAGCCGTCACGCCCTTTGTCGATGGTGCGCGAGATCAGGCCGAGGATGCCGCGCTTCGGTCCGTGATGCGGCTTCAGGAGCACGGCGCAGAGCGCCGGGCTCAGCGTCAGCGCGTTGATCGCCGAGATCACCATCGACACCGAGACGGCGACGGCGAACTGCTGGAACAACTGACCGCTCAAGCCCGGAATGAAGGCGACCGGCACGAAAACCGACAGAAGCACGAGCGTGATGGCAACGATGGCGCCGGTGATTTCGCCCATGGCGCGACGCGCCGCTTCCGCCGCAGAAAGGCCGGGGTTCTCCTCCATCACCCGCTCGACGTTTTCGACCACCACGATCGCGTCGTCGACGACGATGCCGATCGCCAGAACCAGGGCGAGCAGCGACACGGTGTTGAGCGAGAAGCCCATGGCGAGCAGCACGGCGAAGGTGCCGATCAGCGCGACCGGAACGGCGACAAGCGGGATCAGCGTTGCCCGCCAGTTTCCGAGGAACAGGAAGACGATGAGGATGACGAGGACGAAGGCCTCGAGCAGCGTTTCCTCGACGTTGTCGACGCTGGCTTCGACGAACTGCGCCGTGTCGTAGGATACCGAATAGGTCAGGCCCGGCGGAAAGGATTTCGACAACCGCTCCATCGCCTCCTGCACGCCCTTGGCGGCGGCAAGCGCGTTGGCGCCCGGCGCCTGGTATGTGCCGATCATGGCAACAGGCTTGCCATTGATCCGGGCGTTGGAATCCGAGCTGGCAGCGCCGAGCTCGACACGCGCGACGTCGCGGATGCGCACATAGGACCCATCGGGCCTTGCACGCAGCACCACATCCTCGAACTGCTTGGGATCGGTGAGGCGACCTTGCGTTTGAAGATTGAGCTGGAACAGCGGATCGTCGGTCATCGGCTGGGCGCCGATGCGGCCGATCGCGGCCTGGACGTTCTGCGCTTTCAGCGCGTTGATCACATCGGTCGGCGTCAGATCGAGGCTGGTCATGCGGTCGATGTCGAGCACGACCCTCATGGAGTAGTCCTGCGCGCCGAAGAGCTGGGCGTCACCGACGCCGGGCACGCGCTTGACCGTGTCGAGCACGTTGATCGTGGCGTAGTTGGACAGGAACAGGCTGTCGAAGTTCTGCTTCTCGTCCGCAGCAAAGATGGTGATCACCTGCATCAGTGCGGAAGACTTCTTGCGCACGCTGACGCCGCTCTGCTTGACCTCGGACGGCAGCCCGGCTTCAGCAAGCGATACACGATTCTGCACGTTGACGGTGGCGATATCCGGATCGGTGCCGACGGCGAAGGTGACGGTGAGCGTATAGGACCCGTCGGCGCCGCTCGTCGATTTCATGTAGAGCATGTCGTCGACACCGACGACCTTGCTCTCAATCGGCTGGGCGACGGTGGTCTCGACCACGTCGGCGCCGGCGCCGGGATAACTTGCCGTCACGCTCACTTGCGGCGGCACGATGTCCGGAAATTGGGCAATCGGCAGGCGGGTGAGCGCCAGCAGACCCGCCAGCGTCAACACGATTGAAATGACCGTGGCGAAGCGCGGGCGATCGATGAAGATCTTTGAAATCATCGGTCAGCCACCTGCTGCCGTGGCTGCATCGACAGTGATGCCGGGTCGGACCTTGCCTGCCCCTTCGGTGATGACGTTCTCGCCTTCCTTGAGGCCCTTGCTGATGACCGCCTGGCCGCGGGTGTTGCGCGCGACATCGACGCGGCGCAGTTCCACCTTGGAGCTGGCGTCGACGACCAGCACGAAAGCACCCTGCTGATCGCGCTGGATCGCCTGTTGTGGAACGGCAAGGACATCCTGCTTGTCGGATTGTTCAAGGACGACCCGCACCAGCGCGCCGTCGAGCAAAATGCTGTCCGGATTGGGGAATTCGGCACGCACGGTCACCGTGTCCGTCCCTTGCGAGACGTTGCTGGCTATGAAGTTGATCGTGCCCTTCTGCTTGTACTCCGTTCCGTTCGGAAGCCCCAGCCCGACATTGGCGCCGCCGCTGATCTCGCCCTTCAGAACGCGTTCGCGATAGGTGAGATAGAGCGCGGTCGCCACCGGAAACTGGACATAGATGGGATCAAGCCGGGTCAATGTCACCAGCGGCCCGCTGTCCGGCCCGACAAGCGCGCCGACATCGGCGGCGGTGAGCCCGATGATGCCGTCGAAGGGGGCCACGATCTTCGTGTAGGAGAGATTGAGGTCGGCGTTGTCCTTGCTGCCCTTGAGGCGTACGAGGTCGCCGTCGGCCTTTTGGACCTCGGCGTTGGCCTGATCCACTTTGGCCTGAGAGATGGTCTTGGTGGTGAGCAACTGATCGGCGCGATCGCGCTCGAGGACAGCGAGTTGCTTGGCGGCTTCGGCCGCCTCGATCTGCCCCTGGATTTCCTGGACGGCAGCGCGATAGGCGCCATCCTCAACGCGGTAAAGCTCCGTTCCCGCCGTAACCTTCTGTCCCTCGGTGAAGTTGACAGCTTCGAGGAAGCCCGACACGCGGGCCCGAATGTCGACCTTCTGGATAGCCGTGACCTTGCCGGTCAGGTCGACACTTTCACGAAGATCCATAATCGTGGCTGGCGCCACGACCACGGCCGGAGCTTGCTGGGCAAGAGCCGTCTGCGCTGTGAGACCAATTGCGACCAGAAGCGTTGATGTGATTGAAGCTGCACGGATTCTCGTATGAGGCATGCAACGTTCCCCCTGAACGAAACAGCTTGAGATGATGTCAGTACGCCTGGACAGGCGTCCTTATTGCGATGAAATCAGAACACGTTATCTGTCTCAAGTCACGCAACTTTTGATTGATAAGGCGTCGACCACATAAATGGGACGGGTTTGGAGCAGACGGGCGCCACGAAGGCGAACTTGTCACAAAAGCAATGGTTTGTGCCGCTTGCCCAGACGAAGGCGGAAGTGCGCCCCAATGCGAGGATCGTGGCGGAGCGGTTGACCCCATCGCTCGACGGCGATCGTTTAACGTGTGCTTGGCCGCTGCGGCCAGGAGGTCGGATTTGCAGCCTTAGGTGACGCGCCACACGCGGGTATCGCCAAAGAACAGGTCCCGGCGCGAAGCCGGGACCTGCAGTCGGCGTTGGAGCCAGACCGGAATCTCAGACGAGATCGAAGCGGTCGGCGTTCATCACCTTGTTCCAGGCCGCCACGAAGTCGCGCACGAACTTCTTCTTGGCATCCGCCTGTCCATAGACTTCGGCGACGGCTCTCAGTTGCGAGTTCGAGCCGAAGACGAGATCGATGCGGGTCGCCGTCCACTTGACGTCGCCGGTCTTGCGGTCACGACCTTCGAAGACGTCCTTGGCATCCGACGTCGCCGTCCAGGCCGTGCCCATGTCGAGCAGGTTGACGAAGAAGTCATTGCTGAGCGTTTCCGGGCGATCGGTGAAGACGCCGTGCTTTGCCGCATCGTGGTTCGCGCCGAGGACACGCAGGCCCCCGACGAGGACCGTCATTTCCGGCGCAGTCAGCGTCAGCAACTGTGCCTTGTCGATCAGAAGCTCTTCGGGCGAGACGGCGTACTGGCCCTTCTGGTAGTTGCGGAAGCCGTCGGCGATCGGCTCGAGGACCGCGAAGGATTCGACATCCGTCTGCTCCTGCGTGGCATCCGTGCGGCCGGGCGCGAAGGCAACCTCGGCGTCGTGGCCGGCCGCCTTTGCAGCCTTTTCGATGGCTGCTGCGCCACCGAGAACGATCAGGTCGGCGAGCGACACCTTCTTGCCGCCGGTCGCGGTGCCGTTGAAGGCCTGCTGGATGCCCTCAAGCGCTTCCAGAACCTTGGCGAGTTCACCCGGCTGGTTGACCTGCCAGTCCTTCTGCGGCGCAAGGCGGATGCGGGCGCCGTTGGCACCGCCGCGCTTGTCCGAGCCGCGGAAGGTGGAGGCGGAGGCCCAGGCGGTCGAGACCAATTCGGAGACCGAAAGGCCCGAGGCGAGGATCTTCGCCTTGAGGTCGGCGATATCAGCAGCGTCAATCAGCGGGTGATCGACGGCTGGAACAGGATCCTGCCAGATCAGGTCTTCGGTCGGGACCTCCGGGCCGAGATAGCGCGCACGGGGGCCCATGTCGCGATGGGTCAGCTTGTACCAGGCGCGAGCGAAGGCGTCTGCGAAGGCGTCCGGGTTCTCGTAAAAATGCCGTGCGATCTTTTCGTAAGCCGGATCGACGCGCAGCGCGAGGTCGGTCGTCAGCATCGATGGGGCGTGACGCTTGGACTTGTCATGCGCATCCGGCACAGTATTGGCGCCCATGCCATGCTTCGGGGTCCACTGGTGCGCGCCTGCCGGGCTCTTCGTCAGTTCCCATTCGTAGCCGAACAGGTTCCAGAAGAAGTTGTTGCTCCACTTGGTCGGCGTCGTCGTCCAGGTCACTTCAAGGCCACTGCTGATGGTGTCGCCACCACGGCCGCTGCCGTAGGTGCTTGCCCAGCCGAGGCCTTGTTCTTCGATGCCGGCCGCTTCCGGCTCGCGACCGACATTGGCGGCATCACCAGCACCATGGGTCTTGCCGAACGTGTGGCCGCCGGCGATCAGCGCGACGGTTTCCTCGTCGTTCATGGCCATGCGGGCGAAGGTCTCGCGAATGTCCCTTGCGGCAGCGAGCGGATCCGGGTTGCCGTTCGGGCCTTCCGGATTGACGTAGATCAGGCCCATCTGCACCGCCGCGAGCGGGTTTTCGAGATCCCGGTCGCCGGAATAGCGCTTGTCGTCGAGCCAGATCTTTTCCGTGCCCCAGTAGATGTCTTCCTCCGGCTCCCAGACATCGGGACGGCCGCCGGCGAAGCCGAAGGTCTTGAAGCCCATCGATTCGAGCGCGACGTTGCCGGTCAGGATCATCAGGTCGGCCCAGGAAATGCTGTTGCCGTATTTCTGCTTGATCGGCCAGAGAAGCCGGCGCGCCTTGTCGAGATTGACATTGTCCGGCCAGCTGTTGAGCGGCGCGAAGCGCTGCTGCCCGGCACCCGCGCCACCGCGGCCGTCGCCAGTGCGGTAGGTGCCGGCGCTGTGCCAAGCCATGCGGATGAACAGCGGGCCGTAATGGCCGAAGTCGGCCGGCCACCAGTCCTGCGAATCGGTCATCAGCGCCTTGAGGTCGTCCTTCAGCGCTTGCAGGTCGAGCTTCTTGAACGCCTCGGCATAGTTGAAGGCTTCGCCCATCGGGTCGGAAAGAGAGGAATTCTGGTGCAGGATCCTCAGGTTGAGCTGGTTCGGCCACCAGTCACGGTTCGAGGTGCCGGCGGATTGAGCGCTCGTCTGCGCTCCGTGCATAACGGGACATTTGCCCGTCTTGTCGGCTTTCGCGTCCATTTCTATCTCCCTTTGCGATGACGTGAATTGTGCGGATCAGAGGAAAGGCGGGCTGTGCGGGCCAGCGATGCGCCGGGCCCGGCTTGCGGCATTCTTTGTGCCGTCGGTGGTTGTCGTTCCGCGAAGCGGTCTCGCCACTGGCTGCGTCTCCCTCATTGCGTCGGCGACTCTATCAAAGTGGTTTCATTAATTTAAGTTGGATTTCCTGATGATGACGATAAGACGATCCTATGGCTAATGGACGGCGGGGCAACAAGCGCATGCTTGCAGCCCTGTATGCATCTTTGATGACGCGCGAGCGCTTTGCCGATTGCAGCCCATACAAGAATATTGGTGCACTGCACTCCCGCCAAACTTGCGGAAGAAAGCGCCAATGGTTAGTCACACCCGCAAAGACTCGAAGAGCTTTTCCATTTTTTCGCGTGGTGAAAGGACAGACATCGTGGCTGAGACAGAAATTGGGGCCGGCAAGGGCCGTCGCAAAGCGCTTTGGGCGGCCGTCGCGGTAATCGCGATCGCAGCTGCCGGCGTCGTCGGCGGCAAGTTCATGCTCGAAAGAACGGTCGACAAGTTCATCGCCGAGCGCGGCGGCAAGGCGGGCTCCGTCGAGGCGGATTTCCTTGGCCGAATTCATCTGCGTAACGTGACTCTGCCCTTCGCCAATGGCGCCCGGGTTCAGGTCGCCGCCATCGATGGCCGGCCAAAGATCTTCTTCCTGAGCGGCAAGCTTGATGTGAAGGGCCTTGAGCTCGACATCGCCGCCGGCAAGTTCTCCGTGCCGCATGCGGTCATCGAAGAGCCGGACTTCTTCGCAGGCGCGCTTTCCAAGGCAGGCGATCAGGGTGAACTGACGACACTGAAGCGCATTGAACGCTTTGCCGCAAAGCGGATTTCGGCTCCGGAGGCATCCATCAGCCAGGACGTGGCCGGCACCGAGCAGAAGACGGTTTACAAGGACCTGGCTCTCGAGGACATCGCCGGAGGCCGCGTTGCTCGTTACTCTGCGAGTGGCGCAAGCTTCGCCTTTGCCATGGATGTTCCAGACGGAGAAGGCGCGACGAAGCGCGAGCAGATGAACGGCTCGATCGGGGCTGTGGCGGGCGAGAACTTCGACGCGGCCTATATGGTGCGGATCTACACGGAAAAGGCCGGCCCGGACGACATGGAAGCAAAGCTGCTCTATGGTCCGATGTCGGCGAAAAACCTTACCTTCTCCGACGGCAAGGCGCAGTTCGGTTATGACGAAGTGCGCAGCAAGGGCTTCAGCGCGCGCATGCCGGCCGAGCCGTTGCTGGAAACCTTGGAGAAGCTGCAAGGGGTGACGGACCCCGAAGCGCTGCCTCCCGAGGAGCGGCAGGCATTCTTCAAGCGCATCCTCTCGGTTGTCGACATGATCGGCAGCGGCGACATCGAGCTGCTCGGCCTCAAGATGGAAGTACCGGACCAGAACAGCGAAGAGGAAGGCAAGACGATCAAGCTCGCCGTCGACAAGATGGCGATGCAGCTCGATGGCCGCAGCTTCGACGGTGCCCTGCACGGTCTTTCCGCGGGAGAAGGCGCAGACTACGTCAAGATCGGCGAAGCGAGCATCAAGGGTTTCTCCTGGGCTCCGACCATGGAGGCGCTCACGAAGCTGGCGGGCCTGAAAGAGGAAGAGTTCGAGACCTTCCCCTTCACCACGCTGATGCCGGAATTCGGAACGATCCGTATTGCCGGACTGGATGTCGACATGCCCGGCAGTGCGCCGACAAGCTTGACCGACAGCGAAACTGGCGAAGACGATCAGGCCACCACCGAAAGCGAGGCGGATCCGTCGGTCAGCGCCGAGCCGGCGCCGGATGCGGCAACCGATGGTGATGCCGCCTCCGATGCCGCTGCCTCAACCGATGCTGATGCCTCGACGGATGGCGATGCCGCCTCCGAGGCAGAGGTCCCGGCCGATGCCCAGGACGATCCGATGGCCGAAGCGCCGGTCGAGCAGGCTGCCGTGCCTTCCGTTCCGGAACGCGTACGCTTCACGCTCGACAATTACGAACTCGCCCTGACCAAGCTGCGCAACGGTATCCCGACGGATGTGCGCGTCAGCTATCGCGATCTCAGTGTGCCGATTCCGGCCGACACACAGGAGGAAGGCTTCGCGACGCTGCGCAAGCTGGGCTTCGACAAGCTGGTATTCTCTTCCAACGTCGAGCTTGCCTGGGATGAGCCGAACGAGAACCTCGTCATCAAGGATATCTCCTTGAACGGCAAGGACATGGGCAGCTTCTCCTTCTCCGGCCAGATGGGCGGCGCCAGCAAGGATTTCTTCTCCGGCGACATGACCGCTGCCCAGGTGGCGCTCTTCGGCCTGACGGCCCGGGAAGCCACGCTCAAGCTCGAAGACAAGGGCATCCTCGCCAAGGGCATCAAGCTCTATGCCGAGGACAATCACATGACCGAGGACAGCGTTCGCGGTCTCCTCGTACTGATGACGAGCGCAGGCGTGCAGCATTTTGCGGCCACACAGCCGAAGCTGCAGGACGTCGCAACTGCGTTTACACAGTTCATCAGCAAACCGGGCGCCTTCACCCTGAAGGTCAAGGCCAAGGATGAAGCCGGGATTGGTGCACTCGAGCTGATGGGGGCCGCCGAAAATCCGGCGCTTCTGCTCGACAAGGTCGATCTCGAAGCCGCAGCACAGTAAATCGATTGCGGGCCGCGTCAGCTGACGTGGCCCGCATCACGTCTGGCTGTGAGAACTGCTGCAGCACCTTCGGGCATCGGCCGTTTGCCCCCGCGGGACAATCAAGCTGAGGCCCCGTAAGCACTGTGCGATCGGCGAACGCAGAACCAGCATGGTCAAAACAGAGTCGTTTGCGGCCAAATGTGAGCAAAGCATGCAAGAAATTTGTCGCGGTTCGCCGCATGTTTGCCCCGACATGGATGGCAACGGCGAGATGATCGCCAGTGCATTCGTCATCGCATCGATCCTGCATCCAGGCAGATTCCACGCGAAGGATGAACTCCATCGTCGGGAGGCGAGGGTGGACGGCGGCCTATGACAGAACCGAATGGCATTGGAGCGTGTTTTGGCGAGCCGAAGGCGCCGTTTCTCACGGTTCGGCCCGTCCGTGACGCCCGGTTTTCGGTGACGCGTCTGCAATGCCGGCTGGATGGCGCATTGAGCCGCGTCGTTTCCCTTCCCGCCGACGACGCCTATTTCCTGATGTTCTATTTCAAGGATGTCATGCATTGCGACGTGGTGCCGGGCGGAAACGAGAATGAAATTCGCCGCTACCGGCAGGGGTCGATCTGCCTCGTCGATCTCGTCCAGGGTGCCAGTATCCGACTTGTCAGCGATCTCGATTCACTCGCCTTCCACCTGCCGCGGGCCTTGTTTCGCGAAGTCTCCGGGTTCTCGCACGCTCCGGCTGCCACCGGTCTCAGGTGCCGCCGCGGCGAGAGCGACGACGTCATGCACAATCTTGCCTTGGCGCTGCTGCCGCTTCTCGCCGACAGCGAGAATGAACCGGGGCCGGTGCTGCGGCATATCGCTGTCGCCATCTGCGCGCATCTCCTGCACTCCTATCCGGATCGTGCCAATGCATCCGGCAGCCCCGATCTGTCCGTGTGGCAGGAGAAGGCGGCCAAGGACTTCATGATCGACCATTGGGCCAAGGACTTTTCGTTTGCGGCTGCGGCGACGGCCGCGAACCTGTCTGAGGACGCTTTTGCCGCGGCCTTTGCATCCGTGACCGGGCAGGCGCCGGAGGAGTGGCTGATGCGGTACAGGATCGGCCGGGCCAAACGCTACCTCATCGAGGAGGGGTGGTCGCTGGCCAAAACCGCCGCCCGTTGCGGCTATGCCGACGAAGTGCGTTTCATTGAAGCCTTTCGCGAGGTGACGGGAGTGACGCCAGCCGTCTGGCGCGCGCGCTGGCTGCAGTGAGGGAAGCGATGTTGACCTGTGGAGCCCCGCGATGCACCGTGAGATTTGCCGCTGTCTTGCGACCGCCAACCGTTGTAGCATTTGCCCGGCCGCCAAAGCGGGAGGCTGAGCCGGATATCGGGAGACCCTGACCGATGGCCTCACAAGCGGGACTGAGCGCAGACGAGCGTACACCGCCCCCCACTGTCAAAAGGATCAGCGCGGGCGATATCACCATAACGAGAACCTCTTCGGATCGCTTCGATCTGGAACTCGGGCCGCTTATCCCGGTCGCCGACGCCTTCAATGTCATCGTCCAGATGCGTGACTTCGACGCGCACCGCCTGTGGCGGCGCGGCGAGCTTGTCTATGAGGGAGGGCACTCCAGGGCATCGCTCGCGATCACCGACCTACGGGACCAATGGCAGTGCCACCATCTGTCGCCTTTCGACAATGTCCGCTTCCACATTCCATTTGCCTGCATGCGGGCCTTCACCGAAAGGGCCGGACGCGGCGAGTATGTGTCACTGTCTCCCGTGCAGGGCCGCGTGGATCCGGTGATGTTCGGCCTCGCGCAGGCGCTGCTGCCCTCGCTCGACGAGCCTGATCGGGCCAATCTGCTTTTCGTCGAACAGATCAACCTTGCCGCACTGGCGCATCTCAGCCAGACCTATGGCGGCTTGCATTTCCCTGTCGACAAGAAGGGTACGCTGGCGCCATGGCAGGAGAGGCTGGCGACGGAGTTTCTGGTCGCACACTTCAACAAGGCGTTTTCGATCGGCGATCTCGCCGCCCAGTGCGAGCTCTCGCGAAGCTATTTCAACAAGGCCTTCAAGGAGAGCTTCGGTCGCACGCCGTCCAGGTGGCTGACCGAATACCGGATTGCGCGGGTCAAGGAGTGTCTGCTTCAGGACACCCCGCTTGCCGAGATCGCGATCCACTGCGGTTTTGCCGACCAGAGCCACATGACCCGGGTGTTCACCAGCCAGACAGCGGAAACGCCCGCGCGTTTCAGGAAAAAGAACCGCTCCATCGGGCTGGCAGTGGATCGATCTCAGCAATAGCGTGGAAAGAGGGCGCGCCCTCATGCAATATTTTCAAAACACATGAAAATCGTGCAAGAATGATGCGGCGATCGGGGCAATCATAGGGGCGCTCCTGCAAACGATTTGGTGAATGCGAGAGTGAATTGCGTGCACGTTTCCGATGCGTGCCGCGATCCGCACCCTTTGCGTTCATCGTCATGACGGGAAGCCTTGGCGCGTGATCCCTATACACAGGAGCGAAGACGATGACTGATGCCTCCGCTCCCTCAGACCGAACGCGACCGCGCGATAGCCTTGGATGCTCGCTAGACCAGCTCGATGACAACAGGACGATCGAAGGCCGCGACATGGTCTTCCATCGCAAGCGATCGGCATCGGGGCCGCCGGGCAGGGTCGCGACGCCTGGAAACGGGCGGGGTTATCTGGTCGGTCTTTCGCTTGCAGGCGGTCATAGCCGCCGGATTTTCGGGGAGCACCATTCGGCGATCCAGGAGTTCGGCCAAAACTCGGTCTACGTCAGGAACTTCGCCGACGACTACAAGGCGGATCTGAAAGGGTCTTTCGACTTCACCTTGGTTGAAATCGGCCACGGTGCGCTTGAGCGCATTGCGGATGCGGCCAATGTCACGGGTGTCAGTGAGCTGCGGTCCATTTCCGGCTCGCCCGATCCTGTTCTCGGCGGCATGCTCGGCGCCCTGTTTGCCTCGGTGGACGGGCACACGGATCGCAGCGCCCTTTTCGTCGACCAGCTTTCGGTAGCAATCGGCGTGCATATGGTGCGGCAGTACGGCAATGGCCGCAGCGATAGCTTGGCTGGAGGGCGAAGGCTCTCGCAGCGCTGCCGGGCAAAGATCCGCGATTTGGTGCAAGCCCGCCTTGATGGCGAGCTCACGGTCGAGGAACTGGCCTCGACCTGCAACCTTTCGCAGGCCGCTTTTCTTCGTGCCTTTCGCGAGACCATGGGTAGCACGCCCTACCGCTGGCTGCTGCAGCAAAGGATCGAAAAGGCCAAGGACCTGCTGCAGTTCTCTCCCACGTCGCTGAGCGAGATCGCCACCACCTGCGGCTTCTCGGATCAGAGCCATTTTACCCGAGCCTTCGTACAGGCGGCAGGGGCCACGCCGCGCCAGTGGCGGCGCAGCCGGCAGTCGTAACCCTCTGAATGTACACGCGTGCTGCCCTGGCGTGGCGAGCGAAATTTTCAAAAATCCACCTTTGGCGACAAGAACGGGAGCGCCGTCGGCGTCATAGTTGAGCCTCTCCGATCGGAGCGAGTTTCAACAGAAGAGGCCACGACCATGTCCGCAACTGCGACCCCCGGCAAGCTCCTCGTCTCGCCCAAGGATCACACCTTGATCATGATCGATTTCCAGTCGCAGATGTCGTTTGCGACCAAGTCGATCGATGCGGTGCTCCTGCGCAACAACGCGGCATTGGTCGCCAACGCGGCCGCCGGCTTCGGCGTTTCGACCATTCTCACCACCGTTGCAGAGAAGACCTTCTCCGGTCCGATGTTCTCCGAGATCACTGACGCCTTCCCGGGCCAGAAGCTTCTGGACCGTACCTCGATGAACACCTGGGAAGACGCCGCCGTCATCGATGAGGTCAACCGCATCGGCAAGAAGCGCCTCGTGATGTGCGGGCTGTGGACCTCGGTCTGCATCGTCGGCCCGACGCTGTCGGCGCTCGACCAGGGTTTTGAAGTCTATGTCATTGCTGACGCCTGCGGAGACGTCTCCGACGAGGCGCATGAGCGGGCGATGGACCGCATGGTGCAGGCCGGCGTCCGGCCGATGACCGCGCTGCAGTACATGCTCGAGCTTCAGCGCGACTGGGCCCGCACCGAGACCTACGAGATGACCACCGGCATCGCCAGGAAGTTCGGCGGCGCCTATGGCCTCGGCATCATCTACGCCAAGTCGATGTTCGGCGCCTCCGAAGGGCACTGACACGGGGCTGCCGTGCCCTAGATTATCGCTCTGGCCGTGCGTAAGGCGACCGGGGCGGCACTGTTATTCGTGAAGGAGTTGGCGATGAAGATGTACCTTCTCTCGCTCGGAGCCGGACTGCTTGTCGGCATCATCTATTCTCTCTTGAACGTCCGCTCGCCGGCGCCGCCGGTCATCGCCCTGGTCGGCCTGCTCGGCATCCTCATCGGCGAGCAATCGGTGCCGCTGGTCAAGCGCGCCCTGTCGGGCGAACCGGTCAATCTCAGCTGGTTCAATCTGCAGTGCATGCCGCACATGTTCGGCCAGCTGCCGGGCGGCGCACAGGCCACCGCCAGCAAGGCGAAGGATGCGGCCATCAACGATGAAAAGGCAGGATGATGCCGACACGACGCTCCTTCCTCGGCGCGGCATCGTCGCTTGCCCTGCCTGCTCTTTTTTCGACGGCCCGCACCGCTGGCGCCCAACAGACCGGAGATACCTCGATGACGCCCGATCTCATCCTGCACAATGGCCTTTTCACCACGCTTGACCGCAGCCATCCGACGGCCAGCGCCGTGGCCATCAAGGACGGGAAGTTCCTGGCCGTCGGCGACGAGCGGACGATCATGGCGCTGGCCGGGTCGGATACCAAGGTGATCGACCTCAAGGGCAAGCGCGTTCTGCCGGGTCTCAACGACAACCACACCCACGTCGTGCGCGGCGGCCTCAACTTCAACATGGAGCTGCGCTGGGACGGCGTGCGCTCGCTTGCCGATGCGATGGCGATGCTGAAGCGGCAGGTGGCGATCACGCCGGCACCGCAATGGGTGCGCGTCGTCGGCGGCTTTACCGAACACCAGTTTGCCGAAAAGCGGCTGCCGACGATCGACGAGATCAATGCGATCGCCCCCGACACGCCGGTGTTCCTGCTGCATCTCTATGACCGGGCGCTCCTGAATGGCGCCGCCCTGAGGGCGGTCGGCTACACCAGGGACACGCCGAACCCGCCGGGCGGCGAGATCACCCGCGATGCCAACGGCAACCCGACCGGTCTGCTCTTGGCCAAACCCAATGCCGGCATCCTCTATTCGACGCTCGCCAAGGGACCGAAACTGCCCTTCGACTACCAGGTCAATTCCACCCGCCACTTCATGCGCGAACTCAACCGGCTCGGCATCACCAGCGTCATCGACGCCGGTGGTGGCTTCCAGAACTATCCGGACGATTATGCCGTCATCCAGAAGCTCTCGGATGACAATCAGCTGACCGTTCGCCTGGCCTACAACCTCTTCACCCAGAAACCGAAGGAGGAGAAGGAGGACTTCCTCCACTGGACCGCCTCGGTCAAATACAAGCAGGGCAACGACTACTTCCGCCACAACGGTGCCGGCGAGATGCTGGTGTTTTCGGCCGCCGACTTCGAGGACTTCCGCCAGCCGCGGCCCGAGATGGCGCCGGAGATGGAGGGCGAGCTCGAGGAGGTCGTCCGGGTCCTGGCCGAGAACCGCTGGCCCTGGCGGCTGCATGCCACCTATGACGAGACCATCAGCCGCGCGCTCGACGTCTTCGAGAAGGTCAACAAGGACATCCCGCTCGAAGGCCTGAACTGGTTCTTCGACCATGCCGAGACGATCTCCGACCGCTCGATCGACCGGATTGCCGCGCTGGGCGGCGGCATCGCCACCCAGCACCGCATGGCCTACCAGGGCGAATATTTCGTCGAACGCTACGGCCACGGGGTGGCGGAAGCGACGCCACCGATCAGCCGCATGCTGGAGAAGGGCGTCAACGTGTCGGCCGGCACCGATGCCACCCGGGTCGCCTCCTACAACCCCTGGGTCTCGCTGTCGTGGATGGTGACCGGCAAGACCGTCGGCGGCCTGCAGCTCTATCCGCGCGCCAATTGCCTCGATCGCGAGACGGCGCTTCGGATGTGGACCGAGAAGGTGCAGTGGTTTTCCAACGAAGAAGGCAAGAAGGGCCGGATCGAGAAGGGGCAGTTTGCCGACCTGATCGTGCCGAACAAGGACTATTTCACCTGCCCAGAGGACGAGATCTCGTTCCTGACCTCGGAACTGACTGTTGTCGGCGGCAAGGTCGTCTATGCGGCTGGCGACTTTGCCGCCCACGACGACAACCCGGTGCCGCCGGCGATGCCCGACTGGTCGCCGGTCCGCACCTTCGGCGGCTATGCCGCCTGGGGCGAGCCCGATGGCGCCGGCAAGAACTCGCTCCGGCGCACGGCGATCACGACCTGCGGCTGCGCCAGCAATTGCGGCGTGCATGGCCACGACCATGCCGGCGCCTGGACGTCAAAGCTGCCGATCGCCGATCTCAAGGGCTTCTTCGGCGCACTCGGCTGCTCCTGCTGGGCCGTGTGACGACTGCGGAAGGAGACACAAGATGAAAACGATCGTCGGCGCCGCCGCGTTGGCAGCCTCCATCCTGATCACGTCGTCGGCCGCACTCGGCGGCGATGGTGCACCTGCAAAGGATAGCAAGCGCCCCTCCTGGGCGAAGGTCGTGGTGAACCAATCGCCAGCGAAGGCGGGTGCCTATTACAAAGGCATATCCCGGACCGCGTTCAGCAACTCGAAATGGCCGCAAACGCGATGAGGACGGCTTGGCCGCCCGTTAAGCCGACCATCTGACAAGGAACCAAAATGCCGAGCCTGTCTTCTCTCGAAAACAATCTTGCCGCCCGCCTGCGACCGGTGCTCACCAACCGGTGGATCGTCTTCGTCGGCCTGCTGGCGCTTTGCTCGGCCTATATCCAGGGACCGCTGACGAAGATCTTCGACTTTCCGGGTGCGCTTGCCGAGATGGATCATTTTGGCCTGCATCCGGCGCCGCTCTTTGCCGTCGGGGTCATTGTTTTCGAGCTTCTGATGTCGGCCCTCATTCTCACAGGTCTCTATCGCTGGGCGGCTGCCGGCGCGCTTGCGGCCTTCACACTCGCCGCTACCTTTCTCGCATTTCGCTTCTGGGAGCTTCCGCCCGGCATGGAACGTGCGATGGCGACGAACGGCTTCTTCGAACATATCGGCCTCAGCGGTGCCTTCCTGCTCGTCGCCTGCTACGATCTTCTTGAACGGGCCGCAGGAAGGGCTGGGCAATGACGGCAGCGAAAGAGGGCACGGGGACGTTTGCGCCGCTGCGGCAGAAAGTTTTTGCGGTCCTGTGGGTGGCGACGGTCATCGGCAATACCGGCAGCTTCATCCGCGATGTCGCCAGCTCCTGGCTCGTCACCGACCTGTCGGCGACACCGGCCGCCGTTTCCACGGTCCAGGCGGCAGCGACACTGCCGATCTTCCTGCTTGCCATTCCCGCAGGCGTTCTCTCGGATATCCTCGATCGGCGCAAGTTCCTGATCGTGGTGCAGTTGCTGCTCGCAGCCACAAGCCTCTGCCTGCTGTTTCTTTCCGCCACGGGCCTGCAGTCCGTCAGTTCGCTGATTGCACTCACCTTCGTCGGCGGCATAGGGGCGGCCCTGGTCGCACCCACCTGGCAGGCGATCGTGCCTGAGCTCGTCTCGAGGCAGGACGTCAAGGGTGCCGTGGCGCTGAATTCGCTCGGCATCAACATCGCCCGTGCGATCGGTCCGGCGCTTGGCGGCCTGCTGCTCGCCTCGTTCGGCGCAGCCGTCACCTACGGCGTCGATGTCATCAGCTATGTCTTCGTGATCGCGGCGCTCCTGTGGTGGCGGCGCACGCTATCGGAGGACGACGTTCTCGCGGAACGTTTCTTTGGCGCCTTCCGGGCGGGCCTGCGCTACGCACGCGCCAGCCACGAGCTGCACGTGGTCCTTTTGCGTGCTGCCGTGTTCTTCGCCTTTTCGAGTGCGATCTGGGCTCTCTTGCCGTTGGTCGCCCGCCAGCTTCTCGGCGGCGCGCTGGTGATGCCACGCCTGCGCGCACGGATGGATGCCGACGGGCTCCTCTTGCTGTCCGCGGTGTTGACGGCCGCGGTGATGGGCGTGCTCTCATTGGCGCCGGCGCAATGGGTGGCAGTCGTCGTGCTGCTCGTTTGCGGTGCCGCCTGGATCACGGCGCTGACGACCTTGAACAGCACCGCGCAGGCCATTCTTCCCAACTGGGTGCGCGGACGCACGCTCGCCGTCTACCTCACCGTCTTCAACGGGGCCATGACCGGAGGCAGCCTGGCCTGGGGCGCCATCGCAGAGGCGATCGGCGTGCCCTTCACCCTGGCAGTGGCGGCTATTGGCCTTCTCTGCGTCGGCGTCGTCTTCCACGCCATGAAATTGCCGAAGGGCGAGGCGGACCTCATCCCTTCCAACCATTGGCCGGAGCCGCTGACCAGCGAGCCGGTCGAACACGACCGCGGACCCGTGCTCGTGCTGATCGAGTACACGGTCGACAAGGTGGATCGCTCGGAATTCCTGAAGGCGCTTGCCCGCCTGTCGCATGAGCGTCGCCGTGACGGAGCCTATGGCTGGGGCGTGACCGAGGACGCCGCGGACACCGGCCGCATGGTGGAGTGGTTCATGGTCGAGTCCTGGGCCGAACATCTGCGCCAGCACAAGCGCGTGTCCAAGGCCGATGCCGATATCCAGGAAGACGTTCGTCGCTTTCACAAAGGGCCGGCGGCGCCGGTCGTACACCACCTTCTCGCGATCAACCGACCGCATCTCGGTTGACGTGGGTTGCGTTCCATGGCGCCAATCCAGCGCCACGGAACGTGCCAGGAAGATCACCCTAGAACCCAAATAAAGGAACCGTTCCCATGACCGAGAATTTCGTCAGGACTGAAGACGGCGTCGATATCTTCTACAAGGATTGGGGCTCGGGCCAGCCAATCGTCTTTCACCATGGCTGGCCGTTGTCAGCAGACGATTGGGACGCGCAGATGCTCTATTTCGTCAACAAGGGCTATCGCGTCATCGCTCACGACCGCCGTGGCCACGGGCGCTCGACCCAGGTCAGCGAAGGGCACGACATCGCCCATTATGCGAAGGACGTCGCGGCACTCGTCCTCAAGCTCGAACTCAGCGATGCGATCCATATCGGCCACTCCACCGGCGGCGGCGAGGCCGCAGCTTACGTGGCGCGCCACGGTGCCGGACGGGTCGCCAAGCTGATCATGGTCGGTGCCGTTCCGCCGATCATGGTCAAGACCGCGAACAATCCGGGCGGGCTGCCGATCGAAGTGTTCGATGGCTTCCGTTCCGCGCTTGCCGCCAACCGTGCGCAGTTCTTCCGCGATGTGCCGGCGGGCCCCTTCTATGGCTTCAACCGCCCGGGTGCCGAAGTGTCCGAGGGGGTAATCCAGAACTGGTGGCGTCAGGGCATGATGGGCAGCGCCAAGGCGCATTACGAGGGCATCAAGGCCTTTTCGGAAACCGACTTCACCGAGGACCTCAAGACGATCGACGTGCCGACGCTGGTCATGCATGGCGACGACGATCAGATCGTGCCGATCGACGATTCGGCGCGGCTTGCGGTCAAGCTCCTGAAAAATGGCACGCTCAAGGTCTATGAAGGTTATCCACATGGGATGCTGACGACCCACGCCGATGTGATCAATCCGGACCTGCTTGCCTTCATCAAGGCCTAAAGGGCTGCCATGATCCGCGGCGTCTCGGTACTGCGGACCGTGCCGGGACAAATCTTGATGCCCGCACCGTGATGATCGCGGTGCGGGTTTTGTCGTTCAGGCCCTTGCGCTTTTGCCGAGGGCCCCCATCAACCGGTCGATGAAGACGCGGACCTTGGGCGCGACAAGCTTCGTCGTCGGGTAGACGGCCCAGATCGCCAATGTCTCGGGTGCTGCATCTTCGAGGTGAATGCGTACCAGCCGCCCTGCATCGAGATCGTCGGCGATATTCCAGTCCGAAAGCAGGGTGATGCCGGCACCGGTGAGGCAGGCCGCATGGCATCCTTCGATGCTCGTCGACGAGAAACGGCCCTGCAGTCGTACATGCCTCTCGACCCCAGCGCTGAGAAAAGTCCAATGGCTGACGCCGTGCAGTGGCAAGCATTGATGATCGATGAGATCGCCGCTGGTCCGCGGGCTCCCATGCTTTTCGACATAGGCTGGCGAAGCGACCAGGGAACGCGGATTTTCGGCCAGTTTCTTGGCGATCAGACTGCTGTCTTTCAAGCGCGCGACGCGGATCGCCAGATCAATGCCCGACGCCACCAGGTCAGGCATCGTGTCGTTCATATCGAGCGAGACCTTGAGCCCAGGATGATCGTCAAGCAGCGAAGGTATGAGCGGCGCAATCAGCTTGATCGAGAAGGCAACCGGTGCCGAGACACGCAGGAGACCGGTCGCTCCGTCGCCGTCACCCCTCAGCAACGTTCGCGCCAGCTGCTCGGTTTCGAGCAGATCCTGGGCATAGGGCAGAAAGGTTTCGCCCTCCGGCGTCAGTGACAGGGACCGGGTCGTGCGGTGCATCAGCCGGGCACCAACTGCCTGCTCCAGCGAGGCGAGCCGCCGGGTCGCGATCATGGGGGTGATGCCAAGCCGTCGCGCGGCTTCGGCGAGGCTGCCGCCGCTTGCCGCGGCGGTGAAGACGCTGACGTCGTCGAGGTTCATTGTATCGAAATCCGATATTCTGCTATGTATAGTGGCGACACTACAGCGAGTTTCGATAAAGCGATAGATCAAGCCCATCTCTCCAGTGAGAAGGGCAAGTGAAATGTTTACCCACGAAACCGTGCATTCCGGCCTCGGCCGAACCCGCCTCTACGCCATGGCCGTCGCCAGCGGTATCGCGGTCGCAAACATCTACTACAATCAACCATTGCTGGGTCTCGTCGAGGCCGAGTTTCCTGGCGAGGCGGTCGTCGGCCTGCTTCCGACGGCGACGCAACTCGGCTACGCCCTCGGGCTGCTGCTTCTGCTGCCGCTCGGCGATATCGTTCCGCGGAGACGGCTGATCGTCGGGCAGTTCCTGGCGATCGCGATAGCAGCAACCGCTGCGGCTTTGGCGCCATCGCCGTTCTTGCTGATTGCTGCGTCCGTGCTGCTTGGGGCCAGCGCCACCGTCGCGCAGCAGATTGTCCCGATCGCTGCGATGCTGTCCACGCCTGACAAACGCGGGGCGGCGATCGGCACAGTCATGGCCGGGGTTCTGACCGGCATCCTGCTCAGCCGCACGGTCTCCGGTTTTGTCGGGGCCCACGCCGGCTGGCGCGAGATGTTCTGGGCAAGTGTTCCTCTCGCACTTGCAGCTTCGTTCCTGATGTTTCGGACCTTGCCGGATCTGCGCCCGGAATTGCGTTTGCCTTATCGCGAAGCCCTTGCCTCGCTCGCCACGCTTTGGCGGCGCGAGCCGGCGCTCCGCCTCGCCTCGATGGTGCAAGCGGCGCTTTTCGCATCCTTCACGGCGTTCTGGAGCGTGCTCGCGCTTTATCTGGCGATGCCGCGTTTCAATTTGGGCGCGGATGCCGCAGGTCTGTTCGGCATTGTCGGCGCGATCGGTGTCTTTGCAGCACCGCTCGCCGGCAGGGTGGCGGATCGACGAGGCGCACGGTCCGTCGTCTGGTTCGGTGCGGCTTTGACGCTCGCTGCCTGGGTGCTACTCGGGGCCTGGGCCTCGATTGCCGGACTTGCGGTCGGCGTCATCGTGCTTGATATCGGCATCCAGGTCGCGCTGATCGCCAACCAGCATATCATCTATGCGCTTGAGCCAGCGGCGCGCAGCCGCATCAATACGATTTTCATGACCAGCATGTTTTTGGGGGGAGCGGCAGGCTCGGCTCTGTCGTTCGCCGCCTGGAGCTATGGCTCCTGGCCCGGCGTCAGCGTGCTTGGCCTGGCACTTGCGGCGCTGGCATTGGTCGCCAAGCTGCTTGCTCGACGGGTGGCCAGGCTGGAGACTTCGCGCTGAGGGATGAAGCTAGGGAGCATGCTTCTTCGGTCGGCGGACGGCGCGGATCGTTCCGCTCACGCCGCCGCCGCAGAAGAAGCGTTCGCCGCCATCGGACTCCAGTCCCGACACACCGGTGCCCGACGGCATCACGATCCGCTCGAGCACCGCCCCCGTTTCCGGGTCGATATGCCTGAGGTCGCTGTCGTCGCCTTCCCAGGTGCCGTGCCAGAGCTCCCCATCGACCCAGGTGACGCCCGTCACGACGCGCTTGGACTCGATGGTGCGCAGGATTGTGCCGGTCTCAGGGTCGATCTGGTGGATTCTGCGGCCGCGATACTGCCCGACCCAAAGGCTTCCCTCGGCCCAGGCAAGGCCGGAATCGCCGCCGCCGCCCGGCGCCGGGATCGTCGCCAGCACACGGCCGGTATCCGGATCGATCTTCTGGATGCGATCCTCGGCGATCTGGAACAGGTGTTTGCCGTCAAAAGCAGTGCCGGCATGAGCCGCGACGTCGATCGAGCGAACGGTGCTGCCGCTTTCCGGGTCGAGCGCATTGATCTTGTCGCCCGAGGCAAACCAGACGTTCCGGCCGTCGAAGGTGACGCCATGGACGTGGTCTGCTCCCGGGAAGGGGCCATACTCGCGGAGGATTTCGGCTTCGGATTTTTTCATGGTCTCAATCCTAATCGCTTGGCAGTGGACCGGGGAGTAACAAGATTGTCGGGAATGTCGGTACAGGCGGGATCACCCAGCGTCGCGCGCGTCCGCGACCCACCGGCAGGGCCTTGCCTTCCGAGGAAAGCTCTTCGAGCGCCCTTTGCACGGTGCGCGGGCTCAAGGAAAGCGCGATGGCGAGCGCGGAGCTCGACCATGCCTCGCCATCACCAAGCAGTGCCAGCACCGCCGCATGTCGTTCATCGACCGGCGGCGCAAGCACCGCGACCGCGTGGTCGCCATGTGGAACCAGCCGGAAGCCGTCGCTGGTCGCGCTGATGTTCGCGAAGGCACGGAGTTCGTCGCGTAGCCGGCCGATCTCGACCCTCAGTCGTGCCCGGTGGGATTCGTCGACATGTTTCGCCCCGAAGGCACGGGCGAGTAAGGTGCGCCGCGAGACGTCGCCTGGCCATGCCTCTCCAAGTGTGCGCGTCAGCGCAAAGAGCACCGGCCGCGATGCAAGCGGAACGGCGGAGGCTTCGCACCGGATGATGTTTCGGCAGGCGTCGATGACAAGGGCGCCGGAAGCGAGCAGAGTTTCGACGTCCTCCAGCAGCAGCAGGCGCTCATCTCCCCTACTCAGGAGCCGGGCGGCCGGCGTCTTCAGGATGGCGGCCGCGCCTTCGACTTCCGCGATCAGCGCCGCAATGCTTGTTGCTTGCGCCGCCTCGCTTGCCCTGGCGAAAGCGCTAGCAGCAGCGCCCGTCTGCAGTCGGCGAACGGCGATGCCGGCAACCACGAGCTCGTGTGTGGCTCTCGCTGGCGGCGTTAGCCGGCTTGGATCGACGCCGGCAAGCAGGTGTTCGGCTTCGTCGAGACGGCCGAGAAGCAGCAGGCGCCGGGCGCCAAGATTGCGAGCGTGAGCGGAATTGAGGGTGTCTCCATGGGCCTCGAGCGTTGCGCGGGCGGTATCCAGCGCCTTCGTCGGCCAGGAGAGATCGCGCGAGACGATCGCGATTTCCGCTTCGGCAACGATGCATCGCGCACGGGCCACGGCCTCCTTAGGGCCGAAGCCGCGCGCGGCCGCCTTCAACAGCGTCTTGGCGCGGCCGAGATCTCCAAGCTGAGCCATCGCGATACCGCGAAGCGCCAGTGCCGGCGGGTCGTCGCGCAGGGCGACACGCTTCAGCGCTCCGAGCAGGTCTCCAGCCGCCAGCGCCTGGCCTGCCGCGGTGATCAGCGAATCCATCGAAATCCCGTCACACTTGTCACTCCCCCCAACAGTGCTTCGGCCTCTATCTATTGCTCAACCGGTACGGGACAACAGAGAGGACCTTCGAGGCACAATCAAGTGGCCTGGATCAGATCTGGTCAACGGTGTGCCGCGTGACGCCAGGCGAACCTGCAATACTTATAAAATTCTGCAAATGGGATGTCGGCTTTCGTCCAGCGCCTGCGTCTTACAGCAACCAGCAAGGGAAGCGCTCTGCACTTTCGACCTGCTGCGCGATCAGTTTGCACGTTATCGGCGCTGCCGGCAGTCGGGCGCCACCAAGGAGGTGGCATGAAAGAGTGCCCGCCCACTGAGAGAACGGATCACTGAGATGCAGGTGATGATCGAGGGACAGTCACGCTTCCAGCCTGTCGGCTTATCCTGTTGGGGTTTTGGAGATCTCAACACGGGAGTTGGAAGCATGACTGCGTCCTATGAATACCATATCGGCGTCGACTACCACAAATCCTACAGCCACCTGGTGGTGCAGGATTCGGGCGGCAAGACGCTCAGATCCGGCCGGGTGAAGAACGACCGCCAGTCGCTGGGCAGCTTTCTCGAACGCTATCGCGAGAATAGCCATGCGGTTGTCGAGGCAACGCGCAACTGGATGGTGATCTACGACTGGCTCGACGACATTTGTGACGATGTCGTTCTCGCCCATCCGTTGAAGGTCAAGGCGATCGCCGACGCCAAGATCAAGACCGACAAGATCGACGCCACCGTGCTGGCACACCTGCTCAGGGCCGACCTGGTGCCACAGGCCTGGGCACCGAGCGACAAGGCCCGCGAGTTGCGTGTCGCGCTGCGCGAGCGGATGTTTTACGTGCGGCTGCGCACGATGACGAAGAACCGCATAGTCACGGTGTTTGATCGTTATCCGGAACAGACGGCGCAGTTGAAGACGCTTGGGGACCTGTTTGGTAAGGCCGGCCGCAGCCAGCTGGCGCAGATTGAGGTCTCAGCGATCGACCGTATCCAGATCGACCGTGGCCTCGCCTTCATTGGCGACATTGACGTGCGGATCAAGCAGGCGGAAGCAACGATCCGGGCGATGACCAAGGGCAATGGCGATGTCAGGCTGTTGAAGACGATCCCCGGCATCGGCGAGTTCTTCGCCCGGCTGATCGATGCGGAGATCGATGATATCAGCCGGTTCCGCACCCCGAAGAAGCTGGCCGCCTATGCCGGCCTCGTACCATCGACCTATTCGAGTGGCGGCAAGACCTACCACGGCAAGATCATCAGGCAGGGCAATAAATGGTTGCGCTGGGCGTTCGTCGAGGCGGTCACCCCCGCCATCGCCAGCGATCCTGAGCTGCGCGCCCAGTACGACCACTTGAAGTTCAAAGGAGTGAACAAGGCGCGGGTTGCCATCGCGCGCAAGCTTTTGACGATCGCCTTCCAGATCCTGCGTGACCAGCGCGCCTACGAGCGGCGCGACACCGGCCCCATGGAAAGCGCGTCAACGATATCCCGGCTGTCCTGATTGCAGTCTAGCGAGCCCGGCAGGACTGGGCTGCGCTCTTCAAGGAGAATGGGAAGCCGGGAGCCGAACGCCACTCTGTGACCGAAGCCAAGGCATCAGGTCACGTATTGGAGATTGGTTCAGAACCGAACGGCAGATGCCTGTCGCGCGGAAGGAAGACATTTAGCCTATCGGCGGAAATGCCGGTCAATAACCAACCGAACCCAAGGAAAAGCCGCCAATTGAAGCCGTTTTGCCCCTTGTGTTCTTTCATTGGAGATTGCAATGACCAATTCGCATTATCGTTGGGTTATCGTGGCAGCTGGCGGCCTGCTTGGCTGCCTGGCGATCGGCGCGATGTTCTCGCTACCGGTGTTCCTGTTGCCGATCTCGCGGGATACCGGCTGGTCCGTCACCGGGGTCTCCAGTGCCATGACCATCGGCTTCCTGGCGATGGCCTTCGCCAGCATCGCCTGGGGCAGTCTCTCCGATCGTTGGGGTGCACGGCCGATCGTTCTCATCGGCTCGGTGCTTCTGGCTGTCAGCCTGATGGCGGCAAGCTGGGCGACCTCGCTGATCGCCTTTCAGATCGTTTTCGGCGTTGTCGTCGGCACAGCAACAGCGGCGATCTTCGCGCCGATGATGGCCTGCGTCACCGGTTGGTTCGATACGCACCGGAGCCTTGCCGTGTCGCTCGTTTCGGCCGGCATGGGCATGGCGCCAATGACGATGTCGCCGTTTGCCGCGTGGCTCGTCTCTGACTACGACTGGAGAACCGCGCTACAGATCATCGCCGTCGTCGTCGCCGTCGTGATGATCCCGGTGTCGCTTCTCGTTCGCCAGGCGCCGGCACTGGCCGGCGGCGCTGCCGCGGCTTCGCCTGAGGATGAGGCGCAATCGTCGATGACGACGAGCCAGGTGCTGAAGTCGCCGCTGTTCATCATCCTGCTGCTGACAAACTTCTTCTGCTGCGCCACCCATTCCGGCCCGATCTTTCACACGGTGAGCTATGCCATTACCTGCGGTATTCCCGTGATGGCGGCCGTGTCGATCTATAGCGTCGAGGGGTTGGCCGGCATGGGCGGACGCGTGGTCTTCGGGCTGCTCGGCGACCGGTTCGGGGCAAAGCGCGTGCTGGTTCTCGGGTTGCTTGCCCAGGCCTTTGGGGCGCTGGCCTATGTCTTTGCCGCGGGGCTTGGCTCGTTCTACGCCGTCGCCGCCCTGTTCGGCTTCATCTATGCGGGCGTCATGCCGCTCTATGCCGTGCTCGCCCGCGAGAATTTCCCCCTGCGGATGATGGGGACGGTGATCGGTGGAACGGCGATGGCCGGCAGTCTGGGCATGGCGACGGGACCGATCGCCGGCGGCATGATTTACGATGCGATGGCAAGCTACACGTGGCTCTACGTCGGTTCCTGGGGCATCGGCCTCGGCGCATTCCTGATCGCGCTGACCTTCCGACCGGCGCCGCGGTACCAACCGGCAGCTGTTGCAGCGTGATGCAAAGCCCGGAGGCCAACAGGAAAGGGCTCCACCACGGAGGTGGAGCCTGATGAAATTGATGCTTGCCAATAGCCGAGAGGCCGCCGCCTGCCTTAGCGGTCGTCCACCCGGATGGTCCGTGCGCCAACGTGCAGTGCCCGGCCGGCGCCCAAGCCCATGATCGCCGCGCCGGTGCCAAGGGCGATGAAGAGAACGGCGCTGGCCGTAAAGCTGCCGGTCCAGCTGCGAATGAAGCCGACGAGCAGCGGGCCGATGGCGGCGAGCACGTAGCCGACGCCTTGGGCCATGCCGGAGAGATGCGCAGCGACATGGGAGTCGGGCGAGCGCAGCACGATGAGGGTCATCGCTGCGGCAATCAGGCCACCCTGGCCGATGCCTTGAAGAACGGCCCAGACGAGCACCGTCGACAGCGGCGCGAAAAGGATGCCGATGAGGGCAATGACGGCAGCGGCCACGAGCGCCACGCAGACGGCGCGCTGGTCCCGGCGCCGGACGGCGAAGGAGGGCACGAGCAGGCAGGTAACGACCTGCATCATGATCGAGGCAGAGACGACTGCGCCGGCGGTTGCGGCATCAAGGCCGCGCTCGCGAAGGATCGGAGCCATCCAGCCGAAGACGCAATAGGCAAGCGCCGACTGCAAACCCATGAACAGCGTCACCTGCCAGGCAAGCCGATCACGCCAGAGGCCGACGACGCGGAAACCGCTGTGGCGGGCCTGTGCCTTGCCGCGCAGCGCCTGCGGCGCCCAGATCAGAAGCACGATCAGAGCCGGCACCGCCCAGGCGGCGAGTGCGCCGGACCAGGAGCCGACGACATGGTGCTCGATCGACAAAGTAAGGCCGGCGGCACTGGCCGCGCCGGCGCAGAGTGCCATGGTGTAGAGGCCCGTCATCATCGCAGCCCGATCGGCAAAGTCACGCTTGACGAGACCGGGGAGGAGAACGTTGCCGATCGCGATCGCCGCACCGGCGGCAAAGGTTGAGATGAACAGCAACGGAACGGACTGCACACCGCGGAGCCCCGTGCCGAGCGTCAGCAGCAACAGCACGCCAAGAAGCGTGCGCTCGGCGCCGAAGCGTTGCGCAAGTTTGGGTGCGAGCGGCGCGAAGATGCCGAGGCAGACCACCGGCAGGGTGGTGAGCACGCTGGCGCCAGCGGTGGACAGGCCGGTCGCCTGCATCACCTCGGGCAGCAGCACCGAGAGGCTTGAAAACAGTGGCCGCAGGTTGAAGGCGATCAGGACGAGGCTCACACCGAGAAGGATGCGGGCGCCGTGGCTCAAGACCGGTGGCTGCGGTGCCGGCAGGCTGTCGGCCTCGGCGTCGATGAGCTGGTCTTCGGGGCCGAGTGGTTCGGCGGCCTCGGCCTTGTGGGGGTCACGAAACGTCTGGTTCATTGGATGAGAAGCCGATCAAGTTCAGCGAGGACGGGGGCCATGAACGCCCGGACGGAGGCAGCGGCCTTGTCCGGATCACCGGACGCGATTGCTTCGACGATCGCCGCATGCGCCTTGTCGTCCGGTTCGGGCAGGTCGCCGCGAAGGGTCGAGTGGATGGTTTCGAGGATGGCCGAGGTGAAGAAGTCATAGAGCTCGACGATCGCCTTGTTGCCCGATGCCTCGACGATCGATCTGTGGAAGGCGATGTCGCGTTGGCCGAAGGCGTCGCGTCCGCCGTCGGCCACCGTGCCGCGGGCGGCGAGCAGCCTGGACATGCGCTCAAGGTCTTCAGGCGTATGACGCAGTGCCGCCAGCCGTGCCGCCTCGACGTCGAGTGCCGCGCGTGCCTCCCACTGGTCGCGCAGACCGGTGCGTTTGACCCGGTCGAGAGCGTCCGAGGCGTCGACGGTGGAACGGACATAGGTGCCGGAGCCCTGGCGGGCGTCGAGAAGGCCCTTCGAGATCAGGACCCGGACGGCTTCACGCACGGTGCCGCGGCTGACGGCGAGCAGTTCGGTGAGGGCCGTTTCGTTCGGAATACGCTCACCGACCGCCCAGCGGCCACTGAGGATTTCCATGCGCAGGCTTTCGGCCGTGCTCTCGGCGAGATTGGTGCGATTGATCGGCTGCATCGTCTGCTCATCAAGTCATCAGATGATTTGATGGATAGGCCGAGTTGAGACGCGAGTCAATCGGGGTAAGGCGCAGCGGAGGGCCGAGCCGCGTTGGGTTCTTCCGCTGATATCGGTCTTTTCGGATAAGCAATAGTCAGCGCTGCCGGTAGAGAGACCGGGAGCACTGGCATGAAGATCGGCGTGCATGAGCCGCAGCGCGACCGAACCGGCTATCTCAGTTGAGCCTCAGGTCGAGGCCGGGATGCAGCTTCTTGAGGTTCGGCAAGGATTTCGATTGCCACGGGATCTCGGAGGTTCCGCGCACCGTCAACTGCACGTTCGGGCGATTGCGTGCCTCGATCGTCAGCTTGGCGAGCAGGTTGATCCCGGACGAATTCAGGAACTGCAATTCGGTCAGATCGATCGTGACGTGCTCGGGCTCGGTTTCAAGTACGCCCATGACGGTCGAGAAGATCGGGGCATAGGCTTCCGTTCCCGGCAGCCGCATCGTGCCTTCGAAATGGATATCGTTGCCTTCGGACCAAACGCGATATTCTTCTTCGTCCCTGTTTTCCATATTCACCGGCTCATCAGTTCGAGAGGTCTGGGACCGCGATGGAGGCATAGGTCTCCAGCGAGGTTTCGCCGTCGTCCCCCTGGGCACCAAAAACCCAAGCGAAACGAACGCCATAATCGCTCATCAGCGTCAAAAGACCAAGCCCCGAGCCGCTCTTGCCGAGCCCGGTTGCATTGGCTTCGATGCGCTCGATGAGCAGGTCTCCGGGGTCGCCGTCTGCGATCTCGGAAAGCAGGTCCTGAAAGCGAGCAGCCGCCTCGTTGCCGATGACGTTGGACACTTTCGTTCGGAAACTGTTTGCTTCCAGAGCGGCTTCTACCATAACGGCTCCGGAGGCACGGAACTTCACCGCATTCTCCACCAGTTCATTGGTCAGGTAGCCGATGTTGTGCCGGACTTCGCGGTAGGTGTTGTGCGAGGCGCGGTAGCGCAGCGCTGCAAGTTCGGCCACGAGATCCGAAGCCATGGCGCAATGCTTCCAGCTGAGATCAAGCGGCCCGTCATAGAGGCGCAGCCGCGTCATTCTCTGGTGGGCGCCGATCGTCAGGTCCGCCAGTCCGTAGAGCGTGGTCATCTGATCACCTGTGTCTCATGACGACGAGCGTGATGTCGTCGTAAATCTTCTGCTTGCCGATATGCGCCATCAGGTCCACGATGATACCTGTCTTGACGTCTTCGGCGCTCTGCCCGTAACGTTTTCCGGCGCTCTCGCAAAGCCGCTCGATGCCGAAAAGCTCGCCCTTGGCGTTCACCGCCTCGGTCACGCCGTCCGTGTGCAGCACGATCATGTCGCCGCGGCCAAAGGAGATTTCGCGCGTGGCAACAAAGCGCGAAATGTCCGCTTCCAGGCCGATCGGCAGACCGAGGTCGAGCGTGTCGATGCGCTCGATTTCCGCACCCTTGCGCACGACGATCAGTTCCTCGTGCTGCCCCGACAGCGTCAGGCGGCCATCGTCGTAGTCGAGGAAGGCCAACGACAGATGCTTGTCGGTATTGGTCCGCACGATGTTCTTGTAGATGGCGCGGTTGAGGCGGTTGAGGAACTCCTCCGGATCCATGTCGCCGGCTTCCTGCAACGCGCGGGCGACGGACTGCACCATCAGCATCAGCACACCGCTTTCAAGGCCATGACCGGTCACGTCGCCGATGCCGATCTTCAGCCGCTCGCCGTCGCGCAGCACATCGTAGTAGTCGCCTCCCACCTCGTCGGCCGGGCGCATATAGGCGGCGATTTCGAGATCGGCGATTTCCGCGAGCTCGCCGGCCTTCGGCAGCACCATCATCTGGATCTGCTTGGCGACGGCGAGTTCGGCGCCAAGGCGCAGGTTCTCGCTGCGCAGTTGGGTATTCAGCGTCGAAATCTGATGATTGGCGTCCTCGAGCTGCTTGGTGCGCTCGGTCACCAGGTTTTCGAGGTTCTCGGTGTGGTAGCTGATCTCTTCGGCCATGCGGTTGAAGGCGATACCGGCTTCACCGACTTCGTCGCGCGTCGTGATGGGCACCCGGACGGAATAGTCCTTGGCCTCGATGCGGGTTGCCGCTCCGGCAAGCGCGCTGATGCCGCGGGTAACCCGCTTGGAAATGCCGAACACGGCGAGCGTGACGAACAGCAGCGAGGCGAGCAGGGCCAGGATTTGATAGACAAGGATGCGGTTCGTCGCTTCAGAGATACTCGCCTGCGCCGCAAACAGTGAGGCATAGATTTCCCGCTCGGGCACGACGATGCCGATCGACATGGTCTCGCGGCGCACCGGACCGGACACCCAGAAGTTCTCGGGCTCGAGCTGCTTCAGGACAATGAGATAGGGGACCTTCTCACCGCTCTCGTCGAGCAGCACCCGCTGAATGGCGCCATCGGCGCCAAGCGGCAGCTCTGCGATCGCAGGCTGTATGCTGCGGCGCAGCGAGCGCTCCAACCCGGTGACGCCTTGTCCACCAGTGTCGCTCGAACGCTGCAGGCCGATCACCTTTTCGCCGACCGGATTGATGGCAAGCACGTTGCCGTCGGACATCACCAGGAACCCGAAGCCACTGTCGCCGACTTTGACGCTTTCGACAACCTCGGCCAGCTGGTCGAGCGTGATATCGGTTCCGGTCGCCCCGGCGACACCCTTGCGGTCGCGCGTCCAGAGCGGCTGGAAGAAGCTGACGATCAGTTTCCCCGAGGCGGCATCCGTATAAGGTGCCGTTTGCGTGGTATCGGCTGCGACGGGCCTGAGGCTCGGAGACTTCGCCCATCCCTCCCAGGACTCGTAGAGGCCGGGGAAGAAGAAGTTCCAGAAGTTGGCCTCGTTGTGACCGGGGTAGAGACGGTCGAACGTCTGCGCCTGATCGGCATAGGGCGCCATCCGCAAGATCGGCCGCTCCTTTGGTCCGACGTAGTACATCTGCAGTTTGGAGCGGCCGTGCTCAAGCAGCGCAGGAGCAACCAGATCGAGAACGGCGCTGTTCTCGATATCGGTCTGCACCTCGGGCAATGGCCGGTGGTCGGGGCCAAGGAGATAGCTCCAAACGCTTACGCTCGAGAGCGGTCCCCGAAGGTTCTGCGCCCACCCACCTTTCGGATCGTAGGTGACGGTAACGGATTCCGGTGCGTGCCGCGCCAGTGCCTCTCCGACATCGGACCTGCGCACGGGGCGATCGATCTGCGCCTGGAGCACGCCCGCGAGCGTGGCGACGTCGGCGTGCACCTGGCCGAGCAGAAGATCAACCCGCGCGGCCGTCGATTCCGCATAGGTGAGCATGTAATCTTCGTTGGCCTTTTGCAGGCCCTGTCCGACCTCCGTTGTCGCATCACGCGACAATCTTTGAACATTCCAGAGCGCCAGGCCGCCTGTCAGCAGGAGGTCGAAGAGCACGGCGCTGCCGACGACCAGCACGAACTTGGCGCGAAAGGATCTCAAACCGAACCGAGGCTGTTGGATATTGCTTGCGCTCATAGTGGTTTGCGCCCGGATGCTGCCCAGATCGGCCAGCCCGCATAGCCCTTCGGATGCAGTGCCGCGAAGATGTGATCCTGGAAGCCCTGGCGAAAACGGTCGATGAATTCGGGTGCTTCGCCGTGTCTTGCAGCCATCGCCGCAAACATCTTCTCCCAGCCGGCGATGATGTCGGCGAAATCCTGGGGGTCACCGTCCAGATTGGTGACCATGAAGGATTCGACCAGGATGTCGTCGAAGCCCGCGTCGGCGAGATAGCGCCGGCTTTTCGGCCCGAGTTCCACGTCCATCTCGAAATGGCTCAAAAGCCTGGCGAGCTCATTGTAGGTCCATTGGATGCTTTGCGCCCGTGGCTCGCCGAGGCAGTGCGAGTTCTTCTCGTTGGTGATGTAGACGCGGCCGCCCGGCTTCACGATCCGAAAGAGCTCCTTGAGAAGCAGCTCCGGCTGATTGAAGATCTGCAGCGAGTGGCGGCAGGTCACGAAGTCGAACTGGTTGTCCTCGAGTAGCATCTCCGACGCGTCGCCGTAGGTATATTCGATACCCGTTACGCCGAACTCCGCCGCCACATTGCGGGCATAGGCGAGGCTCGGCTTCGAGTGGTCGAGGGCGACGATCCGCGCCGGCTGAAACTCCTTCTGCGCGAGCACGGCGAAATCGCCGATGCCGCAACAGATGTCGGCCACGGCGATGCCGGGCCGCATGCCGTGGCGCGGCAGGATGGTGCGCTCGTGGCGCCAGGTCAGTTTCGTCTGCGCGCGGAGGATGGGAATGAAGCTCGTATCCTCGACGAAGCTCTGGCCGGGATAGAACATCGAGTCGTAGACCTCGACGGAGATCTGCGGCTCGATCGTGCTCAGGTGCCGGAACATGCGCGTCGTCCAGCCGACCACGCTTGAAGTGATGATGATCAGGCGCAGGTCCGACCGCTCGCGGCAGGCATCGAGGGCGACCCGGATGAAGGCCTGGAAGGCCGTGTTGTTCATCTGGATCAGGCGCTTCACATCGATGTAGAGAACGCCGCGCACCGCATCGATCGCTTCCCGCAGCGCGTGAATGCTCTCGGCGATTTCATCGATTGAACGCGGCCGGATCGTTCCTGCGAGCGAGAAGATCTGGCTGTTCGGATCGAAGGCGACCTTGAAGCGCTGAGTAAGGCCCGCTGCGATCAACTCACCATTCCTTCAAGAGGAAGATCCACGATCAGGGTGATTGCCGGAGCCGCATCCTCGTCAAGCCGGAGGCGGGCGTCATAGTTGAGCGCGAGGTCCAGAAGCACCGATTCCCGGCTTGGGGCAAGATCGTTGGAAATGGCGTCGAGATAACGGGCCTGGGCGTCGCTTTCACGGGTTCTCGATACCGCCTCGCGATAGAAGCGCACCTGACCAGGCGGGCATGGGAAGTTAAGCTGAACCCGTTCCGTGGCGCCTTGGCGGTAGATCGACAGGCCGATCTTTCCGTCGGTGGTGCCGCCGCGAAACGAAACTTCGAGAAGCTCGTTCAAGGCGGAGGAGAAGAAGTTCGAATGCCGCACCGGATCTGTTCTGTTGTGGCTGATCATGCGGGCGAGGTAGCTTGAAACATGGTCGCAGTGATGCCAATCCGAGAGGAAATCTTCCATCTCCATATCGAACTGCAGCAAGGGCTCGAAAGCCGTTTCCGTGGTCTTATTGACAGTTGCACCCATGCAGCAATGTCCTCCGCACCCCGAACTCTGCAACGGCCATAAAGCACTTTCTATAATGATTTGTAACCACTGAGCCCCCGGATTTTGCACGTAAGCAACCCAGGTTTTGCGCCGCGTTTCACGGCGCGCAACGCACGGATGCGGCTAGAGTGTCGCCATTGCCGACGACCGGCGGAGATAGGCGCCGATCGCTTCTGCCGGCATGGGCATGCCCAGGAAATAGCCCTGCAGCCGGTCGCATCCCTCCTTTCGGAGCCAGACCGCCTGTCCCACCGTTTCCACGCCTTCGGCGGTAACCCGCATGCCAAGGCCATGCGCAAGCCCGATGATCGATCGAACGATTGTCTGGCTCTTCTCGTCGCTCTCGAGATCCTTGATGAAATATCGGTCGATCTTGATCGTGTCGAAGGGGAAGTTCTTGAGGTAGCTGAGCGAGGAGTAGAAGGTGCCGAAATCGTCGAGCGAGATCTGGATGCCCAGCACGTTCAGGGTATTCAGCGTGTCCAGGTTGTTGGTGGTGCGCTCAAGCAGGACCGTTTCCGTAACTTCCAACTCGAGTCGGTCAGCTCTGAGGCCAGCCATGTCGAGCGCCTGGGCGATGCGGTCGGTCAGTCCCTCCCGCAGGAATTCGGCCGGCGACAGATTGACGGCGACGGTAAAGTGCGACGGCCAGGTGGCGGCCTGCCTGCAGGCCTCTTCCAGCACCCATTGACCGATCTCGTTCATCAGTCCGTCGGCCTCCGCCATCGGAATGAAGACATTCGGCGGGATGACGCCCACAAGCGGATGGTGCCAGCGCACCAGCGCCTCAAATCCGACGATCGAGAACGGCGGTTCGACGAGCGGCTGGTATTCGATGGAAAACTGCCTGTCCTGGAGCGCCGTTCGCAGGCTGCGGCGCAGCATTTCGCGCTGTTCGAGTACGATCAGCATCGAGCGGCTGAAGGTCTTCGCTCGGCCTCGGCCGTCCTTTTTGGCGGCATAGAGGGCGATATCCGCCGCCTTCATCAATTGTTCGATCTCGTTGCCGTCATTGGGGGCAATGGCGATGCCGATGCTGGCGCCGACAAACACGGAAATTCCGTCGATCGTGAACGGTTCATTGAACGCCTGGATCAAGGCTTCGGCCAGATACTCGGCATCCGTCGGCTGGTCGCTGTGGCGCTGGATGACGGCAAATTCGTCGCCGGCGAGGCGATAGGCGACCTCTCCGTCGCGGAGCGCGCCGCGGATGCGCTCCGCCGCCATCTTGAGCACTGCGTCACCAGCGCCGTGGCCGAGCGTGTCGTTGACCGGCTTGAAGTCGTCGAGGTCGATCTGCATCAGCGCGAGCTTCTCGCCGGGCGTCGGCAGAATGTTCTGCAGGTCGTCGCTGAATTGCCGGCGATTGGGCAAGCCCGTCAGAACGTCGTGCGTTGCCTGGTGCAGAAGCAGCGCGCGCTCACTCTCGCCATGGCTGCCGACCTCGCGGCGCGTCGAGCGACCACTCGTTTCGAGAACGCCGATGCCGCGCAGGGCGCGGAAGACCAGCAGCGTGCGCCGGGACTTGGTGTTGGCGTCGATGACTTCGACGCTTCGGGGCACGCCGCTTGCGATCACGGACGCGACCGTCGCCTTGGAGGTGGGAGCAAGCAGTTCCGGATAGAGGTGCCACAAGGTTGCATCGACCAGCGTGCCGACCTCATAGGTTTCCTGGAGCGCCGGCGAAGCACTCGTCAGGTGGAAGGCCTCGTCATAGAACGAAAGGATTTCATCGGCGTTGGCCGCGACGGGATCCTGCACTGAAGCTGAAGCAGACGAGGTTGCATCAGTGTCCGGCATGCTTGCCTTTCCCTTTCTGTTCCGAACGCGCTCGGGGGCAGCAAGCGTCGCGCCCCCTGCGGACACTGCACGCACGGAATTTCGGCGTGGCTCGTCCTTCTCCAAAGCTATCGCGCGACGCATCCGGGTCAATGCCCTTGCCGCACGCTTGTGTACCGCCTGTGGAAACCTCGCTTCGGAACGTCATGGGCCTGGCGCGGCGCCATTGCCCTGCACGGTTGTATATAAGTGCCTTCTTGTATCATTTACCATTATTGCATGCAATTTGGTGACGTTTCGAGAGAGCGCTTGGGTGTCGTCCGCGTCGTCATCCCATTGCAGGACAGCTGCCGAGAGCGCGCCTTGGGGCGCGGGCGTTTGCTGTGCGGGGTCGACGAACGGCTGATTTGGGCGGGTAAATGGAACGAATGCTCACCGTCAGGTTTGGATTAACCATAAACGAAGAAACCGGGGGATTGGCTGGCGGCTGCTTCTCCCTCGCTGGTACGCAGGGCCATTTGACGCTTCGCGGCCAGAGACGGCCGCCAGTACTGGCGGCCGAATCGTGAAAGCGGGTCAGCGCGTGCTCAGGATCACATCGGTCTTCTGGAAGGTCCGCACGTCGATCAGACCCTTGTCCGAAATCCGGAGCTCCGGAATGACGACGAGCGCCAGCAGCGAGTGCTGCATGTAGGCGTTGTTCAGCTGGCAGCCGCAGGCGCGCATCGCCTCGACGATGGCTGCCGCCTTTTCGGCAACCACTTCGGCGCGCTGATCGGACATCAGGCCGGCGACGGGAAGCTCGACGAGGGCCAACTCGCGGCCTTCCCTGATGACGACGATGCCTCCGCCGACCTCGTGCAGCCGATTGGCGGCCTTGGCCATGTCAGCCTTGTTCGTGCCGACGACGATCATTTGGTGGCTGTCATGTGCGACCGTGCTGGCCATGGCGCAATCGCTGTCGTAGCCGAAACCGGAGACGAAGGCGTTGACCACGTCGCCGGTGCCGCGGTGGCGTTCGACGAGCGCGATCTGACAGATGTCGTTGGCGCCATCCATCTGCACGAGGCCGTTTTCGATCGCCACCTCAGCCTCAAGCGCCCGCGTCGGCGCCTGGTTCTCAACCACGCCGATCACGTTCACGCGGGCCCGCGTCGCGCGCGCATTCGACGGGATGTCGAAATCCGCGGCGGCCAGCATCCGGCCGAGATGGACCGTGTTGCGCGCGCTCTCCGGATAGACATAGGCCGGGATGTCGCGCACCAGCGCACCGCCTTCGGCCATCAGTTCCCCACGGGCAAAGACCATCTCGATCGGAAGGGCTGCAAGATCGGACGTCACGATCAGGTCGGCTCGGCGGCCGGGTGCGATGGAGCCGATCTCGCGCTCGAGGCCAAAATGCTGGGCGGTATTGAGCGTTGCCATCTGGATGGCGGTGATCGGCTTCAGCCCTTGCGCGATGGCGTGGCGCACCACCCGGTTCATGTGCCCGTCGTGCACAAGCGTGCCGGAATGGCTGTCGTCGGTGCAGAGCAGGAAGTTGCGCGGGTCGAGGCCGGATTCGGTGATGGCCTTGACCTGAGCTGCCACGTCGAACCAGGCCGAGCCGAGGCGCAGCATGGCGCGCATGCCCTGGCGCACGCGGGCGATCGCGTCTTCGGCGGTCGTGCCCTCATGGTCGTCGGCGGGGCCGCCGGCGGCGTAAGCGTGGAACTCGCGGCCGAGATGCGGCGAGGCATAGTGTCCGCCGACGGTCAGACGAGCATCCTGGGTGGCTGCGATCTCGGCCACCATCTTCGGATCGTTGGCGGCGACGCCGGGGAAATTCATCATCTCGCCAAGGCCGATGACGTTCGGCCAGGCGAGCGCCTCGGCGACATCATGCGCTGACAGTTCCGCCCCTGCAGTTTCAAGTCCGGGCGCGCTCGGCACGCAGCTCGGCACCTGCACGAGCACGTTGACCGGCAGGCTCTGCGCCTCTTCGTTCATCAGCCGTACGCCATCGAGGCCAAGCACGTTGGCGATCTCGTGCGGGTCGATGAACATGGTGGTGGTGCCGTGCGGAATGACGGCGCGGGCAAATTCAGTGACGGTGACGAGCCCGCTTTCGACGTGCATGTGCGCGTCGCAAAGGCCAGGCACGAGATAGCGGCCGGCGGCATCGACGACCTTGGTCTCCGCGCCGATCGTGTGGCTCGCGTCCGGGCCGACATAGGCGAAGCGGCCGGCTTTGACGGCGATGTCGGTGCCCGCAATGATCTCGCCGGAATAGACGTTGACCCATTTGCCGTTGCGGATCACCAGATCGGCGGGCTTCCGGCCCATTGCGACGTCGACCAGTTCGGGTGCGGTTCTCGACCAGGATTGAAGCATGTTGGTTTCCTTCGAATGGGGCAGTGCCGGCGCTCCCGATCCATTCCATGAACGGGAGCGAGAGCGCCGAGAGGCTTACTGGGTCTGGGCGACGAGCGCTGCGGCGAGCAGCGCGACGAACCACATGACCGGTCTTACATCGCCGGCCCGGCCGCAGACCAGCTTGATCAGCACATAGGCGATGATCGCGAGCGACAGACCGAGCGTGATCGAGAAGGTGAGCGGTATCAAGACGATCGCGAGGAACGCGGGGATCGCCTCGTCGAGCGCGCTCCAGCGGATGTTGCTGATCGGCTCGGACATGAAGAGACCGGTGAGGATCAGCACCGGCGCGGTCGCAACCGCCGGCACCAGCGACAGGAGCGGCGACAGGAACAGGAACGGCAGGAACAGCACGCCGGCGACAAGCGCGACGAGGCCGGTGCGGCCGCCCTGCTGGATGCCGGCGCCGGATTCGAGATAGACGGTCGCGGGGCTCGTGCCGAGCGGGGCCGAGATCAACGCCGCGATCGCATCGACATGCATGGATTCGCGGATGTTGCGCGGCATGCCGGTTTCGTCCTTGAGGTCGGCCGCTTCCGCAAGACCGAGGAAGGTCGAGAGTGCCTCGATGAAGTTGGTGAAGAGGAAGACGAAGATGAACGGCAGGTAGATCAGGTTCAGCGCGCCCAACAGATCGATCTGACCGACGAAGCTGAAATCCGGTGCAGCGGAGAAGCCGCTCCAGTTGACCAGCGTGTGGACGTCGGGCGTCTCCGGCGAGAATGCGCTGCCATCGCCCCACCAGCGGCCGATCGGGATTGCAAGGATCGTCGTCAGGATCATGCCGGCCATCATCGCGCCGGGGACCCGCCGCACCACCAGAGCAACCGTCAGCACGAAACCGGCGATGAAGGTGAGGGTGACGGGGTTGAACTGGGTCAGGCCGACGATGGTGTCGGGATTGGCGACGATGAACTTGGCGTTTTCCAGGCCGATCAGCGCGATGAACAAGCCGATGCCGCAGGCGATGCCGTAGCGCAGATCGACCGGGATCGCCTCGATGATCGTCTGGCGCAGGTTGAAGAAGGCCATGACGGTAAAGAGCACACCGGCCCAGAAGACGCAGCCGAGCGCGACTTCAAGCGGCACCTTGGCGCCGACCACCATGGTGTAGGCAAAGAGCGCATTGATGCCCATGCCCGGTGCGACAAGAATGGGGCTGCGCGCATAAAGCCCCATGGCGCAACTGCCGATGAAGCTGACGAGCACCGTTGCCGTCACACCCGCCGAAAACGGGATGCCGGCATGTGCAAGGATCGATGGGTTGACGACGATGACGTAGGAGGCAGCGAGAAAGGTCGTGAGCCCGGCAAGGATTTCGGTACGGACGGTGGAGCCGAAGCGCGAGATCTGGAAGTAGCGGTCAAGAAGCGCATGAAGCCAGGATCCCCCCGGGCCCGGCGCCGCCTCCACGGTCTTGTTCTGAATGTTCATTTTGTTCCCCTTTTTTGAAACGACGGAGGGGGCCGGCATGACCGGCCCCCTCCTTGAGCACTATTCCGCGGCTTCGGCGCGCTCGTCTCCGCTGGCGGGCGAAAACGGCGAGATCACCTTCAGCCCGACGCAGTCGACGACGCCAAGGTCGGTGATCGCGTATTCCGGGATCGCCGTGATCTGCAACACGAACATGTACATGAAGGGCCAGGGCAGCGGGCAACCGAGCGAGCGGGCCGCGTCGTCGAGCTGGTCTTCCAGCGCCGCCATCTCTGCCGGCTCGATGTCGGAGACGATTCCGCCGATCGGCAGGTGCAGGAAGGCTTCAATCTTGCCGTTCCTGACCACGACCTGACCGCCATTGTTGGCGATCAGGTGGTTGATGGCGATGCGCATGTCCTCGAGATCGGCGCCGATGCAGATGATGTTGTTGTCATCCGGTGCGGTGGAACTGGCGATCGCGCCTTCCTTGAGGCCAAAGCCGGAAGTGAAGGCGACCGGACGATTGCTGGTCTTGCCGTAGCGTTCGACGACGGTGACGTATTGCACGTCCCTTGCCGGGTCGGCGAGCACATGGCCGTCCTTGACGGCAAGCGTCACGTCGCGGCGGGTGCGCACGAAGATCTTTTCCGGGGTGACGGCGATCGCCATCGCTTCCGCCGTGTCACCGGCTCCGTCATAGGCAACCTTGAGGTCGCCGGGCTGAAGCGGCGCCACCTTGACCGAGTTGAGAATTGCTGCGCTGCGCTGCGGCGGCGTCAGCTCGATCGCCATCTTGCCACCGCGGGCGACCACCTCGCCCTTGGCGACGACGGTTTCGATATTGAAATTGCGCAGGTCGTCGACGAGCAGGATATCGGCGGCGCGGCCGGGCGAGATCGAGCCGACCTTGTCGTCGATCCGCAGCGCATCGGCGCCGTTGATCGTCGCCATCTGGATCGCCGCCATCGGCGAGATACCCATGGCGATTGCCATGCGCACCATGTTGTCGAGGTGCCCACGCTTCAGGATGTCGCTCGCCACCACGTCGTCGGTGCAGAAACTGATGCGGCGGAGCGCCTTCACGCCCATTTCCGTCACGATGCGTAGATTGTCAGCAAGGAAGTGCGAGATCGAGGATTCGCGCACCACCACATGCATGCCGGCGCGCAGCTTTTCGAGCATTTCTTCCGGCGTGTAGCTCTCATGGTCGGCGCGCACGCCGGATTGCTGGTAGCCGTTGAGCCGGGCGCCGCGCGTCATCGGGCAGCAGCCGAGAACCGGAAGCCGGCTCTTTTCGGCAAGCTCGAGCGCCGCCAGCACGTCGGCGTCCTCTTCCTGGATGAATTCGCGCACCGTCTCCCAGATGCCGACGCATTCCGGCCAGTGGTGCGTCGCCTGGTGGTCCGCGGGGCTGAAGTAGTGGCCGACGGTCGAGCGTGGCATGGTGTAGGGCGTCTTGCACGGCGCGCCCCAGAAGACCTTGAGCGGCGTCTGCTTTGCCTCGTCGAGGAATTCGCGCGCCGCAGCCGGGCCGCCGACGACGATGATCTGGTCGAGGCCGGTAACGATCGAAGTGGTGCCGAGTGGAACGACGGCCTTGGCGAAGCTCGTCAGCGACATCTTCGAGCATTCGACATGCAGGTGGCCGTCGATCATGCCCGGTGTCAGGTACTTGCCGGTCGCGTCGACGATCTTGGTCTCGGGGCCGATGTAGTCAGCGATATCGCCGACGGCGATGATGCGCTCGCCATAGATGGCGACGTCAGCCTGGTAGATCTCTTCCGACACGACATTGACCAGCCGACCGCCGCGGATCGCCAGCGTTGCCTTACCGCCGGTGCCCGATGCGGCGCGAATGAATTCTCTGATATCGCTCACTGGAACCTCTTCTCCCTTAGCTCCAGTGAATATTCCCAATTCCCACTCGTTTACACAATGGGCCGAAATAGGCTAATCTCTGGACATATCGTGCAAGATTTTGGACGAAATATGGACCTGTCACTCATCGACTGCTTCGTGAAAGTCGCCGATTCCCGTTCGATTTCAGCGGCTTCCAGGCGATACCGGCTGCCCAAGTCGACGCTCAGCCACAAGATCCGGCAATTGGAGGATGAGTTCGGCATCGAGCTCTTCGTGCGCGAAGGACATCAGTTGCACGTGACCGACGCCGGCGCCGAATTCCTGCGCTACGCCCGGCTCATCCAGTCGAACTGTGACGATGCAGCAACCGCTATGGCCGAGATGCGCCAGGAGGTGGCGGGCACGCTGCGGGTGGGATCAACAGGCGAATTCGGCACGACGATCACGTCGGAACTGCTCTACGCTTTTCGCCAGCAGTATCCGCAGGTCAATCTCGATGTCGTGTTCCTGACTTCGCGCCAGCCGTTCTCCGATGTCACCGAGCAGGCGCTCGACGGTATCTTCCACTGGGGCGAGCCGTCGGATGTCGATTACATCAGTCGACGGCTCTCGGTGTCGTCCTACGGGCTTTTCGCCAGCCCGCAATACATCGCCCGCCATGGTCAGCCGCAAACCCCTGATGAGCTTTCCGGCCACCGCGGTCTCGTCTTCCGCCAACCGACGCGGCTGCAGTCCTGGTATCTGACCCAGGCAGTGAAGGACGAAGTGGACCTTTTGCCGACATCCACCTGCACCACCAACGACTACTGGACGATCAAGTATTTCGCGGTTGCCGGCGAAGGCATCGCCTATCTGCCCGATTTCTTCGTCGAGACCGAGCGGCAGGCAGGGCTACTGGAGCCGGTGCTCTCAGACTGGCGCTCGCCGCAGACGGCGATCAACCTCATCTATTCGCGCCGCCGGCACGTGTCGAAACGCTTCAAGGCCTTCGTCGATTTCTGCATCGACTTCTATCGCGACCGCGACCGGGTGAAGATCCCGCGCTACTATGTCGAGCGCGTCAGTCTCTAGGGCAATTCCAGGAGACGTTCGAAACGGGTTTCCGTCCAGGATTGTGTCGTTTCAAAAGCCTCGTGCGCCTGGCGAAGCAATGCAGGCAGGACACTCGCTCCATCGACGTTGCCGCCGCAAAGCAGGATGACGTTGGTCTGGCCGGCGCATTTTTCGGCGACCTGGCGAAAGCCGGCGAGCGCGAGCGCTGCCGCTCCTTCGACCAACATATGCTCGCTCAGGAGCAGGTCACGCATCGCCGCTTCGATTTCCGCTTCCGTGCAGGTGACGACCGCATCGACCACGGCCATCGCCAGCCCAAGCGTCAGGCTGTCGGCATCGAGACCGCCGGCGACCGCCTCGGCGAGCGTGTCGAGATGATCGGTTTCGACGACGCGGCCCGCTTTCATCGAAGCGGCGAGCGCCGCGGAATTGGCGGCCGAAACCCCGATGATGCGGGTGTGCGGGCTGAAACTCTTCAGCACCGAACCGATGCCGCTGATCAGCCCGCCACCGCCCATGGCGATGAATATGTTGTCGATGCGCTCGGCCTGTTCGAGCAGTTCGAGTGCGATGGTGCCCTGTCCGGCAATGATGTCGGCGTCGTTGTAGGGCGAGACGTAGACGAGCCCTTCTGATGCGGCCAGCTTCTGGGCATGATGTTCGGCAAGCCCCGTTTCCGCGCCATGGAGGATGACGTCGATGCCATAGGACCGGATGCGCTCGAGTTTTGCCGCCTTGACGATCTCAGGCAGCACCACGGTCAGCTTCTGGCCGATCGCGCTTGCCGCATGGGCAGCGCCGATGCCGTGATTGCCGGACGAAGCGGTAATTACCGGCTGGTTCTTCGGCAGCGACGTCATCTTGCTGGCGGCGCCCCGGATCTTGAACGAGCCGGTCAGTTGCAGGTTCTCTGCCTTGAACAGCACGGTCGAGGACGTTTGTCGTCCGGTGACACGCGACGGGATGAGCGGAGTTTCATAGATGAAGGGGCGAATGCGCTGACGCGCCCTGACGGATTGCGCGGCCGTCTCGAAGACGTCTTTGTTCATGGTCGTGTTCCTTCCGTCGGCCCGAGCAGGCCGAGTCCGTCGAGTACGGTACGGGCGATGGCGATGTCCTGGGTGGCGATCCCCGTCAGGTCGGCGATGGTGATGTCCTGATCCGAGCGTCGGCCCTGTGCCGCACCGGAAAGGACTGCTCCGAGTGCAACGCAATCGTCTTCGCCGATCAATCCAGCCTGTGCGGCTGCGGAAAACTCGCCATGGTCCAGGCATTGCGCGGCGAGATCTGTCATACGGCGATCGGCGCGGGCGACGAGTGCCACATCCAGCTCCTGCTTGCCCGGCGCATCTGCGCCCATGGCGGTGATATGCGTGCCGGGCGCGATCCAGTCCGACCGGATCAGCGATTCTCTGGAGGGCGTCGTCGTCACGATCGCATCGGATTGGCGGCACAGCGTTTCAAGGTCGGTTGTAGCGTCTATGGAAAGATCAAGGTCCGCTAGATCGGCAAGCACGGCAGCCGTCTTTTCCGGCGACCGGCCCCAGACCGTGAACTGCAATGGCCGAGCCGAGAGCGCTGCGAGCGCCCGGATCTGAATGCGCGCCTGCGTGCCGGTGCCGACGATGCCGATCTTTCGGGCATCGCTGCGCCAGAGCGCCATGGTGGCGATCGCGCCGCCGATGCCGGTGCGCAGATCGGTCAACAAGCCGTTGTCATCGAGCATCGCGACCACGTCCCCGGTCCCAGCGGAGATCGCAACCATCATGCCGTTGCTGGATGGCAGACCTTTGGCGGGGTTGTCGTAGAAACCGGAGGCGATCTTCACGACGAAGATCGGATCGCCCTCGATGTAACCGTACTTGATATGGCAGTCGGCGTTGCGGCCGGGAAGTGCCAGATAGCCGACCGGCGGCAGGTTGGCACGGCCATCGGTCACCGCGATATAGGCGTCGCGGATGGCCGGTGCGGCCAGCGTCAGCAAGGGCAGGGAAGCAAGTTTTTCGCGACCGATGACGATCATGGGATATTGCCCTGGCTCAGATATTTGTAAACGGTCGCCCGGCCCATGCCGAGGATGCGGGATATGTAGGAAGCGGCGTTCTTGCCGCCGAAGGCGCCGTTTGCGGAAAGGGCGATCACCAGCGCCTGCTTGTCGGTCCGGCTCATGGACGAAATCGTCAACCCGCGCGCCGTCGTCCATTGCTGGACATATTCGTTGACGCGCTCGTGCCAGTCCTCCTTGAACAGGCTCTCCGGCTTGTCGCCGCTTGCGGATACGCGGACGAGCGCGTTGAGCGTCCTGAGTGCTGCGTGAAAGTCCGAGACATCGGCGTTGATGCAGAGCACGCCGATCGCCTTGCCGTCTGTTCCTCGCAGTACGGCGCTGATCGCTTTGATCGAGCGCCCGTCCCAATTGACCTTCTCGTAGGGACCGATGACCCCGTCCGTTTTGTTGAAACCGATCTCGCTGAGCAGCGAGGGTTCGCCGATTTCCCGCTTGGAAAAATTGCCGGCGATGTGGACCACGGTTTCGGTTGCGAGATCGTGCAGCACGACTTCGGCGTAGGGCTGGAACAGCAAGGCGATCGCGTCGCAGACAAGTGCGTGCGGGCGGAGTTCGGGGTTCACGGCCTTCCCTTTCTTCAGGAACCGCCCTTAAATCACGTGTGGACTAAAATGTCCATATTGGACTTCTTGTCCGTAAATCATCTCAAAAAAAATTACGACGGCGGCGTGCGATGATTTTCGCACGCCGCCGTCGAAGCTGTCGTAGGGATCAGTTTGGCGCACCCAGGTTATGCGGGCGCCGCAATGGGCTCAGCCTTTGTTGGGGCCGTCGCGCCAGGCGAACACCAGATGATCGAGCGACAGCTTTCCAGGACCGGAAGCCATGAGGCCGAGAGCCATTGCCGCCCAGGTGATGTGGATGGGCCAGCCGTCCGGAACGGTCAGTTGCACGACGGCTGTCATGACCAGCAAGCCGAACGCGGCAAATCGCGTTGCCAGGCCGAAGATCAGCAGCATCGGCAGAAGGATTTCGGCCGAGCCGGCGGCAAAGGCCATGGCGGCCGGGGCTGGGTAAGGGTAGGGACCGCCGGGAAGATGCAGCTGGAACTCCGAGCTGAAAAGCAGGACGGCGACGTCGTTCAACTGCAGGAAACCGTCCCACTTGCTCATGCCGGACCGGAAGAACGGCACGGCCAACCCGAAGCGCAGCACGAGTTGAGCAAGCCAGAGAGGAGCGAGCGCGCCGACCGCGCGGTTGGCGCGGCGGGCCCACTGCGACAGGTCGGTGGCATTGACGCTGTTGCGGGAGCTGGATGCGGACATCATGGTTTCATCCTCCGTAATGAATGGCCGAAAAGGCGCCGGCCTCGAGCGCCGTTGCGATGGCGGTGGCGAGGTCGAGAGAGGGATATTGGCTTGCCGCCTCCCCTGCCGCCGTGGCGAGGGGAACACCGGACAGCAACCGGACGAGCAGAATCTCGGATCCCGGTGTCAGGTGGCGGACAGCCACCTCCAGGTCGGGGCGGGTGATCAGTGCGCTTTCGGGCGCCGAGATCTCGATGCGACCAACCGGGCCACTCGCCCGATTGGCGGCAAAGATCGTCACGGCCGGATAGTCGGAACGGACGATCCGGGTTGCCGGATGTGCTTCGAAGACGGCGTTGCCGAGCCGATCCGGCGGAACGGCGGCGAGAGCATCGGGCGTCAGGGCCGGCTTATCGGCGGCGTGGTAAGCGTCGAGCCAAAGGCGTTCGATCCGCGCCACATCGGAAAGCCACGGCATCGATTGCGCATACTCGTAACGTGCGATGAAGCCGGGAAAATCCCGGCCGTATTCGAAAAGCAGCGGCGAGGTCGGGGGCGTCTCGCGCACATGAAAACGCGCCATCGCGCGAAAGAAGGTTTCGCCGGTGATGCGCATCGTCGCCGGAAAGGTCGCCGCCAGCGCCTCGATCAGGCTGACGGTGACATTGTTGCGGTAGACATTGAAGCGCTTGACCGCTGACTTGCCGTTCGGACCGGAGACGAGCGAAGGCGTCAAGCGCTCGGGATCGAGAAGCGGCGGCACGAAGCCGGCTGCGTAACTGCCGACGGTGCCGATGGGTGCGGCGGGTATTCTGCTAGGCGCTTGCACTGATCTTCTCCCGTGACGCCGCCTGCGCATGGCGATCGAGGATCGCCTGTGCGGCGGTCGCTTCGCGCTTCAACACCGGCCAGTCTGGAATGGCGCTGTCCCATTCGACAAGCGTCGGGATCGGCCCCGTGCGCGCAGTGACCAGCTCGTAGAGTTTCCAAACGGCGTCGGCGACGGGGCCGTCATGGCTGTCGATCAACAGCAGTTCGCCCTCGTCGTCCTGCTGTTCCGCATGCCCGGCGAGATGGATCTCGCCGACGTCAGCCAGCGGAAAGTCGCTGAGATAGGCAAGGGCGGAATAGCCCTGGTTGGTGGCCGAGACGAAGACGTTGTTGACGTCGAGCAACAGCCCGCAGCCGGTGCGCTTCACCAGTTCGCGGATGAACGCCGTTTCGCTCATGGTCGATTCGGTGAAGGCGACGTAGGTCGAAGGGTTTTCGAGCAGCAGCCGACGGCCGATCGCCTCCTGGACTTGGTCAATATGGTCGGCAACGCGGGCGACCGTCGCCTCGGTGTAGGGCAGTGGCAAGAGGTCATTGTAGAAGATGGTTTCGTGGGTCGACCAGGCGAGATGCTCGGACACGAGAGCCGGTTCGTAACGTTCGACCAGATCCTTGAACCGGGCGAGATGCGTCCGGTCCAGTGGTCGTGGTCCGCCGATCGACATGCAGACGCCGTGCAGCGAGACCGGAAAATCTTCGCGGATCCTTGCAAGCGCCGCATGCGGCGGACCGCCGGCGCCCATGTAGTTCTCCGCATGGACCTCGAAAAATCCGCCGGGTGTATCGTCGGCGAGGATCGCCGGCAGGTGCTGGTGCTTGAAGCTGGTGCCTGCCAATCCCGCGATTTCATGCTTCGGCAGACGTTGGCCCAGCAAGGCAACACGACTGCCGTTTTCCATTGAGGTGCTCATCGAGGAATCCCGTTTCCATTCGTGTGGTGCTCGGTGGCGAACAATCCTGGGTCCGCCACCGCTTTGTGAGACTTGCCTGCGAAGCGGGGCGCGTTGCCCCGCATCCGGTTCGGCGTCGTTGCGGATTAGGAAGGCATGTCGCGGGAGAGCGGCTCCGGTGAGCCCATGCGGCCGTCGGGCAGCTTCATCGTCGTGCAGGTGCCGCCATCGACGAATTTCCAGGCATTGCCCTGATAATCGACCGTCGAGGTCGCCTGGCACGTCGTGCCAGGCCCGGCTGCGCAATCGTTGTGGCCCTTGAGGGCGACGCCGAAGCATTTCTCCTTGCCCGCATCCATCGCGCTTTTGACCTGTGCTTCGGTGAGCGGGCCCGCAACGGCGAGCGACGACAGGGCGGCAGCAACCGCGCTTGCCAGCATTGCGCTGCTGATCGTGGACTTCATGGACATCATAATATCTCCGTGTTGAACTCATCCCGTGCGTCCCATCTCGGTCGCACATCGGGTCTTTCGTCGCGGAGACAGCTGGCGTTACATAACGTTCGCAACACGCTTTCGTGATGTGTTCGCGAGCGGTCACGATCATGTCAGTCCGCTTGAGGAGACAGGCCGCGCGATTTTTGCGAAGAGCGTGTAACAAACACTTGCGATCGGCGAATGAGGAGGAATGGCGCGGGTGAGCGGCGCAGACGACGAACATCTTGCAAGCCTCCTGCGCGGCGCCGTGGCCGGCGACGAAAAGGCCTATGGCGATTTCTTGCGCGACGCGGCACTGGTGATCCGCGGCTGGGCGCGAAGATGGACGGTAGGTGGTGGTGTTGACGCCGAAGACATCGTTCAGGAGGCGCTGCTGGCCGTGCACGTCAAACGCCATACCTGGCGAGACGATGCGCCTGTCATCCCCTGGCTGCATGCGATCGCCCGGCACAAGTTCGTCGACGCTGTTAGGCGACAGGCCCGTCGCCCTACCGTTGGCATCGAGGAATACGAAGAGACGCTGGCGAGCCCGGAAACCGAAGGGGCTCGCGACTGGGAGATTGGTCGGGCACTCGAAGGTCTTGCGCCGGGCCAGCGGTCGGTCGTCAACGCGATCTCGATCGATGGCTGCTCGGTGGCCGAGACGGCGAAGAGACTGGATATGAACGAGACGGCGGTCCGCGTGGCGCTTCATCGCGGCCTTGCGGCAATCGCCCGCCGATTTGGACGAAACTGATCATGGATACGAACGAACTGATCAAGGCACTTGCGGCAGATGCACGACGGCCCGGTCTCACGATGAATGCCACCTGGAGGGGAGCGGCAGCCGGCGCGCTTATGCTTGCCGGGCTCGTCTTCTTCATGATGCTTGGGCCGCGGCCGGATATCGCGACCGCCGTCGAGACCGTGCGTTTCCTCTTCAAGTTCGTGGTCACCATCGCGCTGGCAGCAGCCGCCTTTGCGACCATGCGCGTCGCCGCCTGGCCCGAGGCTGAGTTACGCCGGATGCTGCCCTATCTTGGCGTCGCGCCGGCACTGGTGCTCGCCGGTGTCGTGCTCGAACTCATCGCCCTGCCTTCCGATGCTTGGGGCACGAAGCTGATCGGGACGAACAGCATGCTCTGCCTGACCTTCATACCGCTGATCGGGTTGGCGCCGCTCGCACTCTTCCTGCTGGCGCTACGTCACGGCGCGCCCTCGCGGCCGTCGCTTTCCGGTGCGCTGGCGGGGCTTGCTGCCGGCGGCATCGCGGCGACCTTCTATGCGGCCCACTGCCCGGACGATTCACCACTGTTCGTGGCGACGTGGTACACGATCGCGATCCTTGGCCTGACACTGCTCGGCGCGATCGCTGCCCGCTGGGCCATCCGCTGGTAGAAGCACACGATTGCGGTCATTCCGGCTGAGCCGAAAAACAAAAAAGGCCGGCAATGCCGACCTTTTCCCGTTCGCTGCGTCACACTGCCAGTACATCCGTGGTCAGCGTTTTCGCGCGAGCCGTGCCCGGAGCCTTCGGTTTATCCCTTTGGTTCCACGGGCAATGCGTTGACGCCTATGTGTGGTGTCCTGCGACCGATTTCAAGGCCTTCGCCTGAAAGGTCGCCAAACCGCTTATCCAAAGAGCATCTATTTTGAGGCGCTAGCAGTGAATGCTGACGCCGTGTTTTACCAGCAAAGCCACGATCTGATCGCTCGGCAACTGATCGGTAACAAGCGCGTCGATATCGGCAAGAGATGCAAGGCGCACAAGCGCGCGCCGGCCGAACTTGCTGCTGTCGACCGCGAGGATCACGCGCTCGGCTTGCTGCATGGCGGCCGAGACGGCGGCGACCTCGGCATGGTCGTCGTCACCGATATCGCCATCCTGGTCGATACCGCTGACGGAGATGACAGCGACGTCGAATTTGAACTTGCGGATATAGTCGGCGGTCTCCTCCCGAAACACGCCGGCGTCCACCTGCCGCACGAAGCCGCCGGGCACGGCGACGGCAAAGCTCGTGCTTTCGCTGAGCGTGGTTGCGACGCGCAGGCTGTATGTGACGACGCGCAGGTCGCGGCGCTTCAACAGGCCGCGGGCCACCGCCTCGCAGGTGGTTCCGGTGTCAATGAAGACGGCGGCACCATCGGTGATGAGATCGGCGGTCAGTTGCCCGATGCGTTCCTTCATGGCTGCGTTATCGACACGCCGCTGCCTGTAGATGTTGGGGTCCACCGGGGTCGCAATGGTCGCTCCGCCATGCAGGCGGCGCACCTTGCCGTCCTGTTCCAGCGCCATGATGTCGCGGCGTGCCGTCTGCGTCGTCACGCCGAAGAGATCGGTGATCTCTTCGATCGAGATATAGTGGTTGTTTTCGAGATGGCTGAGGAGCTGCGCCTGCCGGCGCGTCTTCTTGTCACCACCTTCAATTTCCCGGTCGTTCATCACCCTCATCCCAATCCCCCAGGGCACGCCTTGGTATCATAGGGCTTGCGTCGATCTCCAAGGAAATCGCAGCAGCCTGTCCGGCCCATGATTTTTTTGGCGCCCGATGAAATGTTGTAAAACTGACATTTAACTCGCTTAATGTCTGTAATCGTACATTTCATCGAACTCTTCCGCTCAACAACACCATCGCGATGAAGGTCTTGTGACGGAGCGTGTTCGCATCGCGACATTGGAGCAGCATTATGAAACAACGTGGACATATCCGCGGGGTGCGGGCACTTGCGCGCCTCACGCAGCCGCTTCGCCTGACGACGGCGATCCTTCTGTGCGGAACAAGCCTGACGCTTTCGGCAGCCGAGGCGCGCGCCGCCGACGACAGCATGAAGATTCTGACGCTCAACACCTGGCTCGATCGGTTCAAGGCCAATCCGAGCGTGATGTCGGACTTCTTCATCAAGGGGAACTACGACATCCTGACCTTCCAGGAGTTTCGCGCCAACAGCACCTATGCGCGTGATATTCCCGGCATCCTGAAGAATGCCGGTCTCGGCACCTATGCCACGCGCCAGGACAGCGACACCGGCGTCTTCTCGCGGCTTCCCGGCACTTTCGGCGCCAGCACGCTTGGCGACATCGTGACCTATACGGTGGTCGATCCGACCGTCAGCAAGCCGCAGGTGGTCGTCGGCACCACGCACCTCAACTATTACGACCCGCCGACGAACCGCATCAACGAGGCCAAGGGCATCAATCAATGGGCCAAGTCCGAGACACGGCCGATCATCCTTACCGGCGACTTCAACGCCGGCGACGTCTCCGAGCGCGGGCTGCATTCGGTGAGCCAGCAGGAACTGCTGCTGAAGACCTACGTCAAGAACCCGACCAACAGCTTCTACATGAGCCTGCTGCGCGACTATGCGAAGGACCAGCAGAAGCTCGATGCCTATATCGCCGAATGGAAGGGCAAGGGCTCTGCTGCGATCAACGCCTCGACGGTCCCAGCAGGCCTCTTTGCCGACGAGATGTACCCGGTTGCCGGCAACCTGCCGCAGACGATGAACATCCTCAAGAAGCAGTTCCAGCTGCTGCAGCTTCCGAACGAGCGCGAGCAGTTTTCGCCGCATGCCCTGAACGACGGCAGCGTCACCTGGCCCTCGCACGGTGAGGATGCCACCAACACCTGGGCGAGCTGGCACCGGGTGAAGATCGACCATTTCCTGGCCTCGCGCCCCTTCGGCAAATGGTGGACGCTCAACGACGATCCGAAGGATCCCTATTCCGGTGTCATCACCGATGTCAGCTACGTGACCAACCCGGATGGCTCGAAGACGCCGTTGTCCGATCACGAGCCGGTGGCACACACGGTGCGCTGGGTCGGCCCGGTGCTGCAGAATTATACCGATCCGGCGACGTCTACGGCCAAGACCAGGATCGTCTGGGGCGATGATGCGTCGACCTTCGCGGAGAAGGGTGGCGTGTTCAACCTCAGCCGCAACAATATGCGCAATGACGTCTATCTCGGCCAGATTGCCGACGAGAACGGCTTGCCGATCCTTGTCGGTCTGACCGACCAGGAGAAAAAGACGCTGCTCGACTGCAAGAGCACCGAGCTGCGCTTCCAACAGGCGATCCGCGATTACTGCATCGACGATCATGCCTTCATCGGCGAAACGCTGGTGACCGACAACGGTACCGTGGTTGTCGAAGAGGACGCAGCCCTTGGCAGCGCTTCGGCGAAACTCAGGCTCGACGGCGGTGCCCTCAGGATCGCTGGCCGTGACATGCACCAGATCAACCGCGATATCGTTCTTGAAGGTGCCGGGGGCGCGCTCGACGTCGCCGATGCTGCCAACGTCGTCGCCGTCAGCAAGGCGATCAGTGGTAGCGGTGGCCTCACCAAGCTCGGCGCCGGGGCGCTGGTACTCAACGGCCAGAACACCTACACCGGCGCGACCACGGTCAAGTCCGGCCTGCTCTCCGTCCAGGGTTCGATCACCTCGTCCTCAGGGCTGACCGTCGAAAAAGGCGGAGCGATCGGCGGCATCGGCAAGTTCGGCAGCCTGACGGTCGCCGATGGTGGCGTCATTGCACCCGGCAATTCGATCGGCACATTGAACGTTACCGGCGATATTACCTTCGCCAAAGGTTCGACGTATCAGGTCGAGGCCAATGCCGCAGGTGAAAGCGACAAGATCATCGCCTCCGGCAAGGCGCAGCTCAACGGCGGCTCGGTTCTGGCGCTCGCCGCCAACGGCAGCTATGCGCCCCAGACCCGCTACAGGATCCTGTCGGCGGCAGGCGGCGTCAGTGGCACCTTCGCAGACGTAGCCTCCAGCCTCGTCTTCCTTGACCCGACGCTCGGCTACGACGCCAACAACGTGACGCTGACGCTCAGCCGCAACGATATCCGCTTTGCCGACATTGCGACGACGGCCAACCAGCGGGCAGCCGCGATCGGTGCCGAAAGCCTCGGTTTCTCCAATGCGGCCTATACCGCGCTCACCAATCTGGACCGCGATCAGGCGCGTTTTGCCTTCGACCAGCTTTCGGGTGAGATCCACGCCTCGACCAAGAGCATGCTGCTGCAGGACGGGCTGCTTTTGAACGCTGCCGCGACGAACCGCATCCGTGCGGCATTCGGGGATGACAGTGGCAAACCGACGCCGGTTCTCGCCTATGGCGAGGGCGGCATCGAAAGCGTCGCGGCCGACACGGAGCGCTTTGCCTTCTGGAGCGAGGCGTTCGGTACCTGGGGCGATACGGACGGCAACGGCAATGCGGCCGCTTTCCAGCGCAACGTTGGCGGCTTCCTCGTCGGCGGCGACGGCCTTGTCGGTGACAACTGGCGTGCGGGATTCTTCGGCGGCTACAGCCGCTCGTCCTTCGATGTCGTCGACCGGCGCTCGTCCGGCGATAGCGACAACTACCATATCGGCGGCTATGCCGGCGGCGACTTCGGTGCCCTGTCGCTGACGGCGGGCGCGGCCTACAGCTGGCACCGCATCGAGACGACGCGGGGCTTGTCGTTCGGCGGTTTCGATGACAGCCTGTCGGCGGCCTACGATGCCCGAACCGCGCAGATCTTCGGCGAAGCGAGCTATGCCACGAGCGCGGGCCGCTTCGACTTCGAGGGCTTCGCCAACCTAGCCTATCTCAACCTCGATACGGACGGCTTCCGCGAAAAGGGCGGCGCCGCAGTGCTGTCGGGCGCTTCTGATAACGCCGAGACGACCTTCACGTCGATCGGCGTGCGCACGTCGACCGATGTCTCCTTCGGTGAGACGGCGGCTGTTCTTAGCGGCACCGTCGGCTGGCGGCATGCCTTCGGCGATGTCGTGCCGACCTCGACGCTCGCCTTTGCCGGCGGCCGGGGCTTTACGGTCGCAGGCGCGCCGATCGCCCGGGATGCGGCGCTCGTGGAAGCGGGCATCGACTTCAAGATCGCACCGGCCGCCACCTTCGGCGTCAACTACGCTGGCCAGATCGCCTCTGATGTTTCCGATCATGGGGTCAACGCCAAGCTCAAGGTCCGCTTCTAGGATCCGCCTCAACCAGGCGTTCTGAGGTTGAACGGACGCACCGGGACTGGAGCGCCGCGCACTTATGCGCGGCGCTTTTCTATGTCAGCGCATCCTTACGTAACTGTTGCAAACCGGCCGCAGCCGCGACGATTGGCGCCATGGCAAGATTTCTGCACTTGGCGGTTGCTGCCGATTCGCCTATAGGTCGTCTTCCGGCAATCAATCAGGGAGGTTTCAAAAGATGCCAGCTTTTTCTTTCTCCCTACGGGGCGGCGTACAGTTCTGAACTGGACGCAGAAAGGCACTTACGCCTTTCCGTCTTTTCCAGGTCGGAGTTCGTCTCGCTGACCTTGGCCCTTCCTCCCCGGAGGACGCTGCCAAACCAATGATGCCGCATCGGAAGCTGGGTTCCTTTTTTCGGCATATTCCGTTCTGAATTCGTTTTGAGGCCGATGTACGCGCATCGGGCAGATATTATGGCTTTTACTCGTTTCGCTTTGCGCGGCGGTGCATTCCGCAGCGTTCTTGGTTTCACCTGGTCACATTGGAAGGCACAGCCGCTCAGGATCAGCGTCATTCTCGGAATGGTCCTTCTGTCGACGCTTGCCGACGTCCTGACGCCGCTCTACTCGGGCAGGCTCGTCGATGCCGTCGTTTCGGGCTCGGCGACCGATCAACTCGCCTGGAATGCGGCGATTGCGGCATTCTGGATGCTGATGGCGCTCTCGCTCGGCGCCATCCTGCTTCGACACCTCACCTTCCTGGGCGTCACGGATCTGACGCTCAAGATGATGGCGGACATCGCGTCGGCGGCGTTCTACCGCATCCAGCGCTTTTCGACCGACTGGCACGCCAACAGCTTTGCCGGCTCCACGGTGCGCAAGGTGACGCGTGGCATGTGGGCACTCGATCTGTTGAACGACACGTTGCTGGTCGCGCTGTTCCCGTCTGTCGTGATGCTTGTCGGTTCGACGGTGCTGATGTCGTTCTACTGGCCGATGATGGGCGTCATCATCGGTATCGGCTCGATCATCTTCATCGTGGTGACGATCCTCCTGTCGCTCGGATATGTCGCGCCGATGGCGAGCCTCGCCAACCGCTGGGACACCAAGCTCGGCGGTGCGTTGGCCGACGCGGTGAGCTGCAACATCGTGGTCAAGGGCTTCGGCGCCGAAGGCCGCGAGGACGCGCGCCTTGCCAAGGTTCTCGCCAAGTGGCGGGACCGCACGCGCCGTACCTGGATACGCGGCACCACCAACGGCACGACGCAAGGGGCCATGCTGCTCGTCCTGCGCGCGGCGGTAATCGGCTTTGCGCTGCTATTGTGGTCGCGCGGACAGGCGACGGCGGGTGACATCACCTTCGTGCTCACCTCGTTCTTCATCCTGCAGGGTTACCTGCGTGAAGTCGGGCAGCATATCCGCAACCTGCAGCGCTCGATCAACGACATGGAGGAGCTCGTCGACATCCATGGTCAGTCGCTCGGTATCGAGGACAAGGCGGACGCCAAGGCGATCCGGATCACCGACGGTCGCATCGAGTTCAGGGATGTGACGTTCCACTACGGTGCGCACCGCAAGCCGCTCTATGACCGGTTTTCGGTGACGATCTGGGAGGGCGAGCGCGTCGGTCTCGTCGGTCACTCGGGTTCGGGCAAGACGACCTTCGTCAAGCTGATCCAGCGGCTGCACGACCTGAAGTCCGGGCAGATCCGGATCGATGGCCAGGATATCGCTTCGGTGGCGCAGACGTCGTTGCGCCAGCAGATCGCGATCGTCCAGCAGGAGCCGATCCTGTTCCACCGTTCGCTCTCGGAGAACATCGCCTATGCACGGCCGGACGCCACGCAGAGCGAGATCGAAAGGGCGGCAAAGCTTGCAAGCGCGCACGACTTCATCACGTCGCTGCCGAAAGGCTACGGCACGCTGGTGGGCGAGCGCGGGGTCAAGCTCTCGGGCGGCGAGCGTCAGCGTATCGCCATTGCCCGCGCCTTCCTTGCGGACGCTCCGATCCTGATCCTCGACGAGGCGACGTCGAGCCTCGATTCGGAATCGGAGGTGCTGATCCAGCAGGCGATGGAACGGCTGATGCTCGGGCGCACCACTCTGGTGATCGCCCACCGGCTGTCGACGGTCAGGGCGCTCGACCGGCTGCTGGTCTTCGACCACGGCCGGATTGCCGAGGAGGGTACGCACGACGCGCTGATCCGTCTCGACGGCGGCATCTACCGCGGTCTCTTCGAGCGCCAGGCGCTGGAACTGACCAAGGGGCTGGTGTTGAACGACCAGTAAAGGGTGCTGCTTGCCAAACTTTTCGCCGCGCCTGAATAAGGCGCGGCGAAAACCTGTCGCTCTATCGGCTGAGCCAACGGTCGATGCCGCGCGCAGCCGCACGCCCTGTGGCGAAACAGGCGGTCAGCAGGTAACCGCCGGTCGGCGCCTCCCAATCGATCATTTCGCCGGCTACGAAGAGGCCGGGCAGCGCCTTCAGCATGTAGCCGTCGTCGATTGCCTCCCACGCCACCCCGCCGGCCGAGGAGATCGCTTCGACGATCGGGCGCGGACGCAAAAGGGGGATCGGCAGCGCCTTGATCAAGGCAGCGAGATCGAGAGGCGCCATGCGCGCAGCATCAGGCGAAAGCTCGCGCAGCAGGGATGCCTTCACGCCTTCGAGCCCGGCTCCCTTGCGCAGGCGATTGGAGAAGCTGGTCTTGCTGTCGAAGCGGCCAAGATTCTTGGCCAGTTTCTCAACGGTTCGTCCGGGGGCGAGGTCAATCAACAGTTCTGCCGGCTGGCCACGCAACAGCCGGTCTCTGAGCGCGCTCGTATGGGCATAGACAAGGCTGCCTTCGATGCCGCTCTTGCTGACGACAAATTCGCCGGGAACGGTGCCCGCTTCTGAAGTAGCCGTGACGCCCTTGAGTGCCGCACCGGCGAAGCGGTCTCGGAAGGTTTCGCTCCAGTCGACGTCGAAGCCGCAATTGGCGGGCTGGAAATCCGAGACGGTGACACCCTTTTCCAGCAGCCAAGGGAGCCATAGGGCGTCCGACCCGAGGCGCGGATAGCTGGCGCCACCAACTGCCAGCAACATGGCATCGGCTCTGACGCGCTTCGTTCCGTCAGACGTGTAGAAAGTCAGCTCATTGCCCTCAAATCCTGTCCAGCGGTGTCGCGTCAGGATTTTGACCCCGCGCCCTTCAAATGACCTGAGCCAGGCGCGCAGCAACGGCGACGCCTTCATCACTTCCGGAAAGACGCGGCCCGAAGAGCCGACGAAGGTTTCGGTTCCGAGCGCTTGCGCCCATTGCCTGACATCGTCGGGCGTGAAGGCATCAAGCGCCGCGCGCAGTCGCGGCGAGGCGTTGCCGAAGCGCTCGGCAAAGGCGGCATAGGGCTCCGAATGGGTAATGTTCAGCCCCGACTTGCCCGCGAGCAGGAACTTGCGCGCGACCGTTGGCATGCTGTCGTAGACGGTGACCGCGTGGCCGCGCTCCGCCAACACCTGCGCGGCCATCAGCCCGCTTGGCCCGCCGCCCACAATGGCGATGTTCTTTTGTCCCATGCGCTTGCCCGGTCACAGATTCCATGTCGCCGCACTCTTGGCCCGGCGGCGCGCGGCGCGCAACCCCGCCGCGACGTGCGCTCAGTAGCGATTGGAACCATTGAGCTTGCGCTCGAGCCACAGGCTGTAGCGCGAACCGGTGAAGCAGATTGCGAAATAGACCAGTGCCGCAAAGATATAGGCCTCGCTGTAGAAGCCGAGCCAGGTCGGGTCGGTTGCCGAGGTCTTGGCGGCGTTCAGCAGATCGTAGATGCCGATGACGGCAAGCAGCGAGGTGTTGAGCACGATGCCGATCGAGAGGTTGACGATTGCGGGAATGACGGCTGTGAGCGCCTGCGGCAGCACGACCAGCCGCAGCATCTGGATCCGGCTGAGGCCAAGGGACAAGGCTGCCTCCTTCTGCCCGGAAGGGATCACCTGCAGGCCGGCGCGGATGACTTCGGCGAGATAGGCGGAGAAGAACAGGGTGACGCCGATCTGTGCACGCAGCAGCTTGTCGATTGCAGCGCCACTCGGCAGCGCCATCGGCACGATCAGCATCGCCACATAGAGAACGGCGATCATCGGCACGCCGCGCAGGACTTCGATGAAGACGACAGCGAGTGAACGCAGGATACCCATGTCGGATTGGCGGGCGAGCGCCAGCAGCAGTGCGATCGGGAACGCAAAGGCAAGGCCGGCGATCGAAACGGCAAGGGTGATCGGCAGCCCGCCCCAATGATTGGTCGATACCGGTTCCATGCCGGCCGTGCCCGCCATCAGCAGCCAGATCACGAGCAGGGCCAGCAGCCAGACCGGTACCAGGCGAAAACTCCAGAAGCGGGGCAGGGCAGAGACCGTCAGCAGCGCTGCGATCAGGGCGACGACCAGCGCCGGTCGCCATTGCAGATGAGGCGGGAAGAAGGCGAAGAGCATGAACCGAAACTTGGCTCCGACGAAGGCCCAGCAGGCGCCGGCCGTCTCCGTTGTGCAATCGGCTGACGTGCCGGACCAGACGGCATCGACGACGGCCCAGCGAAAAAAGGGCAGCGCGAGCCAGAGGATCGCCGTGAGCGTGGCAAGCGTGACGAGGCCGTTGGCCCAGCCGTTGAAAAGACCTTCGCGCCACCGGTGCCAGTCCGGTGCGACGGGAGGCGCAAGTTCGATCTGGCTCATCGCTTTCCTTCCGCGCGCAGAACCACGCGCCGGTTGTAGAGATTCATGACGGCCGAAACCGCAAGGCTGATGCTCAGGTAGACGGCGGCGATGATGATGATCGCCTCCAGCACCTGCCCGGTGGTATTGGCCGTCGTGTTGGCGACGCTGACGAGGTCCGGGTAGCCGATCGCGACCGCGAGGCTCGAGTTCTTGGTGAGATCGAGGAAGCTCGAGATCATCAGCGGCGTGATGACCCGAAGCGCCTGCGGCAGCACGACGAGACGCAGGATCTGCGCCGGCTTCAGTCCGAGCGCCCGGGCTGCTTCCCATTGGCCCGACTTTACCGACTGGATGCCGCTGCGCACGATCTCGGAGATCGAGGCCGAGGCATTGACGACGAGGCCAATCAAGAGTGCTGCGAACTCCGGCGTCAGCGACAGGCCGCCGCGAATGTTGAAGCCGCCCTTGGCGGGAATTTCGACAGATGCGGCGAAACCTAGGGACGTGAGGGTGAGGTAGCAGAGGGCAAGCGCCCCGAGCACGGCACCGGCAGACTTCGGCAGATATAAAGCTGAGCCTGCAAACAGGCGACGGGACAGGACGAGCGTGGCGAGGACAGCCAGCGCCACCACTGAAAGCCAGATGAAAGCTGGCAGTCCTTCGACCGAGAGCGAGGGAAGATAGACGCCGCGGTTGCTGAGATAGACGCTGCCGAGGAACGTGTATGCGCCGCGCGGTGGCGGCAGCGTGTGGATAATGGCGCTCCAGAGAAAGAGCTGCAGCAACAACGGCGTGTTGCGCAAAAGCTCGACATAGCCGTGAACGAGACTGGCGAGCAGCAGGTTGCCCGAGAGCCGCGCGATCCCGAGCGCAACGCCGAGTACCGTTGCAAGCAGGCAGCCGACGACCGCGACCTTGATGGTGTTGGCGATGCCGGCGCCAAGCGCGCGGGCATAGCTGTCGCCGGCCGAATAGGAGAACAGGCTCTCACCGATCTCGAAGTTCGCCTGGTGAGAGAGAAAGGCGAAGCCCGGCGTCAGCCCCATGCGGTGCATGCTGTCGGCTGTGTTTTGGCCCAGAAAAGCGAAAAGCAAGAGCACGCCGACGAAAAGCAGGCCTTGCTGCAGCGGCAGCGGCCCGATCCAGCTGCGCAGCCGTGAGACGGGTCCGGGCCCCGAAGGGCCCGGTTGGATATGGCGTTTCATGGGAGAAACCATGAACCCGCTCAGCGGAACGGCGGCGAATAGAGCAGGCCGCCCGCGGTCCAGGGCTGGTTGTAGCCGCGCTCGAAGTTGAGCGCCGTGCCCTTGCCGACGTTGCGCTCGAAGATCTCGCCGTAATTGCCGACGGCCTTGACGATGTTGTAGGCGAACTTCGGGTCAAGGCCGATGGCTTCGCCGAGCGACGGGTCGACGCCGAGGAAGCGCTTGATCGCCGGATCCTCGCTCTTCAGGAACGTGTCGACATTCTCCTTGGTGATGCCGAATTCTTCGGCCTGGATCGTCGCATAGACGGTCCAGTTGACGATTTCGAGCCACTGGTCGTCACCGGCGCGGATGGCCGGTGCCAGCGGTTCCTTCGACAGGCGCTCCGGCAGAAGCACGTAGTCGTCGGGTTTCGAGAGCTGGGTGCGCTTGGCGGCAAGGTCGGTGGCGTCCTGGGTGAGCGCGTCGACGCGGCCTGAATCGAGCGCCTTCAGGAACTCGCCGGTTTCTTCGATCGTGACCGGCGTAAAGGCCTTGCCGGTCTTGCGGAAGAAGTCGGCGATGTTGAGCTCGCCCGTCGTGCCGCTCTGGACGCCGATCGTCGCGCCGTCCAGTTCCTCGCCCTTGCTGACGCCGAGATCCTTGCGCACCAGCAGGCCTTGGCCGTCGTAGAAGACGACGGGACCGAAGTGGAAGCCGAGCTTGAAGGCGCGGCTCACCGTCTGGGTCACGCCCGAAAGCAGGATGTCGAACTCGCCCGATTGCAGCGCCGGCAGGCGCTGCTGCGGCGAGGAGTTGGTGAATTCCACCTTTTCGGCATCGTTGAAGACGGTGATCGCGATGGCGCGGCCGAAATCGACGAAGAAGCCCTGCCAGCGACCGCTGCTATCGGGCGAGAAGAAACCCGGCGTGGTGCCGACGCCGACCTTGATGACGCCGCGCGCCTTGATCTTGTCGAGCGTTTCGCCGGCGAGCGCTGACGTGGCGATCAGGCCAGCCGCCAGCGCTGCCGTTGCGGCAAAGGCTTTGGTGAAAAGTTTTCGGTGATTGGAATTTCGCTGCATGAAGGCCCCCAAAGCCACAAAAGAACGTCACTGCGCATGCACGGCGGAAGTGCCCGCTGCGTACTGAAATAATTAAATCTATAGAAATTATATAATAGGTATTTTTGTGCAAAATTGACGCGTTGCCCGAAACAGATTTCGCCGCCTCGTTTTTGCCGGGAACGTTTTTGACAAGCAGTTGGTTGGTTCGAAGCACGGCGACCCGACACGCCGCCGGGTTGCACCGGTCCTGACCGAGAGCGGCACGGGCTCTCCAAAAGCCGATCGTACTTGTAGGCTTGCCTCTTGTTGAGTTCGGCGGAAGTTCCTAGGTTCCGCGCGTCTGTTGGGTTATCTCCTTGGCGATGCAACTCTCTGCGGGAAAATGGCGGGAACGGTTGGGATGGGGCGCGCCGGTGTCGGTCGCCCTGCATCTCGTCGTCGCCTTTTTCCTGCTGTTCGATCTGCCGCTGGAACTGCCAAAGCCGCCGCAGGAGCAGACGGTCAATGTCGAGCTCGTTCCGCCGCCTGCAGAGGCGAAGGAGGAAAAGAAGGCCGAGCAAAAACAGGCGGAGCAGAAGAAGGCAGGGCCGAAAAAAGGCGAAGAGAAGAAGGCCGAACAGCCAAAACCGCAGCCCAAACCCAAGCCCCAGCCCAAGCCCCAGCCCCAGCCGAAGGCAGATCCGAAACCGGAACCCAAGCCGGCGCAGCAGCTGCCGCAGTCCTTCGCCTCCGCCATGGCCAAGACCAAGCAGGACAACAAGGAGGCCGAGCTGCCGCCCGCGGCGCGGGACACGGAGAAAAAGACCGAGCCGTCCGAGCCGGCAAAGGCCGTGGACGAGAAGGCAAAGCCTGCGGACCTGCCGGCAAAGGTGCCCACGGCGGAGAAAAAAGAACCGGTGAAGGAGCCGAAACCCCTGTCGACTCTGGCCGTGCCCGCAAAGTCACCTGAAAATGCCACGCAGAAGGCGGATGAAAAAGCGGCGGCGGCAGTGGCCGACGCCAAGCCTGAGCCAAAAAAAGTACCTGAAGCCAAAGAGCAGACGGTCAAATCGGAACAGAAGGCTGCAACGGCGAAGCTGGCCGATGCCGCAGCGAAGGTTGAACTCAAGCCGGTTCCGAGCAAGATGACCGAAGCAAAAGAACTTTACTCGGCAAAGTCGATTGCCGACCCTCGCGTGAAGCAGGCGCTGACCAACCTGCCGGTCAAGAGGCGCATTCTGCAACTCTGCAATCTCGAGGCGCTCGAACAGATCCGCAGCCAACGACCGGATACCCCGCCGGAAGGGCTGGTACCTTTCGGGCCGAGAGGCGGCTTCATCTCCAAGAACCGGATGGACGCCAGCGGCGGTGCCTATCAGAACAAGTCGAATTGGTACGACGTCGATTTCAAATGTGTCGTCAACGAAGAAGCGACGGAAGTGACCTCCTTCAGCATCGCTATCGGTGGCCAAGTGCCGAAGGCAACCTGGAAGGAGCGGAGACTTCCGGGGAATTGATCTTCGGGACATGGGCAGCGGCGACGGTCCTATCCTAGGCAGAACCTCATGCTGCTCGGCGTACGGCTCGTCGCAGCCCTTGTCGCCAGACATCGCCCGTGGCTGCGCTGCTTGGAGACCTTTGCCTGCCGGACCCGTTCGAGCCCGACAGGCAGATGCGAGTTGCCACTCCCACACCGATCTCGGGTCGTTACTCGGCGGGCTGGAGGGCTCGCTCACGGTAGACCGATACGAGCGACGTGCCGAGCATTGCTGCGACTGCGGCGAAGAGGAAGACGCCGGCCGGCCCCTGCAACTCGACGAGCAGGCCACCGAGGATCGCGCCGGTGGAAATGGCGATCTGGAAGGTCGTGAGCGTCGCCGCACCTGCACCTTCGGCCTCGTCACCGGCCGCACGGCTTAAGAACGACTGGACGCTGACGGGAAGCGCACCGAAGGCAAAGCCCCATGCCGCCGTGGCAACGATGGCGACGGCCGGCAGTGCGCCGGCAAGCGCCAGGATCAGGGTGGTGGCGGCGACGCCGGCTGCGGCCGACATCATGGACAGCCGGGTGCTGCGCTCGGCGAGAAAGCCGCCGGCAATGTTGCCGAAGAAGCCGCCAATGCCGAAGGCGAGCAGGATCGCGGTGATCGCTTCGACCCCGAACTGCGGTACCTGTTCAAGGAACGGGCGAACATAGGTAAAGCCGGCGAAGTGGCCGGTGACGACGAGCAGGATGGTTGCGAGGCCGAGCCGGATGGCCGGACGCTTCAGCACGTTGAGGATCGTGTTGAGGCCCGTCGTTCCGACCGGCGGAAGGCGCGGAACCGTCAGCGCCTGGACGATGAAGGTGACGATACCGACGGCGGCGGCAAGCAGGAAGGCGTAACGCCAGCCGAGCGTAGCACCGATCCAGGCGCCGACCGGGGCCGCGCAAACGGTCGCGATCGACACACCCGACATGATGATCGCCATGGCGCGGGGCATCAGCCGGCCGGGAACGAGGCGCATGGCGAGCGCCAGCGACAGGGCCCAGAAACCGCCGAGACCGATGCCGAGCAGGAAGCGCGCGACCAGTAGCATCGGCAGGCTCGAGGCGAAGCCGGCGATCAGGCTCGAAATCACGAGAAGAGCTGTCAGCGTAAGAAGGACGTTCCGACGGTCGAAGCGTCCGGTGTAGACGACGATCGCCGGGCCCGCGATAGCAGCGACCACGGCGGTTGTGGTGACCGACTGGCCGGCAGCGCCGACCGTTACACCGAGGTCGGCAGACATTGGCGTCAGCAGACTGGCCGGCAGAAACTCCGCCGTGACCAAGCCGAAGACCCCGAGCGACAGGGAAACGACGGCCGCCCACAGGGGCTTTTCGCGTTCATCCGCCTGTCCCGTAGGCTTGGCGACAATACCATCCATGACTTTCATCTCCATTATGATTGGGATGAAAATATGCATGGCCATCTGGAGTTTCTATGCTAGAAAATCCAAAACACTATGCCGTTCGTCCAAAGGTGAGATATAGAATGAGTGATGCGCTAACCGAGATCCTGCGCGGCCTCAGACTCGACGGTGTTGAATATGGGCGCTGCCAGCCGTGTGCGCCATGGGCGACCTCCTACCCAGAACAGGAGCCTGCGCGATTTCATTTTCTTGCGTCCGGCTCGGCCCATCTTCAGATGCCCGACGGCACATGGACGGAGCTGGCGCCGGGAGATGCGGTGCTGCTGCCGCGCGGCGACGCGCATGTGCTCGCCAGCAAGCCGGGTCTGCCGACGATCTCGATCCGCGACCTGCCGAAACGGCAGCTGTGCGACGGTATCGTCGATGTGCAGTGCCCCAATTCGGACAGCCAGAACCTTCTGTTTTTCGCGGTCATGCAGTTCAACGTCGACCGGCTGCATCCGCTGCTGCAACTGATGCCGTCGGTGATGCGCACCAGCGATCTCGCCTCCAGCGAACCGTCGATCCCGTCGCTGCTCGATACCATGACGCGCGAGGCGGCGATGCAGCGCGTCGGCTCCGGCGGCATCCTGGCGCGGCTCGCCGATGTCCTGACGGCGACGATCATCCGCGCCTGGGTGGAGCACGGCTGCGGTACGGCGACCGGCTGGCTGGCGGCCGTGCGTCATCCGGAAGTGGGCCGGGTTCTTGCGGCCATTCACCTCGACCCGACGAAGGACTGGACAGTCCCCGAACTCGCCAAGCTCATGGGCGCGTCGCGCTCGGGCTTTGCCCAGCGTTTCGCTGATACCGTCGGTGAAACGCCGGCCCGCTACGTGGCGCGCATGCGCATGCACCAGGCGCATCAGTGGCTGCGGGAAGGAAAGCGCGTCGCCCATGTGGCGAACCGCCTCGGCTACGATTCCGAGGCGTCGTTCAGCCGCGCCTTCCGCAAGATCATGGGCGCGCCGCCCAGCCATTCGCGCAGCCTGACATCGGCTCCCGAGCAGATCGCGTCGTGAACTGCGCGGCGCCAGCGCCTCAGAACTTGACGGAGAGATCAGCCCTTGCGCCATGATGTTGCCGACGACGAGCGCCGAGCAGGCCCAGATCCCGAGGCTCGGCCGTGCAGTCACTTCGGACGTTGTCTGGTGAGGCCTCACTGAGGTTGCATCAAGCGGCTTCGTCATGGATCGGGGGCTCCCTTGCCAAAGACGAGGCGAACTTATGAGCTGTTTTTGATGGAGACGCGCTGCGATCGCCCGCGTTGCAGGCTTCTCATGAAACTATTCCATTTTTGCGATGCCGTTTTGCCGCCGATGAAGGTAGGGTCCCCTGCGACGAAATGACTGCTTCGCTATCGGGTCTGTTGGCAGGGAAAACGACAGAAAAATGACGAATATCAAATGCTTGCGCCTTCGTGACATCGGTTTTCAGCCGGGCACCTGCGAGACCGGCCCGTTGAATGCGATCACCGATGTCGAGGGCGTCGCGGTCGGCCATGTCACCGTGGTCGAGGGGGACCGCATCCGTACCGGCGCGACCGCCATCCTGCCGCACGGCGGCAACCTCTTTCAGGACAAGGTGCCGGCAGCACTCGCCGTGCTCAACGGCTTCGGAAAGTTCGCTGGATCCACTCAGATCGAGGAACTGGGCGAGTTGGAGACGCCCGTGGTCCTTACCAATACGCTGGCGACGGGACGCGCCATCGAGGCGATCAACCGCTGGACGCTGGCTGTGCCCGGCAACGAGAAGGTCGTGTCGCTGAACGCGGTCGTCGGCGAGACCAATGATTCCCGCCTGAATGATATCCGTGCGGGCCGGCCGACGATCGAGGAAATTGGCGCGGCCCTCGTGTCCGCCAAGACCGGCCCTGTCGAGGAGGGCGCGGTCGGGGCCGGAACCGGAACGGTTGCCTTCGGCCTCAAGGGCGGCATCGGCACCAGTTCGCGCCGGGTAAAGACGGCGGGCGAGATCTTCACCCTCGGCGTGCTGGTTCAGTCCAATTATGGCGGGCGGCTCACCGTTTGCGGCCGCACCTACGATGCGCCGACGGGACACGACCGGGATGGATCGATCGTCATCGTGATCGCGACCGATGCGCCGCTCTCCGCCCGCAACCTCAAGCGCCTCGCCGAGCGTGCCTTCGGTGGCCTCGCCCGTACGGGAGCAGCACTCAGCAACGGCTCCGGAGACTATGCGCTTGCCTTCTCGACGGCGCCATCCGTTCGCCGCACCAAGGCACGGCGGTCAGCGATCGCGGATTACCCGGACGTTCCGAACGACCTGATGTCGCCGCTTTTCGAGGCGGCGATCGAGGCAACCGAGGAAGCCATCCTCAATTCGCTGACCATGGCCCGCACGACGCACGGCTTCAACGCCGCGAACGGCAAGCTGAGCACGGTCGAGGCGATTTCGCTCGAAAGGCTTCGCGACCTCGGCCAACAGTGATCGTTGCACCGCGGATCGCGAGCGGTGCGGCGATCCACGGTTGCACACCAAACCTAACTTTTACGGAGCCCACATGTCCCAGCCGCCCATTCGCACAGTCTATCTCAACGGCGCGTTTCTGCCGGAGAACGAGGCGCGCCTGTCGATCTTCGATCGCGGCTTTCTCTTCGGCGACGGCATCTACGAGGTGACCGCTGTTCTTGAAGGCAAGCTGATCGACAGCGCGCCGCATATGGCCCGGCTGGAACGTTCGGCGCGCGAAATCGGCGTGCCGCTGCCGGTGTCGACCGAGGAGATCGTCGCCATCGAAAAGCGGCTGGTGGCAGACAACAACCTTGTCGAAGGCATCGTCTATCTCCAGCTCACCCGTGGTGCCGAAGACCGGAACTTCCTGTTCTCGGCCGATCTCCAGCCGACGCTTTTGCTCTTCACCCAGGAAAAGACGCTGGTGAGCGTCGCTGCGGCGGAGAAGGGGCTTTCGGTGAAGACCGTGCCCGATCAGCGCTGGGCACGTCGCGATATCAAGAGCGTGTGCCTGCTGCCGCAGGTGATCGCCAAGCGCATCGCCAAGGCCGAAGGCTGCGACGAAGCCTGGATGATCGAAGACGGGTTCGTTACCGAAGGCGCGTCCTCCACCGCCTATATCGTGACCGAGGACAACCGCATCATCACGCGCGGCAACAGCCATGTGACGTTGCCCGGCTGCACGCGGCTGGCCGCGCTGGCGCTCGCGCGCGAGCAAGGGCTAACGCTCGAGGAACGACCGTTCACGCTCGACGAGGCGCTGAATGCGCGCGAAGCCTGCCTGACCAGCGCCTCGAATTTCGTCGCCCCGATCACTCGGATCGACGGCAAGCCGGTTGGCTCCGGTGCACCGGGTCCGATCGTCAAGCGTCTGCGCGAACTCTATCTGGAGCACGCGCGGCGGACGGCGATCTAGTCGACGGATCTCCTGCCTTGGAACGGGAAATGAAGCAGGCTCAACGGGACGTCTGCCGACGCTACGGTGCCGGGTTCGACGCGCCCGACATGTCTTGCAAGCTTGGTATTTCCGCCAGCGCACTGCGGGGCGAACAGCCGCTCAATGGGTTGCGTCATCCGCCCGAGAACGGAACGAATGGCTGGTACATCTGGGGAGGGGAAGAACTATCTGCCGATCCTGAATTCTTCATGCCTCTCCATGCCCATCATCTGCAGACGCTTTGTGTTTCTGTGCTGCCGTATCTCGCTCTGCCTCCGGGCTGGCGCTTTCTGATTGCGCCTCACCACGCGGATGTCTGGTGCGACGGCACACTTCTCAAGCGGCCTGATTAGGACCCGGTCTCCAGGCTCTGCCAGACTCGACCGACGACCGGGCGGCGGTTCTCCTTGGCGCGATAGAGGCGGATTTCGACGCTGACGTCCCAGCGAGGCTCGGCGGCCCTGACCAGGGAGCCACTTGCCAATTCGTCCGTCATCAGGCTCTCGGGAACCCAGGCAATGCCCCAGCCGGCTTCGGCCATGGCTTTCAATCCCACGGACATGCTGCCTTCGTGCACCCGTTGCGCCGGCGGCAGGTTCGGACTGACCAGCTCGTCGAGGAGTTGGCCGAAGAAGGACGACTTCTCGTAGCTGAGATGCGGGAAGGGCTTTGCCCCGCCTTCGAGCAGATGCATTGGCGCCCCTGTCTTGCTGGCGGCCGAGACAGGAAGGATGCGTTCGTGCCCCAGCACACGATGCTCGAAGGCCTGCGGGTCGAGCAGGTGCGGGACCTGGGTATGGGCGTAGGTGAGCAGGAAGTCGCATTCGCCGTCGACGAGCGAGTTGAGGTTCTCCTCCATGCTGCCGGAGTCCGGGCGAAGCCTCGAGAACAGTGGCCCGATCTTGGCGTTGACGCGGCTCATCCACTCCGGAAAGAAGGTGAAGGAGAGCGTGTGTAGCGCCGTCAGCTTGATCGTACGGGCGTCGGAACCCTCTTCCTGCTGGAGATTGCGCCGCGCCTGATAAAGCTGTTTCAGCGTTTCCTGTGCCACCGGCACGAATTTTGCACCGGCTTCGGTGAGGCGCGAAGGATAGGTCGCCCGATCGACGAGCGTCGCTCCCAGCCAGGCCTCCAATTGCCGGATGCGACGGCTGAAAGCGGATTGGGTCACGTGACGCTCGTCCGCCGCCTTGGAGAAGTTCAGCGTGCTGGCGAGCGCCAGGAAGTCTTCAAGCCATTTGATTTCCACGTCATGCACTCCGGAAGTCCAGTCCGCTCACTCGGTCGCCGGAGGGACAGGCTTCTTTGCGGCAGCGCTCGCGTGGCATCAAGAAAAATCAGGCGCGGCGACGATATTCGATCATGCGGGCGCGGCTTGACACCAGCTCGAGACGGTCAGCCCCAAGCAGATGCAGGCAGATGCGCTTGACCCACGGACCGTCGGTCAGGGTGAACAGGAAGCGGCCATTGCCGAGTGCGGTCAGTACCATGGCCTGGCGCACTGGGCCGATGCCCATAAGCACCGTGCCGTTTTCGACCGTGAATTCCGCGCCCTCGTCCGAGTGCCAGACGCCGGAAAGCGACGCTGGCACCGGCTCATGCGTCACTGCTGGAAGGAAGCGCCGAGCGGCATGGCCGACTTCGCCGACGAGGGCGGAACCATCCCGGCGAAGTCTCAGAGGGGACGATGCAGAACGTGACGAGGCCCAGCCGTCGCCGTCCTCATAGAGCGTCTCGTCGGCATCGAGATAGGTGCAGGTACTGCCCTTGACCTCGATCCACCAGGGACCGGTGTCCGTCACATAGAGACCGTCGCCGAGATCGGCCGCGATAGCCGGCAGCGTGAGCCCGGTGAGCGCCGCCATGCTTTCAAGCGCGATCTTGTAGCCGTTGGTGTCTTCGCGGTTGGAAACGACGACGAAGCCGGCGCGCGTTTCGGGGGCGAGCAGGAAGTAGGTCTTGTAGCCGGGGTGTGAGCCGCCGTGCCCGACGAATTCATGCGAGCCGAGCCGGGACTTGCGCAGGCCCAGGCCGTAGCCCGTCGGTCGCCCGTCGGCAAGGAACCGGGTCGCCTGCAATTTCTGCAGGAGACCTGCAAAGCGGCCTTCATCATCAAGCAGCGCCTGCAGCCAGGTGGCAAGCGCCCGGGCACTGCCGGTCAGGCTCCCCGACGCGGAAATGTGCAGGCCGGCAGCGGAAAGCTGCCAGCTTTCGCCCGAGTGCCAGTATCCGGGGACGAGGCCCTTCACCGGGTCGTTCCAGACGTCCGGTGCTTTCAGTGCGATACCGAGTGGCAGTGCGATCTCGCGCTGGACGAAATCGTCGAAGCGGAAGCCCTTGCGCTCCAGCGCCGCTTCGATGAGGCGATAGCCTGTGTTCGAATAGGAGACCTCGGTGCCGGCCGCGAAGTTCAGCCGTTCAAGGCGCGCGATGTAATCGAGCAGTGGTCGGGCCTTGGTTTCCGTGTAGACGGACAGGCCGAGCAACGACAGGCATTCGCGCGTATCCGGCAGGCCGCCGCTCATGTCGAGCGCCTGTCCCACGGTCACTTCGGCCAGCGGAGACCGCAATTCCGCAAGGTGTTGGCCCAGCGGATCGTCAAGACCAATGATGTCGGCATGGGCGAGCACCATCGCCGAAAAGACGTGCTTGGTGACGGAAGCGTAACGCACGACGCTGTCGGCGGTGAACGGTGCAAAGGTGGCGAGGCTCCCGACGCCGCCGGCATGCGAAAAGCGGATTCCAATTCCGTCGAAACCGATGACGGCGCCGCCCGGCTCGTCCGCCGCCCATTGTGCAGTCAGGCGTCGCGCTGTTTCTTCGGCGGCTTGCCAGTCCAGCGATGCCGGCTTCGTCATATCCATTCTCCGTCCCGCTCGCGGGGTTTCCTTGCGTGCATTTCTGACTAAGCACGTCAGCCGCATGGCTGCCAATTCCGATTCCGGCAGGGCCTATGCACGGTTTGCATTTGCCCAGCATGCCTGCACTGGGCTAGGCCGGCAGGGAAAAAGGGTGCGGTTCGCGCACCCAATGTCTATGGTCCGTCCGCGACTATCCATGAGTCGCGCATAGGACAACAGGTTGAGAAGGCGATCCAGAATTGGCGACGCAAGCGAAAATCCCGGTCTTTGATGGACATAACGACGTGCTGTCACGGCTTTGGCGCTCGCCGGGCGGCGCACCGGAACGCCGCTTTCTCGACGGCGTCGATACCGGGCACATCGATCTCGACAAGGCTCAGGCGGGCGGCCTTGCCGGCGGCCTTTGTGCCGTTTACGTCGCTTCGCCGGGCCTCGCCAAGGACGGCAGCGGCGACTTTGCGACGCCGGATCAGCAAACCGCCCTCGAGGCCACGCTCGGCATGGCGAGCCTGTTGATGCGGATCGAGCGCCAATCCGCGGGACGGCTGAAGATCTGCCGCACTGCTGCCGATATCCGCGACGCAATGGCCAAGGGTGCCTTTGCCTCGGTGCTGCACATCGAGGGCATCGAGGCCGTCGGTGCCGATCTCGACGCGCTCCATGTGCTCCATGCCGCCGGCCTGCGCACGCTTGGCCCCGTCTGGAGCCGGCCGAACATCTTTGCCTATGGCGTCCCTTTCCGTTTTCCCTCTTCGCCCGATATCGGTCCGGGCCTCAGCGAGGCCGGCAAGGATTTGGTGCGCGCCAGCAACGAACTGAAGATCATGCTCGATCTCTCGCACATGAACGAGCAGGGCTTCTGGGATATCGCTGCGCTGTCGCACGCGCCCCTGGTCGCCTCCCATTCCAACGTTCATGCGCTCTGCCCGCACAGCCGCAATCTGACGGACCGTCAGCTCGACGCGATCAAGGATACTGGCGGCCTCGCCGGCATCAATTTCGGCGTCCTGTTCCTGCGCGCGGACGGGACCAGGAACACGGATACGCCGCTCTCGCTCCTTGTCGACCACATCGACTATATCGTCGAGCGTATCGGTATCGACCATGTGGCGCTTGGCTCTGATTTCGACGGTACGGCCATTCCTGCTGCGATGCGCAGCGCAGCCGATCTGCCTCTGCTTGTCGACCAGCTGCGGACCCGTGGTTACGACGACGCAGCACTCGCCAAGATCTGCCACGGCAACTGGATCCGCGTGCTGGACACGACCTGGGGCGCGTGAACTCTATCCGGAGCCACGTGTTCTCAAGCGGCCGGGCGTTTCAAACGAAGATCGCTAGGCTCTTGACGCTGCCGGCAGGGCTTCGAGCAGCACGCTGATCGCCGCATCGACGACGGCTGTGCGGCGATCCCTGGCGAACAGCCCATATTGGACGGCAAGCGGCTTCGGGACGCCGGCGGAGGCGGGCAGCGCCCGCATCGTGCCCGCGCGCACGGCTTCTGGCGGAAGCAAGCCAATGCCGAGCCCGTTCTCGATTGCGGCTTGAAGCGCGGTGATGCTCTGGCTGGTGAAGGTGATCCGGTGGTCCCGCCCCTTATCCGCCAGCGTCTCGATCATGCGCCGGCGCCAGAGGCAGGGTGCTGCGAAGGCGACGAGGTCGATCGGCCTCGTCTCGTCGAATGCGTAGTCCGTGGCGCAGACCCATTGCAGGTCGACGTTCCATGTGGTGAGGGCGTCTGCCGTGACCACAGAGGTCGGCACCACCATGATATCGAGATCGCCTTCGGGCCACGTCCTTCCGAGCGCCACGCACTGCTCGACCACAACGTCGAGCCGGATCTCCGCATAGCCGCGCCGCAGCCGCCCGAGGGCTTCGGGCAGCGCCGTTGTCGCCACTTCCTCGGCAAGGCCGACCCGCACGCCACCGCTGAGATCGGCTTGTCGTAACCGCGCAGCGGCTTCGTCGCCGAGCGCCAGCATCCGCGTCGCATATCCCAGGAACAGTTCGCCCTCGGGTGTCGGCACGACACCACGGCCGGTGCGGTTGAAGAGTTGGCGGCCGAGCAGATCTTCGAGCCGTCGCATCTGCATGCTGAGCGCCGATTGGGTGCGGCCGGTCTGCGTGGCGACACGGTTCAAGCTGCCTTGTCGGCAGACCGCCACGAAGGCGCGCAGCAGGTCGATGCCGATCTGTTCAGATATCATATTTTTTGAACTCTGTTGTCGTTGATATCAGTCTACACGGGGGACTGCCGCGTGGCTATCTATCAGATGTGACCAGCGAGGCAGGCTCGAAACGGCGTCAGGCATATCGGCATCGACCGTCGGCCAGAGGCTGCCACGGCCAGCCAACTCAACCAGAGGACAAGATCCATGAAAGCAATCCGCGTGTATCAGCACGGCGGGCCTGACGTGCTCGCCTATGAAAACGTAGAACTCGGCGACCCTGGCCCCAGCGAGGTCCGGGTGCGCAACCGGGCAATCGGCGTCAACTTCGTCGACGTCTACCTGCGTAGCGGCGCCTACCCGCCGCCGCAACTGCCGTTTACTCCTGGCAAGGAGGGGGCGGGCGAGGTGATCTCGGTCGGGCCTGATGTCGCAGGCTTCAAGCCCGGCGATCGGGTCGCCTATGCCGAGGCGCTCGGCGCCTACGCACAAGAGCACAATGTGCCGGCCCATTTCCTCGTGCATCTGCCTGACGATATCGACTTCGAGACCGGTGCGGCAATGATGCTCAAAGGCCTGACGGCACAATATCTCCTGCGCCGGACGTTCCGCATTGAAGCTGGCCACACCGTCCTCGTCCATGCCGCCGCCGGCGGCGTCGGTCTCATCCTGACGCAATGGGCCAAGCACCTCGGTGCCACGGTCATAGGCACCGTCGGCTCACCGGAAAAAGGTGAGCTCGCGCGATCCAATGGCGCAGACCACGTGATCGATTACAGCAACGAGAACTTTGCCGCTCGGGTGCGCGAGATCACCGAAGGCCAAGGGGTCGACGTCGTCTACGACGGCATCGGCAAGGCGACGTTCGAGGGTTCGCTTGATAGCCTTCGCCCCTTCGGCCACTTTGTCAGTTTCGGCGCCGCCTCCGGCCCGATCCCGCCGTTCGACATCACGACGCTGGCACGCAAGGGCTCGCTCTACGCCACCTGGCCGCTATTGCCGAACCATCTGGCGCGGCGCGAGGACGTGCTTGTAATGAGCACGGATCTCTTCGACGTCGTCACCAGCGGCGCGGTCAAGATCCCCGTCCACGCCCGCCTGCCGCTTTCGCAGGCATCCGAGGCGCATCGCCGGCTCGAGGGACGCCAGACGACCGGTGCCATGGTACTGTTGCCCTAACGCTTGGAGGCTCGACAGCTCGGGCGCCCCTGAAGGTCATGTCTTGCTGGTGGCGCTCAGCCGGTTGTCGGCCCGCGTCACCGCAAGGCTGTCGGCAGGACTTCCCGACGGATCCCCGTCGCCGAACACATCCATGGTGCAGGTGTGCAGAATGGTGGTGGGCTCGCTCGTGTGGTTCCACATCGTGTGGGTACGGACAGAAGGGAAATGGGCGGAATCGCCGGCTTCCAGCACCATGCGTTCACCGTCCACTTCCAATGTCAAAGCCCCCTGGAGAATGAAGAAGATCTCTTCGCCCTCGTGCGACATCGGTTCGCTGCGATGGCCCGGCGGTTCGTGGATGATGGTGCTTCTGAGTACGTTGCCGGGGAAGGAGGCGGAGATCCGCTCATAAGAGACCGCGTTGCTGCGTTCTCCGCCGAGCCCATAGATCGGCCTGTGTTCGCGGCGGGTGAACGGTGTCGCCACCTTTGGCGGATTGAGGAAGCTTCCGGCCTCGACCTTCAGCGTTCGGCAGACGGCGATCAGCGAGGTCAGCGAGGGAACGGTGATGCCGCGTTCGATCTGTGAAATGAAGCCGACGGAAAAGCCAGCCTCGTCGGCGACCTCCTGAAGGGTCATCTTCAGCGTCTTGCGTCGTTGGCGCAGGCGATCGCCGAGCGACGGCGCCTCTGCCTCGCCGGTAGATGCGCCGCTGACATGTTCCGTCGTCACTGTCTGTCCCCTTCTCGTCTCTCCTCAAGCTAGGGTGCGGTCCGATTTCCTGTCAATCGATTTTAGATATCCTAAAAATCGCGATGACAGCGGGAGCCGGAGACGGCGAAGGGGGAAACTCTTGGCGGGTGGTCGCAGAGAGGAGCAGCGAGCGCCGTGCTGCCGTCTCAGGAATTGCCGCGCGGTTGCTCCACCATCGCCGCGACGATCCGGCGCACGACGGGAAGAACCACGAGCAGGCTCGGGAACGCGACGAGCCAGGAAAACACCCAGGCCTTGAGCCACAGCGACAGAAGACCCGGCTGAAGGCCGCTGCCGCTGGCCGTCGATACGAAGGAGACGATGGCGGACATCAGGACAGAAAGGACCAGTGGCATGACGATTGCCTGGTACCGGTGCGGAAGCTTTCTGGGCATAGGGGTGAACTCCGGGCGTTTGAAGGGAAGGGTTATGGATTACCGCCGACCGGAACGGGTCCGGACGGCGCATGTTGCCGGGCTTGCGCCAACTCACGGATGAAGTCTTCGAGGCTGCGGGGTTCGCGCTGAAGCGTCGCGCGGAGTGTCAGGCTGTTTCCGCCGAGGCCGACATCCGCGTAGTGGGCGTGCACCTTGGCCAGCAGTTCCAGTTGGTGGTCGGTGTACTTGGCGCGGATCGGTTTCGCCCATTCGTGAAAGCCGATGTTTCCGGCAAGAACCGGTCGCCCGAGTGCTTCGCTCATCATGCGGGCGATCTCCTCGCGATTGTGCCGACCTTCGGCGGAGAGTTCGAGCGTCGCATGGGCGAGGCGATCCTCGGTGAGTGCAATTGCCGCCACCTCGGCGACGTCCCGGTAGTCGACCCGGGCGATGCGCGTCGTCGTCGGGAACGGCTCGGCGAAGGTGCCGGTTGCAAGCACACTTGGCCAGGCCGGGCGGAGGTTCTGCATGAAATTCGCCGGATGCAGGATGGTGTATTCGAGCGGTGACGAATAGAGCGCGTCCTCCACCGGGATCTTCGCCGCATGGTTCTTCAGCCGCACATGGGTCGGCTGGATGACCGAGGAAAAGACGAACTTCCTGACACCGGCGCGCACGGCGGCTTCGACCATCGACACGCCCATCGCCGCTTCGTCAGGCGCGAAGGCGGGTCCGATGTGAAAGACGCCGGCAGCGCCCTCAAGTGCTTGATCGAGGCTCCCGCGCTCACGCAAATCGCCGATCGCGATCTCGGATGCACCAAGGGATTTCGCAAGGCCGCCATGTGCTTCGTCGCGGATCAGGGCACGAACTCTTGCACCGCGCCGCGCCAGTTCCGGAACAACGAGGCCCGCGAAACGACCGCGGGTTCATCTGGGCCTGCCTTTCGTGCCGTCGCGAAGTGATGAGCTCAAGCTAGTGACACAGAAGAAAGCGGACAATCGGCGTGGAATGTGATTTATTATCCCGGAAAACGGGATTATTGCATGGGCCGCATCGAAGACCTGGAAGCCTTTCTGGCGATCGTCGAACAGGGCAGCCTGACGGCTGCCGCGAAACGGCTGGGGCGACCGCTCCAGACGGTCAGTCGGTCGCTCGCCATGCTCGAGGCCGATGTCGGCGTTGAACTGGTGCATCGCACCACCCGCCGCTCGATGCCGAGCGAGGCGGGTGAGAGCTTCTATCAACGCGTCAAGCCGGCGGTGGAGGAGATCCGCGAGGCGCGCGCGGAAGCGGCGCAACGCCGGTCCGAACCGTCAGGCGTACTGCGCCTTGGGGCGCCCAATCTGTTTGCGCCGCGGTTCCTGATGCCAATCATCGCGGAGTACATGGCGAAGTATCCTGAGGTCGAGGTGGACCTCGACCTTTCCGACGCCTTCGTCGATCTTGCCGGAAGCGGCCTCGATATGGTGGTTCGGATCGGAGATCTCGCGGATTCGGGACTGACAGGCAAACGCCTTGGCGCGCTTCGCCGCGTCGTCTTCGGCTCTCCCGCCTACTTCGCCCACTTTGGCCGGCCCTCGCATCCGCTGGAACTGGCTGAGCACAGTTGTGTCACGCGGACCGGCGACGAGCGACCCGGTGTCTGGATGTTCACCATCGACGGCCGGGCTCGCGCGGTCAAAGTGACCGGCGCGCTTCGCACCAACGCGATGAACGCGATCTATTCGGCGGTGGAGGAGGGGCTCGGTGTCGGCTACTCGCCGCTCTGGCAAATCAAGCACCTGATCGACGCCGGCAAGGTCGAAATCGTGCTTGAAGACTTTGAGCCTGTTCCGGTGCCGATCCACGCGCTCTGGCTGGAGGGACGGAGCCCTTCGGCAAAGATCCGTTGCTTCCTCGATCTGCTCGGCGAACGGTTGAAGCTCGACCGCCTGTAGGGCGGGGGCAGTTGCCCGCACCCCGCCTCGATCTGTGAAGCGACTACTTCGCGAACTTTTTGGCGCCGGCGACGCACAGCACGATCGCGCCGGTGGTCGCAAGCATGGCCCAGCTCACAGGCTCTCCCAGCAGCGTTGCCGCAAGTGCCAGGCCGAAGAAGGGCTGCAGAAGCTGTAGCTGGCCGACGCCGGCGACGCCGCCAAGTGCGAGACCGCGGTACCAAAAGACGAAACCGATCAGCATGCTGAAGATCGACACATAGGCGAGGCCGGTCCAAGCGCCCTGGGTGACCGTTGCAAAGGAGGGAGGTAGTGTGAAGAGCGTGAGGGCGAGCATGATCGGCAGCGACAGAACCAGCGCCCAGCAGATGACCTGCCAACCGCCAAGCTTGCGTGAAAGGCTGGCGCCTTCGGCATAGCCAAGGCCGCAGACGATGATGGCGCCGAGCATCAGCAGGTCGCCGATGGGGGAGGCGGCGAAGCCTTGCACCAGCGCGAAGCCGACGACCGCCGCACTGCCGAGGGAAGAGAAGAGCCAGAAGGCCGGGCGCGGCCGTTCGCCGGCGCGCAGCACGCCGAAGATCGCCGTTGCCAGCGGCAGCAATCCGACGAAGACGATCAGATGTGCCGAGGTGACGTGCTGCAAGGCCAGGGCGGTAAGCAGCGGGAAACCGAGCACGACGCCGAAGGCGACGATTGCCAGCGAAACGAGGTCGGCCCGTGCCGGGCGGGGCTGGCGGAAGATGAGGAGCAGCAGGAGTCCAAGCAGGCCGGCGATTGCCGCGCGCGCCACCGTCAGGAATACCGGATCGAAGTCCATCACCGCGACGCGTGTCGCAGGCAATGATCCGCTGAAGATCAGTACCCCGAGAAAACCACTCACCCAACCGTCTGCCGACTTGTCCATAACATTCTCCTTTTTCGTCTGTATCGGCGGGAGAGGGTGGTCTTGCCAGAGACAATGCAGTACAGTTTCTCAAAACTGTAATGGATAATCGGGCAGTACGGATGACGGTGCAGGAGCTTGGGATCGGCAGCGAAACGCTGCTCGAAGGTGTGATGGCGACGATCCGGCAGCGGATCTCGGGGCGCGTTCTCACACCCGGCGCCAAGCTTCCGTCGATCCGCGCCTTCGCCAAGACGATGCGCGTTTCAAAGTCGACCGTCGTCGAGGCCTATGAGCGGCTGGTGGCCGAAGGCGTCATTCGCTCGAAACCGGGCGCGGGCTTCTTCGTCGCCGCACCACTGGCGCCCTTGTCGCTGGCCGAGATCGGGCCGCGGCTCGACCGGGCCGTCGATCCGCTCTGGGTATCGCGTCAGGCGCTGGAAACGGGCGACAATGTGCTGAAACCGGGCTGTGGCTGGCTGCCGCCGAGCTGGATGCCCGAGGTCGCAATTCGCCGTGCGCTCAAATCCGCAGCCAAACTGGAGGCGAGCGGGCTGACGGACTACGGAGCGCCGCTTGGCCATCGGCCCTTGCGCCAGCTTCTGGCACGACGTCTCGGCGAGCACGGCGTCGAGGCGGCGCCCGATCAGATCATCCTGACGGAATCGGGAACACAGGCGATCGACCTTCTCTGTCGCTTCCTGCTCGAGCCCGGCGATACGGTCGTGGTCGACGATCCATGCTACTTCAATTTCCATGCGCTTCTGCGCGCCCACAGGGCCGAGGTGGTGAGCGTGCCCTATACGCCCTCGGGGCCTGATCTCGAAAAATTCGCCGAGGTGGTAGCGGCGCATCGGCCGCGCCTCTACATCACCAATTCCGCGGTCCACAATCCGACCGGCGCCACGCTTTCGCCTGTCGTCGCCCATCGGTTGCTCAAGCTTGCCGAACAGGCGGGGCTCACGATTGTCGAGGATGACATCTTCGCGGATTTCGAGCATGCGCCGGCGCCACGGCTCGCCGCCTTCGACGGGCTGGATCGTGTTGTGGAGATCGGCAGTTTTTCCAAAACCCTCTCGGCCTCTATACGCTGTGGCTTCATTGCCGCGCCGCGCGATTGGATCGAAGGGCTGATCGACCTGAAGATCGCCACGACTTTCGGCGGGCCAAGCCTGGCAGCAGAGCTGGTTTTCTCGATGCTCAAGGATGGCAGCTATCGCAAGCACATGGATGTGTTGCGCCAGCGCCTGGCGCGCGCCATGAGCGAGACGGCGGCGCGGCTCGGCGATATTGGCATTGAGCCATGGATCGAGCCGCAGGCCGGGATGTTCCTCTGGTGCCACTTGCCGGAAGGCATCGATGCGGCCGACGTGGCGCAGATGGCGCTGCAGCAGGAGATCGTGCTGGCGCCGGGCAACGTCTTTTCCCATGCCGGCACCGCCAACGGCTTCGTGCGCTTCAACGTCTCCCAATGCGAGGATGAGCGGCTTTTCAAGGTTCTGCCCTTGATCATGCGCCAATGCGGTGTCGCGCGAGCCGGGTGAGCACACCGGTGTGCTGAAGGCGATTGCTCGTTTTAGAGGCAATCGCCGGCGGTTAGAGGTAGAGGGGCGTTGATCTCAGCCTTGCCATTCTGCTTTGCTGCGGAGTCGGGCAGGTTTTGCCTATTTTTTGCGCAAATCGCTTCTTCCTTGCGCTGTCGCGTCTGTTCGCTCCTGCTCCTGCCTGCTGCCAAAGGCAAATTTCTCTGGGTTTTCGGCGTTGAATCCGAGTTGGCACGATTAATGCTTCTTAACAGGCATCGGTCGTCGGGCAGCCGATCTGGATTGCCCAGCCGCTTCGGAACCAAGCCATTCCTGGCGTCATGTGAGAGAACGAAATGACAAAGTTTAAGCTCGAATACATCTGGCTCGACGGTTACAAGCCGACCCCGAACCTGCGCGGCAAGACCCTGATCAAGGAATTCGACGCTTTCCCGACGCTTGAGCAGCTTCCTTTCTGGGGCTTTGACGGTTCCTCGACGATGCAGGCCGAAGGCAGCAGCTCCGATTGCGTGCTGAAGCCGGTTGCCGTCTATCCGGACCCGGAGCGCAAGAACGGCGTTCTGGTTCTCTGCGAAGTCATGATGCCCGATGCCAAGACGCCGCATCCCTCGAACACCCGCGCTTCGATCCTCGATGACGATGGCGCCTGGTTCGGCTTCGAGCAGGAGTACTTCTTCTACCAGAACGGCCGCCCGCTCGGTTTCCCGGATGCCGGCTACCCGGCACCGCAGGGCCCCTACTATTGCGGCGTCGGCTTCAGCAATGTCGGCGACGTTGCCCGCAAGATCGTCGAAGAGCACCTCGACATCTGCCTGGCTGCCGGGATCAACCATGAAGGCATCAACGCCGAAGTGGCCAAGGGCCAGTGGGAATTCCAGGTGTTCGGCAAGGGCTCGCGTAAGGCCGCCGACGAAATCTGGCTCGCACGCTACCTCTTGCAGCGCCTGACGGAAAAATACGGCATCGACGTCGAATACCACTGCAAGCCGCTCGGCGACACCGACTGGAACGGCTCGGGCATGCACGCGAACTTCTCGACCGCTTACATGCGCGAAGTCGGCGGCAAGGAATACTTCGAAAATCTGATGGCTGCCTTTGCCGAAGCCCGCGCCGACCACATCGCCGTCTACGGCCCGGACAACCACATGCGTCTGACCGGTAAGCATGAGACCGCCTCGATCCACCAGTTCAGCTACGGCGTGGCTGACCGCGGTGCTTCGATCCGCGTTCCGCACAGCTTCGTCAACAACGACTACAAGGGTTATCTGGAAGACCGCCGCCCGAACTCCAAGGGCGACCCCTACCAGATCGCTTCGCAGATCCTGAAGACGATCTCCACGGTCCCGACGGACGTCGAAAAGCGCGAAGCCGCCTGATTTTCAAGGCCCGGCGGCTACGAGGGCGCCGGGCCGAAATCGACGGGGTTGCGCTTTTCGCGCCCAACAAAAAACGCCCCGCGGTCTGCGGGGCGTTTTTTTGTCGGTCGATTGGCGGTTCAGGCCGCGCGCACGAAATGATCGGGTTCCACTTCGCGGATCGTCTCCTGCGTTGCCGCCGAACGGCGCCGTGTCTCGTCGGCCTCAGAGGCGTTGACCTGCACATTCGGATCGTCGAAGCGGATGTCCGGGTCCGGCACGGCTGAAAGCAGCAGTTTGGTGTAGGGGTGCGCCGGGTTGTCGATGACCTTGCCGGTATTGCCCCATTCGACGATCTGGCCTGAATACATCACGGCGATATCCTCGGCGACATAGCGGGCGGTCGCGATGTCGTGGGTGATATAGAGCAGGCCGAGGTTCATTTCCCGCTTCATTTCGCTGAGCAGGTTCAAGACGCCGAGCCTGACGGAGACGTCGAGCATCGAGGTCGGTTCGTCGGCGACGATGACCTCGGGCTTGACTGCCAGTGCCCGCGCTATGTTGACGCGCTGGCGCTGGCCGCCCGACAGCTCGTGCGGGTATCTCGGTGCGACGATATCAGGATCGAGCTTCACCTGCCTGAGCAGCGCCTTGATCTCCTCGGCGATGGCGGCGCCCTTGAGCTCCGGGCGATGCAGCATCAACGGACGCTTCAGGTGGTAGGCGATCGTGTGGGCCGGATTGAGCGAGGCAAAGGGATCCTGGAAGATCATCTGTACCGAGCGGCGATAGTCGGCGATCTCTTTCGCTCCGGCCGCATCAACGGGCTTGCCCTTGAACAGCAGCCGCCCTTCGCTCGGCTCGTATTCGCGCATGGCGATGCGGGCGCAGGTGGTCTTGCCGCTGCCGGATTCGCCGACGACGGCGAGTGCTCGTCCGGCATGGAGCGAAAACGATATGGAGCGTGCAGCACGCACGGCGCCCGGTCCATTGCCGAAGGTCTTGCTGACCTTTTCGAGGGTCAGAATGGGGGATGTCGCGGTCATCGAAGAACGCCTCCGTGCAGCGAGGGGAAGGAGGCCCAGAGCTTCTTGGTATAGTCGTGCTCCGGCGTCCGGTAGATGGCGTCGGCGGTGCCCTGCTCGACCAGCTTGCCGCCGAGCATGATGCCGATGCGGTCGCAGAACTGCACCATCAGCCCGAGGTCGTGGGTGATGAAGAGCACAGCGAAGCCGAGCTTGCGCCGGAGCTCGTTGATCCGCTGCAGGATTTCGCGCTGGACGACGACGTCGAGCGCCGTCGTCGGCTCGTCCATGACGATCAGGCGCGGATCGAGCGCCAGGCAGATGGCAATGACGATGCGCTGGCGCATGCCACCCGAGAACTGGTGCGGATAGTCGCGCATGCGGTCCGGCGCGATGTCGACGAGCTTGAGCATTTCCGCGGTGCGGTCGCGTGCAGCGGCCCGGCTCATTCCCTTGTGCGTCTTCAACACGTCGTAGAACTGCTGCTCGATGCGAAGCACCGGGTTCAGCGAGTTCATCGCGCTCTGGAACACCATCGCCACCTCGCGCCAACGAAAGTCGGCAAGGCCCTGCTGATCGAGATCGAGTACATTGCGGCCGTCGAGCAGAATGGCGCTTTCCTTGCGGATCAACGCCGGCGGCTTGTGCAGCCGGCTGATGGCAAAGGCGATCGTGCTCTTGCCGCAGCCGCTTTCGCCGGCAAGGCCGAAGACTTCACCGGGGGCAACGTCGAAGCTGACATCATCGACGGCGCGGAAGTCGTCGGTTTCGCCGATGTAGTCGATGGTCAGGTTCCTGACCGAAAGCAGAGGCGCGGTCACAGGCGGCCCTCCCCGGAGCGGATTAGGGCCGACCAGCGGCCGAGCCGGTTGCCGGTGCGAAGCCGCGGATTGGCGATCTCGTCGACGGCGAAGTTGAGCAGCGACAGGCCGATGCCGAGGAAGGCGAGCGCAAAGCATGGCGTCAGGATGTCCCACCAGGCGCCGACCGAAAGCGCCGAGGCCTTCTGCGCGCCATAGAGCATGGTGCCCCAGGAAACGACCTTGGGGTCGCCGAGGCCGAGGAACTCCAGCGTCGCCTGGGTGATGATCGCAAAGATCACGCTGCCGATGAAGTTGATGCCGACGATCGAGATCAGGTTGGGGAAGATCTCGAAGGTCATGATGCGCCAGCGCGGCTCGCCCATCATCTCGGCGGATTTCACATAGTCCTTCTGCTTGACCGAGAGCGTCTCGGCGCGGGTGACGCGCGCTCCCCAGGCCCAGGAGGTGCCGCCGAGAATGAGGGCGATCACCCAGGGGCTCGCCTGGCCGATGAAGGCGGCAAGCACGAGCAGCAGCGGCAGGTTGGGCACGACGAGCACCATGTTGGTGAAGAAGCTGATGACTTCATCCAACTTGCCGCCCCGATAGCCGGCGATGATGCCAAGCGCGGTACCGACCGCGGTGATCAGGAGGCCAGCACCGAAGCCGACGGCAAGCGAGGTGCGGGCGCCATAGAGAAGGCGGGCAAAGACGTCCTGGCCAATACGGGTGGTTCCGACCAATGCTCCCAGGACGGCGCCTGGTGCGGCCGGCCGACGCGGGCGCTCGGGTCATAGGACGTCAACAGCGGAGCGGCGATCGCCACAGCCAAGATGAAGGCGACGATCAGCGCGCCGACCATGGCCTTGCGGTTGCGGATGAGCGGGAAGAAGGATTTCTTCATATCACGCCCTCTTCAGTCGCGGGTCAAGCAGCACGTAGCTGACATCGACGATGAAGTTGGCGATGAGCATGGTGGCGGTCATGATCAGAAGCTGTCCCTGGATGACGGGGTAGTCGCGGGCGAGGATCGCCTGGTAGAGGATGTTGCCGAGGCCCGGATAGTTGAACACCACCTCGGTCACCAGCGAGCCGCCGAGCACGGTGCCGATGGCGATCGCAAGGCTCGACACGGTCGGCAGCAGCGCGTTGCGCGCCGCATACCAGAGCATCACGCGGGTGTCGGAAAGACCCTTGGCGCGGGCCATGACGATATAGTCTTCGCCGAGCAGGTTGATCATGTTGTTGCGCATGGTCACGGCGAAGCCGCCGGTGAGCACCGCGCAGAGCGTCAGCATCGGCAGGATGCCGTGATAGGCGACGCTGCCGAGATATTGGAGCGAGAAGGCCGGATCGAGCGCCGGATCGGCGGCATAACCGGTCGGGAACCAGCCGAGCGTGAAGCCGAAGGTGAAGACGACGATCAGAGAGGTGACGACGGCCGGGACCGAGGTCGCAAAGATCGCGCCGACGGAAACGATGACGTCAAACAGGCTGCCGCGCCGCCAGGCGGCGAGAATGCCAAGGAAGGTGCCGAGCGCGAAGCTCACGATCGTGGCCGTGCCCATCAGGCCGACAGTCCAGATGAGGGCATTGCCGAGCACCGTCGTCACCGGCAGCGGGAAATACTTGATCGAGCGGCCGAGATCGCCGCTGAAGATGCTGCCGAGATAGGTGAGGTATTGCTGCCAGAGCGGGCCGTCGACGAAGCCGAAGGTGAGTTTCAGGGCCTGCAGGCTTTCGGGCGGCAGCTCGGCGCCGGCGCTCGAAAACATGATCTGTACCGGATCGCCGGGCATCAGCCGCGGCAGGAAGAAGTTGATCGTCGCAGCTGCGACGAAGGCCGCCAGGTAGAAGCACAGGCGGCGTAGCAGAAAGGCCATCGGGAACTCCATCGACTGCGGCCGCCGCAGGTGGGCGTCAGGCGGCAGGGCTGTCTTCTTGTCGGACCGCCTGGCTGGGGCAAAGCCAGGACGATCGCGTGGCGGACGAACGACGTCCGCCACTGTTGCCGGATCAAGACAAGGCGCCCTCCCGGAGTATCGTCCGTGAGAGCGCCGCGTCTGCGATCGGGTTACTTCACCGGTTCAAGCGCCAGAAGGTGCAGGAGGCGCGCCGGGTTGTTGCGGGTGATCGACGGGTTGACGAAGGGGTTTTCCGCCGTCGCCCAGCCCTTGAAGCGCTTGGTGTTGTACTGGTACCAGTTCGGGTTGTTGAACACCGGCATCATGGGCATGTTCTCGGCGACGATGCGCTGGGCCTTGTTCATCGCTTCCTTCTGCTTGGCCGGGTCAGCCGTCTGAGTGAACTCCGTCAACAGAGCCTCGACCTCCGGATTGAACCAGCGCTGCGAGGTGAAGCGGGTCTTGCCCTTGTCGCTTGAGCTGAAGGCGCGCTTGTAGGGATAGTAGGGCGAGGCCGATGCCGGCAGGCTGTTGATCGCCGCGTCGAAGGTGCCGTTGATCAGGTTGCCGGTCCAGACGGCTTCTTCGGGCGTCTCGATCTTGGCGTCGAGGCCGACGGCCTGCAGGCCTTCGACCGCGATCGTCACGGTGTCGATCCAGTCGGTCCAGGAGCTCGGAACGATGATCGAGAAGGAGATCTTGCTGCCGTCCGGATTGTCACGGAAGCCGTCGCCGTCCTTGTCGGCATAACCGGCTTCGTCGAGCAGCGCCTTGGCGGCATCGGCATCGTACTTGCCGTACTTGCCGAACTCCGCAGCGACCGACGGATCGGCCCAGCTCTTGTAGAGCTCGCCCATGCCGGCCGGGTCTTCGTTGAGCGTCGGATAGCCGTAGCCGGCGACATCAACCATGGTGCCGCGGTCGAGCGCCATCGAGGCGGCCCGGCGGAACTTCACGTCGTTGAAGGCCTTGCGGTTGTTTTCGTTGGCGGTCTCCTGGTTGAACAGGAAGGCGACCATGCTGCTCGGCGAATACCAGAAATGGAAGTGTTCCGGATCCTTGGCGACATAGACGTTCTCGATATCCGGGATGAAGGAGACGCCCCAGTCGAGCGTGCCCGACGCGGTCGCCGTCAGGATCTGGTTATTGTCGGCAAGCTGCGGGAAGCGCACGCAGTCGATCTTGAGCGTTGCGGCGTCCCAATAATGCGGGTTGCGGCACTGGTCATAGGTCTGGCCGGTGAAGCGCGGAATCTCGGTCAGCGGGCCACTGCCGACAGGCGTTTCGTTGGCGAAGGTCACCGGCTCGGCAATGTCCTTCCAGACATGCTCGGGAACGATCGGCAGCTGTGCCAGCTGCTCGGCGGCAAGCGAGCTCGGATTGGCAAGCGTGAAGCGGACGGTCTGAGCATCGACCGCCTCGACGCCGGTGATGAAGGTCCAGATGCTGACGAAGTCGAGCGCCGGGAACTTCTTCAGGTAGTCGTAGGTGAACTTGACGTCTGCAGCCGTCAACGGCTTGCCGTCGGACCACTTCAGGTTCGGCCGGAGCTTGAACTCGATCGACTTCAGATCATCGGCGAGCTTGAAGCTTTCGGCAAGGCGGAAGGCCGGCTTGTTGCCGTCGAAGCGGTTGAAGACGACCAGCGGCTCGTAGATGAAGTCGAGCGTGCTCTGGCGCGCCGAGGTCTGGTTGAACGGGTTGAAGTTGCGCACCCAGGTGGTCGCCGGCTCGATGTTGGCGGTGAGCACGGTTTGGGCTGCGGCCGGGCCGGCGATGAGGGCGAGCGCGGTGGCTGCGCCGAGTATGGATTTCTTCACGGTAGTTCCCCTTTGATTTCCAAGGATTTCTTGTCTTTTCAGGCAACGAGGGCGCTGTTGAAAATGTCCTCGACTTCGGCATGGGCTGCGCGCACGTCGACCTTCAGCGTGCCGAGGCGCGCCTTGCCGGCTTCGATGCGATTCAGCGCGGCCGCGGTCAGCGGCCTTGCCGCCTTGGCGGCAGCTTCGCTTTCGGCGAGCGTGCCGTGGCTGTGGAGCGCAATGTCGGAACCGGCGTCGAGCACCTGGCGGACGCGTTCCGGCAGTGCGCCGCGCAGCGATTCCATGAAGATGCAGTCGGAAACGAGGACGCCGTCGTAACCCATGTTGTTGCGGATCACGTCGTGCATGACCGGCGAGATCGATGCGGGCAGATCCTTGTCGAAGGCGGAGTAAACGACGTGGGCAACCATGGCCCAGGGCGTGTCGCGAAGTGCGACGAAGGGCTTGAAGTCGGTGGCGGTCAGCGTTTCGCGCGAGGCATCGACAACCGGCCGTTCCTTGTGCGAATCGAGCGTCGCGCGGCCATGGCCGGGGATATGCTTCATGACCGGCATGTTGCCGGTCTCAAGCAGGCCATCGACCACTTCGCGGCCAAGGGCTGCGACGAAATCCGGATCGGCGCCGAAGGAGCGGGCGCCGATGACCGAGCTCGTTGTTGCGAAAACCAGGTCGAGCACCGGCGAGCACCCGCTCGTGAGACCAAGTTCGCTCATCATCGTGCCCATGGCCTGGCTCGAAAGGCGAAGCGCCTTCTTGCCGAGCGCAAAATCGTGGCGCGCGAGTTCGGCGAATTCGCCGAACGAGCGGAAAAGCGGCCAGGGACCGGCGTCGAGATGCTGTACACGACCGCCTTCCTGGTCGGTGAAGACGGGCGCATCTTCGCGGCCGACCGCTTCGCGGAAGCGCTCGATCAGCGCCCTTGTCTGTGCGGGTTCGCGCTGGTTGCGGCGGCCGACGAAGAGCCCAAGCGGATTGGTCTCGCGGAACAGCGCGAACTCGTCGTCAGAAAGCGTGGGATTGGGTATGCCGACAAAGAGGGCAAGCGGGGTCGAGGACATTGGGAGGCTCCGATCGTGGAAATTACTTGGAAGGGCGGCGCAGCATGCCCTGGTAGATCCCCTTGTCGGGGGCGGGGATCGACACGGCGCCGACGGTCTTTGCATAGAAGTCGACCGGGCCGGCATCGCCGATGAAGGCATAGGCGTGGCCGAGCGTCTTCATGGTATCGAGGCAGTCGGAAAGCAGCGCGACGCCGATGCCCTTGCCGCGGCTTGCGCCATCGACACCGGTCGGGCCGAAAAAGCCGGGAGCCGTCGTATCATAGCAGGCAAAGCCGACCAGCTTGCCGTCGTCTACGGCTACGAGGCACGCCACGGGGCGGCGCGTGAAGGCGACCGTCACCTCGCTTGCCCAGTTCTCGCTAAAATTCTCGCGCACCCAGTCGACGACCAGGCCCATTTCCGGGGGCAAGGCGGGCCGGATGGTCACCCTGTCGGTTTCGGTTCTGCGCTTGAGTTCGCCGAGGATCGGCGCATACAAGCTCACCAGCATGTCAGGCATATGCTCCTCCACATATTCCCTTATTAAGGAATTGCTGCCTTTGTAATGCAATAGATGGAGCCAAGCTGACCGGCTTGTCAATCGCCAATCGTCAGTTTCGGGGTGGTATCCTCTTTTCGCGCGATCAAACGTCGACCGATGAAACGTTCCAACGAGTGCCGTGCGGGTGCGCGCGCCGGTCTGTCTCGGGTGCACGGGGGCTGCGACGGAGGCGGCCAACGGGCGCCCTAAAACAGCGAACAAAGCGCGCCTCTCGCCGGAATTGCACGTTTGTACAACTTTGTTCTTGAGTTGTTCGAAATATATCTTGATTTACAAAAACACTAAGTGTCGATATTCGTGCGCTCATAAAGTGCATGCTTAAGAAGAACTCGCCAGTTTCGAGCGCGACCAAGTATTTCCTGAGTAGAAAAGTATCGTTTTCCTGGGTGGTGCGAAGAATCGTGGCGTGCTGCCTCTTTGGCTACTCCGCCGGGCGCGTCAGGATAAATAGCGCAGGAAGCGCCATCGACGCCGCGACGATCGCGGCGAGCGTCAGGCTGGGATTGCCGAAGAAAACGAAGAGGCCGAAGCTCGCGGCCATCAGACTGACCGCACCGGTTTTGGCGCGCTTGGAGATCGCGCCCCTTTCACGCCATAGCCGCAGCGAGGCCCCGAAGACGCGGTGGTTGAGCAGCCATTGCTCCAATCGCGGAGACGCGCGCGCGAAGAGTCCCGCTGCCAGAAGCAGGAACGGGGTTGTCGGCAGGACGGGGAGGAAGGCGCCGATGACACCCAGCCCGACCATCAGCCATGCGAGGCATAGACAGAGGATGCGAAGGGCCGGGTTCACGTGATGGCTCCAGATGGCGTCATGCTTCCGAGGTCTCGACGGATGCCGCCGCGGACGGTTCGCTCGGCGGCCAGCGGCGCAGTGCCTCGATCCCCAGCTCCGTCAGGGCGTAGATGCCACGGTCAATCCGCTCGAACCAACCATAGACATTGCTGAGCAGGATCTTGGCGGCGTCCGGTGCGACTGCGCGAAGGTCGCGCGGGCGCAGCTGACCGTTTTGCAGCGCGGCGGCACAGGCGAGCGCCTGTTGCCGGTAGGCGGTCATGATCGGCGAGCGCGTGGCGCCACCGGCAGTCGGGTCGCCCTTGCGGCGGCGGTGCTCGCTGATCAGCCGTGACCGCTTCCTGTTGTTCTTGCGGGGCATTACCGCGGAGGCTGCAAGAATGACGTCGACCATGCCGTTGTCGGCAACGGCCAGCATACCGAATCCGAGCCTGCGGCAGAGATCGCGGAAACGGCGATCGCTCTCCCGTCCCTTGCCCTTGGCCGAGACGCGCGCGGCGATCCATACCTCGTCGCCGGCTGTTGCCCGGTCGACGGCCTGCAGGATCAGTTCCAGATTGAAGCTCAGCTTGAGTTCGCAGATGACGACGAGCGGCGGCTCGTCATCGCCGAGCGCCACCATGTCGCAGCCGCCGATCTCGCCCTTGACGCTGTAGCCACGAGTTTCGAGAAAGGTCTTGATCGGCTGATAGAGGGTCGTCTCCAAACCCGGGTATCCTGTTCTGGTCGAAATCGGGGAGGCTTAAGCAGTGACGGATCACTGCGGAAAGAGACTAGCAGATAACGCCGATCGTCGGACTTGTCATCACGTTGCAGCAGGAAGGCGGGCTGACTGCGTTGCTCCCGGGGCCGTGCCGATGCAGTAGCAAGCTTGCTTCGTCCTAACCTTGTGTTGTGCTATCATTCTCGAATGGACGCCCTCTTCGGAGGCGTCGGGCATGCGAGGTTTTGACGACGGATGTTGCGTTACCTCACGCTGTTGTTTGTTTTGATCTCATCATTCGCGTTTCCAGCTTCGCCGCGGGCCGAAAACGATCGGGCCGCCTTGGTGCTGCATGTCAACGGCGCGATCGGCCCGGCAACGGCCGAGTATATCAAGCGTGGCCTGACGAAGGCGGAAGAGCGCCGGCTGCCTCTGGTGATCTTGCAGATGGATACGCCTGGAGGTCTCGACACGTCGATGCGCGAGATCATCCGCGCGATCCTTGCTTCGCCCGTGCCCGTTGCGAGCTACGTCGCACCGAGCGGCGCGCGTGCGGCGAGCGCCGGCACCTATATCCTCTATGCGAGCCACATAGCGGCGATGGCACCGGGAACAAATCTCGGTGCGGCGACGCCGATTGCGATCGGCGGCGACATGTTCGGTCAGGGCGGAGAAGGCGATGCCGGCAAGGACGACAGCAAGCAGCCGGCGGCACAAAGCGCCGCCGAGGCGAAGCTCGTCAATGACGCCGTGGCCTATATCCGCGGATTGGCAGAGTTGCGTGGGCGCAATGCCGACTGGGCCGAAAAGGCGGTGCGCGAGGCTGCAAGTCTCTCGGCCGAGGCGGCCGTCAGGGAGAAGGCCGTCGATTTCACCGCCACCACCATCGCTGATCTGCTGAAGCAGGCAAATGGGCGCACGGCCCGCGTCGGACAGCAGGAGATCGTGCTCGACACGGCAGGGCTTGCTGCCGAGGATTTCGTGCCCGACTGGCGGACAAAGCTGCTTTCGGTCATCACCGATCCCAACATAGCGGTCATCCTGATGATGATCGGCATTTACGGCTTGATCTTCGAGTTTCTCTCGCCCGGGTCGGTGGCGCCGGGCACGGTCGGCGGCATCAGCCTGCTGCTCGGGCTCTATGCGCTTTCGGTGCTGCCGGTCAGCTACGCCGGCATCGGGCTGATCCTGCTTGGGATCGGACTGATGGTTGCGGAGGCGCATTCGCCATCCTTCGGCGTGCTCGGCGCCGGCGGCAGCGTTTCACTCGTTCTGGGCGCGGCAATCCTCTTCGACACGGATACGCCGGGTCTTGCGGTCTCCTGGTCCGTGCTGGCAGCGCTTGCCGCCGCAAGCCTCGGCTTCAGCCTGCTGGTCGCGCGGTTGGCCTTTAGCTCACGCCACCACGCCGTGGTGACCGGCGGTGAACAGATGATTGGTCTTGCGGGCAAGGTCGACAGTTGGACAGGGGCCGCCGGCTACGTGATTGCCCATGGTGAACGTTGGCAGGCCGTCAGCACGGAAACGCTGTCGAGGGGTGAGGATGTGAAGGTTGTAGGGCGGAACGGACTGACGCTCGAAGTGGTGCGCGACGGTCAGAAGGCATAGCGCGCCGCGGGTCCTGTGTACGCAGGCGAAAGCGTACGGAATGGAGGAATGTCATGGACATGTTTGGGAGCCTTGCTCCTTTTGCCGCGTTGCTGGTGCTCATCATCCTCGTTATCGCCTATTCGATCCGAATCCTGCGCGAATACGAGCGCGGGGTGGTCTTCACGCTCGGCCGGTTTACCGGCGTCAAGGGACCAGGCCTGATCCTGCTGGTGCCCTATGTGCAGCAGATGGTGCGGGTCGATCTCAGGACCCGGGTGCTGGACGTGCCGAGCCAGGACGTCATTTCCCATGACAACGTTTCGGTGCGCGTCAGCGCCGTCATCTACTTTCGGGTCATCGATGCGGAAAAATCGACCATCCAGGTCGAAGATTTCATGATGGCGACCAGCCAACTGGCTCAGACGACCCTGCGGTCAGTGCTCGGTAAACACGATCTCGACGAGATGCTGGCCGAGCGCGACCGGCTGAACGAGGACATCCAGAAGATCCTCGACAGCCAGACGGATGCCTGGGGCATCAAGGTGGCGACGGTGGAAATCAAACATGTCGACATCAACGAGAGCATGATCCGCGCGATCGCCCGCCAGGCCGAGGCCGAACGCGAACGGCGCGCGAAGGTGATCAATGCCGAGGGCGAGCAGCAGGCTGCGGCCAAGCTGCTCGAGGCTGCCGAGATCCTGTCCAAGCAGCCTCAGGCCATGCAACTTCGCTATCTGAGCACGTTGAATGTCATTGCGGGCGAGAAGAATTCGACTGTCATCTTCCCGTTCCCCATGGAGCTCGGCGGCCTGCTGGGCTTCAAGTCCGACAAGCCGGCCGGTTAGACGCCAGAGTGATCAGGCTGCCTTGTCGAGCCTGGCGACGTTCATGAGATCGTCGACTGCGCCCGGCGCGGCAGCGAGCACCGGGGCCCAATGCGTCAGTGCTTCGCCGCGGGTCGGGAAAGGCAATGTCCAGCCGCCGGCTTCGTTCACCAGGCAGTACCCGCCGAGGCAGTCCCAGGCATGCATGTAGGGCTCGTAGTAACCGACGAGGCGACCGGCGGCGACATAGGCGATCATCAGCGCACCGGAGCCGTTGCGCATGAAGTTGCCGCCATTCGAAAGCAGGCGCTCGACGATGGCGCCCATCTCGCCGGGTTTCACCTGATCGTTGGCGCCAAGTCCGGTGACGGCGTTGCGGATCGTGCGCGTGCCGTCGAGGCGAAGCACCTTGCCGTTCAGCGTTGCGCCCCGGCCCGTCGCCGCCGCATAGACTTCCTGGTGGCAGGGGGCGTGGATGACGCCGATGACGGGCTTTTCCGCATGCACCACGGCGATCGAGACGCACCAGTTCGGCATGCCGTTGACGAAAGGCGTGGTACCGTCGATCGGATCCAGCACCCAGGTGAAGCCGGAGGTGCCGTCGAGAAGACCATGCTCCTCGCCAAGCACGCCGTCTTCCGGAAACGCTGCGGCGATCTTTTCGCGAATCAGGGTCTCGACGTTGCGATCGGCGATCGAGACGACGTCATGCGCGTCGCGCTTCGTTTCGATGACAAGCGTATCCCGCTTGAGGAAATAATCGTAGGCGAGCCGGCCGGCCTCCTCGGCCATGGATTTGGCAAGCGCGAACCGGGCGTCGAGGCCGGCAATTTCAGCAGTCATGCAAGTGTCCTTCTCGTATCCAGTTGTAAAATGTCATGCGTCAATCAAAGCGAGGCCGCGGTTGCGGAAACCGATGGCGACCTCCGTTGCCGGAGATAACATGTCCTCGACGGCCTGATCGACAACAAACAGGAGGCCGGTTGCCGTTTCGACTTCGTATTCGACATGGCCGCCAAGATAGGCGGCGCTGCTGATCGTGCCGGAAAGTGCCGCCCCCTTGGCCGGCGTCAGGGTTACCGCGTTGGGACGCACCGCGAGCTTCGCCGAACCGGGTCGAGCGGTCTTCGAGGGTAGGCGATGCTCGAAGCCCCCGATCCGGATCGTCGCCTGGCCGGCATCAGTCGCGGTCACCTCGCAAGGCAGCACATTGGCCTCGCCCATGAAGTCGGCGATGAAAGTGGAGGCGGGCGCCTCGTAGAGGTCGCGTGGCGCTCCTTCCTGGGCAATCGCCCCATCCTTCATGACGATGATACGGTCGGAAACGGCGAGTGCTTCGTCCTGATCGTGGGTCACGTAGACGGCCGTGAAGCCGAGACGCTGCTGCAATTCGCGGATCTCGGTGCGCACCTTGCGGCGCAGCCGCGCGTCGAGGTTGGAAAGTGGCTCGTCGAGCAGCAACACCTGTGGTTCGAGAACCAGGGCGCGGGCAACGGCCACGCGTTGCTGCTGCCCGCCGGAGAGTTCGGCGGGCAGGCGTTGTCCGAGGCCGCCGAGACCCACGAGCTGCAGGCCTTCTTCGGCGCGCTCGCGCGCCTCCTTCTTCTTGATGCCCGACGACTCAAGGCCATAGGCGACATTGTCGAGTGCCGTCATGTGCGGGAACAGCGCATAGGACTGGAAGACCATCGACACGTCGCGCTCGTTGGCCGGCAGCATGGTCACGTCCTTGCCACCGATCAGGATCTTGCCGGCGGAGGGGTGCTCGAGCCCGGCAAGCATGCGCAGCGTCGTGGTCTTGCCGCAGCCGGAGGGTCCAAGCAGGGTCACGAGCGTACCGGGCTCGATGGTGAGCGACAGGTCGTGGATGGCGGTGAAGCTGCCGAACTGCTTGCGCACGTTCTTAAAGACGACCGAGCCGGTGCGCGGGGTGCTCATTTGGGTGCTCATGCGGTTTTCTCCTGAGAGATGGTGGTGGCGGACGACCGCGCGGGAGCGGCGCCGAGAACACGGTTCTCGCGCCTCAGCTTGCGTTCGCCGACGAGGAGTTGCAGACCGGTGATGACGGTGACCATCACCAGGATGAGGGCCGAGGAATAGGCAATCGCCACACCGAACTCGCCGTTCTCGACAAGGCCGACGATGTAGGCGGTTGCCATGTTGTATTCGGCGCTGACGAGGAAAACGACGGCGCTGATCGAGGTGATCGCCCGCACGAAGGAATAGACGAGCGCGGCGACGATTGCCGGCCTCAAGAGCGGCAGGATGACCTTGCGCAGTGTGCGGAAGCTCGTTGCCCGAAGCGTCAGCGACGCCTCGTCGAGGCTCTTGTCGAGCTGGCTCATCGCCGCAATGCCACCGCGTACGCCGACGGGCATGTTGCGGAAGACGAAGCAGGCGACGAGGATCAGCGCCGTGCCGGTCATTTCGAGCGGCGGCAGGTTGAAGGCGATGATGTAGCTGATGCCGATGACGGTGCCGGGAATGGCAAAGCTCAGCATCAGCGCGAATTCGAAGACGTCACGGCCGGCAAAGCGCTGGCGCACGATGAGGTACGCGGTGAGCAGTCCGACGAGCGCCGTCAGCGGTGCGGCGATCAGCGAAATCTCCATGGTCGTCCAGAACGAGTTCCAGGCGACACCGGTCCAGGCGATTGCGCCGTCGGCAAACGAGATCGAGAAGGCCTTGGCGTAGTGATCGAGGGTCAGCGAATTGTCGAGGCCCCAGGTCTTCACGAAGCCGCCGAAGAGGATCATGCCGTAGACGACGACGGTGAAGATCATCCAGGGGATGACGATGGCGTGGACGCCGATCGAAAGCGAGCGTGGCAGCGCGCTATGGGCGCCGGAGTCGCCCTTGCCGGTCACCGTCGAATAGTTCTTGCCGGCGAGCCAGTAGCGCTGCGCCAGGAAGGCGGAAAGCGTGAAGCAGAGCAGGATGATCGCGAGAACCGCGGCACGTGACGGATCGTTCTGCGCGCCGACAACGGCAAAGAAGATCTCGGTCGAAAGCACGCCATGGCTGCCGCCGAGCACCAGCGGGTTGCCGAAATCGGCCATGCTTTCGATGAAGCCGATGAGAAAGGCGTTGGCGAGGCCCGGTTTCATCAGCGGCAGCGAGACGTTCCAGAAGGTGCGCCAGCGGTCGGCGCGCAGCGTCTGCGATGCCTCTTCCATCGATGGGCTGACGCCCTCGACGACGCCGATCAGCACGAGGAACGAGATCGGCGTGAAGGAAAGAACCTGCGCGATCCAGATACCGGTAAGACCATAGAGCCAGCGACCGGGTTCGATGCCGAAGGCATCCGAGAGAAACTCGGTGACGACGCCGGCGCGGCCGAAGAGCAGGGTCAAGGCCAGGCCGATGACGAAGGGTGGCGTGATGATCGGTAGCACCGTCAAAAGCCGCATGCCCTTCTTGAAGGGGAAGCGTGTGCGGGTGGCAACGAGCGCGAAGGCGAGGCCGAGAAGTGTCGAGCCGGATGCCGTCATCAGTGCCAGCCAGAGGGTTCGCCAGGCGACGCCGCAGCGGCCCTCGCCGACGACGCAGCTCAAGCTCCAGATCGAGCCGTCCTGGATGTTGCGGATGAAACCATCAGGCTTGAACGAGCCGTCGAAATCCTGGACGGAGGCCGCGAACATGCTGCCGACCGGATAGAAGACGAAGACGATGACGAGGGCCACGAGCAGCGAGATCGCGGCGACAATGAAGGCGTCGCCCTTGAGCACGCCACGCTCGGCAAGCCCGAAGGCGAAGAGCAGAATGAAGGCAAGGGCAGACAGGACTGCGCCGGCGCCCATCGACGGCTGACCGTCGGAAAGCGGCCCGAACAGGGTTTCGCTGATTGTCCAGGTCCAGCCGGTGAAACCGATCGCCAGTCCTTGAACGGCGAGATAGAGGACACCCGTTGCGCCGGCGACGGCAAGCAGGAGCCCGCGGTGCGCTGGATCGCGAACAAAACGCGCTGCCGCGCAGATGCCCAGCAGCACCAGTGCCACGACCAGCCATGACCGACCATGGGCGAAGATCTGCATCAGGCCGGGGGCGACGGCCGGGTCGGATGGGAAATCGGCGAGCCAGCCGAGCCCGAAGAAGCCACCTTCGATGCGATACCAGGGGACAGCCAAGAATGCGGCCAGCCCGAGCCCGAGCGTGAGGTCGAGCCTGCGGTTGCGATGTTCCATGACGGTCCTCGCGTGAATTGAGATGAAAATGAAATGCCGTTGGGCCGCCCCGATCGAGATCGGAGCCGACGAACGAGCGTCTAGGCCAGGCGGTGCCGGCCGGATTGTTTTCCGGCCGGCCGAACCTGCAATCAGTTGGCGCTTGCGCCCACTTCGCGATCCCAGCGCTCGAGCAGTGCCTTGCGCTTCTCGGCGTCGCCGAAGGTGGCGAAGTCGTAGTCGATCAGCTTGATATCCTCGAACTTCGGGGCTTCCTTCGGCACTTCGGCCGACTTGTTGGACGGCAGCTGGAAGGACTTGGCGTCCTTCATCCGCGACTGTACTTCCGGCTTGAGCGCCCAGTCGTACCAGGCCTTGGCGTTGTCCAGGTTCTTGGCGCCGCGGATGATCGACATCGAGCCGATTTCGTAGCCGGTGCCTTCGCAAGGCGCGACCGATTTGACCGGGAAGCCTTCGGCGGTCTGGGCGACTGCGTCATGCATGAAGACGATGCCGAGGCCGGCTTCGCCGCGTGCGGCCGCCTTTACCGGTGCCGAGCCGGACTTGGTGTACTGCGCGATGTTGCCGTTGAGCTTCTTCAGATAGTCGAAGGCCTGATCTTCGCCCATGATCTGCACCAGCGAGGCGAGCGCGGTGTAGGCGGTGCCGGACGAGTTCGGGTTCGCCATCTGGATCTCGCCCTTCAGCGAGGCGTCGAGCAGGTCGGCCCAGCATTTCGGTTCCTTCAAACCCTTCTTCGAGAAGATCTCGGTGTTGTAACCCCAGCCGAGCGCGCCGGCATAGACGCCGACCGTGCGGTAGCCCGAGCCTTCAGCCTGCTTCTTCGCCCAATCCTGAAGCTGATCGAGCATCGGTGACTTGTATTCGAGCGTCAGGCCGTCGGAAGCCGCCTGCAGATGCGGGTCGCCGGTGCCGGCCCACCAGATATCGGTCTTCGGGTTGCGGGCCTCGGCGCGGATCTTGGCATAGGTCTCGCCCGACGACAGGCGAACCATGTTGACCTTGATGCCGGTCTCCTTCTGGAAATCGCCGGTCATCTGTTCGCAGATCACCACGTCTGCCGAGCAGATAAGGTTGAGGCTGCCGGCAGCCTGAGCCGGCAGGGCCGTGAGCGCCGTTCCGGCGAAGAGCATGAGGGAAAGGGTCGTCTTTTTCATAGGGGCATCCTCCTGTTGCCTGGTTTGAAAATTGGCGTGAACGAGACACGGCGCGGCCATCGGCCTGCCCGCCGGGCGACACGTTCACGGTTTCGGACTTGTGGTTTGCTGGAGCGGGATGTGGAAAAGTCTGTGCGGTTTTCCGCCCGCATCCCGCTCCAATTCATGCAGCTCGGTCAGTTCGTCGCGGCGATCTCCGCGTCGAACCTTTCGAGCAATCGACTTCGTTCTTCCGGCGAGCCGAAGGTGGCGAAGTCGTAATCCACCATCTTGATCATCGAGATATCGGGCGCGGCGAGCGGCAGGTTAGAGCGCGCATTGGACGGCACCTGGTTCTGTCCGGAGGCCGCCCCCGTGCCCTGGCCGTCCGGGCTGAGCGCGAAGTCGACGAAGCTTTTCGCCGCCTCCAGATGCCGAGCACCCTTGACGATGCTGACGGCACCGATCTCGTAGCCGGTTCCCTCGCAGGGGGCGACGATGACGAGCGGCGAGCCTGCCTGCTTCTGGGTAACGGCGTCGTGCATGAAGGAAATGCCGATCAGCGTTTCCCCGCGCGCGGCCGCTTTCACCGGAGCGGAGCCGGCCGTCGTGTATTGGTCGATGTTGCGATTGAGCGCGGACAGGAAGCGAAAGGCTTCATCCTCGCCGAAAAGCTGCACCAGGGTTGCAAGCGTGGTGAAGGCGGTGCCGGAGGAATTCGGATTGCCGCTGCGGATGCGCCCGCGATAGGCGTTGTCCGCGAGGTCCTTCCAGCAGGTCGGTGCCGGCAGCTTCAGCGCATGCAGAAGATCGGCATTGTAGGCAAAGCCAAGCGCCCCGGCATAGATACCCGCCGATCTGCCGCCGGAAATGGCAAAGAAGTTTTTGGCCCAGGGCAGCATGTCGCGTTCATGCGCCGGCCTATACGGTTCAAGCAGGTTCTCGGATCCGGCCTGCAGATGGGTGTCGCCCGTGCCGCCCCACCAGACGTCTACGGTCGGCGCGATCTTCTCGGCACGCAACTGGTTGAGAATGTCGCCGGTGCTCTTGCGGGTCATCGAGATCTCCAGACCGGACTTCGTCTCGAACGCCGTCTTCATCGCGGCGCACCACGCCTCGTCGACACCGCACAGCACGGTGAGCGCCGGCGCCGTGATGCCTGTTGTAGCGGTGCACAGCCACAGGGCCACGCCCGCACAGATAGCGGTGATGCCTCTCACGATGTCCTCCCATTTGGAACGCTGCCGTCCCAATCTCCGCAGTCAGGATGTCGATATTCCCCGCCTGCCGCAATCGGAGAATGGTTACCGTTCTTACAGCCCTGGGCGCTCTCCGACGTTTCAAAATTACAAAGATTACAAATATGACAAATCGCATAATGTGAGCTGCTTTGAACATTGGAACGGCCCCGCCTATGATGGGGGCGGGAGGACGTGCATGCTGAGTGAGAGGATACGGATTCTGATCGTCGAGGACGATCCGGACATGGCGGAGCTTATTTCCGATCTGGTGGAGGCGGAAGGCTGGCTGCCCCTGACCGCGCCGTCGGCGGAGGCGGCGGCCAATGTGCTCGCGCGTGAGGCGGTGCATCTCGTGCTTGTCGACCATAATTTGCCGGGCACTTCGGGCCGCACCTTTGCGCAGAGGCTGCGGGCCCGCACCAATATCGGTATCGTCATGGTGACGGCGGCAGGCAGTGCTGCGGACAGGGTGCTGGGGTTGGAGACGGCGGCGGACGATTACGTCGTCAAGCCGTTCGAGCCGATCGAACTGACGGCGCGCATCAAGGCGGTTCTCCGTCGCACCTATCCATCGCTGAAGCCGGAGCGGGAAAGCGAGCGCGAGACCGAGCCGGCATCGATGAAGCTCGGCGACTGGTCGATCGATCTGAGGAGCCGCCGGGCAGTTTGCCTGACCGACCCGTCGAGGTCGCTGACGAGTGCCGAGTTCGCTCTTCTGGAAATCCTCGCAGAGACACCGAACATGCCGGTCGGCCGTGCGCAGATCCTCGACCGCCTCGGCGCCGAAAGCGACCGTTACATCGACCGCAATGTCGACGTGCTCGTGCTCCGGCTTCGGCGCAAGATCGAGCGCAACCCGGACCTGCCGCGCCACATCAAGACGAGACGCGGCAAAGGCTATGTGCTCGATACCGACGACGGCGAGCCGAAGTCGTGATCGTTCGCCCTTTTCTTTCGTCGATTGCCTTCCGGCTCCCCTTCGCGATCGCCTTCATCTGCGTGCTCGTCTTCGGCCTTGCGACGGTTGCCGTCTTCGGCTTGCAGCGGGCGCGCGACGAGATGGCCGCCTATGGGTTGCAGGCGTTTTCCAGCCTTGCCAAGGCCTCGCTCGTATCGCGCCAGGTTTCCGATCTCGTGTCGAGCGCACCGTTTCTGATGAACGCCACCTCGCCCTACCGGGTTTCCAGCGAAAGCCGTTCGGTGGTCGCGCAGGTGGATGCACTGTTGCGCGCCATGGCGCCGCAGAACGGTGATGCGGCCGTCAAGGGCTTTGCCAGCGGGCATATCGTTGAGCTGTTGGAGACCATCCGCATCCAGACGATGGCGCTGGCGGGGGATGCCGAATCGGCGCAGCAGCATAAGGCAGAAGCGGCAGCCGCACTTGGCGAGATCGCGACCGGCAGCGGCATGGCCGATGCCGACTTCCGCCGTCGCCTCAACGGGATCGTGCAATCGGCATCCAACTCCGACAGCCTGTTCCAGCTCGGCGAATTGCGTCGCCGCTACATTGCCGAAACCGTGCCGCGCCTTGAGCATGCGGCACCCGATATCCGGGTTTCCGCCAACGACCTCGCGCCCTATGAACGGGTCTTCGAGGCGCAGACCCAATATCTCCTGGAGATGTTCGCCATTCGCGCGGCCGTCGCGCGATTGCACACCGTGTCGCGCGACCTCTCGCATGCGACGGAAACGCAGAGCGAGGCGGTCGCCCGCGGCCTCAATGACGATCTCGTCTCGACCTCCAATGCTCTGAGCCGTCTGCTCGTCATCGTCGCCGTCGCGGCGCTGCTCGTGCTTGTCATGGCCGTCTTCTCGATTCGTTCCGTGATGCGCGTGTCGCGTGGGATCGTGTCGCTGTCCAACGGCATGAACGCGCTGGCGGAAGGACGCCGGGACGTCGATGCGCCGACCTACAAGGGGACGGAGACGGAGCTCGTCCGGTTGCTGGAGGCTTTCAGCGCATTTCGAGAAAGCGTCGAGCGCGTCTCGCGGCTGCGACGTACGGCCGAGGCAGCCGCACGCACCATTCGTTCGACCTTTCGCAACATGAACGAAGGCATCGCGCTCTTCGACCCCAGCGGCAAACCGATCACGATGAATCGTCGCGTCATGGAGCTCGTCGGCTGGCCGGGCTCGGCAAGGAAGCTGCCGCTGCGCAGTTTCGTGAGCCCGATGCCCGAAATCGACCCGGCTCTGCTACCGGCCGATCGCGACACGGGCACGCTCGGCGACCGGCTGGTTCTCCGGCATCGCTCCGAAGCCGGTCGTGTGACCGAGGTCTCGCTGTCGCGGCAACCGGACCGCGGCATCGTGCTGTTGGCGCGGGATGTCACTGACGTGGATCGGCAGGAGGCTGAAGCGGCAAAGGCCCAACGCCTGGATGGCATCATGCGCATGACGCACCAGGTGAGCCACGAGGTCGGCAACATGATCGGCATCATCACCGGCAGCCTGGGGCTGCTCGAACGGGATACCGGTTTCAACGATCGGCAGAAGCGCCACATCGCCCGCATTCGCAAAGCGGCCGATCGGGGGCGCTCGCTTGCCAGCAGCATGTTGTCCGTCGGCAGCCAGCACCCGATCCAACCGGGCGCACTCGAGATCGGCGCGGTGCTGCGCGGCATGGCCGACGTGCTGGAAATTGCCGTCGGGGAAAGGTGCCGTCTCGCCTTCGAGATCGCCGACGGTCTTCCCAATGTGCATCTCGATGCCGCCCTCTTCGAACAGGCGATCCTCAATCTCTGCCTCAATGCAGCCGCCGCGATGCCTCAGGGCGGGACGATCCTCATCCGTGCTGCGAGCATGGAAGCCGATGTCGTCGTCTCCGTCACCGACGAGGGGATCGGCATGTCTCCGGAGGCCGTGGACAAGGCATTCGAGCCCTATTTTACCACCCGCGACGAGGAGGGCGGCGCCGGTCTCGGCCTTGCGGTCGTCTACGGCTTCGTCCGGCAAAGCGGCGGTGACGCCCGCATCCTCTCCCAACCGGGGAAAGGAACCACCGTCGAATTGGTCTTTCCGAGCTGAATCGCCGGTGGCGGTCTACGGATTTCGCCGCCGCCCGAGCCGTTGCATGGCGGCGTCGATGCGTTCGCCGTTGTCCCGGAAGGCCGACCAAAGCCACGTCATCAGCCACAGCATCAAAAGCCAGGCGAGCACGACGTCGGAGAGGAAGTGAGCGCCAAACACGATGCGGTTGAGCGAGAAGGCGAGGATCAACGGGACAAGCGCGATGATCGCGACACGCCTCCACCGAACGGGCAGAAGCAGCGCGAGTGCAACGAGTGCAATCGCTGTTGCGGATTCGCCTGATGCGAAGGAACAACTGCGCGAACAGGCGCTTGAGACCTGCCAGGCGGGCGTGAACGGCAGGGTGCCACCGAAATCCGTAATGTCATAGGGCCGGGCGCGGCCGATCAGCCGCTTCAATGCCTGGATGAGCAGCCCGGGGCCGATGGCATAGAAGGTGAGAAAGAATAGTGCCTTGTGCGGCCGCAGCAGTCGCGGGCGCGGTGCAATCGCCTGCATGACCAGCAGCGCCAGGACGCAGGGTAGAATGAAGACCGGCAGGATGCGATTGAAGTCGCGAAGCGCTCTGAGTAGGGGCTCCCGGGAAAGCGGAAAATCGCCTGCCGCGGACGCCGCCCAGCGGGAAACGACGAGATCGATGCCGGGATAGGCCATGAAGACGAAGGCCGCGCAAATGGTTAGCGCGCCGGCAATCGCGATGGGCTGATCTTCAACCCGCCCACGGGCTAGTTCGGCCCATTCGCGCGGGCTCGCGCGCAACCATCGGATGCTGTTTGAAGATGTTGCCGTGGAAGGGTAGAGGCTGGACATGCCGGTCGCTCGCAGATTGTCGGTGTGTGCGGGCCGGACATTTGCTTTGCTTTGTCAAGGCTAAGTGGAGGATCGGGGAGAGCTTGATGCGTAGAGCAGGGCGATTGTTGACTACACCTTTTGGTTGCTGATGGGCGGCGCGCCGTCGATCAATGTCCCGAATGCCTCGGTGCCGATTGTCAAGAAATGGCGGAGATTTGTCGGGGGCTCTATCCGGAAGGCCAGCCAAAGGGCGGCAGTGGTGTGCGGACGAATTGCAAGTCGAAACTAATCATCCCATAAGCTGCTGATCACAACATCGGGCCAGGGAGTTTGTTTATGGTCGACAAGGGTCTCATCCTTTTGGCGGAGGACGAGCCGGAGATCGCGCAGATCCTGGATGCCTATCTGGTGCGCGATGGTTTCAGGACTGTGCGTGCTGCCGATGGCGAAACGGCGCTGACGCATCATGCGGTGCTGTCGCCCGACCTGGTATTGCTCGACGTGCGCATGCCGAAGCTCGATGGCTTCGAGGTCCTCGCCCGCCTTCGGCGCGAAGGCAATACACCGGTCATCATGGTCACCGCTCTGGCCGAGGATCTCGACCGGCTGACCGGCCTCAGGCTCGGTGCCGACGACTACGTGGTCAAGCCGTTCAATCCGCAGGAGGTGGTGGCGCGCGTCAACGCGGTGCTCCGGCGCACCCGGAACGGCGCCGGCGCAACGGTGCTTCGCTTCGAGAATGTGGAAGTCGATCTCGATGCTCACGTCGCCTTCGTTGAAAAGAGCGGCCGCCGACACTCGGTGCCGCTGACGCTCAGCGAATTCCGCATCCTCGCCCACATGATCCGCCGCCCGACGCATGCCTTCGACCGCGCCGATATCCTCGACGCCTGCCTGCCGGACAGCGATGCACTGGCCCGTACGGTCGATACCCATATCGCCAATCTCAGGCGCAAGCTTGAGGATCTCGGTGCCAGCGGCCTCTTCAGTGCCGTTCGCGGTGTCGGCTATCGCTTCGTGGAGCCGAGATGAAGATCAGCCTCTCGCGCCTGCCGCTCGGCATTCTCACGGCCCTGGTGACGATCGTCCTGCTCATCATCAGCGTGTTCATCATCTATGCCGGCGTCGACTTCATGGAGCCGCGGCTGGAGGCCAGGCTCCTGGAGCGGATGCCGCCGGAAGCGGCCCAAGCTTATACCGATTTCAATTCCGGCAAGCTGCCAAGCCAGGAGTCGCTGCAGAAACTACTCTCGACGATGCCCGAACTCGAGGAGTGGGCAAACTGGGAGGTGGACAAGATCATCCTCGGCTTCGGAGCGACCGCGGTGACGTTCTGCGGTCTCGTCGGCTACTGGCTGGCGCGCAAGATCAGCCGGCCGCTCGAGGTGCTCGCCCAGGCGACGCAGAACCTCAGGGCGGGCGATTTCGCTGTGCGCGTCGGATCGATCCGCAAGGGTGCCAAGGAGGTGGCAACGCTCGTGAAGACCTTCGACGAACTGGCGGCCGAGCTCGAAAACATGGAGAACCGGCTGCGTTTCAACACGATGGCGGTGGCTCACGAGTTGCGCACGCCGCTGACGATCCTTCAGGGCAATCTTCAGGGCATGGCTGATGGCGTCTTCCCCCTCGAACAGGAGAGGGTCCAGCAATTGCTGGTCCAGGTGGAGGGGCTTTCCGCTTTGGTCGAGGACCTGCGCACCCTGTCGCTCGCCGCCGGCCAGAAGCTGGTCACCCAGTGTCAATCGGTCGATCTTGCCGCGGAGGCCACCCAGGTTCTCGGAGCGTCCTGCACCTTGCTCGGTTCGGCCGGCATGTCGGTCGAGACCGCGCTGGAGCCGGTCCGGGTCTCCGGAGATTCGCAACGACTGCGTCAGGCGCTGCTGGCGCTGATCGAAAACGCGACGCGTTACGCAGCCAGTGGCGGGGTCTTGCGGTGCGAGACGGGTCGCCGCGGCGCTGACGAGGCCTTCATCCGGTTGCTGGATCGCGGTCCAGGACTGCCCGACGATGTCGCGACCCATTCGATCGATCTTTTCTGGCGCGGCGATGCCTCGCGGTCGCGGGCGACGGGCGGCACCGGTCTCGGTCTCTCCGTCGTGCAGGCGATCGCAAAGGCGCATGGCGGACGGCTGGAATTCGCGTCCCGCGCCGGTGGCGGTGCCGTGATCACGATTGTGCTGCCGCGCGCCATCCCGGCCTAGCGCCTCCCGTGGAAGGGTGCCGGCTGCTGCGGGCCTCACGCCTGGCTCCCAGGTTCCGCGCTCATTTGCCGACCGCTTCTCCGCGAATCCTTGACAGTCCACGGGCAAACCCAGGCAGGCCGACTAGTCCGGCCGGCAGAGTTTGCTCTTAAGGATTGCACCATGTCCCTGGAAATCAGGCAGGAATACTGCGCGGATCTGCGGTTGCCCGTTCAAGACAGCGCGACATTTGGCGGTGAGCCCTTAGCGCCTTCCGGGCGCTCGGTGGCTGCACCGAGCGGAAGGGAGCAGTCGCGAGCCAAGACATCGATTCTGGGCCACGTCCTGAAGCTCGGCCTCAGGGTCAGCCTGAAACGCGCCGTCGTCTTCTCGATGCGGTTTGTGCGCCATCCCTTCCTCACCGCGCGCTGGATCGCCTTTCTCGGGGAGTTCGGTGAACGCTATTGCCTGGGGCTGCCGCATGACGATCTCGTGCGTAAATCGATCCCGACCTTCTTCCTGCACGGCGCGTCCTCGTCCGAGCGGCTCGACTTGCTGCTCAATCATTTCGACGTCGCGAGCGAGGTCCTCTCGCGCCGCTCGCTGATGGCGCTCTGGCGCGGGGGCGCGCTGGAAATGGGAACGGTCGCCGGGCGCGGCGAGAACTATCGCATCCAGCTACAATTGGCGGACCATTGCGGCGCCCGCCACGAGGGCGCCTTCGCAATCCGGCTTCGCCGTCAGAGCGACGAATACACGCTGTGCACGGTCGGTTTCGTCTTCGTGCGCTGCAATGACGATACCTACAGTCTTGCGATCGGTGGGATGCAGGGGCCGAAGGGCGAAGACGCAAAGCGAGCGCTGATTACGGCAACACGTGATCTTGGCGGTTTGCGTCCCAAGGATGCAGCACTGCTCGTTCTCCAGGGGCTGGTGACGGAAGGCCATGCAGCCTGCATCCATGCGGTATCGAATGAAAGGCATGTCATCAATCGCCGTCGCCTCAAGCGGCGAAGGATGATGATGGCAGACCTCGACGCCTATTGGCGCGATCGCGGCGGGATACCGTCCGAGCCTTTCGGTTTCCGTCTTGCCATTGCAGACGGCAAGGCTGCGCCCGAGGGCAATCGACGCGACCAAAGCAAGCGGGCGTTTCGCGACATCGGCGCCTGGTTCTATTGAACCGGGCGTATTGTCACGCTTCAGAACCTCAGCTTTCCTTGGTGGTCGATGCAACGTACGGTGGCGCAGTTCGAATCAGATATGCCGCTGGAGATTGGCCGATGACGACCGTTGCCGTTCGGAAGAAGAGGTCGCTTTTCACCGGAGGTTGCCTCTGCGGAGCGATCCGCTTCGAGGCCAGAGGGGCGCCCGGCAAGCCGCACACATGTTCGTGCAAGATGTGCCAACGCCACTCGGGCGCGCCGACCGTGGCCTGGGTCGAATTCGACAAGGACGCAATTGCGTGGACCGGTCCGGGCGGCGCCCCTTCGGTTTACCGCTCGTCCGACTATTCCAGCCGCGCTTTCTGCCCGGCCTGCGGGAGCAGCATCGGGGCGATCGACGATGCACCCGTCGTTGCGCTGCTGCTCGGCAGCTTCGACAAGACGAATTCCGCCGATCTCATCCCCACTGGCCACAGCTACCGCTCTACGCGGCCCAAGTGGTGGCATGTGGAGGCCGCAAAACCCGCGACTTGATAAGAGACGCGGCCAGGCTGAAAGTCGTCGGCGCAGCCGGGTAGGCTGCGCCGACTGTTCTAGGCCAAGCCCTTGGCGGCGGCGGCGATGGCGATGATGCCGAAGGCGATCAGGACCAGGCCCGAAACGCGCGACACCCAGGCGACGAAGCTGTCGGGCAGCCGTGTCCGGGCGATCGCCACTCCGCCGCTCAAGAAGAACCACCAGCCGAGCGATCCGAGGAAGACGCCCATGACGACGATGGCAGCGCTTGACGCGTTGCCCGTTTCGGCCAGCCCCAGGCCGGCGAAGATCGCGGCAAAGGAGAGGATTGTCGCTGGACTGGTCATTGTCAGGAGAAAGGTGGCGATGGTCGTACGGATGAGATCGCGGCCGCCGACGTCGGCCGCCGCCGTCACCGGTTTAGGTCGCAATCCGCTCCAGCCGAGCCAGATCATGAACAGTCCGCCGGCAAGACCGAGCGGGACTGTGATCATTGAAAGCACCGCGGCAAAGGCAGCAAAACCGATCGCCGCGAGTGCTGCATAGGTGGCGTCGGCGGCGGCTGTTCCGAGCCCCCCGGCGACGCCCGCCCAGAAGCCGCGCTCCAGTGTGCGGTTGATGCAGAGCGCCCCGATGGGGCCGAGCGGGGCCGCGACCGCGAGGCCGACGAGAAGGCTTTTTCCAAACAGCAGTGTAGACATGGCATAGGGCTCCAGCCGCGGCATGCTTTCATCCATCCGGTTCAAGGACGGTGCATGCCCGGCAAATCGAGAATGTTGCAGCAGTTTGCGCGTTCGGTCAGGCGCGCGGCACAGTCGTTGCCAGGCTTTCCCGGACGCTCGACAGCGCGATCACCGTTTCGCTTCGTGCCAGGAACCGCCGTTGCTTCAACTCGGCAAGGAACGGTTCGAGGTCGCCGAGCGAGGGCATCCGGACCTTGACGCAATAGGACCATGCGCCGGTCACGTGGTGGCATTCGGCCACGGCCGGATGATCGGCCATGAAGGCACGGAACGCTGCCTCGTCCGCATCCTGCGCCAAGCCGACCCACACGAAGGCGAGTACGTCGAGGCCGAGTGCGCGATGGTCGACCTCGACGGTGAAATTTCGGATCACGCCATTGGCGACGAGCCGACGGATGCGCTCGTTGACGGCGGAGGGCGAAAGCTCAACCGCAGCGCCGATGTCGGTCAGCGACCGCCTCGCGTCCTCGGCGAGAATCTCGACGATTTTTCTGTCCACCGTATCCATTGCCAATGAATACGCTGAAAATACCCAAATGTACAGATGATTTTTTGTTTTTATGCGCAATTTGCCGAGGAAACATTGGTCAGGTGGTCTATTCGATGTCCTTGAGTGCGTCGAGCGGGCCGGTCAGCGCCGTTCGCGGCTGTACGAGTTCGGGCTGGATGAGGTGGATCCGCGGCTGGGGCCGGGCCTCCTCGATGACATCGAAGGCCTTGGTGATCATGCCTTCGACATCCTGCCGGATCATGATGACGGGGAAGGGCAGGAAAGATGCGAAGGGATCGTAGTCGTAGCAACCGACGACGAGGTCGGCGAAGTTCTCGTGCGGATGTCCTGCCATGAAGCGAAGCAGGCCTTCGAAGTTGATCGAAGAGTTGACGAAGAGGCCGCGCGGCAGCTTGCCGTGCTTCTCGTAAAAGGCCTCGAAAGCGAGCCTGGCATTGTTCGGCGCATAGCCGGTCGGCTGGATGCATTCGTCCGGATCGGCACCGAGCAATTCGTTCTTGACGGCGCGGAAGCCGCGGATGCGCTCGCGGCTGGCATGGTCGTTGCGGCCGCCGAAGAGGTAAAGTTCGTGCGGTTGCAGCGGGCCTGATGCCTGGAAGTGGCGGATGATCGCCTCCGTCAGCATCCGTCCGCCTTCGTAGTTGTCGCTGATGACGGAGGGGACCTTGGTGCCGGGCAGGTCGATGTTGATGTGCTTGAGGCCGGCCGCCTCGCAAACCTCGTGCACACCGTCGGGATCGGTGGCGCCGCAGATGAACAACTCGTCGATCGAATAGGAGATCAGCGTCTCCGCGGTCTTGCGCTCCTCTTTCGGATCGCGGCTGGCGCTGACGACGATCGGGCACTGTCCCTTGCTTCTGACATGCGCCTCGAAGGTTTGCGCCATCGACGAGAAATAGCGGTTGTCGTGGATCGGCAAGAGCAGGCCGATCAGCCCCGAACGCGAACTGCGCAAGCCACGCGCCTGGCGGTTGGCCGTGTACTGGTGCGTCTCGGCGAGGCTGCGGATCAGTTCCGCCGTGCTTTCCTTGATCCGTCGCTTCTGCCAGGTGCCGTTCAAAACAGCACTTACGGTTGAAGGTGAGCTGCCGGATAGCACCGACAGGTCGTAGATCGTCGCTTTCTTTTTGCCGCTGCTGGCCATCGTTTTCTCCCTCGATCGTTTTAGTGCCGATTTCCCCTTGACGAAAGATTAAGTCTGCACAATAGTTCTTGCACCATCGATTGTGCAAACAAGAAATATCGATTGTGCAAATTGATGGTGCCGTCTGAGGAGGCGGCGATCAGGGAGGCGAGGACAGCTTCGCCAGTGATGGTTGGAAACTGGAGGCCGGCGCTTGGATAGCGACCGGGTGCGTTCCCTTGGTGGAACGAGTGGAGGAGAGAACATGATCAGGAAAATTCTCGTCGCCGCCCTGGCGACATCGCTGGCGCTTGCCAGCTCTGCAGCCGCCTTTGCGCAGGATGCCGGCAAGGTCGGCGTCGTCGTCAAGATCGGCGGCATTCCGTGGTTCAACGCCATGGAGGCGGGCATCAAGGAGCGCGGCCAGAAGCTCGGCATCGACGCCTTCATGGTCGGTCCGACCAGCGCCGACCCGGCGCTGCAGGTGCGCGCGATCGAAGACCTTATCGCACAAGGGGTGAAGGTAATCGGCGTGGTGCCGAACGATGCCAAGGTGCTTGAGCCGGTTCTCACCAAGGCCAAGGAGAAGGGCATCATCGTCATCACCCATGAATCGCCGAGCCAGAAGGGTGCCGACTGGGACTTCGAGTTGGCATCCTCGACCGGCTTCGGTGAGGCGCATGGCAAGCTGCTCGCCGAAAAGATGGGCGGCAAGGGCGAATATGCCGTCTTCGTCGGCTCGCTCACCGTGCCGCTGCACAACGCCTGGGCCGATGCGGCGATCGCCTATATCAAGAAGAACTATCCCGATATGACGCTGGTTGGCGATCGCTATGGCGTGGCCGAAGACGTCGACAAGAGCCGGTCGACCGCACTCGACCTGATCTCCGCACATCCGAACCTTAAAGGCTTCCTTGCCTTCGGTAGCCAGGGTCCGATCGGCGCAGGCCGTGCGGTCGAGGAGCGCCGCAAGGTCGGCGAGATCTTCGTGCTCGGTCCCTTCTCTCCGGGACAGGGCCAGAAGCTGGTGAAATCCGACGCGATTTCCGGCGGCTTCATGTGGAATCCGAAACAGGCCGGCGAAGTCTTCGTTACCCTTGCCGACAAGCTGATGAAGGGCGAGGAGGTCAAGGACGGCGACGAGATCGAAGGTCTCGGCAAGGTCAAACCCGACTTCGAGAACCGCAACATCATCGTCGACCAGCTCGTGCCGATCAACAAGGAGACGGTCGCGGATCTCGCGGCCATGGGCCTCTGACGCCCAAAACATAAGGGTTCTCCCGGCTGCTGGGCCGGCTTCGGCCGGCCTGGCAAGTCCCTTCAAAGGTACTGGAGCGGGATGGGGCAACGTGTTTGCGATTATCCGCCCGCGTCCCGCTCCAACTTAACGTGATTTACGGGCACAGACACATGCACCAGCTTGCGACCGCGGGAGGAGGCGAAAAGCCGCTTCTGTCCCTGCGCGACATCAACATGACGTTCGGTGGCGTCCGGGCGCTCAAGAATGTGAGCTTTGACGTTCGTCCGGGCGAGGTTCATTGCCTTGCCGGTGAAAACGGCTGCGGCAAGAGCACGCTGATCAAGATCATCACCGGCGTCTACCGCCCCGCCGATGGCGCCTCGATCGAATTCGATGGCGAGAGCTATTCCCACATGTCGCCGGTAACCGCGCAGGACCGCGGCATCCAGGTCATCTGGCAGGATCTGGCGCTGTTTCCCGAGATGAGCGTCGCCGAGAATATCGCCTTCCAGACGGTGCTCGGCCGCTGGCCGAAGCTTGTCGACTACGGCCGCATGCGCCAGATCGCAAAGGAAGCGCTCGCCCGCCTCGGCGTGACGCTCGACGTCGACGTGCCGCTGAAAGAGTACGCAATCGCCCAGCGCCAGATCGTGGCGATCGCCCGGGCGCTGGTCGGCGAAGCGAGGCTCGTCTTCATGGACGAGCCGACCGCGTCCCTGACCCAGTCCGAAACCGACCACCTGCTCGACATCGTTCGCGGTCTCTCAGCCTCTGGCGTCGCCGTCGTCTTCGTCAGCCATCGGCTTGCCGAAGTCCTGGAGATTTCGAGCCGCATCACCGTCTTGCGCGATGGCGCGTTGGTCGGCGTCTATCCCGCCACCGGCATGACGCAGTCGCGCATCACCGAGCTGATGACCGGCAAGACCTTCGACCAGCAGGTGCGGGCGAAGTCGCGCGATGGGCAGCCCGTCGTTCTCGACGTCAAGCGCCTGTCGCGCCCCGGCCAGTTCGAAGACATCTCGCTGACCGTGCGCCGCGGCGAGACGCTCGGGATTACCGGGCTGCTCGGGGCGGGGCGCACGGAACTGGCGCTGACGCTCTTTGGCATGCTGAAGCCTGTATCAGGCTCGATATCGATCGAGGGCAAACAGGCCCGCTTCTCCTCAAACCGCGATGCGATCAAGGCAGGCGTCGCCTACTTGTCCGAAGACCGGCTGTCGCTCGGCCTCATCCAGCCGCAATCGATCGCCGACAATCTCGTCATCAGCTCGCTCGACAAGATCCTCTCCGGCGGCCTGCTCTCGGAAGAGCGCAAGCGCAGCCTAGTCGGCCGCTGGATCGCCGATCTCGGCGTCAAGATCGGACTGCAGCAGGATGCGATCTCCACGCTTTCAGGCGGCAACCAGCAGCGCGTGGCGATCGCCAAGTGGCTGGCGACCGATCCGAAGCTATTGATCCTGGATGCGCCGACCGTCGGTGTCGATGTCGGTGCCCGCGCCGGCATCTTCGACATCGTCGCCCGGCTTGCCGAAAGCGGGCTTGCGATAATCCTGATTTCCGACGAGGTGCCCGAGGTCTATTTCAACGCCGACCGGGTGCTGCACATGGCACAGGGCCGCATCGTCGGCAGCTACGATCCGCGCACATCCTCGCTCGCCGATATCGAAGGAGCTGTCTATGCGTAGCTTCGTCAGCACCCACGCGACCGAAGTGTCGCTGCTGGCCGTCATCATGGCGATCTGCGCCGTGTTATCGGTGACGACGGCCAACTTCTTCTCGCTCGGCAATGCGTTCGACCTGCTCAATATCAGCTCGGTCAACATCATCTTCGCTGTCGGGCTTCTGGTTGTGCTGATCGCCGGCGGTATCGACATTTCCTTCGCCGTCGCGGCATCGGTCGTCCAGTATGGCACGGCGATCGCGCTCGGCTGGATCGGTGGCGTCGGCTGGGTATCGGGGCTCTTGATCGCCGGGTCGCTCGGCATTCTGCTCGGCGCCGTCAATGCCTTCCTGATCCATCGGTTCCGGGTGATCTCGATCGTCGCGACGATCTCCACCTTCAACATCTATTTCGGCCTCCTGATGTTCTTCACCAAGGGTGTGTCGATCTACGACCTGCCGGATTGGCTGACGGATCGGGTCGTGCTCTTCGAGCACGAGATGCCTGACGGAACCTGGATCGAAATCACCCTACCGGTGCTGGTGATGGTCATCTGCGTCATCGCCACCTGGGTGCTGATCACCCGCACAACCACCGGCCGCCAGCTCTATGCTTTCGGCGACAATCCGGAAGGTGCGCGCCGTTTCGGCATCAACATCGGCGCCATGCAGTTCATCGCTTTCGGCTGGCTCGGCCTGATGGCCGGGATCGGCGGCCTCATCCAGGCGCACTATGCGCAGGAAGTGGTACCGAATGCGCTCTACGGCCGCGAACTCGATGTGCTGGCGGCCGTCGTCCTCGGAGGCGCACGCCTTGGCGGTGGCAAGGGCTCGGTGCTCGGCTGCGTGCTCGGCGTGCTGCTGATCTCGATCACCCAGAACGGCCTCAACCTGATGGGCGTCTCGCCCTTCGCCTTCAAGATGATCATCGGCGCCATCATCCTCGTGGCGATCACGCTCTCCAACACCAGCATCGAAAGGCTTCTGCCCTTCGTCAGCCAGAAAGGGGCCTCACGATGAACGCGATCGTCGAACGGGTGAAGACCCTGCTCGGGCCGGAGATGGCCGGGCCCGGACTGGCATTCCTCGCCGTGGTGCTGGTCTTCGGCCTCGCCTCGCCGCAATTCCTGAGCGCCGCCACCTTCGGTTCGGTTGCCTTCCAGCTGCCCGAACTCGGGCTTCTGACGCTCGCGATGCTGCTGCCGATCCTGACCGGCGGTCTCAATCTCGCAATCACGTTTACCGCCAACATCGCCGGGCTGACGCTTGCCTGGGTGCTGCAGGCCAATGGCGGTGTTGACGCCGGGCCTGGCGCATTCCTGCTCGGCTCGGTTCTTGCGATCCTCGTCGGGGCGGCGAGCGGCGTCATCATGGGGCTGGTGATCGCCTTTACCCGCGCCCATCCGATCCTTGTCTCGCTGTCGATGATGATCTTCCTGCGCGGGCTCGGCGAATTCCTGACGCGCGGCGGTGACGTTTCCGGCTTCCCGGCCTTCCTTGGGCCGCTTGGCCACGGCTCGCTTCTCGGGGTGCCGATCCCGCTCATCGTCTTCATCGTCTGCGTGTTTGCCTGGAACCTTTTGCTTTCGCGCACCAAGCTCGGCTTCAACACCTACATGATCGGCTCCAACCTCGAGGCGACGCGCTATTCCGGCACCAACACCCGCAAGGTGATCGTGCTCGTCTACGCGCTCTCGGGCGCCATGTGTGCCATTGCCGGTATCATCATGCTGGCGCGCTTCAACTCCGTGCGCATCGGCCACGGCGAAAGCTACCTGCTGATCACCGTGCTTGCCTGCTTCCTCGGCGGCGTCAATCCGTTCGGCGGCTTCGGCCGGGTCATACCCGTCTTCGTCGCGCTGGTGGTGCTCCAGCTTCTTTCCTCGGGCCTCAACCTCGTCGGCGCCAACCAACACCTGGCGACCGCTGTCTGGGGGCTGCTGCTCGCCGGCGTCATGGTGCTGCGGTTCGTCGCCACCAAGTTCAAGATTTCATTTGTCAGAAAGGAAACGTGACCATGCAGGGTTTTGGCGTCCATACGAGCATGTGGACCATGAATTGGGATCGCCCCGGTGCCGAGCGTGCAGTGGCCGCGGCGGTGAAATACGCCGTGGATTTCATCGAGATCCCGATGCTCAATCCGCCGGCTGTCGACACCGCTCACACCAAGGCGCTGCTTGAGAAGAACAAGCTGCGTGCCGTCTGCTCTCTTGGCCTGCCGGAACGCGCCTGGGCGTCCGTTCGCCCCGATGCGGCGATCGAGCATTTGAAGGTGGCGATCGACAAGACGGCCGACCTCGGCGGTGAGGCGCTCTCCGGCGTCATCTATGGCGGCATCGGCGAGCGTACCGGCGTGCCGCCAACCGAAGCTGAGTATGACAACATCGCTCGCGTGCTGCAGGCAGCAGCCAAGCATGCGAAGACGCGCGGCATCGAGCTCGGCGTCGAGGCGGTCAATCGCTATGAGAACCACCTGATCAACACCGGCTGGCAGGCGGTCGACATGATCAAGCGCGTCGGGGCCGACAACGTCTTCGTCCACCTCGACACCTACCACATGAACATCGAGGAAAAGGGCATCGGCACCGGCATTCTCGATGCCCGCGATTTCATCAAATACATCCACCTGTCCGAGAGCGATCGCGGAACGCCCGGTTACGGCAATTGCGCCTGGGACGAGATCTTCGCGACACTTGCCGCCATCGGCTTCAAGGGCGGTCTTGCCATGGAGAGCTTCATCAACATGCCGCCGGAGGTGGCCTACGGCCTTGCCGTCTGGCGACCCGTTGCCAAGGACGAGGAAGAGGTCATGGGCAACGGCCTGCCGTTCCTGCGTAACAAGGCGAAACAATACGGTTTGATCTAGAGCGCCTCTGCGCGCGTTGGATCAGGACGGGAGGGTTGCGGCATGTCAGTCGCGGCGGAGGACGCAGCCGGCACGGTCGCCGTGCTCGATGTCGGCAAGACCAATGTGAAACTGAATGCGGTCTCGGCGAGCGGCATCGTTCTGGAAACCCTGAGCGTTGCGAACCCGGTGCTGCCGGGTCCCCCCTGGCGGCACCACGACCTCGCGAGCCTCGGGGAATGGATATTCTCCAATCTCGCAGTGCTTGCCGGCCGTCATCCGCTGCAGACCTTCGTCGCCGCCGGTCACGGGTCCGGTGGCGTCCTCGTCGGCGATGATCCCGATGCGGCGGCCGGTGCCGCCGTGCCGATGATCGACTACGAGCAGCCTTTGCCGGAGGCGATCCGGCAAGGCTATGCGCCCCTTGCCGGTTCCTTCTTCGATCGCGGCAGCGCGATGATGCACAGCGCCACCCACCAGGCACGCCAGCTCTTTTGGATGGAGGAGCATGTGCCGGATGCTGTCAACGCCGCGCGCTACTATCTCGGCCTGCCACAGTACTGGGCGTGGCGTCTGTCTGGCGTTGCGGCGTCGGAGGCCAGTTTCCTCGGCGCACAGTCGCACCTGTGGAACGTTGCCGAGCGCCGCTTCGCGCCCATTGTCGCTGCGCGCAGCTGGCAACGGCTGATGCCGGATTTCGCCGATGCCTGGCAGCACCTCGGCCCTGTGCGTCCACAGCTTGCCCGTCGCCACGGGCTGCCGGACGGGCTGCAGGTGCTGGCGGGCGGTCACGACAGTAGTCTCAATTACTATCGTTATCACGCGGCCGGCCTGACCGATTTCATCGTCGTCTCGACAGGAACCTGGATCGTCGGCTTTTCCGGCCGCGCGCCCCTCGACCGGCTCGACGAGCATCGTGGCATGACGCTGAACAGCGACGTCTTCGGCAAACCGCTCGGAGGGGTGCTCACCATGGGCGGGCGCGAGTTTTCGCATCTGGCGGGCACTGCACCTCCGGCAGCCCCTGTCCCGGACGATGTCGTGCTCGGTCTGATTGCCAGACGCACCATGGCGCTGCCGTCCTTCGGCGACGACGATGGTCTCTTTCCGGGAAGTGCCGGACGCGGCCGCATCAACGGGCCGCCGCCGGAGACGCCGGTCGAACGCAAGGCGCTGGCGCTGCTTTACTGTGCCCTGCTGACGGCGGAATGCGTCGAGGCATTGGGGCCAGGGCCGCTGGTCGTGCTCGACGGAAGCTTCCTGCGCGATCCCCTCTATGCCCGCCTCGTTGCGGCGCTCATTCCGAACCGGCGGGTCCGCTTCAATCTCGATGCCTATGGCGTTGCCTCAGGCGCCGCACTGCTCGCGGGGGAGGGCCGGCGCCAGGGCCCGGCCCCGCTCTCGCTCGCCGATCCGGGCGACGTTTCACATCTTTCGCCAGCGGTCGCCGTCTATGCGTCGCAATGGCGGACCCGGGCGCGCACCGGGCACAACAACGGTTTCAGTCGCGACTTCGAAAGGACATATCGATGACCAAGACAGATACTCTGTCGCTCCGCCGCGAGATGGTGGACATCTGCCGCCGGATGAATTCGAGTGGCATCAACCAGGGCACCGCGGGCAACATTTCGGTGCGCACCGATACCGGCTTCCTGATCACGCCCTCGTCAATGCCCTATGAGACGATGCAGCCGGAAGATCTGGTCGAAATGGATTTCGACGGCACCTATGTCGGCCTTCGCCCGTCGTCCGAATGGCGGTTCCATCGCGATATCCTGAGGGAGCGCACGGATATCAACGTCGTGCTGCATTGCCATTCGGTCTACGCGACGACCCTTGCCTGCCATCACAAGACCATCCCAAGCTTCCACTACATGACCGGCATCGCCGGCGGCACGACCATCCGCTGTGCCGAATATGCGACCTTCGGCACCCAGGCGCTCTCCGACAATGCGCTGGTGGCGCTCAAGGACCGCACCGCCTGCCTGCTTGGCCAGCATGGCCAGATTTCGCTTGGCAAAACGCTTGAGTCGGCCCTGTGGCTGGCGATCGAGATCGAGACCCTGTCGCGCATGTATGTCCAGGTCTTGACGCTCGGCGAGCCGCCGGTGCTGCCCGACGACGAGATGGAGCGGGTCATCGCCCAAATGCGCCGCATGAGCTACGGCCAGGCGCCGGATGGTGAGGGCGTCAATGACGTCGCTCGCCCCCGTGCTGCAGTTTGAGGTATCACCCGAGACTTGTATGAGCCGCCTTGTTCACCCGGTGCCGCGACGCTATCAGGGAGAATGAGTGCGGCAGATGCAGGGAGCAAGGTGTCCATGTCGATCGATCATGCGTCCGGGGCGGGTGTTCACCTGGCATTTCCCGGTTCCATCGTCGTGATGGGCGTGTCCGGTACCGGCAAGACCTCGGTCGGCGAGGCCATCGCCGCTGCTTGCGGTTACCGTTTCGTCGAGGGGGATGCGCTGCATCCAGAGGAAAACATCCGCAAGATGTCGGCGGGCATTCCGCTCACCGATGCGGACCGCTGGCCGTGGCTGAAGGAAATCGGCCGACAGCTGGCCTCGGGAGACGCGCCGGTCGTCGTCTCCTGCTCGGCACTGAAGCGCAGCTATCGTGATCTGCTGCGCGAGAGCGCCGGACGGCCCATTGCTTTTGTCTATCTGCACGGCGAGCGCGATGTGCTGGTCGGACGGATGCAGCGCCGGACGGGACATTTCATGCCCGCCTCGTTGCTCGACACGCAGCTCGCGACTCTGGAAGACCCTGCCGGCGAGCCCTTGACGGTGATCGTGGACGTCGCTCCGCCGTCGCAGGACGTCATCCGAGCTTCACTCGTCGAGCTTGCGCGACTGGGTGCCGCGAACGGCCGCTAGCGCCCGAAGGGACCTTGAGAGGTTCCCCGAAATCTTGATCCGGCGTTGCCATAAAGCCGCGCCCCGCCGGTTCTCCGCGTCGATGCCCCATTCTTCTCGGGTTTGCGAAATGGGGTGAATCACTTAATGCTCAGCCATGATGCAAGGATATCTGAGTCGGAGATTCGGCACGCTGGAAGAGCGTCCGCGCTTTTCGAAAGGCTGGCATGCTTCCGTCGCGGTAGCCGCTTTGCTGGGCGCTACAGCAGTGATGTCAGGCTGCACGACGCGCCAGGATGTCGGTACGCCGACTGGCAGCACTATGGTTCCCGCCGAAAACGCACTGATCCTGCCACCGCCCGGCGGACCGGCGGTCTTGAACGTCGTCGAGCGACGCCGCACCAATGCCATCGAGCAGGACATCTACCTCTATACGTCCGCTGCCACGCCAGGACAGAATGTACTGCATGCCAAGTTCTTCGGCCCTATGGACGCAAGGTTCGACCAGCAGAAGAGCAGCCGCTACGCCGGCATTCAGGACAACAGGATGATGGCTGAGGCGCGTCGGGCGCTTCCCGGCGTTCCCCTGGCACTCAATCCCTATTTCCTCCAGAACAATTACGGCCCGTTCGGTTATGCCTTCGGCCGGGGGCGGGCGGACGATGCCTGTATCTTCGCATGGCAGCAAATCCGCCAGCAGGAGAACCACCGTTCTCCGCTCAAGGGCTATGGCACCATTCAGGTCAGGCTTCGTTATTGCGCGACAGGGGCGAGCGAGGCCGAACTCCTGGCGCCGGTCTACGGCTACACCATCACCGGAACCTTCGGCGATCCCGCCTGGAACCCCTATGGGGCGCCGCCGCCGCTTGAGGCGGGGATCGGCCGTACCGGCAGCCCGATCTACCGCAAAGAGCAGGCGCCGACCGAAAGCACACCGGTGACCGTCACGACACGCCCGGCGCCCGCGGTCGTTCGCCGTGAGGTTCGCGCCGTACCAACCGCGCAACAGCAGAAGCCGGTCATAGAGCCAACCGCAGGGGTATCCATTCCGCTGCCGCGTCCGGACGGCACTGCGGCACTGCCGCAGCCGGGCAGTCTTGCGAAAACGGTGCCATCCGTGATCGTGCCGGCGCCGGCATGCGATGCACAGCAGGCCGGAGGAGCGTGCCCTTAATCGACTGCTAACCATCGGTTGCTAAAGGCTGAGGCAGATTGAGGAAACTCGATCGAAGGTAGGATGAGCAATACCAGTGGCATGACGCCGAACGCTGGAAGGCAAATGTATGAGCAAGGTCGGATCTGTAGCCGCTTGGGCGTTCTTCTCGCTTTGCGTCATGGCCGTCATCACATTGCCGGTCAATCTCCAGACCCAGCTGATCGTCAGCGTTCTCATCGTCACGTTCATGGCCGTGCTCAAGCTCGCCAATGCCGGCGGTCGCTGGCGCCTGATCGCGCTCGCCTTCGGCACGGCCGTGGTGCTGCGCTACGTCTATTGGCGCACGACGAGCACCTTGCCGCCATTGAACCAGCCTGAGAACTTCATCCCGGGCTTCCTGCTCTACCTCGCGGAAATGTACAGCGTCATGATGCTGTCGCTAAGCTTGTTCGTGGTGGCGATGCCGCTGCCGCCGCGCAAGGCGAGCTCCGTTTCTCCCGGCAAGTTCCCGAAGGTCGACGTCTTCGTGCCGTCCTACAACGAGGATGCCGGGCTGTTGGCCAACACGCTCGCCGCAGCCAAGGCGATGGACTATCCCGCCGACAAGCTGACGGTCTGGCTGCTCGACGATGGCGGCACCCAGCAGAAGCGCAACTCGGCAAACCTCGTCGAAGCGCAGCGCGCATCCGCCCGCAATGCGGAACTGCAGGCGCTGTGCGACGATCTCGGTGTGCGCTATCTCACGCGCGAGCGCAACGAACACGCCAAGGCTGGCAACCTCAACAATGGCATGCTGCATTCCGACGGCGAGCTGATCGCCGTCTTCGACGCGGACCACGCGCCGGCGCGCGATTTCCTGCTGGAGACCGTCGGCTATTTCGAGCAGGACCCGAAGCTGTTCCTGGTTCAGACGCCGCACTTCTTCCTCAATCCGGACCCGCTCGAGCGCAATCTGCGCACCTTCGAGAAGATGCCGAGCGAGAACGAAATGTTCTACGGCATCATCCAGCGCGGCCTCGACAAGTGGAATGCCGCCTTCTTCTGCGGCTCGGCCGCCGTTCTCCGTCGCAAGGCGCTGGAGGATACCGAGGGCTTCAGCGGCATGAGCATCACCGAGGATTGCGAAACCGCGCTTGCGCTGCACGGGCGCGGCTGGAACAGTATCTATGTCGACCGCCCGTTGATCGCCGGTCTGCAGCCGGCGACCTTTGCGAGCTTCATCGGCCAGCGCAGCCGTTGGGCGCAGGGCATGATGCAGATCCTTATTTTCCGCTTCCCGCTGTTCAAGAGCGGCCTGTCGATCCCGCAGCGTCTTTGCTACATGTCCTCGACGCTGTTCTGGCTGTTTCCGATCCCGCGCACGATCTTTCTCTTCGCGCCGCTCTTCTACCTGTTCTTCGATCTGGAGATCTTCACGGCATCGGGCGGCGAGTTCCTCGCCTATACGCTTGCCTACATGCTCGTGAACCTGATGATGCAGAACTATCTCTATGGGTCGTTCCGCTGGCCGTGGATCTCCGAGCTTTATGAGTTCGCGCAGACGGTGCACCTCTTGCCGGCCGTCATTTCCGTTCTTCTCAGGCCGAGCCGGCCGACCTTCAAGGTGACGGCAAAGGATGAATCGATCCAGGAAAGCCGCCTGTCCGAAATCGCCCGACCGTTCTTCGTCATCTTTGCGGTGCTGCTGATCGCCCTGGTGATGACGGTCTACCGGGTCTATACCGAGCCATATAAGGCCGACGTCACCCTCGTCGTCGGCGGCTGGAATCTCCTGAACCTGATCATGGCCGGCTGCGTGCTCGGCGTCGTGTCCGAACGCGGCGAGCGGGCTGCCTCGCGTCGTGTCAAGGTCAGCCGCCGCTGCGAATTCGGTGTTGCCGACCAATGGTATCCGGCAACCATCGAGGACGTTTCCGCCCACGGCGCCCGCGTCCAGGTCTTCGGCATCAACGCATCGTTCCTGCCGACCGATACCGAGGGCACGATCCGCTTCGAGCCCTATAGCGGCAGCGGTGGACCGGAATCTTTGCCTGTCGCCATCCGGAACAAGGAGGTTGCTGGCGACATCACCACCATCGGCTGCCGGTATCTGCCGCAGGTCGCACGGCATCACAGCCTGGTCGCCGACCTGATCTTTGCCAATTCACGGCAGTGGAGCGAGTTTCAGAGCGCGCGGCGCGGCAATCCGGGCCTGGTGCGCGGTACGCTCTGGTTCCTGTGGCTGGCGCTCTACCAGACGAGCCGCGGCATGATCTATTTCCTTCGCAGCCTGCGCGGCTCCGAGGCGCAGAAGGGGGGAGCGTGATGATCCGGCGCCTCGTTCTTGTAGCCTCCCTGCTGGCTGTGACGACGGCCGGTGTGTTTGCTCAACCGTCACCCTTTGACATGTCCGGCGAACGCCCTGCAGATGCGCCGGTTCTGCAGCCGCCGGCGACGACCTCGGGTGAGAATGGTGGGGTGGTAGCCGAACCGCCGGTTGCTGTCGGGGCATCCGATGAGTTCAAGCGCTTCATCATTCCCTTCAGCGCGTTGTCGCTGACAGGCGAGGTCGACGAGCGCACCTGGTCCATCTATCTGACGCCGGCACAGGCGCAGGCCGCGGCGACATTGAATTTTGCCTATCAGAACGCGATCGTCGTCGCTCCCGAGGCGTCGATGCTGCAGGTCTTCGTCAACGGCGAACTCGCCGGCGGCGGTGCGATAGGGTCCGCCGAAACAGCAGAGCCGTTGAGCTACGACCTGAAGCCGGGGCTGCTGCGTGCCGGCGCCAACGACATCCGGTTCAAGGTCCGCCAGCGTCATCGCACGGACTGCACGGTCGAATCGACCTATGAGCTCTGGACGGAGATCGCGCCGGATTCCGCCTTCATTCGCTTCTCCTCGGGCGAAAGCGCAGTGCTTTCGAGCCTTGACGACGTGCGCGCGGTCGGCCTCGACGAGAGTGGCCGCACGCAGTTCAACCTGGTTGTTCCCGGGCTCCAACAGCCGAGCCGCACGGCCGCCCTTATGCGGCTTTCGCAAGGGCTGGCACTGCGCGGTCAGATGCCGGCGCAAGAGCTTTCGCTCAGCGAAACCATGCCCGAACTCGGCAAACCCGGCCAGATCACCGCCCTCGTCGGCACCGCCGAGGAGTTGGCGCCGCTGCTCGAGCGGGTGCCGGACGGTGCTTCGAGCGGGCCGGTCGCCATGTTCATGCACGACAACAGGACGAAGGCTTCGGTCCTGGTCATCAGCGGGCCGGACTGGTCGGCGGTGCAGGAGGCGATCGAAGGGGTCACCCAGCCGATGGACCGCCCGAGCAACGTGCCGCGGGACGTGATTGCCACCGGCCGCTGGCTGCTGCCGGAAACACCTCTGGTGGTTTCGAGCGCGCGCTTGCGCTTCTCGGAGCTCGGGGTCGAGACCAGTGAATTCACCGGCCGGCGTTTCCGCACGCGCTTCTCCGTTGCCGTACCGTCGGATTTCTATGCGGACGCCTATGGCGATGCGACGTTGCTGCTTGATGCGGCCTATACCGAGACCGTTCTGCCCGGCAGTCACATCGACATTTACGTCAACGGCAACATCGCATCGACGATCCCCTTGAACTCGGTGACGGGCGACATTCTGCGCCACCTGCCGATCAATGTGACGATGCGCCACTTCAAACCCGGTCCCAACCTGATCGAGATCGAGGCGGTGCTGACTGCCGAGCCGGACAAGGCGTGCGCGCCAGGGACGCCCGCTGCCAACGATCCGCGCTTCGCGCTCTTCGACACCTCGGAGTTGCGCATGCCGAACTTCGCACGAATTGGCCTTCGGCCGAACCTTGCCGCGATTTCCGGGGCGGCAGCGCCCTACCGCAGCGACACCGCCGCCATACCGCTCTATCTCGACCGTGCGGACGAGGACACACTCTCGGCCGCGGCGACCTTTCTTGCCCGTCTGGCCGTTGCCGGCGGCAGGCCGCTCGCCGTCGAAGTGGTCACGTCGCCGCTTGCGGCCGGCAACCGCAATGCGCTTTTCATCGGTGCCATGCCGCAACTGCCAAAGACGGTGCTGACCCAGGTCGGCATCGACGCTGCCCGGCAGATGTCCTGGGGCAATGCCGAGGTTGCCGGCTCGGGCAACCAGACACAGCAAGCCATCGACGCGTGGCAGACGCGTCTCAGTGGCGGCGCATGGCGAAATCAGGTCACGGCATTCCAGACCTGGGTGAAGCAGGAATTCGACATTTCGCTGAGCTCGCTGCGCATCGTGCCCGAAACACAGACCGAATTTGCTCCGTCGGAAACGGCAAGCCTGGTTCTGGCACAGGGCGCCAACCCCACTGACGACGCGACCTGGACCTTGCTGACGGCGCCGACGGCCAAGCAACTGCGCGAGGGGGCTTCCGCAATCGCCGATGCCGCGCGCTGGCAGCAGCTCTCCGGCCGTGTCTCGGCCTACGAGCCGGTGACGGACAAGATCGAAGTCACGCCGGTCGCCGGTTTCGATTTCGTCCAAACGCAGCCAGCTTCAGTGACAAACTACCGCCTGATCTTCGCCAACTGGTTGTCCAGCAACATCATGGTCTACGCGCTGTTGCTGATCGTGCTGTCCGTGCTCTTGGGGCTGGCGACGTCCTCCATGCTGACCCGCCTGGGGCGGCGCCAATGAGGTGGCGAACCGCGCTCCTGGCAAGCTTTCTCGCGCTGGCGATGCCGATGGCAGCCGGCGCGGCCGAAGGGGGCGGTTCGGTCAGCGCCGACGACTGGGCGCAATACAAGACCCATTTCCTCGACCCTGGCGGTCGGATCATCGACGATGCCAACGGCAATGTCAGCCACAGCGAAGGGCAGGGCTATGGTCTGCTCTTGGCTGTGCTTGCGGAAAACCCGGCCGATTTTGCGCTGATCTGGTCGTTCACGCGGCGCGAACTGCTGCTGAGGGACGACGGGCTGGCGGCCTGGAAATGGAGCCCGACCGAAACGCCCCATGTCATCGACATCAACAACGCAACCGACGGCGACATCCTGATCGCCTATGCGCTTGTTCTTGCCGGTGAGCGCTGGAAGCGGGAGGACTATTTGCAGGCAGCGGCTCGGATCGCCACGGCCATCCTCGACAACGCCTTGCTCGAGCATGGGGGACGAACGCTGCTGCTGCCGGGCGCTTCCGGTTTCGGCGCGACCGACCGCGCCGATGGTCCCGTCGTCAATCCGTCCTACTGGATCTTCGAGGCTTTTCCGGCACTCGATCGTGTAGCGCCGTCACCGCGCTGGAACGAACTCACGGACGATGGTCTGGGATTGTTGAATGCTGCCCAGTCCGGCCCGCGGAAACTGCCGGCCGACTGGGTCAGCCTGCGCACGGTTCCAAAGCCGGCCCAAGGCTTCCCGGCCGAGTTCGGCTACAACGCATTGCGGATCCCGCTTTATCTGGTACGGGCGGATCTGGGTGGCAGGGACCTGTTGACGCGATTGCGTGAAGGCATGGCAGGCAGCGACGGCACGCTCGTCCTCAGCGACGTCTCGACCGGTACCGTCCAAACCACCCTGACGGACCCCGGTTATCGATTTGTTAACCATATTCTGGCCTGTGTCTTGGACCGGGTTCCGATACCCGACAGCGTCAAAGTGTTCAGCCCGACGCAATATTATCCTTCCACGCTGCACCTGCTGGGGCTGTCTTACGTGAAGGAGAAGCGTCCGGAGTGTCTATGAAGTCCTCAATCGTTGCCATTGCTGCTGTGATGACTACGGCGATCGGGGTTGCCGGACTGACCGATGGCGGCTTCTTGCGGCCAAATAGCAACAAGTTCACGGGCGTGTCCGAACCGACGTCCGAGATGCAAGCCGCAGTCGCCAGCCCAACGGACAAGGTTTCGCGAAGCGCTGCGCCGCAGTTCACCGAGGTCGCGCAGGCCGACAAGCCTTCGGAAGAGAAGGCAGCACAGAGCAAGACGCCGCCCGTCGTCGACGAATCGGCGCTCCGGTACTTCGCCGCCAAGGGCGATACGGCCCGGCTTCAGGTTGAGATCTCTCGTCTGCGCTCCTTGTATCCGGATTGGGTCCCGCCATCCGACCCGTTGGCCGTGCCGCGCAACAACGACGTCGCGCTCGAAACCATGTGGCGGCTCTATTCGGAGGGCCGTTACGCCGAGGTTCGCAAGGCGATCGCGGAGCGTCAGGCGAAGGAAGCCGCGTGGCAGCCGCCGTCGGACCTTCTGGAGCGGCTTAACGTCGCCGAGGCACGTGCCCGGTTGGTGAACGCCTCCCAGCTCAAGCAATATGAGACCGTCATCTCGGTCGCCGCCAGCACGCCGAGCCTTCTCACCTGTTCGGAAGTGGATGTGCTCTGGCATGTCGCGCAAGCCTTCGCCGAGACCAATCGTCCGGAACGCGCGCGCGATGCCTATCTCTACGTGTTGAACAACTGCGAAAACGCCCCGGAGCGGCTGGCCACCGTCCAGAAGGCTGCGGCGGTATTGCCCTATGCAACGATGCAGAACCTGCTCACGCTCGAGCGCACCAATCCCGGGGGCGTATCAGAATTCGAGAGCATCCGTGACGACCTAGCCCGGCGTTTTGTCGCCGAAGGCGACGCGGACAAGGCGCTCGCGGTCGATCCCAAGTACGTCCAGCGTGTCGAGAAACTGGCTGAGGCCGGTGGCATGGCAAGCGATGCGCTGCTGCTCGGCTGGTACCAGTTGCGCCGCGACAATATGAGCGTAGCCGAGCAATGGTTCCGGCGCGCGCATGACAAGGAAGATTCCGCGTCGGCCGCGCAAGGCCTGGCATTGACGCTGATTGACCGCAAGGTACCGGCGGAAGCCGAGGCGGTTCTCTATCCGTGGCGGGACAGTTCGCCCGACGCGCTCGCGACCTATTTTGCGGCCACGGCCAACCTGTTGGCGATCGATCCGCCGTTGGCCCTCGATGCGGCCGTGCTGGCGCGCATCGCCGCGGAAACGACCAAGGCCCGTGAACCGGCAACGGCACAGCAGTTCGGCTGGTACGCCCGCGCTCTCAATCAGCCGGCGACCGCCGCACAGTGGTTTGCAACGGCGCTGCGCTGGAAGCCGGACGACGAACCGTCGGCCTATGGTCTTGCGCTCAGCCGCGACCAGTTGGGCGACAAGGATGGGGTCATCGAGATCCAACGGTTGTGGTCTGGCCGCTCTGACCGCATTGCGCGCCTCGGCGAGGTCGAGGAACTGCGGGACAAGGTCAATCCGGTCCAGCCTCCGGTCGCCGAAGCCCAGAGAAGCACATCGGATTCTGCCGAGCGAACGGTCGTCGTGACGGAAACGCCCCGCCAGACCGTTACCCGTACTTCCCCGGCCAGCGGTGCAAGGCAAAAGGTCGTGCGGAGCGGAGCTGGCTGCAGAACCACGATCAATCCCGCCGCGTTGGCGCCTCAGGCAGCACTCGCCCGCGGCTGGTGCCTGATGGACTTGAACCGCCCGCTGGAGGCGGCCGAGGCCTTCGAGGTTGCCCTGCAGGCTCCGGCATCGCAAACCCGCGAAGACGCCGCCTATGGCCAGAGCCTCGCCTACCTGCGCGCTGGCCTGACCAACAAGGCCGCGGTTTCTGCGACGAAGTCGAGACAGAGCCAAGGGCGGGTTGACGAGTTGCAGACGGCCATTTTGGCCGATCGCGCCATCGCGGCTTTTGACGCCAAGCGTTACCGGGAAGCGATCCTGTTCCTCGACCAGCTAGGGCAGATTTCAAGCCGGCGCCAGGACCTGATGGTGCTGCGCGGCTACGCCTATATGAACCTCAAGCGCTATGACGAGGCGCGGCGGATCTTCGAGGCGCTGGCCGCGACGGGCAATCGCGATGCCATGCAGGGGCTCGCAGCCGTTGGCGATACCCAGGAAATCTGGCCGAACAAGAACTGAGTGGCCGTCGTTCGCCGAACCGGCCTCCAAATATCCGCGGGTCTGCGCGCGGACGATCCGCGCCGGCTGCGACAGCGCGAGCGCCAATGACCGCTTCACGCACAGGATGCAATCGGCGGGCGCCTCCGGATTTCCATATCGTGCTTGGCTTCGCCCCTCTTTGGAAGGAAATTAGCGAAACGCGGTGCTATCGTCCGGCCGTGTCGCGGCGTTGATATCATTGCATTCGCTGCGATCCGCGTAGAGGATGGAGCGTTATCGTCTGGCCGCTGTGGGAGGAGACCACGCGGACCGGCACGATGGGAGGATAGACATGTTTCAGGGCGGATTGAGCTTCGCACTTGGCGAGGACATCGACGCATTGCGCGAGAGCGTGCGGCGCTTCGCAATGGACCGCATCGCGCCATTGGCCGATGAGACCGATCGCAACAACGCATTTCCAATGCAGCTCTGGCGCGAGATGGGCGAGCTCGGCCTGCTTGGCATCACCGCGGGCGAGGAGCATGGCGGTGCCGGCATGGGCTATCTCGCCCATTGCGTGGCGATGGAGGAGATCAGTCGCGCATCGGCCTCGATCGGCCTCAGCTACGGCGCCCACTCCAATCTCTGCGTCAACCAGATCAACCGCAACGGCAATGACGACCAGAAGGCGCGCTACCTGCCGAAGCTGATCTCCGGCGAATATGTCGGTGCGCTCGCAATGTCCGAGCCTGGCGCCGGCTCCGACGTGGTTTCAATGACGCTTAAGGCCGACAAGCGCGGCGACCGCTACGTGCTGAACGGCAGCAAAATGTGGATCACCAACGGCCCCGACGCCGACGTGCTCGTCGTCTACGCCAAGACCGATCCGACGGCCGGGCCGCGCGGCATTACGGCATTCCTGGTCGAAAAAGGCTATGCCGGGTTTTCCACCGGCCAGAAGCTCGACAAGCTCGGCATGCGCGGCTCCAACACGTGCGAACTGATCTTTAAAGACTGCGAAGTGCCGGAGGAAAACGTGCTCGGCACGATTGGTGGCGGCGTTCGCGTGCTGATGTCCGGGCTCGACTACGAACGCGTGGTGCTGTCGGCCGGCCCCCTCGGCATCATGGCTGCTTGCCTTGATGTCGTCGTCCCCTATCTGCATGAACGCAAGCAGTTCGGTCAGCCGATCGGCGAGTTCCAGCTGATGCAGGGCAAGCTCGCCGACATGTACGTGACGGCGAACGCGGCTCGCGCCTATGTCTATGCGGTCGCGGCCGCTTGCGATCGCGGCGAGACGACGCGCAAGGACGCAGCCGGCTGCATCCTCTACGCGGCCGAGAAAGCGACAGCGCTCGCGCTCGAGGCGATCCAGGCGCTCGGCGGTAACGGCTACACGAACGACTATCCGGCGGGCCGTCTGCTGCGCGACGCCAAACTTTACGAGATCGGTGCCGGCACCAGTGAAATCCGCCGCATGCTGATCGGCCGGGAACTGTTCACCGAGACGAGCTAGAGCGGGATGAGACGAAAGCGGCCGAACTCGATCCAATGAGGACCTCATGACCGTTCTGAAATCTCACATCTCACCGTCCTCCGAAACGTTCAGGGCCAATCAGGCGGCCATGGCCGAAGCGATCGTGACGGTCGAGGAGGCTGTGAAGCTTGCGGCCGGCGGCGGCGGCGAAACCGCGCGCGAGCGCCATGTCAGCCGCGGCAAGCTTCTGCCGCGCGACAGGGTGGCCAACCTCATCGATCCCGCCACACCTTTCCTCGAAGTCGGCATGACGGCCGCGCACGGCATGTATAACGGCGATGCGCCGGCGGCCGGCCTGATCACCGGCATCGGCCGGGTGTCGGGCCGCGAATGCATGATCGTCTGCAACGACCCGACGGTCAAAGGCGGCACCTACTATCCGTTGACGGTGAAGAAGCACCTGAGGGCGCAGGAAATCGCCGCAGAAAACCATCTGCCCTGCATCTATCTCGTTGATTCCGGCGGTGCCAACCTGCCGAACCAGGATGAAGTCTTCCCGGATCGGGATCACTTCGGCCGGATCTTCTACAACCAGGCCAACATGTCGGCGGCCGGTATCCCGCAGATCGCCGTGGTGATGGGATCGTGCACGGCGGGCGGCGCCTATGTGCCGGCCATGTCTGACGAGACGATCATCGTCGAGGGCCAGGGCACGATCTTTCTCGCCGGCCCGCCGCTCGTCAGGGCGGCGACTGGCGAGGTGGTCTCGGCGGAGGATCTCGGCGGTGCCGATGTGCATACGCGCCTGTCCGGCGTGGCCGATCATCTGGCACGCGATGACGCCCATGCGCTGGCGCTGGCGCGCCGCGCCGTCGCCGCGCTCAACCGCCACAAGCCGCTGTCGGTCGAACTCGCGACACCGGAGCCGCCGCTCTACGATCCACAGGAGATCGCCGGCATCGTGCCCTCCGATCTGCGCACGCCCTACGATATCCGCGAGGTCATCGCCCGCGTCGTCGACGGCTCGCGCTTCGATGAGTTCAAGGCACGCTACGGCACGACGCTCGTCTGCGGTTTTGCCCATGTGCACGGCATCCCGGTTGGCATTATCGCCAACAACGGGGTGTTGTTTTCGGAATCGGCGCTGAAGGGCGCGCATTTCGTCGAGCTCTGCGCCCAGCGCAAGATCCCGCTCGTGTTTCTGCAGAACATCACCGGCTTTATGGTCGGACGGAAATACGAGACAGAAGGCATCGCCAAGCACGGTGCCAAGCTGGTGACGGCAGTCGCGACCGCACGCGTGCCGAAAGTGACGATGCTCGTCGGCGGCTCCTTCGGGGCCGGCAATTACGGCATGTGCGGCCGCGCCTTCTCGCCACGCTTCCTGTGGACCTGGCCGAACAGCCGTATCTCTGTGATGGGCGGCGAGCAGGCGGCCGGTGTGTTGACGACCGTGCGCAGCGAGGCGCTGAAGCGGGCGGGAACACCCTGGAGCGAAGAGGAGGAGGCGCGTTTTCGCCAGCCGATCCTCGATCTCTTCGAGCGCCAGAGCCATCCGCTCTACGCCTCGGCAAGACTTTGGGACGATGGTGTCGTCGATCCGCGCAAGACGCGCGATGTGCTGGGCCTGTCGCTATCGGCAGCGCTCAATGCGCCGATCGAAGACACGCGCTTCGGCCTCTTCAGGATGTAGGGAGACCTGGATGAAACGCGACGACATCAATGCCAGCGACGCGCCGCAATCGCGTGGAGGCTATTCGCAGGCCGTTCGCCTGGAGGACTTCCAGCAGCTTCTGTTCGTCAGCGGCCAGGTGCCGTTGAGCGCCGAGGACGTGCTGCCGGAGGGCTTCGAGGCCCAGGCGCGTCAGGTCTGGGCGAACATCGATGCACAGCTGCGGGCGGCAGGCATGAGCAAGGCCGATATCGTCAAGGTGACGGTCCTGCTTGCTGACCGCCAGTACGCGATGGCGAACCGCGCGGCCCGCGCCGAATATCTCGGCACGCTCGCACCCGCCATGACGGTGGCGATCGCCGGGATCTTCGATGCCGGCTGGCTGCTTGAAATCGATGTGATCGCTGCGCGATAGGGGCCGGGATGCCGATGTTTGCCAAACTACTGATTGCCAATCGCGGTGAGATCGCCTGCCGGGTGATGCGCACCGCCAAGCGTCTCGGTATTCGCACGGTCGCCGTCTATTCCGATGCCGATGTCGGCGCGCTGCATGTGGCGCTGGCCGACGAGGCGATCCGTATCGGCCCGCCACCGGCACTCGAAAGCTATCTCTCGGCCGAGCGCATCATCGCCGCCGCACGCGCGGTCGGTGCGGATGCGATCCACCCGGGTTACGGTTTTCTCTCGGAGAATGCCGATTTCGCCGATGCCGTCGAGGCGGCCGGCATCACCTTCGTCGGGCCGTCGGCGCGGGCGATCCGCGCCATGGGCCTGAAGGACGCCGCCAAGGCGCTGATGGAGCAGTCCGGCGTGCCGGTCGTTCCCGGTTATCACGGCGAGCGGCAGGATGCCGACTTCCTCGTGGAGGAAGCGGCAAGGGTCGGTTATCCGGTACTGATCAAGGCGCGTGCCGGCGGCGGCGGCAAGGGCATGCGACGCGTCGACAGCGCTACCGAGTTTCCAGCCGCACTCGAGGCGGCGCGCCGCGAGGCGGAAGCCGCCTTCGGCGACGGCTCGGTGCTGATCGAGAAGTATCTGACGAAACCCCGGCATATCGAAGTCCAGGTCTTCGGCGACCGGCACGGCAACATCCTGCACCTCTTCGAGCGAGACTGCTCGCTGCAGCGCCGCCACCAGAAGGTCATCGAGGAAGCGCCGGCTCCCGGCATGACCGCGGAAGTGCGGCGTGCCATGGGCGATGCTGCGGTTCGGGCAGCCCAGGCGATCGGCTATGTCGGCGCCGGCACCGTCGAATTCATCGCCGACGTGACCAATGGGCTCTGGCCGGACCAGTTCTATTTCATGGAAATGAACACCCGGCTGCAGGTCGAACATCCGGTTACCGAAGCGATCACGGGCATCGATCTCGTCGAGTGGCAGCTGCGCGCCGCCGCCGGCGAGGCGCTGCCGAAACGCCAGAGCGAGATCGGCATCGACGGCTGGGCGTTCGAAGCCCGCATCTATGCCGAAGACCCGTCGCGCGGCTTCCTGCCGGCCACTGGTCGCCTGACGACGCTCAGCTTTCCGGAGGATGGCGTACGCGTCGATGCCGGCGTGCGGCAGGGCGACCGGATCACGCCGTTCTATGACCCGCTGATCGCCAAGCTGATCGTCCACGGCCCAAACCGCTCGGCCGCGCTTGAGAAACTTGAAAATGCCCTGAGGGCTTGCCGTATCGGCGGCACGGTCACCAATCTCGATTTTCTGGCCCGTCTTGCTGCGGAACCGGATTTTCGCGCCGGGCATCCCGATACCGGCCTGATCGACCGTTCGATCGATCAGCTCACGGCGACGATGGCGCCGAGCGACGCTGCTTTGGCGCTTGCGGCGATCATCTCGACCGGCGCCCTGCTGCCGGACGGAACTGCCGATCCGTGGTCTTCGCTCGGCCATTGGCAGATCTGGGGCGACGCCAGCAGGAACGTCACGATCGAGCACACAGGCGGACGGGCGATTGTGACGCTGGCCGCACGCGGCCGCGACCAGTTTGCGGTCCACACCGGATCCGCGGCCCTGCCCGTGGTGATCCTTGACCGGTTCACCGATGGCGCCCGCGCCGAAATCTCCGGCGCCCAGCACGATTTCCGCTTCCTGCGCGAAGGCGAGCAGATCACCCTGTTTCTCAACGGCGACACCCATGTCCTGCGTCTGCCCGACGCGCTTGGCGCTGGTCATTCCAGCGAAGTGGCCGATGACGAGGTGTCGGCGCCGATGCCGGGCATCGTCAAGCTCATCCGGGTCCGCCCCGGTGATGCGGTCGAAAAGGGGCAGGCGCTCGCCGTCATGGAGGCGATGAAGATGGAGCTGACACTGTCGGCCTCGCGCGCCGGCGTTGTCGAGAGCGTGCTGGTCGGCGAAGGCGAGCAGGTCAGTGCCGGCGCGGTCTTGGTCATGCTCCAGCCGGAGAGTGCCGAATGAGGGGAAAGGCGCCTGAGCACGTGACGATCGTCGAGATGGCGCCGCGTGACGGGCTGCAGAACGAAAGCCGTCTGGTCGCGACCGCCGACAAGGTCCGCCTCGTCGATCTTCTCTCCGACTGCGGTTATGAGCGCATCGAGGTGACGAGCTTCGTCAGCGCGAAATGGGTGCCGCAGATGGCCGACGCCGCCGAGGTGATGGCGGGCATTCGCAGGCGACCCGGTACGCGCTACGCCGTACTGACGCCCAATATGCGCGGGCTCGAGGCGGCACTCGATGCCGGTGCCGACGAGGTGGCGATTTTCGCTTCGGCTTCCGAAACCTTCTCGCAGACGAACATCAATTGCTCGATCGCCGAAAGCATCGAGCGCTTTCGCCCGGTAGCCGACGTTTGTCGTGAGCGTGGGCTCTTGCTGCGCGGCTATGTCAGTTGCGTTGTCGAATGCCCCTATGAGGGTGCGATCGCCCCGGCCAGTGCCGCCCATGTCGCGGGCCTGCTCGACGATCTCGGCTGCTACGAGATCAGTCTCGGCGATACGATCGGGCGGGGCAGGCCTGAGGCGGTCGACGCGATGCTGGCTATAGTACTCGAGCGCATTCGGTCCGAACGGCTTGCAGGCCACTTTCACGACACGTCAGGCCGCGCGCTCGACAATATCGCCGTGGCGCTCGACCGCGGTTTGCGGGTTTTCGACGCTTCGGCCGGCGGTCTCGGCGGCTGCCCCTATGCGCCGGGAGCGGCCGGCAATGTCGACACACTCGCCGTCAACGCCTTCGTCGCCGGCAAGGGCTTCTCGACTGGCCTCGACGTGGCGAAACTCGAACAGGCGGCCGCTTTCGCACGGACCTTGAGGACAAGTTCATGACCTTCGATACGATAAGGATCGCGACCGACGCACGCGGCGTCGCGCGGCTGACGCTGGCACAACCGCAGAAGCACAACGCGTTGTCGGCCAAGATGATCGGCGAACTGACCGATGCCGCTCACTCGCTTTCCGCAGATCGCGCGGTCCGGGTCGTCATACTGGAGGCCGAAGGCCGCAGTTTCTGCGCCGGCGGCGATCTTGGCTGGATGCGTGAGCAGTTCGATGCGGATCGGGCGACCCGCATCGCCGAAGCGACACGGCTTGCGATGATGTTCAAGGCGCTGAACGAGATTGCCAGGCCGGTGATCGGCCGTCTGCACGGCAACGCCTTTGGCGGCGGCGTCGGCCTCATGAGCATCTGTGATGCGGCCGTCGCTTCCGCCGACGCCAGGTTTGGTTTGACCGAGACCCGTCTCGGCCTGATCCCGGCCACCATCAGCCCCTATGTCGTCGCCCGGATCGGCGAGGGCAAGGCGCGGCCGCTGTTCATGTCTGCCCGGCTGTTCGGCGCCGAGGAGGCACGCGCCATGGGGCTCGCCACCGTCGTGGTCGCGGCTGACGCACTGGACGCGGCCGTCGAAGCGGAGGTCGAGCCGTATCTGGCGACGGCGCCTGAAGCCACCGGTCGGGCGAAGCGGCTGGCGCGTTCGCTCGGGGCCCCGATCACCGAGCAAACCATCGCCGCGACGATCGAACAGCTCGCCGATTGCTGGGAGTCCGGAGAGGCCCGCGAAGGTGTTGGCGCCTTTTTTGAGAAGCGCGAACCCGCTTGGCGACAATAGGGCTTCCTTGATTTGCGCGCAATTTGAGCCTATTTTGATTGCTTGATGATCAAAATAAGCTCGGAACGTGCCATGGTCGCCGTCGGTTTCAACGTCTCCGCCGCGCATTACGGCGAGAGCCATTCCTCCTTTCTCTCGGCCCGCTTGGTCGCCGATCGCCTCGGCGTGACCCTGGCGGAACTGGCAAAACTGATCGGTGTCGCGCGTAACACACTGACGGCGAAGTCGGGTGCCCGCAAGGTCGACGCCGCGTTGAGCAGCGTCGTGCGCATCCTCGCGATGGCCGGCGAGATGGCGGGGGACGACGGACGCGCCGTTATCTGGTTCAAGCACCAGCCGATCCCCGGATGGGCCGGCAAGACGGCCTATGACCTCGTTGGCGAGGGCAAGGACGACAAGGTGCTCGCCTATCTCGAAGCCGTGCGTTCCGGTGTCTACGCCTGATGTCGGCAGACGAGCCGGTGCGTCTGTGGCGCGCCTATGTCCCGCGCTGGGCGCATGCGCCCCTTTCCGGTGACGGTGCCGCGCGCTTCGGTGGGCGCTGGAACCCCTTGGGCATGCCGACGATCTATGCCACCCGCGAACTCTCGACTGCCTGGGCGGAGTACAATCAAGGTTTCGTCCAGCACCCGGCGCTGATTGCCCAGCTTGAATTGCGCTTTGCGCGACTGGCCGAGCTGACTGCGGCGGACGGGCTTGCCGCCTTCGGGCTTACCAAGGACATTCATCGATGCGAATGGCGCGATGCGCTCGACCATAGCCTCGTGCCGGAGACCCATCGGCTGCAGGCAGAACTCGACGCAGGGTTCGACGGCCTGGTCTATCCGTCGTTCATGTCGCCCGGCGGAACCTGTGTCGCACTCTGGCGCTGGAACACCGGCGAGGGCGCCGAGCTGAAGGTCATCGATCCCGATGGACGTCTGCCAGAGACGCCGGCGTCCTGGCTCTGAAACGAGCGCAAGCAGAGACGATAGCGATCCTATGCCTTGCCGCCTCCGCTTCAGAGCACCTTGCCCGGATTGAGGATGCCATTCGGATCGAGCGCATGCTTGATACGGTGCATGAGGTCGAGCTCGGCGGGGCTGCGGGAATGGTCGAGGAAATCCCGCTTCAGCGTACCGATGCCGTGTTCGGCCGAGATCGAACCCCGGTAGCGCCGTACGATCTCGTAGACGATGCCATCGACGATATGCGGTGTTTCGGCGTCGCTGTCCGCTTCCGAGAAGGCGATGTGCAGGTTGCTGTCGGCGACATGGCCGAAGAAGGAGACATGAGCGGCCGGGAAACGCGCGGAAAGGGCCTGGCTGCAGTCCTCGGCGAAGCGGCCGATATCGCCGATCGGCAGGCTGACATCGAGATTGATGAGCGACGGCAGCAGCTGGTCCATCGCGTGGCCCTCGCGCGCGCTCCAGAACGAGCGGCTCTCCTTCTCCGACTGGGCGATCAGCGCATCGTTGATGATACCCTCTTCGAGCGCCTCGCCGAGAAAGGCCTCGAACGCATCGCGGTCGCCGTCGTCGCTGAGCAGATCCTGTTCGATGATGACGGAAAAGGGTGGAACGTCATCAAAGAGCTTTAGCTTGCTCGCCTCGGCGTTGAAGCGGAAATAGTTCTGCCACATGGCCTCGAAGGCTGAGAGCCCCGGCAGGCGGCGCTGGCAGCGCGCAAGGAAGGCGACCACATTGTCGTAGCTTTCGAGGGCGCAAAGCGCCGTCAGCCGACCGGCCGGCAATGGCCGCAGACGCAGGACCGCGCGGGTGATCACGCCGAGCGTTCCTTCGGAGCCGATGAAGTACTGCCTGAGGTCGTAGCCGGTGTTGTTCTTGATCATCTTGTTGAGCGACGTGATGACAGTCCCATCGGCCAGAACGACTTCGAGGCCAAGCACATTGTCGCGCGTCACGCCATAGCGAAGCACACGGATGCCGCCGGCATTGGTGGCAAGGTTGCCGCCGATCTGGCAGGAACCGCGGGCGCCGAGGTCGATCGGCAGCAGGAAGCCGGCATCTTCGGCGGCACGTTGCGCCACTTCGAGCGGCGTGCCGGCGCGCACGGTCATGGTTGCCGCCTGCGGGTCGATTTCTTCGATGCCGGTCAAACGTTCGAGCGAGATCACGATCGCATTGCCGTCGGCATTGGCGCCGCCGGCAAGGCCGGTCATTCCGCCCTGGACCACGACGGCCTGGCCATTCGCGTTGCAGAGGCGAAGGGCTTCGGCGATCTCTTCGCTGCTTGTCGGTCGGATAACAGCCTTCGGCAGGTCTTTGCCAGTCAGGCTGGCGTCGCTGCGGTGGCGCTCGCCGATTTCCGCGCCGACCAGGACGATGTCGCCGAGGGCTTGTTTCAGGTCGTCGACAATCGGCATGCAGCGCTTCTCCCGTTTCAGCGGCACTTTCGGCCACGGACGGTCCTGCTTAGCGCATCTTGAAGCGAACCGATATCCGCACGGCGACGCGTAGACTGTCGTTCGCCGGTGCCTCGTCACAGCTGGAGCAATTTCCAGAAAGCCGTTGAAGCGGCTTCCGTTGCGAAACGGGCAATCAGGTGCCCGTGCGCGCCAGTTCGAAGGGCTCGGCCCCCGCGGTCTCCACGTCGGCCCGTGCTTCCCGCTCCGCCGACGTTGCTATCGCCGGCTGTTGTTCTTCCCTGAAGAGTTTCCACTTTGTCGGTCGGAAGGCGATGCGGCTGTGGTCACCGGCCGCGGCGCGTTCGGGGGAGAGTTCGATCTCGACATGCGGATGGTTGCGGCCGAGGTCGAGTTCGAGATGGCGGGTGCCGGCGACGCGGCGGCTGGCGGTGACGAGGCCGGCGAGACAGCCGCCGCAGCCGTCGATCAGCTCGATGTCGTGCGGGCGGAAGTAGAGATTGGCCGGGCCGTCCGGCTCGGATGGCGCGCGCAGGCCGATCGGCCGGTCCTCGAACCAGATCTCGCCGTTCTGCAGCGTGACGGAAAGGCAGTTCGACTGGCCGATGAAGCCGAAGACGAAGGGCGAGACCGGATGGTCGTAGATCTCGTCGGGGGTACCGACCTGCTCGATCGCGCCCTTGCTCATGACGACGACGCGGTCGGCCAGTTCCAGCGCCTCCTCCTGGTCGTGGGTGACGAAGATGGTGGTGTGGCCGGTGCGGTCATGGATCTCGCGCAGCCACTTGCGCAGCTCTTTGCGCACCTGGGCGTCGAGCGCGCCGAAGGGTTCGTCGAGCAGAAGCACGTTCGGCTCGACCGCCATGGCGCGGGCCAGCGCCACGCGCTGGCGCTGGCCGCCCGACAGCTGCGCCGGATAACGCTTGTCGAGGCCGGAGAGCTGCACGAGGTCGATGAGGTCGAGCGCCCGCTTGCGGATCTCGGCGGCCGGCGGCCGGCGGCTCGACGGGCGCACCTTCAGGCCGAAGGCGACGTTGTCGAGCACGGTCATGTGGCGGAAGAGGGCATAGTGCTGGAAGACGAAACCGATGTTGCGCTGCTGCACCGTCTTTTGCGAGGCATCCTCGTCGCCGAAGAAGATGGTGCCGCCGGTCGGGCTTTCGAGCCCGGCAACGAGGCGCAGCAGCGTCGTCTTGCCGGAGCCGGAGGGGCCGAGCAGCGCGATCAGCTCACCGGAGCGGATGTCGAGCGAGACGTCGTCGAGCGCCGGGAAGCGGCCGAATTCCTTGCGGATGTTGTGAACGCGCACGTCCATGGCGATACCTTTCAAATGCCTGCGGCAGCTGGTCGAATGCGGGCTTTCCCGGTCAATGCTTGCACGGCGATCAATGTCTGCGGCTGGCGGCGATCTCGGCGCTGTAGCGGATCTCCAGCGCTGTCTTCAGGATCAGGGTGATCAGCGCCAGCAGCGCCAGCAACGCCGCCACCGCGAAGGCGGCGACGAAGTTGTACTCATTATAGAGGATTTCGACCTGCAACGGCATGGTGTTGGTCTCACCGCGGATATGGCCGGAGACCACCGAGACGGCGCCGAACTCGCCCATGGCGCGGGCGTTGCAGAGCAGCACGCCGTAGAGCAGCCCCCATTTGATGTTGGGCAGCGTCACATGCCAGAAGGTCTGCCAGCCCGACGCGCCCAAGGACAGGGCGGCTTCCTCGTCGCTCGATCCCTGTTCCTGCATCAACGGGATCAACTCGCGGGCGACGAAGGGGAAGGTGACGAAGACGGTGGCCAGCACCAGCCCGGGCACGGCAAACAGGATCTGGATGCCGTGGCTCTGCAGCCACGGACCGATCAGGCTGTGCGAGCCGAACAGCAGCACGAAGACGAGGCCGGAGATCACCGGCGAGACCGAGAACGGCAGGTCGATCAGCGTCGTCAGGAAGGCCTTGCCCTTGAACTCGAACTTGGCGATCGCCCAGGCGGCGGCCACGCCGAAGACGAGGTTGAGCGGCACGGCGATGGCAGCGACGGTGAGCGTCAGGCGGATCGCCGAGAAGGTCTCGGCATCGCCGAGGGCTGCAACGAACTCGCCGATGCCCTTGCGCAGCGCCTCGGTAAAGACGGCGGCGAGCGGCAACAGCAAAAACAGCGCGACGAAGGCAAGCGCCGTGATCGTCAGCGTCAGCCGGGCAAAGCGGCTTTCCGAGGTGGCGGCGGCCAGTTCCGGCAAGGCGGGCTGCGGGCCGGACGCCGGCAGCGGGCCGGATGCGGGCAGCGGGCCGGATGCGGGCAGCGGGCCGGATGCGGGCAGGGGGCTGGCGGTCAGATCATGCGACATAGACATATCTCCGCCGGCTCCAGGCCTGGATCGAGTTGATGAGCAGCAGCATGGCAAAGGAGATCGCCAGCATGACCGCGGCAATGGCGGTGGCGGCAGCGTAGTTGAACTCTTCCAGCCGGATGACGATCAGAAGCGGCGCAATCTCGGAGACGTAAGGCAGGTTGCCGGCGATGAAGATCACCGAGCCGTATTCGCCGACGCCGCGGGCAAAGGCGAGCGCAAAGCCGGTGAGGCCGGCCGGCAGCAGTCCCGGCAACAGCACCCGGCTGATCGTCTGGAAGCGGCTGGCGCCGAGCGTGGCGGCGGCCTCCTCCACTTCCTTGTCGATCTCCTCCATGATCGGCTGCACGGTCCTGACGACGAAGGGCAGGCCGACGAAGATCAGGGCGATGACGATGCCGGCGGGGGTAAAGGCGATCTTCAGCCCGAGCGGCTCGATGAACTGGCCGATCCAGCCGTTCGGGGCGTAAAGCGTCGTCAGCGCGATGCCGGCAACCGCGGTCGGCAGGGCGAACGGCAGGTCGACCATGGCGTCGATCACCCGTTTGCCGGGGAAACGATAACGCACCAGCACCCAGGCGAGGATGACGCCGAAGACGAGGTTGATGACGGCGGCGAGAAACGCCGTGCCGAAGGAGATCTTCAGCGCATTGAGCGTGCGCGGATCCAGCGCCAGTTCAAAGAACTTGGCCCAGCCGAGGCCGCTGGCCCGAAACACCAGGCCCGACAGCGGGATCAACACGATCAGCACCAGCCAGCTCAGCGTGATCCCGAGCGACAGCCCAAAGCCTGGCAAAACACTCGGCTGGCGAAACCGCCAGGGCGCAGTCTTCGTCGCTTCCGTCAATGACACTACCTTTGTAAAACTCGTAAGACGTAACGAACCGCGTTTCCTGCCAATGGGCCGGTGCGGTGCAAAGCAAGACGCGCAGCCAGGTTGTCCGGCTGCGCGTCCAAGATGTCCTTATTGGCCCGGCTTGTAGAGCTGATCGAAGACGCCGCCGTCGCCGAAGAATTTCGGCTGGGCTTCCTTCCAACCACCGAAGTCTTCGATGGTGACGAGCTTCAGGTCGCCGAACCGCTTGATATCAGCCGGATCGGCGGCTGCCGGCTTGAACGGCCGGTAGTAATGCTTGGCGGCGATCTTCTGGCCGGCATCGCTGTAGAGGTAGCCGAGATAGGCCTCCGCCACCTTGCGCGTGCCCTTGGCGTCGACGTTGCCGTCAACGAGCGCCACCGGCGGTTCGGCCTTGATCGAGACCGACGGCGTGACGATCTCGAACTTGTCTGGTCCGAGTTCCTCGAGCGACAGATAGGCCTCGTTTTCCCAGGCGAGCAGAACATCGCCAAGGCCACGCTGCACGAAGGTCGTCGTCGCGCCGCGCGCGCCGGTATCAAGTACCGGAACATGTTTGAAGAGCTCGGTCACGTATTCCTGTGCCTTGGCATCGTCTCCGCCATTGGCGGCCCGACCATAGGCCCAGGCGGCGAGGAAGTTCCAGCGTGCGCCGCCCGAAGTCTTCGGGTTCGGCGTGATCACCTGGATGTCCGGCTTCACCAGATCGCCCCAATCCTTGACGCCCTTGGGATTGCCTTTGCGCACCAGGAACACGATTGTCGAGGTGTAGGGGGCGCTGTTGTTTTCGAACTTCGTCTTCCAGTCCGCCGGGATCTTGCCGGTTTCCTTGGCGATCGCGTCGATGTCGGCTTCGAGCGCGAGCGTCACGACATCGGCCTGCAGTCCATCGATGACCGAGCGGGCCTGCTTGCCCGAGCCGCCGTGCGACGTCTGGATCGTTACGGTTTCGCCGGTATCGGCCTTCCACTTCTCAGCGAAGGCAGCATTGAAGTCCTTATAGAGTTCACGTGTCGGATCGTACGACACGTTCAAGATCGTCGTGTCGGCAAACGCAACACTCGCAGCACCCAGCTGCAGGCCCCCGAGCACAATTGCCAGTCCCACCATTCCGGTAATTCGTCCAAAGACCATTTCGACCTCCATCGGTTACCAGATAAAACTATCAATTTAATCGACTGCTACAACGCAAACAGATGACCCCGAGGGCGGCAGACGGGAAAAGTCCTATCGTTCTCGCCGCCTTTTCGAGAACGGTTTGCCTGCAACCGCCCAATATGGACGTGCCGACCCGCCAAGGTCATTAGATGGAGGGCGCGATGCCGGTGTCCAGTGCACGGGCGTCGTTTCTCCTTTCGGGCGCCTTTCGGATCGGTCCGTCGACGAGCCTTCAACCCTCCATTTCCGGCGAATGCGGGGGTTCCAGGCGTGTACAGATTTCTGTAGGGTCTCTAAGGCGCGATCCTAAAGGACGCGGCCGCGGGCGACGATCGGCCAGGTGTCCTTCAGCGTGTCGCCTTCGACGATGTGGACCGCATCGACCATGTTCGTGACGACGCAGGCGTGATTGGGCACGATGCGCAGCTGATCGCCAACCCTAAGGTTGATTGGCCCGTCGGTGACGAGGCGGCCGTGTTCTTCCGAAAGTTGGTCGATGCGGATGTCGTCGCGGCCAAGCACGTGACCGTAGCCGGTGAGGCCAAGCAGGTCCGAGGTCAGCACCTTGCTGCCGGCATCGATGATCGCGCGGTTTTCCGAAGGCACGGAAACAACGGTTGCAAGCACAGTCAGGGCGCAATCGTCCCAGCCGGCGACACCACGGGAAACGAGTGAGCGGTCGTTGTAGATATAGGTGCCGGGCCGGTACTCGCTGGCGACCGGGGCGCCGGCGGCGTGCATCATGCTGGGCGTGCCGCCCGAGGTGATGGCAGGCACCGCGATGCCGTCGGCTTCGATCAGCTGTTTCGCCTCGGTCATGAAAGCCTGAACCTTCGCCTCGCCGTTGACGGGCGGATAGGTCATCAGTCCACCGAAGACGAGGCCTTTTGCGTTCGCGATACGGCGGGCGAGCCTTGCCGCTTCTGCCGGCGTGCCAACGCCGCAGCGATCGGCACCGGTGTTGCATTCGACAAATACGCGCAGCGGCTTGTCCTTGCCGGCGAAATACCCAGCTAGCCCATCGATCACGGTCTCGCCGTCAGCGACGACGGCAAGTGCGACGCGGCCATTGAGCCGTTCCAGCCGTGCCATCTTGGCGTCACCGAGAATGTTGTAGGTGATCAGCACATCCCTGATCCGGTCGCTGCCGTCGACCATCGCCTCGGCTTCGGTGACCTTCTGGCAGGTGATGCCAATGGCGCCGGCCGCAAGCTGAAGCTCGGCCATCTGCGGCAGCTTGTGTGTCTTGATGTGCGGGCGCACGCGAATGCCATGTTCATTGGCATAGGCCTGGAAGCGCTCGATGTTGCGCTTGGCAATTTCGAGATCGACGAGAACGGCCGGCGTTTCGATCTGCAGGGGCATCGCGGTCACTTCCTCTTCTCGCGCGGGACAACCTGTGATGAACGATTCTCACAGGAAGGAAAAGGCGTTGCTAAAGCAATCCCGGTCGTCGCCCGCCCGCACCCTCAGTCTTTCGCCAGCGACCGGCCGGTGTCGGGATCGAAGAGATGAAGGGCATCCGCCTCGATGGTGAAGGTACGCTCTTCGCCCGACAGGACCGAACTGCGCGGTGGCAGGCAGGCGGTGATGCGCTGGTCGCCGATCCGCGCAGTCGTGACGAGTTCGGGGCCGGTCAATTCGACGACCTCGACGCGGGCCTTGAACTGCGGCGTGGGCTCGTCACCAGCGACAAGTCGCAGCGCTTCCGGGCGAACACCAGCCTTGACGCGCTGGCCATCGGAGACAACGTTGCGGAGGCGTGACGGCAGGGCGATCGCCTGGCCGTCACCGGCGATTTTCAACTGACCTTCGACAACGGTCGCCTCCAGGATGTTCATCGGCGGCGAGCCGACGAAGCCGGCGACATAGAGTGTGGCCGGGCGGTCGTAGATCTCTTCTGGCGTGCCGAGCTGCTCGATCCGCCCGTCGCGCATGACCGCGATGCGGGTCGCGAGTGTCATCGCCTCGATCTGGTCGTGGGTGACGTAGACGACCGTGGTCTTCAGCATCTGGTGCAGGCGCTTGAGCTCGGTGCGCATCTCCATGCGCAGCTTCGCGTCGAGGTTGGAGAGCGGTTCGTCGAAGAGGAAGACCTGCGGATTGCGCACCAGCGCCCGGCCAATGGCGACGCGCTGGCGCTGGCCGCCGGAAAGCTGGCTCGGCTTGCGCTCGAGCAGGTTTTCGATCTGCAGCAGTTTCGCCGTTTCCTTGACTGCCTTCTCACGCTCGGCGTTCGGAACCTTGCGCATCTCCAACCCGAAGCCGATGTTCCGAGCGACGCTCATGTTGGGGTAGAGCGCATAGGATTGAAACACCATGGCGATGTCGCGGTCCTTCGGATGGGCGCCGAGAATGGAGCGATCGCCGATGCGGATGTCGCCGCCACTCGGCTCGGCAAGTCCGGCGATGATGTTGAGCAGGGTCGACTTGCCGCAGCCGGATGAGCCGAGCAGCACCAGGAACTCGCCGCTATCGAGATCGATGTCGATCCCCTTCAGCGTCTCGACCTCGCCGTAGCGCTTGTGAATGTTCTCTATGGCAAGAGCGCTCATGCGCCGGTCTCCTGAAGAAAGGACGAAAGCGGTTTGCCGTAGCTGCGCGGCAGGGTGGAAATCGCCTCGGAAGCGATGGCGACGCCGGTGCGAAGACAGGCTTCCAGAGGCATCTCGGCGGCAAGCGCTGCCAGGAAACCGGCATTGAAGACGTCACCGGCGCCGATGGTATCGACGACGGTAACCGCGGGGGCGGCGGCCGAAGAAAGACGGCCTTCCGCATCGATGGCGATCGCGCCGTGCGGACCGCGCTTGACGACGACGATTGCGCCTTCGGGCATGTGTTTGCGGAGTTCGTGGGCCGCCTCGCTCGGGTCGGAGAGACCGGTCAGCGTCGTCGTCTCGACTTCGTTGAAGAGCGCCAGATGGCAGCGGCCGAGCCAGCCGACCGTTGCGGCGCAATTCGCCACGGTCCAGCCGTCGAGCGGCCAGCCCGTATCAAGTGCAACGGCGATGTCGTGCGTATCGCCCCAGTCGAAGAAGCGGTCATAGTCTGCCGTCAGGGCGTCGGTCAGGAATGAGCCGGTCAGAAGCGCGTAACCGCCGCGCAGTTTCTCGCCGTCGAGCATGGCGCGGACCTCCTCGAAGGTGAGCAACGGCAGGTGCCCGCGCGTGGTGAAGAAGGTGCGCTCGCCATCGGGATGGGTAATGCCGACGGATAGTGTGGTGCCGACATTTTCGACCGGCCAGGATTTGGACCGCTCCGGAAACGCCTCCCTCAGCCAGGTGCCGAACTGGTCGTTGCCGACATTGGCGGCGATCGCGTAGTCGACGCCGAGCGAATCCCAGGCGAGCGCGCTGTTGCCGGCGCAGCCGCCGACGCGCAGCTCGTCGTGATCGACGATGATTTCGGTTCCGGCCTTCGGCCAGGGGGCCGCTGGTCCGAGAATGAGATCGACATTGGCATTGCCGACCACTGCAAGAGGACGCATCGTTTATTCGCTCCGGGTGATCTTGGTCGAGCGCACCGGAGTGCCGGCATTCTCGACGCGGGACGTGGCAAAGGCGATCATGAAGGATTGCGCAACCGGCAGCATGGCGAAAATCGCCGCCATGCCGGAGGCGCGTGCAAAGGGGATGGTGCTGACGCCTTCGACGGGGGCCTCGCCGGAGGCATCGAAGACGATGACCGGCGAGCCGGCTTCGGCGGCGGAAATGGCCATGGCTTCTACGAGGCCGGCAGTCGGATCGGCCGCGCGGAAGAGGACGACGCCGACGGATGGGCCGAGCATTTCCATCGGCCCGTGCCGAAGCTGGCCGCCCTCGAGCGAGAAGCAGGGCAGGCGCGAAAGCTCGGTCAGGCCAAGGCCGATCGCTTCGGCGAGGCCCTGCAGCCGGCGACCGGACGTGACGACGGAGCGGACGCTGTGCAGGGCTTCGAGTGCCGCCGACGTGTCGGGCGATTGCGGGTTTTCCAGCGCATCAAGCGCGTCGGTCGGGTCATCGCCGAGAGCCGCGAGAACGGCGAGGTGCAGGGCGAAGCTGATCGTCAGGCTGCGGGTTGCGGCAAAGGCTTTCTCGGTTCCGCCAACGCCGACCAGCGACGGTGCGTTTTTGGCGAGGAACGAACCCTCTTCCAAGGTGAGGCCGAAGGTGTGTGGCGTTGCGCCATTCGTTTCGCTGAACCAGCGCAGCACCTCGGCGCTTTCGCCCGACTGCGAGGTCACAAGGATTGTCTTGTCCTTTATAGATAGCGGCTGGCCGAGTTGCTCCGACAGCGGCAGGGCAACGGCGTCGATGCCATGGGCACGATAGAGCGGCTCGACGGCGCGGCCAACCGCATGCGAGCCGCCCATGCCGAGCAGCAGCAGCTTTCCGGTCGCCTTCAATGAAGCCGCGATCTTCGCTGCGAGTGCTGTCGCCTGATCGACGGAGGCGACGGCATCCGAGGCCTGACGTGCCATTTCGCGGTCGATCGCGATGAGCCCTGCGGGGCGTTCCGAATTGGTCATAGCCGTCATCCTTTGACACCGCCGCTGGTGAGCCCGGAAATCAGGGCGCGCTGCATGACAAGGCCGATCAGCACTGGGGGCAGGGCGGCGAGCACCCCGGCTGTGGCGATCAGCCCGTAATCGGAGACACGGCCGCCGGCGAGATCGGAGATGGCAACCGTAAGGGTCTTGGCGCGCAGATCCGAGGTGAAGAGCAGCGCGTAGAAGAACTCGTCCCAGGCAAGCAGGAAGGCGAAAAGCGCCGACGTTGCCATGACCGGTGCGGCGAGCGGCAGCGTGATCAGTCGGAGGATCTGATCGAGGCGGGCACCATCGATCATCGCCGCACTCTCGATCTCCTTCGGAATGGAATCGAAGCCGGATTTCAGCAGCCAGGTCGTGAATGGCGCCAGAATGGTGAGATAGACGAGCGCGAGACCGAAGACCGAGTTCAGAAGCCCGAGATAGGCAAGGCCCATGTAAAGCGGTACGGCGAGCGCGACCGGCGGCAGCATGTAGGTGGCGATGACGCCATAGAGCGACCAGGAGATGCTGGGCGTGCGCGAGACCGCCCAGGCGGCCGGAATGGCGACGGCGATTGCCGCCAGCGTTGCCATGCCGGCGACCTTGAGGCTGTTGAACAGCGAAGCGGTGAAGGCGGCGCCGGCGCTGTTTTCGATCGTCGACAGGAGCAGCCGATAGCGCGACAGGTCGATCTCGCTGGGCCACCAGTTGAGCGGCTTGGTCGACAGATCGGCGGCCGACGAGATGCTCATGACGAAGAGCCAGAGGATCGGGGCGAGGATGATGGCCGCGAGCAGCAGTGCCGAGGCGTAGACGAAGGCGGTGAAAACCGGGTTCTGACGTTCCATCACGACGCTCCTGCAGCTTTGCGCACCAGGCCGGCATAGGCGACGGCGAGCACGGTGACGAGCAGCGTGACGATCAGCGCGAGCGATGCGCCCGACCCCGCCCGCTGGAAGGAGAAGGCTTCCTGGTACACGAGGATCGACAATGTGCGGGTGCTGTTTGCCGGCCCGCCACGCGTCATAACCCAGATCAGGTCGAACACCTTGAAGGCCTCGATCGTGCGCAGCACCAGGGCGACCAGCAACGGACCTGCGAGATAGGGCATGATGACGTAGCGGAAACGGTTGAAAGGCCCGGCGCCATCGACGAGCGAGGCGGCGGTGATGTCGCGCGGCACGGCCTGAAGGGCGGCAAGCGCAATCAGCGCGACCAGCGGAAAGTTCTTCCAGCAATCGGCGATGATCAGCGCCGTCAGTGCCGAGCCGGGTTCGCCCAGCCACGAGCGGTAACTGTCGATCAGGCCGATTTGCGTCAAGGCGGCGTTGAGCGCGCCATATTCCGGGTTGTAGATCAGCCGCCAGAGGGTGGCGTTGACCACCGTCGGCAGCGCCCAGGGCAGGATCATCAGGGCTCTAAGCGCTGTGCGGCCACGAAATTGCTGGTTGAGCAGCAGGGCCGCGAGCACGCCGATCACCATTTCCGCCGTGACCGAAACGACCGCGAACCAGGTCGTCGTCACGAAGGCGCGCAGGAAGTTCGAGCCGCCGAGCATTTTCGCATAATTGTCGAAGCCGACGAACGTGCCTTCCGTGCCGACGAGCCTGGCGTCGGTGAAGGAAAGCCTGACGGTATCGACCAACGGCCAGCCGATGACCGCAATCATCACCACCAGCAGCGGCAGCATGAGCAGCCATGCGCGCGTTGTTATCCAGGTGCCGGACATAGGATGGAAACCTTCTCGGGTCTAGGGAGCCCCGTCATGCTATCGCATATTGTCCCGGACCGTAATCGATCCAAGCGAATGATGCGCCAAATCAAGGTGTTAAAGCGCGTGAATGCCAGCGCTACCGCACAATTCCCGCGGTCCCCGGGCGGCTGGCCGCCCGGGGCTTGGGAGGGCGGCTCAGAGGCCGCTGTTTTCGGCCGCTGTCTTCAGGGCGTCCTCAGCCGAAGCCTGGCCGAGCAGTGCTTCCTGGATCGCTTGCTGAAGGGCAGTCGAAAGTTCCTGGTACTTCGGGGTCGTCGGGCGCGGATACATGGCCGCGAGGCCGAGCTTGGCAGCGCCGATCAGCTCTTCCTGGCCCTTCGTCACGCTGGCATCCTCGTAGGAAGACGCCCAGATCGGCAGGCTGAGCTTTGCGTAGGCATTCTGCGTCTGCTGCGAGGTCATGTAGACGATGTACTTCCAGGCCTCGTCCGGGTTCTTGCTGGTCGAGGTGATGCCAAGACCCATCGAACCATTGACGGCGGAGACTTCGCTCTTGCCCGCCACGCCTGGCGCCGGCACGACGCCGACCTTTCCGGCAACCTTGCTTTCCTTCGGATCGTTGGCGAGGTTGTACATGTAGGTCCAGTTGAGCGCGAATGCGGCTTCGCCGTTCTGGAACACCTTGCGCACGTCCTCCTCCAGAAACTCCTTCGAGTTCGGGTTGGTGAGGCCGGAAGAGTAGCTCGTCACCATGTAGTTGAGCGCATCGAGGCCGCCGCCCGAGGTGAAGGCCGGCTTGCCGCCGTCGATGAACTTGCCGCCATAGGCGCTGACCAGCGTGGTGTAGTCGCAGATCGCGGCTTCGGCCTGCGACCAGCTCCAGGCGATCGGGGTCGCGAGCAGTCCCTTGTCCTTGATCACCTTCGCCTGTTCGGCAAGCTCGTCCCAGGTCTTCGGCGGCGCCTTGATGCCGGCCTTCTCCAGGATTTCCTTGTTGTAGAACAGATATTTGGTGTCGAGGATCCAGGGCATGCCATAGCGCTTGCCGTCATATTCGACGGTCGTCCAGGCGCCCGGCAACACGCCGGACTTCATCTCGCCGGTGATGCGGTCGGTCACGTCGACGAGAACCTTGTTGGAGGCATATTCGGCCGGCCAGATAACGTCGAAGAGCACGACGTCGTAGCCGCCGCCGGAGCCCTGCGCCAGCACGGTCTTGTCGTGAAGGCCCTCATAGGGAACGAACTCGAGATTGACCTTCACGTCCGGGTTGGCCTTGGTGAAGGCCTCCGTCATGGCGCGCACGTCCGCCTCGCTATAGGCCGCCTGGGCCATGAAGAGAGCGTTGAGCGTCGTTTCCGCATGCGCGTGCCCGACGAAGGATACGCCGGCAAGGGTCGCGCAAAGCAGTGTGGTTCTTATGGATTTCAACATTCCTACCTCCAATACTTAAGCGTTTCAGATCTTCCCGGCGTGCCGCCTCGGCCCGCCGTATGCGAGAAATCCGCCCGTGCGGAGCGGCTATCGACATTTCAATCGGAGCGCTTGCGACAGCATATTGCCATCGCCTTCGTTCCCCCGGAGCTCTTTTCGGCCCTCATTAAGTCAATTGTCTTGACTTATTTTTTGTTCAATATTCTAACAGTGTCAAGAGGGGTTTTTGGATGAACGATATGCGCCTGATCCGGGCGAAGAGCGGCACCAATCAGGAGGGGACGAGCGCACACAACCGGCGCGTCATGATCGACGCGTTGCGGCTGAATGGGCAATTGTCCCGGGCGGACCTTGCCCGCGCGACGGCGCTCACGAAGCAGACGGTCTCCAACATCATCGAGGATCTGGAGCAGGACGGGCTGGTCGAATCACTAGAGGCGGTGCGCAATGGCCGCGGTCAGCCCTCGACCCCATACCGACTGGTACCGGAGGGAGCGTTTGCAATCGGCTTGCAGATCGACCGGCATGTGACGCGAACGATCGCGGTTGATCTCGTCGGCCGGGTGCTCGCCCGCGGCGAAGCCAATCTGCCGGCCGGCGGGCCGGCGACTGGCGTGCGGACGATCCTGGAATTGATCGAGAAGACCCGCCGTGACCTCACGGAGATCGCGCCGCAATCGGAAGACCGCCTCGTCGGCCTTGGCGCTGCGATGCCCGGTCCCTTCGGTATCGAAGCCGATGACGACGATACCTGGATGATGGCGGCCTGGCAGAACTTTCCGCTGCTCGAAACGCTTGCGACCGGAACGGGGCTCGACGTCGGCCTGCAGAACGATGCCGCTGCGGCGGCCACCGCCGAGCGCATGGTTGGGGCTGCGCACGGCGTCGACCATGCCATCTGCATCTATCTCGGCTATGGCCTTGGCGCCGGGCTGATCCTCAACGGCGAACTCTACCGTGGCGCCAATGGCAATGCCGGCGAGATCGGCATGATCCTCAGCCTGCCGCGTGGCGCATCGCTGGATGAACGCACGCCGCTCGAACACCGCGCCTCGATCGCCTCGCTCTGCAGGCTGCTCGACCTCGACCCGGCCGACCCCGAGCTTTACGCCCATATCGACGCGGTCGCCGCCGGCCCGGACGAGCGGGTGCGGCGTTGGCTCGATGCCGCGGTCTTCGAACTGCGCGCCGCCGTCCAGACGCTCGAAACGATCTTCGACCCGCAGACGGTGATCCTGTGCGGGGGGCTTCCGCCGGGGCTCGCGCGCCTGTTGGTCGAGGCGATGATGCCGCTGCTCCCCTCGATCGCCGAGCGGCGCGACAGGACACTGCCGCGCCTGCAGATCGGTTTCACCGACCCTTGGGCGGTGGCGATCGGGGCAGCCGCAGAGCCGATCAGCCGCACCTTCGATCCGCGCTTTTCCGCGATCCTGAAAACACGGGAGCATACCGCAGTGTAATCGCTCGACCGTCAGGTTCTGGGCTCATCCAGACGGGCAAGCTCCGCATATCCGGCGGCCAGAAAATCGAGCAGGGCACGCACCGAAGGGAGCAGACCCCGACGTGAAGGAAAGGCCGCGTGGATGATGCCAGCCCTCGGCGCCCAGCCGGGTAGCACGTCGACGAGCGTACCGTCCTTCAGGTCTTGCCGTATCACCATCTCCGGCAGTTGGCAGATGCCGACGCCGCTCAATGCGGCGAGCCGCAAGGCCACCATATCTTCTGTGACGAGCCGCGGCCGATGGCGCACGATTGCGGTCGCTCCGCCGGGCCCCTCCAGCCGCCAGTCGTGTTCGGGGCGATCCGGGTCCCAGGCAAGGCTGGGGAAGGCGGCGAGGTCGGCCGCCGCCAGCGGCTTGCCGATCGCCGCAAGCAGTGCCGGGCTTGCGACCAGCCGCTGCCTGCTCTCGGCAAAGCGCTTGACGGCAAGATCGCTTTCTTCAAGTGGCGGGAAGCGAACGCGGATAGCGATGTCGATGCCTTCGCGCAGCACGTCGACGCGCCGGTTGGTGCTTTCGAGCACGACCTCGACCTTCGGGCATTCTGCCATGAACCGGGCGATCATTTCCGCGACCTGGAAATAGACCACCGAGGACGGGCAACTGACATGGACCACACCCTGCGGCTCGGAGCGCATACGCTCGATCATTTCCTGCGCCGCCTCGGCCTCCACCAACATGGCGAGGCAATGCCGGTAGTATTCCCGGCCGATCTCGGTGATGACGAAATGGCGGGTCGAGCGCTGCACCAGCCGCACCCCAAGACGCTCTTCCAGAAGGCCGATGCGGCGGCTCAAACGCGAGCGTGGCATGTTGAGCTTGCGCGCGGCAGCGGCAAAGCCGTTCTGTTCGACAACGTCGACAAACAGCTTGAGATCGTTCAGGTCCTGCATGGGCAATTGTCCTGTTTTCAGGACATTATAGCCCGATACTGCCGTCTACTGCCAGGTTTGTTGCATGGATATCTTCTCCTCAACGCCAACCACCACGGACGGGTTGTCGCGCAACCAACAAGGAGCAAGACCATGACACCTGCAAACTTTAACGGAAAGCGCCCGGTCATCGATCCCGATGACGCCGTGATGCTTCTGATCGACCACCAGAGCGGCCTGTTCCAGACCGTCAACGATATGCCGATGCCGAAGCTGCGCGCCCATGCGGCAGCCCTTGCCAGCATGGCGACGCTGACAAAGATGCCCGTCATTACCACGGCTTCCGTGCCGCAGGGTCCGAACGGTCCGCTGATCCCGGAAATCCACAACAATGCGCCGCACGCCAGGTACGTTGCCCGTCGCGGCGAGATCAACGCCTGGGACAATCCGGATTTCGTCGCCGCGGTGAAGGAAACCGGCCGCAAGACGCTGATCATCGCCGGCACGATCACCAGCGTTTGCATGGCCTTCCCGGCGATCAGTGCCGTCCATGACGGCTACAAGGTCTTCGTGGTTGTCGACGCTTCGGGCACCTATTCGAAGATGGCGGAGGAAATCACGCTGGCCCGTGTCGTCCAGGCCGGCGTGGTGCCGATGGATATGGCGGCGGTCGCCTCCGAGCTGCAGCGCACCTGGCACCGCGACGACGCCCAGCAGTGGGCAGAAATCTACACCAAGATCTTCCCGGAATATCAGCTGCTGATCGAGAGCTACCTTAAGGCGCAGCAGGTCGAGAAGGAGCACGAGCAGCTCGACTCGCAACGCGGCTAGCGCCAGCCAAGCCTGAAATGCAAACACCCACCGCAGACGGACTGCGGTGGGTGCTTCTTGTTTGCTCGGTGAAGGAACGGTCAGCGCCGGTCGAGTTCCAGGATCGTCTGGAACAGAACCTCCGCGCCGCGGGCGCATTCTTCGGGCGACGTATACTCCGCCTCGTTGTGCGAAAGGCCGTCCTTGGAGGGCACGAAGATCATCGCTGTCGGAATGACCGTCGCGACATGGGCCGCGTCATGCCCGGCACCCGATACGACGTCCGTGGCCGAATAACCGAGAGCTTCTACAGAGGTCCGCACGGCGTCCACGATCGACGGATCAAAGACGACCGGTGCTTTCGACCAGATGCGCGTCAGTTCGGCGTTTGCGCCGGCTTTCACAACGGCATCCTGCAACGCGGCTTCCATCCGGTCGAGGCCCGCCTCGGACGGATGACGCATGTCGATCTGCAGCCGGACTGCGCCGGGCACGACATTGCGCGAATTGGGACCGACCTCGACGAAGCCGACGGTTCCGACACCGGGCGGATTTTCGCGGGCGATGTCGCGGACGGCGAGCACGATTTCGGCAGCGGCGACAAGGGCATCGTCGCGCTGGGCCATCGGCGTGCTGCCGGCATGAGCCTCGGTGCCGGTGACGACGACGTCGAACCAGCGCAGCCCCTGGATGCCGGTAACGACACCGATCTCGGTTGCGGAGGCTTCCAGCAGCGGTCCCTGCTCGATGTGCAGCTCGACATAGGCCGCGAAGGCAGCCGGATCGACTTTCGTCTCGCCGCGATAGCCGATCGCATCGAGCGATGTGCCGACCGTGACACCTTCGCGATCGGCGAGCGCGTGCGCTGCGTCGAGTGCAAGCGCGCCGGCAAAGGCGCCTGAACCCATCATCGCGGGCGAGAAACGCGACCCCTCCTCATTCGTCCAGTTGACGACCGTCAGCGGATGGCGGAGCAATGTGGCGGTTTCCTTGAGCGTACGCAGCACCTCGACCCCGGCAAGCACGCCGAGGATGCCGTCAAACCGGCCACCCTGTGGCTGCGTATCAAGATGGCTGCCGACGGCGATCGCCGGCAGCGACATGTCCTCGCCGGCATAGGTTGCGAAGATGTTGCCGATGCCGTCGACTTCGACCGTGCAGCCGAGCGCCCGGCACTCGGTGACGAACCAGTCACGGACCTGACGATCCTCGTCGGTCAGCGTCAGGCGGGTGACCCCACCCTTGTCCGCAGCGCCGAAACGCGCCGTCGAGACGATGTCGTTCCACAGCCGGTCGCCGATTGTTGCCGGCGTGTTGATGCGCTTGGGCTCAGTGCGCAAGGCTCCAGCACTCATTTCGGCTGCTCCGGAGCGTCCTTGTTGAGACGGTAGCGGAAGTCGCAATGGGAGGCACCCTGCATCACCGTCTGGGTACGCTCGAGCGTGATGCGCGGATCGTAGCCGGTGCAGAAGACGCCGTCGCGGTTGCAGGAAAGCAGGTGCCCGATATGGCCGAGCCCCATCTCGCGATAGGTCTCGGCGTAGCGACAGCGCTTGACGTTGTAGTGGAATTCCTCATCCGTCGCCTTGGTCACCTCGATGACAAGCGCATCGTCCTGGGTCCAGAGATCCTGCAACTCCTGGAAGGTGCGCAGGTTGGTGCCGCCGGGCGTCTTTGCGGCAAAGGTCCTGCCAGCTTCGATCGCGGCCTTTGTGATTGCCTTGTCGAGGATCGCCTGAGCGCGCTCCTCGCCGATCTCCTCGCGCATCGCCTCATAGATCGGCGCGATGATACCGGCCTCGATGCGGCGGCGCGCGAGAATGCCGATCTCGCCATCCATCGCCGCGCGCGAGGTGTTGTCGACGTTTTGTTTGTCCGTCTTTTCCATGGAATGCCTCCCTGTCTGCCATAGGGCAGATCAACAGGGAGAGAATACTACGCCGGCGATGCCTCTGTGTTGCAAATCTGTGCCGGAGGCATCAGCTGCCGTGCAAATATTTTGCGCTATTCTGGCTCTGTGCAGGATTCAATCTTGGTCTATCGATACGGCACGATTTGCTGTCGCGCGGAAGCCAGGAATCGCAAGTGCGCGATCAATGCTCGCTGCTCGAAACGAACCAGCGATAATAGGGATTGTCCGGTTCCACCCGCATCAGCAATTCCATGTCGCGGGCCCATTCGTCGCGATAGCCGGCATAGGCGTTGAGCGACGCCTGGTAGAAAAGCATCAGCCGGTTGTGCGCGTCGGCCAGTGGCACCTCGCTGCGCGAGGCGACGAGGGGTGGCAGTGTGGGCTGCAACTCGCCGGAACGAACCCAGTTCGCATATTTGATCCACGGCTGAGCCGATCACCGGCAGCGCCGCGGGCGTCAAAGGGGCTTGTGGGAAGCGTTGGCGAACACCGGATTGAGATCGGGCAATTCATCCGTCGGCGGGCTGTCGTCATCGGAGAAATCGTCCTCCAGCCATCTTCGTCGCGCCACCTTCAAGCCGCTACGCAGTCGGGCGAAATCGGGCCGCTGGTGTTGCGATTGAAGAGTGCCGTAGCGGGCGTGTCGTTGGTGTGCGAAAGCAGTTCTCGTTTGCGGATCGGCGAACCGCTCCACCCATTTCGCAAGAGGCACATTGCCGGTCTTGCGCGACCAGCGATCGAGAGCCGACTCCAGCCGTACCCTGTCGTGGTCGCGGCAAGCGTCGAGAACGTGGCGAAAGGCCGTCTCCTCCGATTGCGCGTTGCGCGTGAGCGCCGCGTCGATCCAGGTTTCCAGCCGGCCGGCCAGGTTGGCGGCGATCTGTACCAGCAACGCAAATGCCAGGACAGCCGCTGTGGCGGCAGTCCACCACAACCAATCGAAGGGTTCTTCGGCGGGCGGCGGTGCTGGCGGCGCAAGGGCAACTTCCGTTGCAGGTGCCGCGCCGACCTCCACCTGCGCGCCGTCGGCCCCGGCGGTTTCGGTCTTTCCGGATTGAGGGTTGAACCACTCCAATGTGATTGCCGGCAGAGAGAAGGTGCCTGGCTCGGCAAAGACGTAGGTTGCGGTGTCCTTGCGCAGTCCCGCGGCAACCTCGCCGCGCGGCGTGCGTTCCTCCGAGAGCACCGGATCGTGCTGATAAATCTTGACGCCCTCAGGGGCCTTCAAGCTGGGCTCGGGGATCATCATGGGCGCGAGGCCAGCCGCCCGGGTGGTGACGGTGCGTACCAGCGCATCGCCTACATGCAGGCCGGCCGGGTCACGGTCGAAAGTCTGCGTGATGGTGATTTCGCCAGCGGTCACGCCGGGTGCGCCGCCGACACTTCCCGGGACCGCTTCCACGGCAAATTTGAGCCGTGGCACCGTTACCTTGCCCTGTGTCGTCTGCCCCGGTACGGCGGCATAGCCGAAAGGGATCACGATCGTCGGTAAGGCATAATTGCCCGCCGCCTGTGGCGTGATCACATAGGTCTTGCGGATGCCGGAAAAGGCCTCGCCATCGACGGTCTCGTTGAGGTTCAAGCCGCGGTCGTCGGGCATGGTGACCACCGCACCCTGAAGATCGAACAAGGGAAACTGCGGCGGGGTCAAAAAATAGTTCGGCACGAAGACGTCGATGTCGATCTCTACCTGCTGCCCGGCATAAATCGTTCCCTTGGTCGCGAGCGTGGCGCGTGCGAAGGGGTTGGCGGCGAGCGTATCGCCGGCAAACCAGAGCGACAGGCCGATGAGCCAGGTCACCAGCCGAGGCAAATTGGATAGAGCGCTCACGGCGTTGCCTCCTTTGCCTCGATCGCGAATTTTCGCGCGAGCAACTCGGCGGGCGAGACCTGAATGTTGCGCATCCACATGTCGGTCGTCTGTGGTCCACCCTGGATCGTCGCTTCTGTGCCTTTCTTGCCCTTGTCGTCGAACTGGACCTGGTCGGGGTCTATGCCTGCCTGTTCCTGTTGTGCGTCCTGTTCCTGCTTGTCCTTGTCGGCCTTGAATTTTTTCGCAGCGGCCAGGTTCTTTTCCGCGTCGGGCCAGTCGGGGCGGCGTTTCAAGGCCTGCTCATAAACCGCAATCGCCTCTTCCGGCTTGCCGAGGTGCATGAGGGCGTTGCCCTGATTGTAGTAGCTCTCGGCCGTATCGGTTTCGGCAAAGGCGTCGATCGCGTCCTCGAAACGGCCGGCACGGTAGAGCGCAGCCCCGCGCCAGGAAGGATCTGCGAACTTCTCGGCGGCGCCTGGGAACTCGCCCTGCTCGAAGGCGCGGCGGCCCTGCTGGTCGGGTGTCAGCCAGAGGTCGAGGAAGCGATTGTCGGCGGCCTCAGCCCGCCCGTTGCTCATGAGCACGGTGATGCCGAGCAGGTAGACGGCCCAGCGCACGGTCCACCCGCGCCGGAACCAGAACAGGCCGAAGACGGCAATCGGGATCGTCAGCCACCAGCCGGCATCGTGCCAGCGGGTCAGCCCCTCGGCGGTCTTTGCAGCGAAGTTGGTCTGGATGCGCCTGACGATCCAGCGCACGTCGGCATCATCAGCCGTGACGGTCGCAACCTCGGCCTTGGATGCGGACTGCAGCGCCTTGAGGCTGTCGACATCCAGCTTGGAGCGAACATGACTGCCGGTCGCATCGGTCAGGAACCCACCGTCGGCCGTCTTCACCGGGCCGCCTTCCACCGTGCCGATGCCGAGCACCATCAGCGCGTTGCGGCCCTGATACTGGCCGAACGCCTGAAAGGCAGAGCGCTCGACCCCGTCGGTTATGAACAGGATCGTGCCGGGCACCGTTTCATTGGCCAGACCCTTCTCGACTTCCTGCAGGGCCTTTGCCGTATCCTTGCCGTCGACCGGCATGATCTGGGGCGAAAGTGCCGCGAGATAGGTCTTGACCAATGCCGCGTCGTCGCTGAGCGGCAGCACCATGTGCGCGGAGCCGGCATAGGCAAAGAGCGCGGTTCGCGAACCTTTTCTGAGGCTGAGAATGTCCTGGACCTTGAGCTTGGCGCGTTCGATCCGCGTCGGCGAAATGTCGGTCGCGTTCATGGTCGGATTGAGGTCGATGGCGATCGCCAGCGGTGCGGTATCTTCGACGAAGGGCGGGCGCTCGCGCTGCCAGGTCGGTCCGGCGGCCGCGACGGCGGCAACAGCAATCAACGCCGCCGTAATGTGCACGGGCTGCAGGCGCCGCTTGCCGCCCTTTTCGATCAGCAGGTGATCAAGCAGATGCGGTGCGATCATGCCTTGCCATTGCGAGCGCACATCGCCGCGCCGGCTGACGAGGTAGATGAGCAGAGGGACGGCGAGAAGCGCCAGCAGCCAGAGCGGCCTCAGGAAATGGAAATCCGCGATCATGGCGCTGCCTCCTGCCGCCGGCGGCGCTCGGCAACTGAAGAGAGGAGCCACATGCTGGCGTGGTAGACGAGGACCATCAGGAGTGCTGCGCCAAGGGGGTAATGGAACAGTTCGATGCGCGGACGCCAGGAGAGTGTCTTCTGGTTTGCCGGCGTCAGCTGATCGAGCAGTTCATAGATGTTCTGCAGACCCGCCTGGTCCTGGCCGAAGAAGTAGCGGCCCTTCGTGGTCTCGGCGATGCCCTGAAGGGTCGCCGTGTCGAGCTTCTGTTCGCCTTGCGCACTGGGGTCACCAATTCCGACTGTGTGGATCACCACCTTCCGCTCCGCGGCGATGCCGGCGGCCTTGTCGGGTGGCATCTTGCTGGCGGTGTCGTTGCCGTCGGTCAGGAGGATCATCACCTTGTCCGGCGCGGTGCTTTCGTCGAACATCTTGATCGCAAGCCCGATCGCGTCGCCGACCGCGGTGCGCGGGCCGGCCATGCCGGGCAGGCTGTCGGCCAGCATCAGCTTGACCGTCTTGTGGTCGAGCGTGAACGGCACCAGCGGATAGGGCGCGTCGCCGAAGGCGATCAAGCCGAGACGATCGTTCGGCCGCCGGTCGATGAAGTCGGCGACCACCTTGTGCACCGCCTCGACGCGGGTCTGCAGATTGCCGGAGGGATCGCGGAAATCCCGCGTGTCCATCGACTGCGAAAGATCGATCGCCAGCATGAGGTCGCGCTGTGGCTCGGTCTTTTCGATTGGCGGCTCGACATATTGCGGCCGCGCCAGCGCCAGCACGATCAGTGCCCAGCAGATGGGCGCAATCGCCTTCTGACCGAGATTGGTTCTCGGAACGACGGAGCCCTCGGTCGGCCCGAGATTGGCGGCCGCGGTGATATCCTTGAAGAAGGGTATCCTGACTGCGGCGGATTGCTCGCGGTAGGGTGGAAGCAGCCACCAGACGGCGAAGGGCAGTGGCAGAAAGATCAGCGCCCAGGCGTGGTCAAGCACGTACATGGTGCGCCTCGATCCAGTGACGTGCAGCGGCGGCATAGGCCCGCGCATCGGGCTCCGGGATGGCGCAGAGCGCCGCGCTGCCACGATATTCGGCTTCCTCGAAGAAACGCGCCGAGGCAATCGGGAACACCGGGCCTCCGGAATTGGCATCGAGGAAGCTGGTCCAGCCCGTGCCATGAAGCCCGGCTATCTTCTCGCGCGGCCAGAGCACCAGGGCGGTGCGCTTCAGGAGGACGGGCAACGCGACGAGCGCGTCGCCGCGGGTCGTGGGCGCGGTGAGCCGTCCCTCGATCTTCTTCAGGTCGGCGAGTGCTTCGCGACGGTAACGATTGGCCTCCCAGCGCCGGTACCAGCGCCAGCACGCGAAGGCAATCAGCAGGAGTATGACGCAGCCGAGCCCCGCCCAGGCCCAGGTCTGCGGCATCATCGATACGGGCTGAGGCATGGCGATGTCGGCGAGCTGCCGAAGAGTCGCCTCGAGCAAAGGGTCTTTCGCAGGGGCGGCGGTCGCCATCGCTATCGCCTCCGTTGCCGGCTGGCGAGCTGGCCGAGCATGGTGCGCAACTGCGGCGCGACCTCCTCGGCGGCGGAAATCGGCAGCATCGGCAGGCCGAGCTCCTCCTGCCAGGCGCGCAGTGCGCGCCCGCGTTTTCTGGCGAAGCTGTCGATCGCCTCGCGCACATTGCCATGACCGAATTGCACTTCGGCCTGGAGCAGTCCGCCGCTGAAGACGATGTCACCCTTGCGCGGCAGCTCGAGCAGGAAGGGATCGTAGATGAGAACGGAGATCACATCGTTGTGGGCCGAGAGCTTCAAGAGCATGTCGCGGGTTTCGAGGCTGTAGCCGTCGAAGTCGCTGATGACGATGATCAGGTGATCATGCCGCGCAACGTTGGCGACGGTGGTGAGCACGACGTCGAGCTGCTCCGCGCCATGCGGCGCCTGCGAGCCCGCTTGCAGTGCCATATTGTGGCGAACGATGCTGTCGGCAAGCCGGATCACCGCCTCGCGGCTCCGATAGGGGCGCACCTCGGTAACCTCTTCGTCACCGAAGACGAAGCCGCCGACGCGGTCGCCGAGCGCCAGCACGCGCCAGGCCGAGAGCGCCGCAACTTCGGCTGCGGCGACCGATTTCATGGCACGGCGGCTGCCGAAGAACATGTTGATGCGCTGGTCGACGAGGATCAGGGCCGGCCGGTCCTTCTCTTCGTCATAAACGCGGACGACCGGCTTGCCGGTGCGTGCCGTCACTCGCCAGTCGATCGCGCGGATGTCGTCTCCCGGGAGATAGTTGCGTAGCTCCTCGAAGGAGAGGCCGCGGCCGCGCATGCGCGATTCATGGCGGCCAGCGAGCAGGCGCTGCACCGGCGCCTTGCGCAGGAAGGTCAGGTCTCGGGCCATGGCCTCGAGGCCGACGAGCGTGTCGACCGACGTGTAGACGCCGGTCGTATCGGCCTGGCGGGGCTTTACGATGCTGCGGGAACGGGCGAGAGCCGGCAGGGATATGGCCATCGACGAACCTCCATCCTCAGGCGACCGCGACGAGTTCGACGATACGGTCGATCACCTGGTTGGCGGTGGTGCCGCCGGCATGCGCCTCGTAGGAAAGCACCAGCCGGTGGCGAAAGACGTCATGCACGGTGGCTTGCACATCGTCGGGGGTGACGAAGTCGCGGCCGTTCAGCCAGGCGTGGGCCCGTGAAACCTTGTCGAGACCGATGACGCCGCGTGGGCTGACGCCGACCTGCAGCCATTTGGCGAGATCCTTGTCGACCTTGTCGGGGTAACGGGTGGCCATGACGAGCGCGACGATGTAGTTCTCGATTGCTTCGGAGACGGTGACCGCCGAAATCTCCTGACGCGCCGTGAACACCGAATCCTGGGCGAGTTTTTCCGTCGCGTGATTGTTGGATTTCGCGTGAATTTCCTCGGAGCGCACGAGCCGCATGATATCGGCTTCCGACGTCGCATCGGGATAGTCCACCTGGATGTGCATGAGGAAGCGGTCGAGCTGCGCCTCTGGCAGCGGGTAGGTGCCTTCCTGCTCGATCGGGTTCTGGGTCGCCATCACCAGAAACAGATCCGGCAGCATGTGGCTTTTGCCACCGATGGTGACCTGGCGCTCCTCCATCGCTTCGAGCAGGGCCGATTGCACTTTTGCCGGCGCACGGTTCACCTCGTCCGCCAGGATCAGATTGGCGAAGATCGGACCTTCCTGAAAGCGGAATTCGCCTTTACTGCCGTCGGAAAAGTAGATCTCCGATCCGGTGATGTCGGCGGGCAGAAGGTCGGGCGTGAACTGGATGCGCGACAACTCCGCGTCGAGGTTCTTCGCCATGCTCTTGATAGCCCGGGTCTTGGCCAGCCCCGGCAGGCCCTCGACCAGCAGATGGCCGTTGCTGAGCAAGCCCAGCAGCAACCGTTCGATCATGCCTTCCTGGCCGATGATCGCTTCGCCGATGCGCTTGCCAAGTTGCTCGATATCGTCGCGTGCACCCATGAATTCCTGCTTCCTCTGCCTGTCCGGCAGCATCGGTCATCATGAAATTTCGGCAGAGCTTATTGTTAAATCTGGCCAATTGGAAAGAACGTAACAGTAACGAAAGTCCGGCAGGGCCAACATTTGCGTGATTTTTGGCTTGGCACGGGACGTTTTGTTTGTCGTCGTAACGGTTACGTACTTTGGGTCGGAGAGGAATGGCGCTAGCTTGGAGCGGTCTGGTCGTCGAACTCGCCACCTTCGGGAGATGGAAGCCGCATGCACGTGTCGCAGAAGATACCGCTTCTCAACGAAACGCCGGCAGCGATAAGCGCGCGCGAACCGATCTGGATCGAAGGCGGCACCTTCGTCATGGGCTCGGACAAGCACTATCCGGAGGAAGCGCCGGCGCATCCGGTCAAGGTGGATGGCTTCTGGATCGATGTGGCGCCGGTGACCAACCGGCAGTTTGCCGCCTTTGTCGAGGCGACGGACTATGTCACCGAGGCGGAGAAGACGCCGGACCCGAAGGATTATCCCGGCGCCCTGCCGGAGATGATGCGTGCCGGCTCGGTGATCTTCGATCCGCCGAAGAGGATTACCAGCAACAGCCCGTCGCAATGGTGGAACTTCAAGTTCGGTGCCGATTGGCGGCGGCCCTATGGGCGGCAGAGCAACATCCGCGGCAAGCTCGATCATCCGGTCGTCCAGGTCTCCTATCTGGATGCCAAGGCCTATGCGGAATGGGTGGGCAAGGACTTGCCCACGGAGGCTGAATGGGAGTTCGCGGCAAAGGGCGGGCTCGAAGGCACCGAATTTGCCTGGGGTGACGAATTGATACCGGAAGGTCGCTTCATGGCGAATACCTGGCACGGCATGTTCCCGACGGAGAATCTGAGGCCTGATGGCTTCGAGCGGACGTCGCCAGTGGCGAGCTTCCCGCCGAACGGTTACGGACTCTACGACATGATCGGCAATGTCTGGGAATGGACGAGCGACTTCTGGTCGACCCATCATCCGGCGCCGGCGCAAAAGAGCTGCTGTATCCCTTCCAATCCGCGCGGCGGCGACAGGGAAGCAAGCTTCGATCCGAGACAACCGACAATCCACATCGCCCGCCGGGTGGTGAAAGGCGGCTCTCATCTCTGCGCACCCAACTACTGCCGACGATATCGGCCGGCGGCGCGCCATGCGCATGAGGAAAACGCGGCGACCACCCATATCGGTTTTCGGTGCATTCGGCGGCCCTGACACTGTGCGAGGGCTCAATCGTTCCCGCAAGGAGGATGCGTGATGACGGCATTTGCGATGCGATCCAATTCCACGCCGAGCAGGTGCCGCTCGCGGCTGGTCGGGCTCCTGTTCCTGCTTTCCACGGCTTTCGCCGCATCCGCCGTCGTCGCAGCCGATGCGCCGGCCGACAATCTTCCATCCTGGAACGATGGCGAGGCGAAGACGGCGATTGTCGATTTCGTCACGCGGGTGACCAGTGAGGGCGGAGCCGATTTCGTGGCACCGGAGGAGCGCATCGCCGTCTTCGACAATGACGGCACGCTGTGGACCGAGCAGCCGAATTATTTCCAGGGCATGTTCGCCATAGATCGCGTCAAGGCGATGGCGCCGGAACACCCGGAGTGGAAGGACAAGGAGCCGTTCGCTTCGTTGCTCAAGGGCGACATGGCGGGTGTTGCCGCCGCCGGCGAAAAGGGCATCGTCGAGCTTGTAATGGCAACCCATGCCGGCATGACGACGGATGCGTTTACCAAGACGGTCAAGGACTGGTTTGCGACCGCCAAACACCCGCGCTTCAACCGTCCCTACAACGAGATCACCTATCTGCCGATGCACGAACTGCTCGATTATCTACGGACCAACGGCTTCAAGACCTACATCGTCTCCGGCGGCGGCATCGAATTCATGCGGCCGATGACCGAACAGATGTATGGCATCCCGCCCGAACAGGTCGTCGGTAGCAGCATCACCACGAAGTATGAGCTCGACGGTGACACGCCGGTGCTGACGCGCGAACCCAAGATCGACTTCATCGACGATGGCCCGGGCAAACCCGTCGGCATCAACACGTTCATCGGCCGGAGACCGATCTTTGCCGCCGGCAATTCCGACGGCGACTATGAGATGCTGCGCTGGGTGACGGCGGGATCCGGTCCACGCTTCGGCCTGATCGTGCACCATACGGATGGCGAGCGCGAATGGGCCTATGACCGGCAATCGCCCGTCGGCAAGCTGGACAAGGCGCTGACGGAAGCCGAACAGAGAAACTGGCTGCTGGTCGACATGAAAGAGGACTGGCGCAAGATCTATGCCTTCGAGAAATAGACGGCGGGCAGGCGGCCCCCAGGACTGACCAAGATCCCTATCGATTTCGCCTGCGACCCCGCGGCCGGCGGGTTCAGCGTTCGCCGAGTTCCGGTGAAAATGACCTGCGGCCCGACAAAGGTGTCCTTGCGGATCTGTCACCCATAGGGATCGTCTTTGCAGTGCCGGGACCTGCTGAGGTGCAAATCTTGTCGCATCGAGGGACGATTTCGGACGATCTATTCGTTCGGCGTCAAGGCTATCGGGGCAAAGTTACTGTTACGTACTTCCGAAATGGTCTGTCTGTTGTCACGTTAACCATCGAGGGAGCGGTCCAGTCCGGATGCCAGTTTTGGTTGAGTGTCCGGCGGACTGATGTGTCGTCACGGTCCCGGAGAAAATGATCCTTGAGAAATGGCGTGCCAGCCAGTCGGGCTGGCGGCAAGGTCATCGATTGTTGATCAGGCGGGTAGAAAACAATGCCCAACGCGGCCGTACAGCGCGGACTTCTGAAGCTCATGCTGAAGCTTCCGGCACTGCGCGGCCAGTTGCAACTCCTGAGTGCCAAGAACCTCTCTGTTTCCAATCTCTGCGAGGCCTACGAAGAGGCGAGCTCGATGCTTGACCGGCAGCGCAAGCTCGATCCTCTGGATCATTCGCTGATCTCGGAGTATGAATTGATCTGTCGCGAGATCGAAGAAGAGGTAATTTCGATCTGTATCATCGATTCAGGCCGCGAACCTAGTCCATTGTGATTAACAAATAGCCTTATCGGGTTCATGAATTTCATGTAAATCCCGTGAAAATTCTGTGGGATTTTCGATCGGTTCTTGTTCCGTTTTGAAATGACACATTTCCTTCGTGAAAATGTTTTGTGATGGCGCGATATTTTTCTTTTCGCCACTGCGGCTCTCGTCTAGAGTTCGTCTCGCGTTTGCACTCTCTTTGGGGTTGTGGGCAGTTGGGAGCGCATCATGGAAGCCAGAAATGCGGGTCAAGCAGTTCCTGGTGCCGTTGCTGAATGTGACGCACGTGCTGCACTTGATCGTATTCTTGCCGATAGTCAGTTTCACGCGACCGAACGGCACCGGAAGCTCCTGCGCTATCTGGTCGATGAGTTCTTTGCTGGCCGCTCGGGGCAGGTCAAAGCCTATACCATCGCGATCGACGTTTTCGGCCGGCCGGCTTCCTTCGACCCGGCAACCGATCCGATCGTGCGTGTCGAAGCCTCGCGTCTGCGCGCCGCGCTGACACAGTATTACGACACCGTCGGCGAGAAGGTGGGTCTTCGCATCGAGCTTCCGAAGGGCAATTACGTTCCGCATTTCGTTGTGAGCGACCACTTACCGGATCCGTCGGAAATCGCAACGCCCCCCACGGAGACGGCGAGCGATCTGGAGGAACTGATCGACGTCCCTCCCGCCATCGTCCAGCCCAAGCGTCGCCCGTTCGGTCTGATCGCCGTCGCCGTCGCTGTTGCGGGGGCCGCGGCAATGACTGGAGCCTTCTATCTCTCTGTTGTTGAGCGCCTCCCGTGGCAACCGGTGCTTTCTGCCAAGCCGACGATCGTCATCGACGTTGCGGCGGGTAGCGGGGTCGGCGACGAAATGCAGAGAAAAGCAGGCGACTACCTGGTCCACGCGCTGTCGCAGTTCTCCGCTGTGCGGACTTTGGCGCCGGCGGCGGGCGTCGATGTTGCATCGATTACCGGCTGGGTCGCACCGGCGTCGCCGGTGAAGCTGCAGGGGAGCAAGGAGTATCGGCTCTCGGTCGCCTACAGTGCCGACATCAACGAGCATCAGGTCTCGTGGCAGGTTGTCGATGCGCAAAGCAACGAGGCACTCCGCGCGGGTACGGCGAAAGCTGATATCGACAACGGTGGCGAACGAGCCGTCCAGGAAAAACTGCTGGCTCGGCTCGCCCGATCGCTCGCCGGCGAGGAAGGTGTCATCGTCAGCCTGGAGGCGGCGCGGCAGCTCGTGTCACCGTCGATCGGCTACGGTTGCGTGCTGCTTGCCGATGTCGCGCTGGCGCGGATCGACCCGGAAGCAATGGCTTCGGCACATGCCTGCCTGGAGCAATCGGTGACCTATCAGGCGACGGACCCTGACGTGCTTGCCAGCCTGGCCATGGTTCTGGTGGCGACCGGCGAAGCGAACGCCTCGCCGACCGTAGCGGCGCGGGCGATCAAGCTCGCGGACAAGGCCGTGGCTCTCGCACCGCAATCGAGCCAGAGCTACATTGCCCAGATGCAGGCCCGCTTCGTCGCCGGCGACACGGAAGCCGCGTTCATGTCCGGTCGCCGCGCCGTTGCGCTCAATCCGCTGGACGATGCCATACCCGCTCGGCTCGGCCTGCTGCTCTTCGTCAGCGGGCAGTATTCGGAGGGCGCAAGTCTCGCGCGGGTGGCGCAAGCGGGCTGCGAGTATATGCACCACGACGCGGCGCTCACGCTGGCGCTCGAAGACTACCGGAACGGCAAATACCGCGAAGCGCTGACACGTGCGCGCCAGCTTGCCAATCCCGCCGACACGGCCGTCAACCTCCTGCGAATGGCCGCAGCAGGTCAACTCGGTCTGACGAGAGAGGCCACGAGTGCCCTCGACGGCTGGCAGTGGAACAAGGCCGGATCGACGCGGTCGGCGGAGAGCGAACTCGCCGCGCGCGGCTATACGCCCGAGCTGATCGCGCTTCTCGACGACGGTCTTGGCAAGGCGGGCGTCCGTCTCGCCGGTCTGCATTGATCGCTTGCGACCTCCGGCTTCTCAGCTCTCAGGCGCCACCCGCACGACCAGCTTGCCGAAGTTGCGGCCTTCGAGCAGCCCGATGAAGGCATTCGGAGCGCTCTCGATGCCATCGACGACGTCTTCCTTGTAGCGAATCTCGCCGCTGGCGATCCAGCCGGCCATCTCCTGGTAGAAAGCCGGGCGTTGATCGGCGAATTCGCGCTGGATGAAACCCCTGATCAGCAGGCTTCGGCTCAGGACCTCACGCATGAGGCCCGGCAACCTGTCGCCGCCGGCTTGCGGACCTCCGGCCTGATTGTAGTGCGCGATCAGGCCGCAGACCGGTACCCGGGCGAAGTCGTTCAACAGCGGAAAGACTGCATTCCAGACATGGCCGCCGACATTCTCGAAATAGACATCGATGCCTTTTGGGCAGGCGGCGGCGAGTTGCTCGGCGAAATCCTGCGCACGGTGATCGATCACCGCGTCGAAGCCGAGCGTATCACGAACGAAGGCGCACTTGTCGGCACCGCCCGCAATGCCCACCGCGCGTGCTCCCTTGATGCGCGCGATCTGGCCGACTGCCGAGCCGACGGCACCGCTTGCCGCGGCCACGACCACCGTCTCGCCCGGTTTCGGCTTGCCGATCGTCAGCAGCCCCGCATAGGCGGTGAAGCCCGGCATGCCGAGGATGCCGAGCGCGGTCGACAGAGGGGCTGCGGACGGATCGAGCTTGCGCAGGTCGGCGCCGCGCGACAGCGCATAACTCTGCCAGCCGGAATGGGAGAGCACGAAATCGCCGTCGCTGAAATCCGGGTGGCGCGAGCGCACGACGCGGGCGACCGTGCCGCCTTCCATGACCGCGCCGATGTCCACCGGCTTGGCATAGGACCGGCCGGCGTTCATGCGTCCGCGCATATAGGGGTCGAGCGAGAGATAGAGGATCTTCAACAGAACCTCGCCTTCGGCCGGCTCCGGGATTGCCGTTTCGACGATGCGGAAATCGCTCGGCGTCGGCCGACCGGATGGCCGGGCGGCAAGCAGGACCTGGGTGTTCGCGCTCATGATCTCTCCTCGTGGGCGTTTGGTCGCGTTGACGGACGCAGCGACCGGTGAGCATTTGTGGCATGAAACCGATTGCGGACCTATCGGGCATTTCTGGCCCGCCAAAAGGAACCTCCGCAGACCGGCCGCAAGGGGTCGGGCTGCGGAGGCTGGCATGGGAAACGTGTCGTCAGGCCGCGTCGATCGCCTGACGGATATCTGCGATGATGTCGTCGGCATGTTCGATGCCGATCGAAAGCCGGACATAGCCCGGCGTCACACCGGTCTTGCGTTGGTCTTCCTCCGAAAGCTGCGAATGCGTCGTCGTCGCCGGATGGATCGCAAGCGAGCGCGCGTCGCCGATATTGGCGACGTGGTAGAGCAGCTTCAGCCCGTCGATGAAGCGACGTCCGGCCTCGCGCCCATCTTTCAGTTCGAAGCCGACCAGCGCCCCATAGTGCCCGTTCAGGAGATACTTTTCGGCGCGCGTCTTAGCCTCGCCTTGCTGGAACTTCGGGAAGATCACGCGCCCGACCTTTGGGTGGGAGCGGAGGAACTCGGCCACCTTGATCGCATTCTCGTTGTGCTGGCGGATCCTGAGCGGCAGCGTCTCCAGGCCTTGGATGAACTGGAAGGCGTTCAACGGACTGATTGCTGCACCAAGGTCGCGCAAGAGCACTGCGCGGGCGCGAAGGATATAGGGATGGAAGGCGATCGCCGCGGCCTTTTCGAGCCAGGTCTTGCCCTGGTAGCTCGGGTCCGGCTCGTGCAGGCTCGGCTGCCGCGCCTCATGTTCGTGCCAGGGGAAGCGGCCGCTGTCGATAATCGCGCCGCCGATCGAGGTGCCGTGACCGCCGATGTACTTTGTTGTCGAATAGACGACGACTGCAGCGCCGTGTTCGAAGGGGCGGATGGTGAGCGGCGCGGCCGTGTTGTCAACGATCAACGGAATGCCGAAGCGCAAGCCGACTTCGGCCACGTCGGCGATAGGAAAGACCTCGAGCTTCGGGTTCGGTAGGGATTCGGCATAGTAGGCGCGCGTCCTGTCGTCGGTTGCCCGGGCAAAGGCCTCGGGATCGGCGGCATCGACGAAGCGCACCTCGATGCCGAAGCTTTTCAACGTTGCGGCAAACAGCGCCCAGGTGCCGCCATAGAGGCCGACGGCACTGACGATGTTGTCGCCGGCGCGCGCAAGGTTCAGGAGGGCGAAGGCCGATGCCGCCTGACCGGAACCGAGCGCCAGTGCTGCGGCGCCACCTTCGATTTCCGCCAGCCGCTGCTCGAATGCGTCCTGGGTCGGGTTGGACACACGGGTATAGAGATGCCCCGGAGCCTCGAGCGCAAAGAGTTTGTCGGCGCCATCCGTGCCCGGCAGCTGGTAGGAGGTCGTCTGGTAGATCGGCACGGCGACGGCGCCACTTGTCGGGTCGAAGCGGTAGCTGCCGCCATGGAGCGCCAGCGTTTCCGGATGCAGCCGTCCGCCGGTCTCCCGCAGCCCCGTGGGTGCCTTGATCTCGGCTGCTGGTTCTTCCGGCTTCTGATGAATCGTCATGCCATTTCTCCTTGGCTCTCGGGTTGATCGGCGCTGTTCGGTCAATCAGGCAGGCACGGCCGCCTTCTGCTGTTCCAGCAGGTCCGCGTGGTGCTCGGCGGCGACATCGGGGTGTGAGCGCAGCCGGGATTTCAGCACGTTGCGGCCGACCTCGTGGAAGAGCGGGTTCTGCGGATCCTGGGTGACGCCGCGGACCTCGGCGGCAAGCGCCGGCGGCAGGTCGAGCACCGGGATGGTGGAGGCGAGGTTGGCGCCGAGGAAGAAGGCGACGGAGAGCCGGTCGCCGCCTGCCGGCGGCGTGACCACGCGGTGGATGTTGGCGAGCAGATAGCCGTTCGACGCCAGTTCCAAGAGCTCGCCGACGTTGATCACGAAGGTGCCGCGCTTCGGCGGCGCGTCGATCCAGCCGCCCTTGCCGTCATCGACCTGCAAACCGCCGACCACGTCCTGCAGCAGGATGGTGACGAAACCGCCGTCCTTGTGGGCGCCCACCCCTTGATCGCTCTCCGTCTTGTCGCGGCCTGGATAGCGGATGATTTTCAGGAGCTGGTTGGGGCCATCGCGGTAGATCGGCCCGAAGACATCGGGCTTTTGGCCGAGCGCTTCCGAGAAGATTTCGATCAGCCGGATACCGAGCCCGGTGACGGCTTCGATGTAGGCAAGGATCGCGGGCTTCAATTCCGGCAGGGCATCGGGGAACTGATTGGGGCCGACCAGCCGTTTCCAGGGTGCATCGCCGGACGCGACCTTGAGGCTTTGACGTTCGGGGCCGAAGTCCACCTGCTCGCGCCAGTCCTGAGTGCCGCGGGTATATTCGAGACCGGCGCGGTTGTAGCCGCGGAAGTGCGGCGACTTGCGCATTTCGATTGCCAGCTTGTCATCCTCGGGTAGTGCGAAGAAACGCCGCGAAAGCGAAAGGATACCGTCGATCTCATCCTGCGGTATCCCGTGGCCTTCGAGGTAGAAGAAGCCCACCGAGCGGGCAACGCTGCGCAATTCGTCGAGCGCCGTCGCCCGCTCGGGGTGGCCCGCCGCAAAGCGCGAAAGGTCGAGGACGGGTAGGGTAGGGTTGGCCTGACTCAAGATGGTCTCCGTTGTTTCGTGGCGGGTGCCGCTCGCTGCCGAGACCCTCGCGCGTTAAGCGAGCGAGCAGCGGGGCATACCCAAGGGTTCAGGTGCGGGGGGCGGATGCCGTCGCAGCCGCTGTGCCGGTTTGCCGCAAGAGGGTGCTTGGCGAGAAAACGCTGGTCTTTGAATGGCGCTGGCTCATGGCATCCCCGCTTGTGTCGAGTGGTTCAAGCCTAACCGGCGGCGCCATTTATTCAATAATATCTATGGAAATTATGGACTAAATTCCACGTGGTGGGCGAAGCAAACATTCGAACGGGGCGAGGTTCCGGGGAAATTCCGTCCGACCCCTGCATCTGGTCTTGGCGAGCGCTCCCTTGCCTTGAAATTGAAATGGATGCTGAAGGCGCGGCGGTAGATTGGAGGAACACGCAGCCTCCGTCGCCTTGGGCCGCACGGTACGCATTGCGGGAGATGAGTTCGCTTCTAGAAGGTAAACGAAAGGCCCTGTTTTGCACTTCTGCAAAACAGGGCTTGGTAGGGTCTCTTTGTTTGGATCTTTCCACCGTTCCCGGAAAACGGAGGACGATCCTTCACGACCGCGCAATTCCGGACACTGAACGCCCCGAACTTGTCGGCCTCAGCAGCGGCCGAGGCTTGGTCGCGTTAGCAGTTCGTTGGTCAGATGTGCTCTCTTGTCTCCGCATTCCTCTGCTTCCTTGAGCAGCGACGCAAGCGCTAGCTCGAGGCAGTATTGCACACCTTCGACATTGAGGGTCTTGGCGGAGTCTCGCGCATAGGTGACAAGGCGAGCCAATGCCAGTAGCTCCTTCTCCTTGTCTTCCGGCTCCACCGGTACAGCAAATGAAGACAGCATGATTTTCCCCAGCTCCCTACGGATCAGCCAGATCCAGTTCAGCGTGGCCAATCATAGCGTGACTGCGCGACAGTGCGCGTGACATGAGCGTGACACACGTTGTATGGGAAAACCACGCGCTTAAGATGAAGCGTCAGGTTGACCGGACAACCTCTTCCACAGGCTGGTAGAATTGAATTCCCAGTCGCGCGCTACAACCGTCCGTTGGTTCGGCGCATTGTGCAGCGCATCGAGCAAATGCAGCGCATCGATACGTTTCTGGTCGACGAATTCGGTGGCAAGCAGATCTGCGAGACGCGCGCGGTCTATACTGGCGGGAAGGAGAGCACGCTCGACAACCGCGGCCCAGGTGCGTTCCTTGTAGAAGATGGCAGCTGCCGCTGTGCCGACCGCCGCCACCGTTTCGGCAGAAAGCAATTGGCGATCCCGCAGCCGTCTGAGGGTCATATCCACGTTGACGAGCGGCAAGGTCAGCGGCAGGTATCCGAGTTCGGCCGGGCCGTGGATCAGGGCGACATCGGCATCGTCCACGCGCTCGCCTTGCGCATATTGTCGGTAGACCTCGCCAATGCCCACCATGCCGAAGGGAGCGCATTCGGCAGCGCGAAGCGCGCCCATGCTGGCTGCGCCGAAAACCTGAACGCCTCGCGTCAGCGCGTAGAGGATCTCCTTGTGCCAGACCGGCGCGACCTGTTCGAAGTTGCCGTCGATCAGACCGATAGCGGTCGCACCGCGCTCGGTCGCGCGAAGAATGTCGCCCTGGACGGCAGGTGGCCGGAGATTGATGGGGCCCCCAGGGCGATGTGCGTCCGGCAAGGTGGGTCCGACGAAGACGATCTTCATCCGCCCTCCAACGCGCGTGCCAGCGCCCGCTCTCCGAAACGGCGCTTGCGCAGCCCGTCGGGGTTCTCCAGGTCCGGAACGAGAACCTTGACGACGGAGAACGGAACATCTCCGTCTTCGACGAGCGGCACAACCACAACCGAGCGGATATGCGCCTCCTCGAGCCGCTGCATTGCATGGCACAGCAGCCCTTGCGGTCCGTCCTCGGCGATTGCGGCGGTTGCCGTTTTCCTTTGCGGGACCGCTTCGAACAGGCGCTGCGTCTCACCAGGGAGGGGGCGGGCAAAGGTCTCGGGAAAGACATCGTCGCGGGCGCCGCTGATATAGGTGAGCCGCGACTGGGCCGCCTCCGTCACGGCGCGGAGGGCGGCTCTGCGCGCCACCGGGTGCGCCCCGTGGCCGATCGTCACGTCGTGGTAACGGGGTTGCCGCGCGGTCAGAATGCCGGCGTCGGCAAGTGTCGCTGCATAACACGGGACGGCGACGTCGCTGGTCATGTCGAAGAGACGCAGTTGCAGGCCGCAGACCGCGATCTGCCGCGCCATCTGGTCGAGGATCGGATCCGCGAACGATGCTGGATCGATGCAAGTTGCGAGCTTGCCGCTCAGCGGCAACAGACGCCAGAGCGTTTCGGCGTCGCGCTCGATGCGCTCGAGCAGGCCGTGCAGAATGGCTTCTGTTTCGGTGTTGCCGGAGGCAAGGCCGTCGGAGGATTGCCAGTATCGGCAGTCCTCGATGGTCCGGTCGAGCGTCGTTGCGTGAAGCGGCGCCCACGTGATGGTTCCGTCTGTGAGATTAAAGCCGCGAAGCCAGGAGATCGTCTCGTCGTCGCCGAGATCGGGCTTTCCGGCGGCCGCCAGACCCGGAAGCGTCAGTGCCTGATCCCCGCTCTCACATAATGTCCGTCGGGTCGCCATTCGGGCCGGCACCGCGGGCGCGCAGGCAACGGCGCGTTCGATCGCCTCCATCGCGGCCGAAACCTTGGCGTCGTTATCGGTAATGCCTTTTCCTTGATTGATGACGATCGACCGTGCGTTCGGCGAGATGGCGCTCCAGACGGGGATGCCGATCTTGTCGAGTCTGGTCAGGCGCGCCAGTCTGCTGACGCCGAATGTCGGCAAAAGCGGTTCTATACGCCGAAGGGTCTCTTCGGGCGAACAGGCGCGATCGCTGTACGAAAGCACACCGGCCGTCGGATGAGCGAAACGATCATCCGACGGCCGGTCAATTCCGGTGACTTGCGCCACGTATCGGCGCTAGCCGTCCATGAACCCGCCGGAAACCGAACCGGACGAGGCCGCCAGCACGGCGAGGTTCACGCCCTTGTGCACCGTTGCACCGCCGGTGGCGCGCAGATCGTTGGCCGCTGCCAGCGGCCCCTGCGTCGGCGTCGGGATTTGCGTCACCGTTCCGGCGTCCAGATCCGCCATCCAGAGCCTGTCGTCGCCTGCCACGCCAATTACCACCACTTTCGCCATTTACCCCTCCTGGCTTTCGTTGAATGAAGACGTCAGAAGCCTGCCTTGCGCAGGCCCTCGCAATAATGGACTCGCTGCCATTCTTCCCTAAAGGGAACGATTGCCATCCATTTGTCGAGATCAAAATCCGGGTGCACGTCGAATGTTTTGCGGACGAATTGCCGGGCCTTCTTCTTGTTGCCAAGCATACCCCAACTCGCCGCGGACAAGCGGTCGGCAGGCGTCGGATCGCGCATGCGCTCGATATAGGCGATCGCCTGCTCGTACTGGCCGAGCGAATAGCTGGCCCCGGCCGCGGTCCAGAAATATTCGTCCGGCGCGATGGGGCTGAGGTCTAGCGCGGCCTGGATCTTGCGAAGGCCGCCCTCAGGCCGCGACGCCTGTACCAGCGTGTCGGCATAGCTCGCGATCACGTTGGCATGCTGCGGGCTCAGCGCCTCCGCCTTGTCATGGTACTCCATGCTCTCGTCGAATTGCCTCAGATAGAGTTTGACGACGCCGAGCTCGCGGTAGCCCGTTGCCAGCGTGTCATCGGCCCCCACCGCGTCGCGCGCATGCCGTTCCGCAAGCGCCAGCAATTCGCTGTCGCCGCGCGCCGTCAATAGCCACTCGAAGAAGTAACTGCGCGCCAGGCCGCTCATAGCAGGCGCAAAGTCGGAATTTTCGTAGAGTGATTCACGGAAACTCTTGCGAGCGCGCCGCACCTCCGGAAGGTTGAGCTGCTTGAGGTAGCGCTGCCCAAGCAGGAAGCTGCGATAGGAGCCGACATTGGTCTCGTAGGTCTTCCGGTGCGTCTCGTTGCGCTCCATCTGACTGGCGATGGCGTAGGCGATCTGCCGCGCTATCTCCCGCCTGGACGTCATCAGCCCGTCGCCGTCGAGATTGAAGCGGTCGGCCCAGATCACTTCGTCATTGGCAAAGAAGATCAACTGCGTGAACAGCGTCAGGCGGCTGCCCTCGTCTGTCAGGCGCGTGTCGAGGATGTAGCTGATGGCGTGCTTCTGGTAGGTGTTTGCCTTGTCGGCCTGAAGGCTGATCTGCGCGGCCGTGTAGGGCGCGATGACCGAAACCGATCGAAGCGCGCAAAGGCCGATGGTGACGTCCTCGATCAGGGCGCTTGCAAATTGCGTGGCGGGACTGTCGATCGCGCCATTGCTCGGCGGCAGCAGCACGACGCGCGGCGGACGCAAATCCGCGGCTGCCTCTGAGGCCGGCGCAAAGAGCGTCGAAGCTGGCCGCCATTCCGCGACGGCCGGAGCGAGCGGCGCATTGCTGTGCGCGATTGCCCTTGCTTCGAGGTGATTGCCCTCCAGCTGAAACACCTGGGTCAGGATCTTGCGCACATCCTCGTCGAGCGGATTGCGCTCGAGGAGGCGCGCTGCAGCGGCCTTGACCAGCTTGCGATGGCTCTTCGTCGCTTCCGGTGCTGCTGCAATCAGGCTTTCGCGCAAGATCGCCATGTGTTCGCCGCGCTGCCGTTCGATCCAGCCGTGCAGCGCTTGCCCCTGGGACTTCAGGTCCTTGAGGAAGTCCTCCTGGAACGTCGTTGCTGCCAGTTGGAAGCGATTGAGCGCATCGCCTGGATCACGACTGATTTCGTCCAGGTCGCTCTGCAGTCGATCGACGTCGAGGCAGACCGACGATTGAGAGAAGCTCAGGAAATGACAGCCGAGTTCATCCTGTCGCGCGCTGATGCGCGAGATCGTCTTGCGCAGGTTGACGAAGGCCTGGCTGGGGACGACTTCGTCCCACAACAGCTTGGCGATGTCGTTTCTCGATTGTTCGCGATATCCGCCGACGATCAGATGGCAAAGGATCAGCAGACCCTTCTCCGGGAACGTCACTTCGCGCCCGTCCTTATCGACGAGACGCAAGCGCCCGAGGGTCTGCAGTCTGAATGTCATCCGGTCATTCCTGTCGGGTGCAGGCGCTTATCCGTGCAGATCCTGGGCGTGGGTCGTTCCCGCTCGGCTGCTTTCGGTCTCCGGCGTCTGGGCCACGGCGGCGACGAGAGAGATGATCTTCTTGCGCAGCACCGGATCGGTGATCTTCAGGAAGGCGCGGTTGAGCGCGATGCCTTCCTTCGACGAAACGAAAGAGGAGATTTCGCTCGGCTCGCGCGTGGTGTCGCCGGCACCGGTGCGGGCAGAGGCGTCATCGCCTTCCTGGAAGAAGAAGCTCGGATGCACGCCGAGGATATCGGCGATCGCCTGAAGGCGGCTGGCGCCGATGCGGTTGGTGCCTTTCTCGTATTTTTGAACCTGCTGGAATGTGATCCCGAGGCCGTCAGCCAGCTTTTCCTGGCTCAACCCGGCCATCAACCGACGCATCCTGACGCGGGAACCGACAAAGACATCAATCTGGCTGGGGGCTTTTGTGTTCACTTGCATTTCCTCCGCACGTAGGAATGGTCAAATCATACATATGAGTTTGCTTGAATAAATCTCCCGATGCAATCACCACGGGCTAAAACGCGGAGATTTGCAGCGCCGTCCCGGTTTTCCAGGGGATGAGCCGGGCAATGCTACCGTGATCGGCGCGCAACTGCGCGATTTGTGGTGGTTCGAGTGCATCACGATTGCCTCAATCGCGCCAGGATACCGGGCGGCCCGCGCGAATCGATCCCGCGTCAATCTGCATTCGACGGGCCCGAGGGAAGGGCTCATGGCCGAGCCTCGCCGTCCCTTTTCAACGGCCAGTTACGGTCGCCGTTACTGTTACGTACTTGTGTTGCCCGCGATGCCGAAGATGCTGCGATCATACCGGTCCGATGTCCGCTCGTCATCCGCCAACTATCTGGCACAGGCAGCGACAGTAGGGTCCCGGTTCGGATTGCTGCTAGACGCCGGAGAACCGAGATGCGCAAACTGACCCTGGCCTTCACCCTGTTCGCGATTGCCTCCGTGCCCGCCGAGGCGGGGCCGGCCACCACGAACGCGTCCGTCAATTTCCGGGAAGGGCCGGGTACCGGCTTCGATAGCCTCGGCAAGCTTGCGGAAGGTACGGAAGTCGACATCAAGGAATGCGACGATGGCGGCACATGGTGCGCGGTGAGATTCAACGGCCAGAACGGCTTCGTCAGCGGCAAGTATCTGAACGATGCCGACCCCAAGGGGCTCGGCTGGCCGCGCGCCTTCAAGACTGACAGCGGCGCGACCATTACGCTGTACCAGCCTCAGATCAACGCTTGGAAGGATTTCACGGATCTCGATGCGCTGATTGCTGCGGAATACAAACAGTCCGACGATGCCAAGCCGATCTATGGTGTCATCGGGGTGACCGGCAAGACCGACGCCGACAGCGCATCCGGCCAGGTAGTCGTTTCGGATATCAAGATGACGGAGATCAATTTTTCCGTCCTCGACCGCAAGGAACTGGCGGATCTCGCCCTTGAGGTCGGCAAGCTGATGCCGGTCGGAACCATCACCGTTTCGGAAGACAAGCTGACGGCGAGCCTGGCGGACTACGAGCGGCTCGGCAATGTCGAGGGGTTGAAGGCCGACGCGCCGCCGATCTTCGTCAGCAAGGAGCCGGCGATCCTCGTGCAGACCGACGGCAAGGCGGTGTTCGCGCCGGTCAAAGGGGTCGAAGGCCTATCCTTCGCCGTCAACACCAATTGGGACCTGTTCAAGGTCGATGCGGATGGCACCTATTATCTGCGCAACGACAAGGCATGGCTGCAATCGAAGGATCTGGCCTCGGGGTGGCAGCCTGCTGCATCCCTGCCGGACATTCTCGGCAAGCTTCCGGACGACGACAACTGGAAGGATGCCAAGGCTGCGATCCCGCCACAGGCCGAGGTGGGCGCTGCCGCGAAGGTCATCTACTCGGACAAGCCGTCAGAACTCCTCGTCTTCGACGGCGAGCCGAAGCTCGAGCAGGTGCCGGGTACTGGCCTCAAGGTTGCGACGAACAGCGAGAGCGACGTCTTCTATCGCGATGCGGATTCCAACTGGTACATCCTCGTGTCCGGTCGCTGGTTTGCAAGCTCCTCCCTCGACGGTCCGTGGACTTTCGCCACGCCGAAGCTTCCCGAAGATTTCCAGAACATCCCGCAGGACGCGGCCTATTACACGGTGCGCTCGTCCGTTCCCGGCACGTCCGAAAACGCCGAAGCGCGGCTGAAGGCAAGCATCCCCGAAAAGGCGCGGGTGGCGCTCGACGGGTCGGTCAAGGTGGACGTGACCTATAGTGGAGATCCGAAATTCGAGAAGATCGACGGCACCTCGCTGACCTATGCCGTCAACACGAACGAGACCGTCATCAAGGTCGGTGACAAGTATTTCGTCGTGAAGGACGGCGTCTGGTTCGTCGGCGATACACCGACCGGACCGTTCAGCGTCGCCAAGGCGGTGCCTGACGAGATCTACAAGATCCCGCCGTCTTCCCCCGTCTACAACGCGACCTATGTGCGGATCTACGAGACCGAGCCCGACGCGGTCTGGTTCGGCTACACGATGGGTTATCTCGGCGCCTATCTTGCCTGGGATACCTTCGTCTACGGCACCGGCTGGTACTACGACGATTATTGGGACTATGGCTGGGCTGGTGGCGGCTACTGGCCCTATTATCCACGCCCCGTGACTTATGGGGTCGGTGCGTTCTACAACCCGGCTGTCGGAACGTTCGGCCGCTATGGTTATGCCTATGGGCCCTATCGCGGCATTGCCGCCGGTGCGGCCTACAATCCACGCACCGGTACCTACATGCGAGGCGCTGTCGGCTACGGGCCGAACGGCGACCGGGGCTTCGTCGCCGCCTACAATCCGCGCACCGGCAACGCGGCGATCGCGCGTGGCGGACATAATGTCTATGGGAGCTGGGGAACGGCATCCGTCAAGCACGGTTCCGACTTTGCGCGCATTTCCGGCGGTTCGACCGCGGACGGAGCGGGCGCCCATTGGCGCACGTCAGACGGCAACCATGGTTTCGTCGCCGGTGGCAAGGGCGGCGACGTCTACGCCGGACGCGACGGAAACGTCTATCGCCGCGACGACGGACAATGGCAGAAGCACACGCCTGACGGCTGGCAGCCGGTCGACAAGCCTTCGATCCAGGACAGGGCCAAGGCGGGCGAGCAGTTTTCTGCCAAGCACCCGGACGCAGCCCAGAACCTGAACCAGCGGATCGGAACCGGCCAGGGAGCAGGTAGCGGAGCGCTGGACCGCGCGCCCGATCATCTGGCGATCGACAATATCGGCCGACAACTCGGCAACCAGCGTTCCTTTGAGCGTCAGTCCTTCGATCAGCGACCACTGAACTTCCCGAGCAGTGGGGGTGGCGGTTTCGACCGCCCTGGTGGCTTTGGCGGTGGGGGCTTCGAGGGAGGTGGTTTCCACGGTGGCGGCGGCTTTCAGGGCGGTGGTGGATTCCAGGGTGGGGGAGGCTTCCATGGGGGCGGCGGTTTCCATGGCGGCGGCGGCTTCCGTCGTCGTTGATCCGCGGCGAAAGGGCATTGGCAGAACCGCCTACAGGTATGTTACCATTTGTAAAAGTTGAGAATCATGCCGGTCGGGGCCGGCTTGATCCCTGGGGGTGGTAAGCATGGGCTGTGTCGGGTCGTCGCGTCGTTTTCTGGGGCCGGTCTTCGGCTTTCTTGCGTTTCTTTCAGTTGTCTTCGGTCCCGTTTCCAAGGGATTTGCGCAGGAGGCGGCGCCCGCTACGCCGCCCGCCAAGGTCCAGCAACTGATCCAGTTACTCGACGATCCGGAAGTGAAGCAATGGCTGTCGGCGAAGCCGGCTCCGGCACCGGCTGCCGAAGCGCCGGCTGCGGGCGTCGTCGCGCGCTGGACCGCCGAGATCAGGCGGCGCCTGACCGGCATTCGCGATGCCGTGCCGCGCGTTCTACCGGAAATGCAGGCGGGGCGGGATCGGCTGGCCGGCGTCATGGAGAGCCACGGCAGGGCACCCGTTCTCAGGGGTTTCTTCCTCATTCTCCTGATCGGCTACGGTGCCGAATATCTGCTGCGCTGGCTGTTGCGGCGTAGCCTGCAAGGGGCCGCGTTGGCAGGACCGGCGCGGACCATGTTGGCACGCGTTCTGCCGCTCGTCGTCTTTGCTGCCGCCAGCATGTCCGTGCTCGCCTTCGCAGAATGGCCAAAGATGCTTGAGGCGACGATCGCGCCGCTGCTTGGAGCGTGGATCGGCGCTCGCCTGCTGATGATCATCGCATCCGCCGTCCTGAAAGGTGGTCGCGAAGGCGAGGAGGGCGCCGACGCCCGTGGCGGCTATCTGTCTCTGACCGCAGACGAGGCAGGCTTCTGGTATCGTCATTTTCTCTGGCTGATCAGTGCCGCCGCGCTCGTCTGGGGCGTCGGTGATGCGATGCTGGCGCTTGCCATATCCGCGGACGTGCGCGAACTGGTAACGACGATCCTTGGGCTCGTGGTCCTGGTCCTGGCGATCGCAACGGCGTTACGGCGACCGGCAAGTGCGGTTGCCGGCTCGCGCCGCGTCGTCGGCAATGTGCTGCTGGTCGCCTTCCTGATTGTGCTGTGGCTGATCTGGGTCGCGGGCATGGAGGTCCTGTTCTGGATCGGTCTCTATGTGATCGGCCTGCCGCCGTTGCTGCGCTTCACCAGCGCCTTCACGAAGACGATGCTGGATGCCTCCGCCGCCGATGATTTCAGAGTGATGCGCAACGTCCTGATCGAGCGGGGCGCCCGTCTCCTGATCATCGCCCTCGCGGCCGCCTGGCTGACAGTCGTGTTCAAGATCAACGCGATGGCAATGATGCAGGATGATGTTTTCAATCGGATCTTCCGCGGCGCGCTCGCCGGCATCGTGATCTTGCTGGCGGCGGATCTCGTGTGGCAGTTGGTGAAGGGTTTCATCAGCCTGCGCCTGACGCAGGCGCATGCGGGGGCCGCCGATCCGGCGCAGCAGGCTCGCAACTCGCGCCTGATGACCCTGTTGCCGATCCTGCGCAACTTCCTCGCGATTTTCATCGCCGTCGTGGCGGTACTGATGGTTCTCTCCGGCCTCGGCGTCGAAATCGGCCCGCTGATCGCCGGCGCCGGCGTGTTCGGTGTCGCACTCGGCTTCGGATCGCAGTCGCTGGTCAAGGATGTCATCAGCGGCATCTTCTACATGACGGATGACGCATTCCGGGTGGGCGAATATATCCAGAGCGGCAGCTACAAGGGCACGGTCGAATCCTTCAGCATTCGCTCGGTCAAGCTCCGGCACCATCGGGGCCCGGTCTTTACCGTGCCGTTCGGCTCGCTGGGTGCGGTCCAGAACATGAGCCGCGACTGGGTGATCGACAAATTCATGATCAACGTTTCGTTCGATACCGATGTGGCGAAGGTAAAGAAGGTGGTGAAAGGTATCGGGGCCAAGCTGCTCGAGGATCCCGAACTGGGGCCGTTGATCCTGGAAACGGTCAAGATGAAAGGCGTCGAACAGTTTGGCGATTATGGGATGACGCTCAGCTTCGCCATGAAGACGAAGCCGGGAAATCAGACCCAGGTCAGACGTCGGGCCCAGGTCATGATCAAGGAAGCCTTCAAGGAAAATGGCATCAATTTCGCTTCGCCGACGGTGCAGGTGGCGGGCGACGAGCAGCAGCAATCTGCTGCGGCCGCTGCCGCGACCCGTGATGCCATCGCCAAGAAGAATGCCGCTGCAGCGCTCGGCGAAGGTGACGCGTCGCAGGAATAGGATTTCGCCGACAGGTTTTCCAGGGGCCGGGGAGGCCGATCATGAAACGCGTTCTATGGGGGATGTTGCTTCTCGTGATGTTCGCGGGTGGCGGCGCCCTGGCGCAATCGAACGAGCAATTCCTCCGATCGATGTTCGTACCACACAAGGACGACTTCGACGGGATGGAAAAGCGACGTGTGATCCGCATCATCGTGCCATTCAGCAAGACGATCTATTTTGTCGATCGCGGCCAGCAATTGGGCACGGCCGTTGAATTCGGGACGGCGCTGGAAAACGAGCTCAACAAGGATCGCAAGAAGCAGATCGACAAGATCCGCGTCGGTTTCGTGCCGATGCCGCGGGCGAGGCTTCTGTCCGCGCTGGATGAAGGTCTCGGCGATATCGTCATGGCGAACCTGACGATCACGGAAACACGGCTTGCCAAGGTGGATTTCACCGCGCCGCTCTACGACGAAGCCAAGGAGGTTCTTGTCACTGGCCCATCCGCGCCGGCAATCGCCGGACTTGATGACCTGAGCGGACAGGAAATCCATGTGCGCCGCTCGAGCAGCTACTACGAACACCTGGCGGCGCTGAGTGCAGGCTTCGAAAAGTCCGGCCGCCCGCAGATTACCCTGAAGGACATGGATGAGAACCTGGAGGACGAAGACGTCCTGGAGATGATCAATGCCGGCCTGCTGCCGTGGACGGTCGTCGATATGTACAAGGCGAGCATCTGGTCGAAGGTCTTCACCGACCTCAAGGTGCGGGAGGACATCGCTGTGTCTGATCACGGCGAAATCGCCTGGGCGATCCGCAAGGACAGCCCGAAGCTCAAGGCCGTCCTCGACGATTTCGTCAAGACCCACAAGGTCGGTACCACCTTCGGCAACATCTTGAGGAACACCTACTATAAGGGCGACAAGATGCTGAAGCGTGCCTACGATCCAGCGGATGTCGAACGCTTCAAGGCGCTGGTCGAGATCTTCCGCAAGCACGGAAAGACCTATTCCTTCGATCATCTGATGCTGATGGCGCAGGGATACCAGGAATCGCAGCTCGATCAGTCCCGGCGCAGCCATCGCGGTGCTGTCGGCATCATGCAACTGCTGCCGTCGACTGCAGCGGACAAGGCGGTCAACATCCGCGGCATCGACAAGGACGAGAGCCTGAATGTCGAAGCCGGATCGAAGTATCTGCGTTTCCTCGTCGATACCTATATCAACGACCCGGCCGTGACGCCGCGAGATCAGTTGCTGTTTGCCTTCGCTGCCTACAATGCCGGGCCCGGGAACCTGCGCAAGTTCCGGGCAAAAGCCAAGGACATGGGGCTCGATCCAAACCTCTGGTTCGGCAATGTCGAAAATGCCGCCGCCGCGATCGTCGGGCGTGAGACGGTTCAATATGTCAGCAACATCTACAAGTACTATGTGGCCTACAGCCTGCTGGAGGCCCACGACGCTGACGCAGCGGCGGCGAAAGTCGAAAACAAGGCGGCTGCTACCGCACCATAGGCTGGCGGTGCACGGGTTCCTGGCAGAAGTGGAGGTCTCGAAATGGTCGCGGTGAAAAGCAACTCGCCCGTAAGGCGGTCGGCAGCCCTTCTTTGCCTTTTCGCTCTGACGCTTGCCGGCTGTACGACACCAGATATCGAGCCGATCCCGGGGAGCATCACCTATGGCGGACAACCCCGCACGAAACTGACGAAGGCGCCCGTCGGCAGCATCGTCCCGCACCGTTTCACGAGCGGCAACAGCTTCGTTCAGGAGACCTACATCATTGAACCGGATCGCACGCTCAGGCTTATCCGACGCGACTACTATGATTTGCCGATCGATTGACAAGCCGCTTGTGTGTGCGGAACCCCGTTGGTTGACAGTCGCGCGCGGAGGCACGATAGCTCGCTGCGGATGAAGATCGCCTTTTATGCACCGCTCAAATCCCCCGATCATCCGGTGCCGTCAGGCGACCGGTTGATGGCGCGCATGCTGATTGCGGCCCTTCGGATCGGTGGGCACGAGGTTGCGATTGCATCCGACCTGCGCAGTTTCATGGCCAAGCCGTCGGATCAGGATTTCCGGGAACTGGAGCGTGCGGCGGAGGCTGAGGCCACCCGCCTTCGGACACTCTGGCGGGGCGAAGGCGCTCCCGATCTCTGGTTTTGCTATCATCCCTATTACAAGGCGCCGGACCTGCTCGGACCCGGGCTTGCGGACGAATTCTCCATTCCCTATGTGACGGCGGAAGCGTCTTACTCGATGCGGCGGAACGAGGGTGTCCGGGCCGTTGCCCAACGCCATGTTCTCGCGGCCATCTCGCAGGCGGCAGTCAATATCTGCCTGACGGGCCGCGACCGCGACGGTCTTCTTGAGGCCGCTCCCTCATGTCGTCACGCGATGCTTGCGCCATTCATCGACGCGACGCGGTTCACCGAAAGCAAGCCCCGGGCGGGTGCCGGTTGTCGGATGGTCGTGGTCGCGATGATGCGCAGCGGCGACAAGATGAGCAGCTACCACATGCTGGCGCAGGCGCTGGCGCGTGTTGCCGACGCTGCCTGGACCCTGACGATCGTCGGCGACGGTCCTTGCCGCGAGGAGGTCAAAGCGGCTTTTGCTGTATTGCCGCCAGATCGGTTGGCGTGGCTTGGCGAAAAGGATGCGGCCGACCTGCCGGATATTCTTGCAAGCAGCGATCTCTACGTGTGGCCCGGCTTCGGCGAGGCCTACGGGCTTGCCTATCTCGAAGCACAGGCGGCAGGGTTGCCGGTCGTTGCACAGCGAACGGCCGGCGTGCCTGAAGTGGTAAGAGACGGTGAGACCGGGCTCCTGACGCCTGACGGGGATATCGACGCCTATGCGGCTGCGATGCGCAACCTGATCGAGGATGCGGCGGGCCGTCGGCTACTGGGCGCTGCCGCACGGCGGTTCGTTCACGGGGAGCGCTCGTTTCCGGCTGCTGCCCGACGGCTTGGCGCGATTTTCGATGAATTGCTGGAGACGCCCCTATGACGGAGGAAATCCATTGGCGACATCTTGCTGCGGAACTCGATCGCCTCTCGGCATCGGGGCGGCAGGTGGACTTCTGGCTGCGTGACGACGACGCAGCCGAGCCGACGGCGGCGCTCGATCGTCTGCTGTCGCTGACCGACCGATGCGCACTTCCGGTCGTTCTGGCCGTTCCGCCGGCGCAGGCCGGCGAAGCGCTCGCGCGCCGCCTCGACGGGCTCGAAGATGTCAGCATCGCCGTACACGGGTGGGCGCATCGTAATCACGCTCCACCTGAGGAAAAGAAGCAGGAGCTTGGCGCGCACCGGCCGCGCGCCACGGTGCTCCACGAACTCGAACTCGGCTATGACCGCCTGCGGACGCTTTTCCCGGGTGGCTTGGTGCCAATGCTCGTTCCGCCGTGGAACCGCATCGATCAGGCGCTCCTCGACGGCCTGCCCGACGTCGGCTTTACGGTACTCTCGGTCTTCGGGCCCGAGAAACCATCACCGTTCAAGCTCGTCAACACCCATGTCGATGTCATGGATTGGCGCGCGACGCGCGGTTGCCGCGACCATGCACTGATCGTCTCCGACATCATTGAGAGGCTTCGACAGGTGTCCGGCGATGTCGAGGAGAGAGCCGACCAGAAGGGCGCTACGATCGGCGTACTGACGCATCACCTCGTTCACGACGAGGGTGTCTGGGCGTTTCTCGAACAGCTCTTTGCGGCGACCAGCGGACATCCGGCCTGCCGCTGGCTTTCCGGCCGCGAAATTACAGCTCGATGATCTGTCCGTCGCGGGCAGCAAAGGCGCCGGCAAACGTCGCCTGAACGTCGCGTTCCATTGCGGCTAGCGCTTCGTCGGTGCGCGACGGATCGTGATGGAACATGGCGAGCTGCTTGACATCGGCGGCCATCGCCAGCCGGGCGCCATGCATGCCGGTCGAGTGCCCAAAGCCCTGAAAATGATCCATTTCGCTCTCGAGATAGGTGCAGTCGTAGACCATCAGGTCACAGCCGGCGATCAATTCGAGAACAGCGGGATCGAGAATGCCGGGCTCATGCTCGGTGTCGTAGACGAGCGCGACAGCGCGCCCGTTCCATTCGACACGGTAGCCGACACAGCCGCCCGGATGATTGAGGCTCGTCGTGCGGATCGTGATTCCCGCGCGTGGCGTCAGCACGTCACCGGGCTTGAAATCCATGCCGTCGAGGCTCGCCTGACAGATATCCGGGTCCACCGGGAACCAGGGCGGGCGCATGAAGTCGCGGATCATTTCCTTCGTGGTCATCGTGCCGTGCAGATGGCCGGACCAGAAGCGTACCGAGTTTTGACACTTGTAGATCGGCTTGAAATAGGGAAGGCCGATGATGTGGTCATAGTGGCTGTGGGTGAAGAAAAGGTCGAACTGATCGATGCCTTCGGCGATCAGCGAGTAACCAGCTTCGCGCAGCCCGGACCCCGCATCGAAGAGCAAAACATCCTTGCCGCATCGAATCTCGACGCAGGATGTATTTCCCCCATAGGCGACGTATTGTTGGCCGGATACCGGCAAACTTCCTCTTACGCCCCAGAACCGCACTCGAAAGTTGTCGTCACGCATTCAGTTTCGGCTTCACTACGCACGCTCGGATCATTTTGATCCTTGTGTGACTGTTAAACAAGCACATATGGCCGCACCCCTGCAATGCCATGGGTTATTATTTGGAAAGTAACCGTAGCCTCGCCAAGGGGCGGAGTACCAAGTTGCCCGGCTAAGCCCCCAGTTCCTGCTGGCTTTGCGGGTAGTGGTGGCCTTAGCAACGGCCTGTGAAACTTTTTGTTGCCCTGTTATGTAAATTATCTATCGAACGGACTGTAACTTAGGGAACAGGTCACGCATGGGTGAGGCGGCTGACGGACGGTTTTACGACACGGTGCCTCTTTTCGATGCGTTTGAAGGGGTCGCGGACGAGACGAATTATCGCCCGCTGCCGGACGGCTGGCTTCTTGCTGTCGCCGACATCGTCAACTCCACCGCCGCGATTGCCGAAGGCCGCTACAAGACCGTGAACATGGCGGGTGCCAGCGTCATTTCGGCGTTGATGAACGCGCTCGAAGAAAAGTCGATGCCCTTTGTTTTCGGGGGTGACGGGGCGCTCGCCGCGCTGCCGGCACCGATGGCGGACCGCGCTCGCGATGCACTTGCCGCCGTGAAGACCTGGGTCGCGGAGGAGCTGGGGCTCGAATTGCGTGCCGCCCTCGTGCCGGTCAGCGACATCCGCGCCAACGGCCTCGACATGCGTGTCGCCCGCTTCAAGGCGAGCGAAGAGGTTTCCTACGCGATGTTTGCCGGCGGCGGGGCCAGTTGGGCCGAAGCGGCGATGAAGGCGGGGCGCTATCCCGTCGGCGCTGCGGCGGCTGGCAGCCGTCCTGACCTCACCGGGCTTTCGTGTCGCTGGAACCCGATCAAGTCCCGCCATGGCACCATCGCCTCGATTATTGCCGTGCCCGGGCCAAAGGGTAATGGGCCGGAGTTTCAGACATTGATCGCCGATATTGTCGCATTGGCCGACGAGGAAGAACGCAACGGCCATCCGGTACCCGAACTTGGGCCAAAGCCACGTTTCTCCTTCAAGGGCATCGGAGCCGAGGCGCGGGCCGTGGCGCCGAAAGGACGGCGTTTTGTCGCCCGTTGCTTCATCACCGTGCAGACGCTGGTGCTGTTTGTTTGCCTCCGAATGGGCTGGAATCTGGGCTCGTTCGACACCAGCCGCTACCGCCGCGACCTCGCCGACAACACGGATTTCCGCAAGTTCGATGACGGGCTGAAAATGACGATCGATGTCAGTGCCGAACGGCTCGAGAGGATCGAGACCCGACTAAGGCAGGCGGAGGCGGCAGGTATCGGGCACTATGGGCTGCATCAACAGGATTCGGCGTTGATGACCTGCATCGTGCCGACGCCGATGACGCGGGACCACATGCATTTCGTCGATGGCGCATCGGGCGGCTACGCGGTGGCGGCAAGCAAGCTCAAGGCCGCGCTGGCGCGCATAAAGGCGGCCTAGCAAGACACCGCCAGTGCCGCCTGTTTTCAGCGCCTGGTGGACTAAGCCTTCACGATATGATCGCCGGTCAGCCCGTTGCGATGAAACACGTTGCGCGTATCGACGATGAGCGATGCGGAAGCGGCAAGGGCAGAGTAGTCCACCTTGTCGTGATCGGTGGCAATCAGCACGGCATCGAATTCGGCGACCGCTTGCGCGTCGAGCGTGACCGAACGCCGGCCCTTCAGGGCGCCGTACTCGCGTGTCGGCGGAATCTCGGCGACATAGGGGTCGTGATAGGCGGTGCGTCCGCCGCGCTCTTCGATCAGTTCGATCAGTCGCAGCGACGGGCTTTCGCGAATATCCGGAACGTTCTTCTTGTAGGCGAGGCCGACGACGAGGACGTTGGAACGGCTGAGCGCCTTGCCAGCCTTGCGGTCGAGCGCCTCGGCAAGGCGGCTGACAACATGGCGGGGCATGGCCGAGTTGATTTCGCCGGCAAGCTCGATGAAGCGGGTTGGAAGCTCGTACTCGCGCGACTTCCAGGTGAGGTAGAAGGGATCGATCGGGATGCAGTGGCCGCCGAGCCCTGGGCCGGGGTAGAATGGCATGTAGCCGAAGGGCTTTGTCTTCGCAGCTTCGATCACTTCCCACACGTCGATGCCCATCGCCTCGTAGACGACCTTCAATTCGTTGACGAGGGCGATGTTGACGGAGCGGAAGATGTTCTCGGTGAGCTTTACGGCCTCGGCCGTGGCGTTGGAGGAAACCGGCACGACAGTCTTTACCACGGCTGCGTAGAACCGTTCCATCAACGCGGAAGCCTGTGGTCCGTCGCCGGCCACGACTTTCGGAATGCTGACCGTTTCGTAGGTCGGATTGCCAGGATCCTCGCGTTCCGGCGAAAAGCCGACGAAGAAGTCGCTGCCGGACTTGAGCCCGGTTTCCTCGAGGATGGTGCGCACGACGCCGTCGGTCGTCCCGGGGTAGGTGGTCGATTCCAGGACGACGAGTTGTGCGGGCCTGAGGGTCGCCGCGATCGCGCGCGATGTCTTTTCGACGAAGGAAAGATCCGGGTCGCGGTGTTTGGTGAGCGGCGTCGGCACGCAGATGATGATGACGTCGCAGTCCGCCAGTTTTTGAAAGTCCGTCGTCGAGCTGAAGCGACCGGCACTGCTCTCTTTCACGAGCGCTGCGTCCGATACGGCGGCGATGTAGGACGTGCCCGCGTCGAGCGCGACAATCTTGGTGGGATCGATGTCGAAGCCGGTAACGGCAAAGCCTGCGCGGGCAGCGGCGATGGCCAGCGGCAGGCCGACATAGCCGAGACCGATGACGCCAACCCTGGCGCTCGAGGCGGAGATGGACGACAGCAGGCTTTCGTAGTGAGGTGAGGTCAAGGTTGCTTTCCGGATCTCGTGGCCAGGCGGACGGCGTCGCGCGAACATGTCGTGGTTTGTTGGAGAGAAACAAGCCCCAAGTCAAGCGAGGCAGCTCGCCGGCCCGCGGGACAAGGCCCTTGAGCCGGCTATCAAAACGTCGTGCGAGAAAAACTTTGCCCGGCCTCTGGAAATCGCCGGGTGGCATCAATATCTGCAGGATGTAAATGCCGCATTCCGGGTGCCTGCACGTCATCGACGCCGGAATCGGCTGGAGCATTTTCTTAACGGGCACGGCTCATCATCATCCACCGCGAACATGGACCGGCAATTTGCCGGAGCGTTCGTCGTCTCCGGATGCTGACGCGGGACGGTCTGTGATGGTGAGGACGCGAAATGGCCCTGGCGAACGACAACGTATCCGAAATCCTCATCGACAAGGTTGCCGACTGGCTGATGCGGACGTCGCTCAGCGACGCACCGCTGGAAACGATCGTCAAAGGTTTCTGTGAGCGGCTTGCCGCTGCCGGCCTGCCGCTGATGCGCGTCCATCTCTCCTTCTCGATGCTGCACCCGCTCTATGACGCCCTGGGTTTTACCTGGATCCGAGGCAAGGGCGTCGAGGTGAGCGGCCTTCGGCACGAAGAGCTGGCGCTCAATCCCGAGCGCTTCCTGCAGAGCCCATATTACTATCTGCTCAACAACAATCTCGAGCATGTCCGGCGGCGCCTTTATCAGGATACGCCGTCCGAGTTTCCGATCTTCGACGATCTCAAGGAAATGGGCGCCACGGATTACCTGGCCTTCATGCAATCGCTCGGCGCGGATTCCGGCCACGGCATGGTCGGCTCCTGGACGACGGACCGTCATGGCGGCTTCACCGATGATGTAATCGGGGCGTTGCTCAAGCTTCAGCATCACCTCGCGGTCGCTGCCAAGATGGCAGTGCTCGGCAAACTCGCTGACAACATGCTGACCACCTATCTCGGCTCCAGTGCCGGCCGGCGCGTGATGAGCGGCCAGGTTCGCCGCGGCGACGGCGAGACCGTGCGCGCGATCCTGGTCATGGCCGACATGCGTCGCTCGACGATGCTGGCGGAAAAGGAGGGGCGGCAGTCCTATATCGAGACGCTGAACAGCTATTTCGACGCGATCGCCGCGCCCTTCAATCGCAATGGCGGCCATATCCTGAGTTTCGTCGGCGACGGGTTCATCGCCGTCTATCCGTGTGGACGCCATAAGGAACCATCCGAATTTGCCGCCCGCGAGGCCTTTGCCGCCGTGCGCGCAGCAACGGTACGCATGGAGATGCTGAACGGCGAAAGGCGCAAGCAATCACGCGATCCGATCGGCTACGGTATCGGGCTGCATGTCGGCAACGTGATGTTCGGCAACGTCGGGCTGCGCGACCGGCTGACCTTCTCCGCCTTCGGCTCGGCGGTCAACGAAGTGCAGCGGCTGCAGAACCTCACCAAGAAATATGCACACAGCGTCGTCGCCAGCGAGGCCTTCGTCAATTACTGCGGCGGAGACTGGACGGCGCTCGGCCAGGAAAAATTGCGCGGAGTGCGGCAGAAATTCACGATTCTCTACCCCAACGATGCAGCATTGCTTGCCAGAGCCGATGAGCGCTTCGACGATGTGTTGCAGGATGGACTTTCCGAAGCGGAACATGTCATGTTGCTTCATCGCAATACTCGCCCGCTTCAACCGCCGCGTGGTCTTATCGACAAGATGCTTCAATAGGGGGAAGAATGTTCCGAGCCGTGATTGTCGCCGCCAGCATCGCCATGGCCGGAGGCGCGATGGCGCAGCCGTGGGAAACCAAACTGTCTGACGGCTTCGAGGGACAGAATTTTTCCCCCGAAGGCGGGCTCTACTATCGCGAGAATTTTGAGCAGTCTGCGGGCACGGTGGAATTTCAAGACCAGGTGACGCACACCGGCAAAGGCGCACTCAAGCTGAGCGTCATTCCGACCTGCCCGGATTCGCTTGATGGTTGTAGCGAGCGAGCCGAGATTTGGGAGAAGACGGCGCTGCGCGTTCCCTATGACCAGGGGGTCTGGTATGGTTTCGCGGTCAAATTCGCCGATCCGGTCCCAAAGGAAGATCACCGCTATCTGATCGCCCAATGGAAGCGTGAGATCGATCCCGGTGCCGAAGGTGATTTCAGCCCGTTTCTCGCTTTGCGCCTAGAGGCGGGCAAGCTCTTCGTCACGGTGGAGACCAATTACATCGCGCCGCTCTCGTCCGGCCCGGAAGGTACGCCAGCGAACTGCAGGCCTGGCGAGATCCCGGTATGGGGGCGGCCTGCCGTCAACCAGATGCGTATGCTGGTCGCCGCCGACAGCAACTGGAAACCGGAAGACGGCAGCCTGTTCAACGCCTGCACGGATGCCATCAAGGTGACGAACCATGGCAACCCGCTGCCGGATCCAAAGTCCGGCTGGATCGACTTCGCGATCTACACGCTGCCGGGGGCCGGTGGCACGGGGCGCATCGAGCTCTTTGCCAACGGCAAGCCGATCATCACGGTGGCGGGGCATGTCGGTCACGCCGACAAGGGGCTCGGCAAGAACCAGTACTTCAAGTTCGGTCCCTATCGGGCTGCCGATACGACCAACTGGACGCTGTTTTATGACGACTTCCGCCGCTCGCCGAATTGCTCCGACGTGCTGAAGGGCGGGACGTGCCCCGCGCTCTAACCAACTGAAGATGCACGGGGCAATGCTCCGGTTGCAACTGGCCATGCTGGACAGCCCTCTGAAGCTGCGCTAGTCTTTTTTTAGAGGCGGCGGATAAAAAGCAATGAGGGAAGCGTGCTGCTATGACATCTGGGGCGGACCTGCTTCGAGTTGAAGGTCTGCGGATCACATTCTCGGTGCTCGGCGGCGAAGTGCAAGCCGTCAACAATGCGAATTTCAGGATTTTGCCCGGCAAGGTCACGGCGCTCGTTGGTGAGTCGGGGTCGGGCAAGTCGGCAATCAGCCAGGCCGTGATGGGCATCTTGCCCAACGTCGCCAGGGTTGGTGGCAAGATTTTGTTCAACGATCCGATCACTTCGGCGAAGCCGACCGACCTGCTCGCGCTGGAGCGGGAAGGTGAGGAAATACGTAGCCTGCGCGGCACGCGTATCAGCAAGATCTTTCAGGAGCCGATGACGTCGTTGTCGCCGCTCCATACGATCGGAAACCAGATTTCCGAGGTGCTGAAGATCCACACGGATGCGGAAAAGGCCGAACGCCGGGCGCGGACAGAAGAACTGCTCGGCTATGTCGGCTTCGCCAATCCGAAGCGCGCCTACGACATGTATCCGTTCGAGCTTTCCGGCGGCATGCGCCAGCGCGCGATGATCGCGATGGCACTGATCTGCCGGCCGGCGCTGTTGATTGCCGACGAACCGACGACCGCGCTCGACGTGACCGTACAGGCCCAGATCCTGAAACTTCTGCGCGAGCTTCAGGTGAAGCTCAATATGGCGATGTTGCTGATCACCCACGACCTCGGCGTCGTCGCCAACATGGCGGATGAGGTAGTGGTGATCTATCACGGGCAGATCGTCGAGGCTGGCCCTGTCGAAGCCATCTTCCGCAACCCGCAGCATCCCTATCTCAAGGGTCTGATGGCGGCGGTCCCGCATTTCGACATGAAACCCGGCGAGCGTTTGAAGGCGCTGCGCGAAGTGTCGGTCAAGGCCGGCACGCTGCTCGGGACCACGGCAGCGGACAAACCCACCGGCCCGGATGTGCTGCTTTCCGTCCGCAATGTTTCGAAGACCTATGGCACGCGGAGTTCCTCCTGGTTCGGGGGCGGGGAAAGTACACTGCATCGTGCCGTCGATGATGTCAGCTTCGACATCCGTCGCGGCGAATGTCTTGGTCTTGTTGGCGAAAGCGGTTGTGGCAAGACGACCGTCAGCAAGATCCTCATGCGCGCCGTTACGCCCGATGCCGGATCGGTAATATTCGACAACGGCGAAGGGCCTGTCGATGTCTTGAAGGTGCAGGGCGACGAGCTTCAGGCGCTGCGCTCGAAAATCCAGATGGTCTTCCAGGACCCGGTTTCGTCACTTTCGCCGCGCATGACGGTCAAGAACATCCTCAGCGAGCCCTTGGAGATCCACGGTCGCGGGACGGCGAAATCACGCGTCGAGACGGTGCGTTCGCTGCTGCAGGCTGTTGGTCTCGACCAGCGCTTCATCAACCGTTATCCGCACAGCTTCTCGGGTGGCCAACGCCAGCGCATCGGCATTGCCCGGGCTCTCGCGCTCGTGCCGGAACTGCTGATCTGCGACGAACCGGTTTCGGCGCTGGACGTTTCCGTTCAGGCACAGATTCTCAATCTTCTCAAGGATCTGCAGAAAGAGTTGGGGCTGACCTGCCTGTTCATTTCGCACAACCTTGCGGTTGTGGACTATATGGCGGACCGTATTGCCGTCATGTGCGCCGGCCGCATCGTCGAACTCGCCCCGCGCGAGGTGCTGATGCGCAAGCCGGTACATCCCTATACCAAGTCGCTGCTGGCGGCCGTTCCCTATCCGGATCTTGACCGGCCGCTGGACTTCGACAGGCTGAAGGACAGCGAAGGATCGGATATGCGGCGCTGGGGACCGCAGTTCCGTGTCGACGACGCTGGCGACACGCTCATCCCCGCCGATCTCGGTGGCGACCACTTCGTGCTGGCGCGCCGGTCCGTGGATGCAAGGGAGTTACGGCCATGATCACCCGCCGAACTGTACTGGCATTGCTTGCAACCGTGGCATTTCCCATGCGGCTCTTGGCTGCTGGGGTCGAGCCGGCGTTTCTGGAAAAACTGATTGCCGACGGCAAACTTCCGCCGGTCGGCGAGCGCTTGCCCAAGACGCCACGTGTCATCAACGTCGCTGCCCTGGGGCGCACGCCCGGCAAGCATGGCGGTGTCGTGACGATGCTCATCGGCAGTGCCAAGGACATCCGGCTGATGACCGTCTACGGCTATGCCCGACTGGTCGGCTATGATGAAACGCTGAAGCTCGAAGCGGATGTTCTCGAAAGCTACGAGACGGTCGAGGACCGCATCTTCACCTTCCATCTGAGAGAAGGGCACAAGTGGTCCGACGGAACGCCACTGACGGCCGAGGACTTCCGCTATTGCTGGGACGATGTGCTCAACAACGAGAAGCTGAGCCCCGCCGGTTTGCCGACCGCGCTGGTGATGGACGGCGAGGCCGGAAAGTTCGAAGTCATCGACGAGCGAACCGTTCGCTATACGTGGTCGACGCCGAATCCGGACTTCCTGCAGAAGCTCGCAGCACCGCAGCCGCTGGTGGTAGCGGTGCCTTCCGCCTATCTCAAGCAGTTCCACGAGAAATATCAGGAAGAAGACAAGCTCAAGGTCTTGATGAAGGAGCAGCGCGTCAAGAAGTGGAGCCAGCTCCATATGCGCATGGCTCGCTCCTATCGCCCTGAGAACCCCGCGCTTCCGACGCTCGACCCATGGCGCAACACGACGCCGCTTCCGGCCGAACAGTTCGTCTTCGAGCGCAACCCTTACTTCCATCGCGTCGACGAGAATGGGTTGCAGCTTCCCTATATCGACAAGTTCGTGCTCAACGTCAGCTCGTCGGCGCTGATCCCGGCAAAGACGGGCACGGGTGAAAGCGACCTGCAGGCGACAGGTATCGACTTTGTCGACTATACCTTCCTCAAGGATTCCGAGAAGCGGTATCCGGTCAAGGTGCTACTGTGGAAGAAGACGCAGGGCTCGCGCCTGGCGCTGTTGCCGAACCTCAACTGCTCGGACACGGTTTGGCGGTCGTTGCTGCAGGATGTGCGCGTTCGCCGCGCGCTCTCGCTGGCCATCGACCGCACGGAGATCAACAAGGCAGTCTTCTACGGCCTGACCAAGGAGAGCGCCGACACGGTTCTGCCGGACAGCCCGTTGTTCCGTCCGGAGTTTGCCAACGCCTGGGTGGCTCATGATCCCGATCAAGCCAACGCGCTGCTCGACGAAGCGGGCCTGACGCAACGCGGTAGCGACGGCATTCGCGTCCTGCCCGACGGCCGGGCCGCGCAAATCGTCGTGGAAACCGCCGGCGAAAGCACACTCGAGACGGACGTGTTGCAGCTCGTCACCGACTACTGGCAGAAGGTCGGAATATCGCTTTTCATTCGCACCTCGCAGCGCGACACGTTCCGCAGTCGTGCCGTCGGCGGCGAAATCGTCATGTCGATGTGGTTCGGGCTCGACAACGGCGTTCCGACGCCGGGCATGAACCCGGGGCAACTGGCGCCGACGGCCGACGACCAACTGCAATGGCCGGTCTGGGGACTCAACTACCTGTCCCATGGTGAAATGGGCCAGCCGCCGGATCTGCCTGCCGCGGTCGAATTGACGGAGCTGCTGCAACGCTGGCGACACTCGGCTGAAGACGCCGAGCGCACGGAGATCTGGACCCGCATGCTGTCGATTTACACGGACCAGGTCTTCTCGATCGGTATCGTCAACGCCTCGCTACAGCCGATCCTCGTGGCGACGAAGCTTAGGAACGTGCCGGAAACGGGGCTCTACGGTTTCGATCCCACCGCCTATTTTGGTGTTTACAAGACCGATACCTTCTGGATCGAGCAGGAAGCCTGACATGCTGCGATATATTCTCTGGCGTATCGCAGCGATGGTTCCAACCCTCCTGATCATTTCTGCGCTTGTCTTCACCATCATCGAACTGCCGCCGGGCGACTACTTCGAGAGCTATGTCGCCGAGATCAAGGCGCAGGGCGAAGGCGTCGACATGGAGCAGATCGAGGCGCTGAGGAAAGAGTACGGCTTCGACCAGCCGCCGGTCCTGCGCTACGTCTACTGGCTCGGCGGCATGCTGCAGGGCGATTTCGGCTATTCTTTCGAATACGAGCTGCCGGTCAGCTCTGTCGTCGGCGACCGTCTGTGGCTGACGATCCTCGTTTCCTTCGTCACCATCATCTTCACCTGGCTGATCGCCTTTCCGATCGGCATCTATTCCGCCACCCATCAGTACAGCTGGGGCGACTACGGCCTGTCGCTCATGGGGCTTATCGGCATTGCCATCCCCAACTTCATGCTGGCGCTGATCCTGATGTATTTCGCCAATATCTGGTTCGGGATCTCGATCGGCCACCTGATGGACCAGAAATATCTGGCCGAGCCGATGAGTTGGGCGAAAGCGAAATCGATCCTCGAACATATCTGGATCCCCGTCATCATCGTCGGTGCGGCGGGCACTGCCGGCATGATCCGGCGTCTGCGTGCAAATCTGCTTGACGAGCTGCAGAAGCAGTATGTCGTGACGGCCCGCGCCAAGGGGCTTTCGCCGATGCGTACGCTGGTCAAATACCCTTTGCGCATGGCCCTGAATTTCTTCATATCGGATATCGGCTCGATCCTGCCGGCGATCATTTCCGGCGCTGAAATCACCGCGATCGTCTTGTCGCTGGAAACCACCGGTCCGATGCTGATCAAGGCCCTGCAAAGCCAGGACATGTATCTCGCCGGTTCGTTCCTGATGTTCCTCGCCTTCCTAACCGTGATCGGCGTGCTGATTTCCGATATCGCGCTCGCCATTCTCGATCCTCGAATTCGGCTGCAAGGCAGGAGCACCAAGTGACGTCATTTCTTCCGGCGCCCGGCGAGCCCTTGCCGCATTACGTATCGACAGCTCCTTTCGATCCCTATTCCGTCGAGGCGATGACCGACGAGCAGGTGCGCGTCAACCAGGCTTCCCAGCTTCGCCTGATGTGGTGGAAATTCCGCCGCCACAGGCTCGCGCTCGTCTCCGGCATCTTCCTCGCCGTGCTCTACCTGTCGATCCTCATCTCCGAGTTCCTGGCGCCCTATAACCTGCACACCCGCAACATGGATTATATCTACGCGCCGCCGCAGGCGGTGCACCTGTTCCATGAGGGCAAGTTCGTCGGTCCCTTCGTCTATGGACGGACCATGACGCTGGATATGGAAACGTTGAAGCGCAATTATGCCGACGATGTCACGGATGTGCAGCGGCTTCGCTTCTTCTGCCGCGGCGACAGTTATCGCTTCTGGGGGCTGTTCGACAGCAATGTACATCTCGTTTGCCCGGCCAAGGACGGTCAGGCGTTCTTCCTTGGAACGGACCGTCTCGGTCGCGACGTGCTGTCGCGCATCATTTACGGTGCCCGAATTTCGCTGACGATCGGCCTGCTCGGCATCACCGTCAGCTTCGTGCTCGGCATCGTCATCGGTGGCCTTGCGGGTTATCACGGTGGCGTCTTCGATCTCATCGTCCAGCGTGTCATCGAAGTCCTGCAGTCTATCCCGAGCATCCCGCTCTGGCTGTCGCTCGCAGCGATCATGCCGGCGACCTGGAGCCCGATCCTGATCTATCTGGCGATCACGATCATCCTTGGTCTCCTGGACTGGACGGGGCTTGCGCGCGCGGTGCGCTCGAAACTGCTGGCGCTTCGCGAGGAAGATTATGTGCTTGCGGCCCAGTTGATGGGCGCAAGGAGCAGCCGCATCATCGGACGGCATCTCGTGCCCGGTTTCATGTCGCATCTGATCGCCACGGCGACGATCTCGATCCCCGGCATGATCCTCGGCGAGACCGCCCTGAGTTTCCTCGGTCTCGGCCTCAGACCCCCCATCACCAGTTGGGGCATTCTCTTGACGGAGGCCAAAAGCGTCAGCGTTATTGCGTTCTACCCCTGGCTCCTATTTCCCACAATTCCGGTCATTCTTGTGATTTTGGCATTCAACTTCTTGGGAGATGGGTTGCGTGACGCGGCCGATCCCTACAAATGAAGCCCGATTTGACGCCGACGATCGGTCGGCGTGAAACGGTTCATTGATCCTGAGCGAAAGGTTTCTTGCATGATGCGGCGTTTCGAAGATGCCCGGATCCTCATGTATAGCCATGATACGTTCGGGCTCGGACACCTCCGGCGGTGTCGCACGATTGCGCATTCGCTGGTGGAAGACTATCGCGGCTTGAACATCCTGATCATCTCCGGGGCGACGATCGCCGGCGCCTTCGATTATCGCGCGCGTGTGGATTTCGTAAAAATCCCGAGCGTGATCAAGCTGCACAACGGCGACTACACCTCGCTCGACCGGCACATCGAGCTCGACGAGACGCTGAAGATGCGCCAGGCGATCATCCGGCACACGGCCGAAACCTTCAAGCCGGACATCTTCATCGTCGACAAGGAGCCCATGGGGCTGCGCGGCGAGGTGGAGGAAACACTGACCTATCTGAAGGCGCATGGCACGACGCTGGTGCTTGGCCTGCGCGAGGTCATGGACGCGCCGCATCTGCTGGAGGCAGAGTGGAAGCGGCGCGATACGATGCGCAAGATCGAGCAGTATTACGATACGATCTGGGTCTATGGCCCGCCGGATTTTTACGATCCGCTGACCGAACTCGAAGTGCCGCCGGCCGTGCGCGACCGGATGGACTTCGTCGGCTTCCTGCAGCGCAGCGTTCCGCGCGAGGAACTGCCGGGCCATAAGCCCCAAGGCGACTACATTCTGGTGACGACCGGCGGCGGCGGCGACGGCGCCGATCTGATCCACCAGGTCATTCACGCCTACCAGCAAGACCCGGAGCTGACGCACAGGGCGTTGATCGTGCTCGGGCCCTATATGCCGGTCAAGAAGCGGGAAAAGCTGATCCGTAAGGGCAGCAAGATCCCCTACATCAAGATCATCGAATTCGACAATCGCATGGAAGAGCTCATCGCCGGCGCAAAGGGCGTCGTTGCCATGGGTGGCTACAACACCTATTGCGAAATCCTCTCCTTCGACAAGCCGGCGCTGATCGTACCGCGCATCCAGCCGCGCGAAGAGCAGTTGATCCGCGCCCGCCGCGCGGCCGAGCTTGGCCTCGTCGAAATGCTGTTGCCGGACGAAGCGGAAGATCCGCTGCGGCTGGCGGCAGCACTGAAGGCGCTGCCGTTGCGGGCGCCGCCTTCGAAAAGCACCGCAAACGGCCTGCGACTGGAAGGGCTCGCCCATATCACCGAGATCGTCGGTCGGTGGCTCGACCGGCCGTCGAGCGACCACCTGAATATCGTGAAGAAATCGAGCTGAAGCATTGCCGACAGATCGCAAGATTGCAGTCGTGCTGAAGGGCTATCCGCGTCTTTCGGAAACCTTCATCGCGCAGGAACTGCTTGGCCTTGAGCGGGCTGGACTGGACCTCGTATTGATCGCGCTTCGCCGTCCGACCGACAGCAAGCGCCATCCGGTTCACGATGAAATTCGTGCCGATGTTCACTATCTGCCCGAGTATTTGCATGAGGAGCCGCTGCGGGTGCTGCGTGGCCTCGTCCGTTCCTTGCCAAAACCGGGTTTCTGGCCGGCATTCGGGCTTTTTCTGAAGGACCTGCGCCGTGATTTCAGCCGCAACCGCTTTCGCCGGTTCGGGCAGGCCGTGGTGCTTGCTTCGGAATGGCCGGGCAATCCGCGCTGGCTGCACGCGCATTTCATCCACACGCCGGCTTCGGTGACCGCCTATGCCAGCGTGATCGCCGGTACGCCCTGGAGCTGCTCGGCGCACGCCAAGGACATCTGGACGTCACCGGACTGGGAGCTTTCCGAAAAACTGGGCCGAGCACGTTGGACGGTCACATGCACGCGCATGGGCTATGAGCATCTCAAGAGTCTGACGACCGAGAAGGCGAGGGTGCATCTGAGCTACCACGGCCTTGATCTGGACCGTTTCCCGCGGTTCGGGGGCACGCATTCCGACCGCAACGGTTCCGACCCTTCGGATCCCGTGCGCCTCGTCAGCGTCGGCCGCGCCGTCGGCAAGAAGGGATACGACGTCTTGCTGAAGGCACTCTCGCTTTTGCCGGCGGACCTTCATTGGCGGTTCGAACATATCGGTGCCGGTGAACTGACCAGCACGCTCAAGGCGCTTGCCGCCGAGCTTGGCGTTTCCGACAGGGTTGTCTGGAAGGGTGCGCTCGACCAGACGGACGTGCTTGCCCATTACCGGACGAGCGATATCTTCGCGCTTGCCTGCCGCATCACCGCCGACGGCGATCGCGACGGGTTGCCCAATGTGCTCGTCGAAGCGTCGAGCCAGCGGCTGCCTTGTGTCTCTACGGCGATTTCCGGCGTTCCGGAACTGCTCGTCGATGGCGAGAACGGTCGGATTGTCCCTTCGGAAGATCCACAGGCGCTTGCACAGGCCCTGGAGCAACTCATCCGAGATCCAGCGCTCCGTCACAGGCTGGGCGGCGCGGCTGAGCGGAAGGTGCGCGAGCAATTCGATCACCACACCAGTATCGATCAGCTTGCCGGCCTGTTTGCCAGCGAATGGAGAGCCGTGTGATGCGCGCACGCCGTGTTTTTTTCTACGTGCAACATCTGCTCGGCATCGGCCATCTGGCGCGGGCGAGCCGGATTGCGAGCGCACTTGCCGCCAGGGGCTTCGAGGTGACCGTTTTGACCGGCGGCAGCCCGGTGCCGGGGTTCCCGGGAACCGACGTAAAGCATGTGGCCCTTCCGCCGGTGCTAGCCGGCGACAAGGGGTTTTCCGGCCTTGCAGACGGCGAAGGGAATCCGGTCAGCGATGCCTTCAAGGACAGGCGCCGCGACCTGCTGATCGAGGCTTACCTTGCCTGCAATCCCGATATCGTCCTCTTCGAGGCCTTCCCTTTCGGTCGCCGGCAGATGCGTTTTGAGCTCATGCCCTTGCTCAAGGTGATCGAAAAGCAGACCAGAAGACCCCTCGTTGCCGCTTCTCTGCGCGACATCCTGCAGGAGCGGACGAAACCCGGCCGCGCCGAAGAGACCCTCGACGTTGTCAGCGCATATTTCGATCTCGTGCTGGTGCATGGGGACCCTGCCTTTGCGCGGCTCGAAGAGACCTATCCCTACGCGGACGAGATCAAGGACAAGGTCGTCTATACCGGCCTTGTGGCCGGGCCGGCACCGGCCGCTCCGGCGGAAACGTTCGACGTGCTCGTTTCGGCCGGTGGCGGTGCGGTGGGCAAGGAACTGATCGGCGCAGCGTTGCAGGCGGCAAGCTTGCTGCCGCGCGAACTGCAGTGGTGCCTGGTCACGGGGCCGAACTTGCCACAGCAGGACTACGATGTCTTCCAGGCTGCAGCACCCGGCAACGTGCAGCTCTTCCGCTTCCGAAGGGATTTCGCCAGCCTGCTTTCGGGTGTCCGGCTTTCGGTTTCTCAGGCCGGCTATAACACGGTCTGCGACATCATCCGTGCCGGCTGCGGATCCCTGCTGATCCCCTTCGTCGCTGGTGGCGAAACCGAGCAGTCGACCCGCGCGGAACGGCTCGAGAAGCTCGGCCTTGCCGGCGTGCTGCCGGAGGCCGAGGTGACGCCCGAGAGGCTGGCACACGATGTCGAAGCGATGCTGGCGCGACCGAAGCCGAACATTCCGCCGCTGGATCTGGACGGCGCGAAGAAGACTGCCGAAATCCTGGAAAGTCGCACCGCTCTTTGATCGGTCTTTCGCGCGGGCGGCGTCTTTTGCGTGCGTGGGCCCGGCTGAGGCGCTGTTTGACAGGTAGATGGCCGCTTCGCTGCGGCGCGCCGGCTAACCTCAGACCTTACCGATCACCATGAAGCGGGTATATTTTTTCGTTGGCAGGGCGCCGGCAAATTCGACCGTCGAAAGCGCCGCCTGTTTCTTGAAGTCCTCGACGGAAGCCACGCAATTGATATGGGTGGGCTCGCTGAAATAGTCGTTGGATTGCAGGAGGACGCGCGTGCCGGCGGGGATGCGATCGAGCCACGCCCTCAGATCGGCGATGTGTTCGCAACTCGTGTTGATGATGAGGTCGGCCCCGAGCGCCGTATAGTCGATCGCATACATGTCGGCCGTCACCGCACGGAATTTCTCCGGGAAGGCAAAATTGAGGGTTTGCGCAACTGTTTCCACATCCGGGTCGATGTCGAAGCTGTCGACCGCAGCCACATTGAAGCGCGCGTCCTCCAGCAGCATCGCGCCCAGGATGCCATACCAACCGCCCAGGATCGCAACCTTAGCGTAGGATGAGCCAGCAACATTCAGGAGCGTATCGCGCGCCCACACCTTGCAGGCAATCTGCTTGTGGTTGAAGGCGTTGGCGATGTGGGCTTCTGGATGTTGCGCGATTACCTTGGCGACGCCTTCGAGAAGGGGGCTTTGCGTATAGGCGGCGATACCGCGTGCCAAATCAAAGGCATGCTCGTACCAATCGCTGCTTTGGGAAGGCTGGTGGCTGGTGTGTTTCATGCGCTCGTTGTAAGCTGGGCGCCGGGCGAGTGCAATAACGGCGTGTGCTTCGGAGAGTGACGTTCTCTGTGGTTGCCTTCGCGGCAGTGGAGTGGAAACCGCGTCCATTGCAGATTTCCCTCGCACCTGCATAATCGACAGAACCGGATTCGGCGCCGGGCGGAATATGCAGGCATCCACTTCGCGATCGAGCGCCGACAGGCACCCATCCGGAGGCTCCGCCGAGGAATGATGCGTGGTGGGGCAAACGGCAGTCCGCCACGCAAGCAGCTATCGTGTTCAATAAGGTCCTATTGCCAGACACATGGAACCACGCCTTTCCCGCTACATCTGGACCCACACACGCAAGGATCAGCTTTGGATTCTGGTGATTGTCGCGCTGTCGATGATCCCCTACTTCCTGTCCTTCGACCTGCCGAAGCAGATCGTCAACGGACCTATCCAGGGTGACGGCTTCGACAGTCCGGAGGCGACGCAGGCCTTCCTGCCGATTTCGTTCGACTTGCCGTATTTCGGAACGATCAATGTCTTTGACGGTTTCCATCTCGGCCGTGAAGGCATGCTGCTGGCGCTCAGCCTGGTGTTCTTGCTGCTGGTGGTCGTCAACGGCCTCTTCAAGTTCTACATCAACACCTTCAAGGGCCGGCTCGGCGAGCGCCTGCTGCGGCGCATCCGCTTCGAACTCGTCGATCGTGTCCTCCGTTTCCCGCCGAGCCACTTCAAGAGAGTGAAGCCGGCCGAAATCGCAACGATGATCAAGGATGAGGTCGAGCCGCTCGGCGGCTTTACCGGTGACGCCTTCGTCTCGCCGGCGCTGCTTGGCGGCCAGGCGCTGACGGCGCTGGTGTTCATCCTGCTGCAGAGCTTCTGGCTCGGTCTGATCGCGACGCTGATCGTGGCCGTACAGGCGGTCATCATTCCGCGCATGCGCAAGCGGCTACTGGTCCTTGGACGTGAGCGGCAGCTGACGGCGCGCGAACTCTCCGGTCGTGTCAGCGAAATCGTCGACGGCATCGGTGCCATTCGCGGCCATGACACGTCGAACTACGAGCGCGCCGACATCGCGGCCCGGCTCGGCCGGATCTTCAAGATCCGCTACGACCTCTACCAGTGGAAGTTCCTCGTCAAGTTCATCAACAACTTCCTGGCGCAGGTCACGCCGTTCCTGTTCTACGCGATCGGCGGCTATTTCGCCCTGCAAGGTCGCCTCGATATCGGTCAGCTCGTTGCCGTCATCGGCGCCTACAAGGACCTGCCGGGTCCGCTGAAGGAACTGATCGATTGGGACCAGGCCCGCCAGGACGTTCAGGTGAAGTACGCGCAGGTGGTCGAGCAATTCAGCGTCGATTCGTTGCTCGATCCCAAGGTCCAGGCCGTCGCAGCAGGGGCCATCGAATCGTTGAACGGACCGCTGGCGGCAGTGAACCTCACGGTGGTCGACGACGGTGGGTCGACCGTGCTCGACCACGTGTCGCTTCAGGTGCAGCCGGGCGAGAAGGTGGCGCTGACCGGCGGTGGCGAGGTGCTGGCGGAGGCCTTCGGCCGGCTGGTCTGGCCGGCGAGCGGCAAGGTGGTCGTCGGCGGACAGGATATTCTGGAGATTCCGGAATCGGTTACCGGACGTCGGATCGCCTATGCTTCGTCCGATGTCTACGTGTTCCAGGGGAGCCTCGGCGACAACCTCCTCTATGGCCTGAAGCACGCTCCACTGACGGAAGTAAGCTACGAAGGGGAGGGTGCTTCACACCGCAAATGGGAAGTGACCGAGGCGCGCCTTGCCGGCAATCCGCATCTGGATGTCAACAGCGACTGGGTCGACTACGGCTCGGCCGGGGCGAGCGGCCCGGATGACCTGCTCGTGCAGATTCGCCCGGTCCTCGACGCCGTGCTTTTGACCAATGACGTGATGGCGCTTGCCGTCCGCTCGACGATCGATCCGAACCGCCACGCGGCGTTCGCGGCCGGTATCGTTGAAATGCGCAGCGCGCTCAGGCAGAGTCTCGAAAAGGAAAAGCTCAGCGATCTCGTCGTGTTCTTCGAACCGGGAACCTACAACATCGAGGCCACTATCGGTGAAAACCTGCTGTTCGGCACCATCACCGATCAGGCGATGTGGGCGAGTGCGCTTGAAAACCACCCGTTCTTCAAGACGGTCCTGCAGCGGGTCGGGCTGCGCGACACCTTCTATGAGATGGGGCTCGAGATTGCGGAGAACGTGGTCGAACTGTTCCGCGACTTGCCGCCGGATCACCCGTTCTTCCAGCAGCTGACCTTTATGACCGCCGAGGAAATACCTGTCTACGAGGCCATTCTGCAGAAGGTGCGCACCCGCGGCAAGGCAGAGGTTTCAGAAGACGATCAGATCAAGATCATCCGCCTGTGCTTCGATTACATCGAGCCGCGGCACCGCTTCGGTTTACTGACGGACGAGGTCATGGCGAAGGTTGTTGCCGCGCGCCGCGAGTTCGATGAGGGGCTGCCGGCCGACCTCGTTGGAATGATCGAGCACTATCGTCCGAACCGGTACATCGCCTCGGGCAGCATCATCGACAACGTGCTCTTCGGGCGCATTGGCCACAAGCATGCCGATGGTTCGGAAAAGATCCGGGCGATTGTTCGCAACCTTTTCGAGGCCGGTGGCCTCTACAACGAAGTCCTGGCCTTCGGCTTCGATTACAATGTCGGAGCAGGCGGCAAGCGTCTGACGGCGGCACAGCGGCAAAAGCTCGATCTTGCGCGCGCGCTTGTCCGCGCCTGCGATTTTTATATCTTCAACCAGCCGCTGCTTGCGCTCGATCAACGCGTCCAGGAGCAGGTCGTGCGCAATGTCTTCTCGATGCTTGACCGGGCCGGGCGCGATCCTGCGATCATCTGGGTTCTTGCCAATCAATCGTTGCTGGACCTCTTCGATCGCGTGGCGCAGTTCGAAAATGGGCGCCTGATTCATGACACCGGCGCCGACGCCGCAGTGGATGACGGACGCGACTACAAGGAAATGGCATCTTGATGTAATATTAATGTCAGGGCACGAACATATGGTCCCGCCGCGATGCGGGAGGCAGACTGCTCCCGACGGGAAATCGGAGACACGGATTGTGATGTTGCTCAAGGATGAAGTTGAAATGCTGCGCCGGATTACCCTGTTTTCGGGGTTGCCGCCGGCAAAGTTGAAGCTTCTTGCCTTCACGTCCGACCGGGTCATGTTCGGTGCCGGGGAAGCGCTGTTCTATCAGGGTGACATCGGCGATGCGGCCTATGTCATTCTCTCCGGCAAGGCGGAGGTGCTGATCAACACCGCCGGCGGTCCCTTCAAGATCGCCGAGTTCGAGCAGAATTCCATCGTCGGCGAAATCGCCATCCTCTGTAATACGCCTCGCACGGCGACCGTGCGGACCACCACGCCGCTCGAAGCCTTGCGTATTCGCAAGGAGGATTTCCTCAAGCTGCTGGCCGATTTTCCCGAGATGGCGGTGGAAATCATGCGTGTCCTGGCTGATCGCCTGGCCCAGACCACGGCCGAGTTGAGCGAAGCCCGTAGCCAGGTCGAGCGGGTCGACGCCTGACGTGCTCCCAGCCTGAGCTGTGCCATTGTGGAAACATACCCTCAGGGCATGTGAGCCTTTCGCAAAAGCGATTCCGCTTGGCGGGTTTATCGGATAGACAGGCGACATGCGTTCGATCACCTATTTCCGCAAGACCGTTCAGTTTCCCGACAAGCCTGAGAAGAAGCGCTTCTTCTCGCGGCTGCAGAATGGCGATTGGGAACCTTGTACGTTTCAGAACATCGAGCGCCTTGTCGACCGCAAGACGACCTTCATCGATATCGGCGGATGGATCGGGGTGACGCCCTATTGGGCAGCGCAGATCGCAGACAACGTCATTACCGTTGAGCCTGACCCCGTTTGCTTCGGTATTCTCAAGGAGATGCAGCCGGAAAACAGCGGCGAGGTGCGCGTGATCAACGCCGCACTGTCCGAGGACGAGGTGCTGGTGCTGCACTCCGTCGGCGGCGGTTTCGGCAGCTCGGAAACCTCCGCGCTGATTGCCGACGACAACGGCGAGGCGATCCGTGCGCAGACGGTTACGATCGCCGAGCTTCAGACCATGGCCCGGACGGACCGGCTCTGCTTCAAGATCGACATCGAGGGATACGAGTATCGCGCTCTGGATCAATTCCGGGCCATCGATCCGCAACGCACGGCCGGAGTCCTGCTTGCGGTGCATCCGCAGATCCTCTTTGCCTCGCTGAGCGGACCTTCGGCGCTGCGCGCCATTCGCACGATTGCTGCCACGTTGCGCCTGATCCGCAGCCTGAGCGGCTTCCACCTCGATAATCCCTCGGCGATCTGGGCGGCGCTCCGCAAATCGATCGCCCGTCGGGAGTTTCGTGGCTTCGATCTCTTGTTCGTTTCGAGGCGGCATGATCGCTAGGCGGTTGCAACAACGGCAACGTGGGTCCACCCGCGTAAATCCGATGTATGCCCCTTCGGCAGGGGTGCTCGACGGCTGGCGTTCAAGCCACGTCCTGCAGGGATTGGTATCGAGCGAGACCGGCGCCCGTTGACATTGTCGCCAGCATGGTTAACCATTCTTTAGAGAATGTTAATTCTCCGTTTAAAGACGTAATTTTCAGTGCTATAAAATTCTTGGCCGCTATTACCTGCAGCGCCGGGCGTCATGTGGGACGCGCAAAGGTTGCTGTGGTACTTTGATTTGCTGCATGTCGTTGTCTAAAATCGAAATCGATCTGAGGGGCATGCAGGAAGCTTAATGTTGTGTCGTGAGGGCGACCGCATGTCATGGATGTATTTTGCGACTGCCGCCTATTGCCTGACCGCCTTGTTTCTCCTGGCGATGACCTATCTTGAAGGTTTGCAGGCGCGTGCGCCTTGGAACATGTATCGTCTTGCCGGACTGCTCATCTGCATTTTTTGGCCGGTCCTGTTTCTCTATCTGATGTTTAAAATGATATCGAAAACAAGAATTTCGGAGCGTCGAGGTTAGATTTCTCTGCCTCTAAGTCGGGTTTTGAGCCCGAACCGTGGCATTTACCATACAACCAGAAAATGCCGGAGATTTAACCCATGAGTCCCTCATGCGGATTATGCTTCAGCGGTGATCGACCGGTGTGAAAGTATTTGAACATGTGCGGTTTCGGTGGCTATTTCGGCTCAGTTCCAGACGCAAAGAACCTCCTTGAGAGAATGGTTTCCGCGATCGCCCATCGCGGCCCGGACGAGAACGGCGTCTTCGTCGACAAGGAGGCCGGACTTGGCCATGTGCGCCTGTCGATCGTCGGTCTCGGCGACGGCCAGCAACCGATGTCCGACGAGAGCGGTGAATTGACGATCGCCTTCAACGGCGAGATTTTCAACTATGTCGAACTACGCGACGAACTGCGCGCCAAGGGCCGGCGCTTCCGCACCTCGAGCGACACCGAAGTCATTCTGCATCTTTACGATGTCATGGGGGAGGAGTGTCTGTCCCGTCTCAATGGCGACTTTTCCTTCGCCATATGGGATCGCCGCCGCCAGCGGATGATGCTGGCGCGCGACCGGATGGGCGTACGCCCGCTGTTCTACATGAACAATGGCGGCACACTCTACTTCGCTTCCGAGATCAAGGCCTTGCTACAAGTGCCGGGCGTTTCTGCCGAGCTCGATCCGATCGCGCTCGACCAGATCTTCACGCTCTGGGCCCCAATCGCCCCGCGCACCGGATTCCGCGACATTCACGAACTCGAGCCGGCGCATCTCATGATTGCGGAAAAGGGCAAGGTTGCGATCCGCCCCTACTGGCAACTCGACTATCCCGACCGCGGGGCATCGCCGCTGTTTACAGACGAACGTGCCGCTGCCGAAGAGTTGCGTGCGCTGCTCACGGATGCCACCCGGATCCGGATGCGTGCCGATGTTCCCGTCGGTTCGTATCTTTCGGGCGGGCTCGATTCCTCCATTGTCGCGGCGATGGCGACCGGCATGGCGCCACAGGGGCTCAGGACCTTCTCCGTCACCTTCGACAGCGTGGAGCATGACGAGAGCGCATTCCAGATGGAAATGGCGACAGCGCTCGGCACGCATCACAGCGCCGTTGCATGCCGCGCTGGTGATATCGCGAGGTCTTTTCCGGAAGTGATCCGCTTTGCGGAACGACCGATCATCCGCACGGCGCCGGCACCTCTCTATCAGCTTTCGGGACTGGTTCGGGAGCAGGGGTTGAAGGTGGTTCTGACCGGCGAGGGGGCCGACGAGGTTTTTGCCGGCTACGATATCTTCAAGGAGGCGCGGGTCCGCCGGTTTTGCGGCCGCCAGCCCGGTTCGCGCATACGCCCGCATCTCTTCCGCAAGCTCTATCCGTACATCCCGGGCCTGCAGCAGCAATCGGCGGAGTATCTCGCCGCGTTCTTCGGCGCCGGCGACGTGCCGCTCGACGATCCGCTCTTCTCGCACCGTCCACGCTTCAAGAGCACAGCGGCGACCAAGATCTTCTTCTCGGGCGACCTGCGTACGCGGCTGAGCAACTACGATGCAGCGGAGGATCTGGCGAGCCGGCTTCCGGCAGCATTCAGCCGCTGGCACCCCTTGCACCAGGCGCAATATCTCGAAAGCCGCTTCCTGCTGCCGGGCTATATCCTGTCAAGCCAGGGCGATCGCATGGCCATGGCCCACGGGATCGAAGGACGCTTCCCGTTCCTGGATCATCGCCTCGTCGAATTCGCGACCCGTCTGCCGCCCGAAATGAAGCTGAAGGGACTGGTGGAGAAGCATATCCTGCGCGAAGCGACGAAGGATCTGCTGCCGCCGTCCATCGGCCAGCGCACCAAGCAGCCCTATCGCGCGCCGGACAGCCATTCCTTCACCGGGGTGGGCGAACTCGAATACGTCCGCGATGCCATGAGCGAGGCGCGCGTCAGCGACAGCGGGCTTTTCAATGCCAAGGCCGTGACGAAGCTTTACGAAAAATGCCAGTCGCAGCCGGTTACCGGCTTCCGCGACAATGCCGCTTTCGTCGGAGTCCTGTCGACACAGCTCTGGCTGCAAACCTTCACCGGCTCCGGCATCCGCGCGGCGGAAGCTGCCTGAAATAATTGAGGAAAGGAAACCACATGACGGAAACGATTAAAGACAAGGTCAGAGCCTTCGTCATCGAAAACTTTCTGTTCGGCGATACATCCTACGATCTCGCCGACGCAGCCTCGCTGATCGAGAATGACATTATCGATTCAACCGGCGTTCTCGAACTGGTGGCCTTCATCGAAGACCAGTTCGGCATTGTCATGGGCGACGCCGACATCGTGCCTGCGAATCTCGATTCTCTTGCGCGCATTTCGGCCTTCATCGAGGCCCGGGTCGGGGCGCCGGCCACGGCATAATCAAGGCGCGAGGGGGCGTCCATGCGGTTCGAGCAATTCCTTATCGGCAATGCCGCCCGGCAAGCGGCGAAAACGGCGCTGGTCACCGACCGCCGCCGCCTCAGCTACGGCGAATTCGACGATCTTTCGGGCAGACTGGCTGCCGCGCTGGCGCGGGCCGGCGTCAAGCGCAACGATCGCGTGCTCGTCTTCATGGACAATTGCTGGGAAGCGGCTGTTTCGATCTTCGCGATCCTGAAAGCCGGCGCGACGTTCAGCCCGATCAACGCCTCGACCAAGGCGGACAAGCTCGCCTATATCATCACCGACTGTGAGGCGGCGGCGATCCTGACGCAGGCAAAACTGATGCCGATCGTGGCGGAGGCGCAGGCCTTGAGCGGTAAATCGGATATCTTCGTTGCCTCGACAGATGCACCCAACGGAGGGGCCCCGCTCGACGCGATCTCCTTCGAGAGCTGCCTCGCGGAAGCGGCAACGCCCGTGCCGCATCGCGGCATCGACGTCGATCTTGCGATGTTGATCTATACCTCGGGTTCGACCGGTCGGCCGAAAGGCGTGATGATGACCCATCGCAACATCGATGCGGCATCGGAATCGATCACCACCTATTTGCGCAACGAACCCGACGATATCATCCTCAATGTATTGCCGCTTGCCTTCGACTATGGCCTCTACCAGCTGCTGATGGCGATCCGCATCGGCGCGACGCTGGTGCTCGAAAAATCCTTCGCGTTCCCGCATGCAATCTTCGAGCGGATCCGTGAGGAGGGCGTAACCGGCTTCCCGCTGGTTCCGACGATGGCGGCGATGATCTTGCAGATGCGCGATCTGGAACCCGGTTTCCTGCCAAGCCTGCGTTATCTCTCCAACACCGCCGCTGCCTTGCCGCCGCCGCATATTGCACGGTTGCGCGAACTCTTTCCGGGCGCCCGGCTCTATTCGATGTACGGGTTGACGGAGTGCAAGCGCTGCACTTATCTGCCGCCGGAAGAACTCGACCACCGGCCGGGTTCGGTCGGCATCGCGATCCCGAACACCGAGGCCTTTGTCGTCGATGACGAGGGCAAACGCGTGCCGCCGGGCGTTCCCGGCGAGCTCGTCATTCGCGGTCCCCACGTCATGCAGGGCTACTGGCGCAACGATGCTGCGACCGAGCGCATGCTGCGGCCGGGGCCCAACCCCTGGGAAAAGGTTCTCTATACCGGCGATCTCTTCCAGACCGACGAAGAAGGCTTCCTCTATTTCGTCGGCCGCAAGGACGACATCATCAAGACGCGCGGTGAAAAGGTCGCGCCCAAGGAAGTCGAGACCGTGCTGCACGCGCATCCCGGCATCGCCGAGGCCGTGGTGGTCGGCGTCGCCGATCCGGTGCTCGGGCATGCGATTGCGGCGCTGGTGGTGCGCTCTGATCCCAGCCTGACGGACAAGGACATAATTCGCCATTGCACCCGCCATCTCGAAGATTTCATGGTGCCGAAGATTGTCGAATTCCGCACCGAACTTCCGAAGACGGATACTGGTAAGGTCAGCCGCCGCCTTGCGGCCGAGACGATGGAGCCCGCCCAATGAACATTCTGATGACTGAGGGCGCGCGCCCGTTTTCGGCCGAGACGCTGACGATCGACCATGCGGCTGAGACGGACCGGATCGTCGCCGGGCTGCGCGAGCAGTTGCGGGGGATGAAGAAGCGCGGTCTGGTGCTCGGGCTCTCTGGTGGTATCGACTCGAGCGTTTCGGTCGCGCTGGCCGTGCGTGCTGTCGGTGCCAAGAATGTCTTCTGCCTGTTCATGCCGGAAAACGACTCCGATCCGGAAAGCCTGCGCTTTGGCCGTCTGGTTGCCGAGACCTTCGGCGTGGAGGCAATCATCGAGGATATCGGCCCGACGCTGAAGGCGATGGGCTGCTACGAACGTCGCGATGCTTTCATTCGCGAACTGGTTCCGGTCTATGGCGACGGATGGGCCTCGAAGATCGTGATCGCCAATGCGCTCGAAGGCGAAGGCTACAACATTTCCTCGCTCGTGGTCCAAAGCCCCGACGGCGTACAGTCCAAGCATCGCATGCCGCCTTCGGTCTATCTCGGCATCGTTGCCGCCACCAACATGAAGCAACGCACGCGCAAGCAGGTGGAGTATTATCACGCCGACCGGCTGAATTTCGCCGTGCTCGGCACGCCGAACCGGCTGGAATACGACCAGGGCTTCTTCGTCAAGAACGGGGATGGGGCGGCTGACGTCAAACCGATCGCGCATCTCTACAAGTCGCAAGTCTACGCACTCGCGGCCCATCTCGGCATTCCCGAGGAGATCCGGCGCCGGCCGCCGACGACCGACACTTACTCGCTGGAACAGACGCAGGAGGAATTCTACTTCTCGCTGCCATACGACCGCATGGATCTCTGCCTCTACGGGCTGAACAACGGCATCGAGATCGACGCCGTCGCGACCGCAGCAGGCCTGACGGTCACACAGGTGGAGCGTGTCTGGGCGGATATCGCCGCGAAGCGCAAGGCGACGCGCTACCTGCATCTGGGTCCACAGCTCGTGCAGCCGGTGGTGGAGGTCAAGGGCTGATATCGCGCATCGCTGCTTGACCAGGTTATTGCGGTGGCTTCACGGAAAACGCCGCAATAACTGAAACCCTTGTCAGTCGAACTGTCCGGCGATCAGCCGGCACCAATGCTCTCCGGCAATGCCGTTGAAGAAGCCTTGTCCATCCCGGCAGGCCTGGACGATTGCCGGGTCACGGGAGTGAAGCACCGTCGAGGCCACATGGACGAAGGCGATCCGACGGCCGAGCATGGCCTCCATAAGTACCGGTTGTGTTCGTCCCCTCAGGCCTGGAAGTCCACGCTTGGAGGCATGATCGACAAGACAGTCGATGACCGGACCGGCCTGACCCGGCAGCGCCAACACCTGGAGCACCCGGCCGATCTCGCCCGCCCTGGCGTAGTAGGCGAAAGCGCCGACGAGCGTGCCGGTGCGCGCCGCGACCAGAGCGTAGACGAGTTCCCCCTGTTCGGGCTTTTGCTCCGCGTCGCCGAGAATGTAGTCGAGTTGCCCTTCGGCCCATTCGGGACGAAGCGCAAACTGTGCGATGAAGCGATCGACAACGGCGGCAAAGCCGTTGCGGTCGGTTTCCTGTGTCGTGAAACCAGCCTGGCTTATGCCGGCGGCCGACACGGCGGACCAGCGTTGTTCGCCGGGTGCCATCCGTTTGCGGTAGGCGCTGTCGACGGCCCGCGCGAAGGGGGCGGCAAGCCGCGCCGGTTTGATCCGGTTGGACGCAACGCTCAGGCTGAAGGAAGCGGGCTGGATGACACGCACCCAGTCGAGACTGTACTGCGGCAGTACGACGCCACGCAGCCGTGTCCACATCTGCGCCGAGACGTCGCTTGCGGTTTCGCTGAAGGAAAGATCCTGCGAGCCGGCCAGAAAAGCCTTGAGGATGCGCGCTCCCGCCAGGGGATCGCTCTCGCGGTCCTCGACCATCAGCGAGCCACAGATGGCCGCGCGCAGTCGGCGGCCATTCAGCGCCATGGGCAGGACGTTGACGCCGACAAATCCGGAAATGACGCCTTTGTCGTTCACGTGCACAAGTGGACGTATCTCCGGATCGCAGCCGGGCGCATCGAGGTAAAGCTGCTGCATGTAGTCTGCAAGTGCCGGCGGTGGTGTGTTCTGGTCGTTGCGGAACACCCGCTGGAACATGCCTGCAATCGCTGGAATGTCCGCGCGTTCGAGCGAACGGATTTCGCTCATTTCGATAAGCTTCCGGCCTGGTCGTCGATTTTCCTGACGATGGCGACGCGTGGCTTGCCGTCGCGATCGGTTGCGAACGTCACCGGCTCATAGGTCTTGATGCGCGACAGAAGGGCAGCTGCCTGTCGGTCCTGGCCCTCGCCGAACTCGAACAGCAGCCAGCCGCCCGGCTTCAGAAAGGCAATGGCGTCGCGGATCAGCCGCTGGTGAATGGATATGCCATAGGGTCCGCCATCAAAGGCTTCGCGCGGCTCACTTTCAAGCAGGTGCGCCCGGTCTCCCTCCAGCCGTCCAGTCGAGATGTAGGGTGGGTTGCAGACGATCATATCGACCGTGCCTTCGAGATTATCGCCTTCGAAGGCGGCGAAGAGATCACCCTGTCGGATGGTGACACGTCCGCCGGTCTGAAGACGGTCGACGTTGCGGCTCGCCAGCGCAACGGTGCTGTCCGTAAGATCAGCGCCCCAGACGCGGGCAGACGGGACATCGTTGGCGATACCGAGTGCCAGATTTCCTGAGCCGCAGCACATGTCGATGACGGTTGGTGCCGAAGGGCCGTCGGCGAGGATCGACACGGCTTTTCTTCCGAGGAGCTCCGTTTCCTCCCGCGGGACCAGAACGTCTGGTGCCAGTTCAAGCTCCACGCCCATGAAGCGATGCAGACGGATATCATTGTCGTTGTGCGGCACGGCCACTCCCTCGTGTCCTCGGTCGGATTGTTCCTGGATAAATCTGTAGACGCGCAGTGCTGCAGACTATTGTAATCGGGTAAACGAAGCTCAAATGCAATTGCGGCGCATGCGTTAACCGCGCAATCATCTCTACCAGCTACCTTGCGCAGCGATCAAAGGCGATTGCTCGCTGTCATTGAATGCACTCTTGCGCAATGAACGGTGGGTTGGTGTCAAAGGCAGATCGGAATGGCTTCGGAAAGTGTGAAGGAACGCGCGCACAAACCGTTCCTCTCGATGATCATGTCCTATGCTGCATCCGGCGGCAGCCTAGTCATCGGATCCGCCGCCCAGCTTCTGACGTTTGCTATCCTGGCGCGCTGGCTCGGCGTGCATGAATTCAGCGTTTTCGTTGCAATTACGGCTGTCGCCAACATTGCCGTGCACCTGTGTGGTCTTGGCGCGATGGAGTGTCTGGTGCGCCGCGTGGCGCGCGATCGCAGCATGTACGCGCGCATGCTCGGGCACAATATTCTGCTGACCGCTGTCAGCGGCGTGGCCCTGGTTCTGCTCGGTGCTGCCGTCTTGCCGTTCTTCTTCACCTTGTCACCGGATCCCGCGACCAATGTCGCGGTGATCACGCTGATGCTCATCACCAATATCGTCTTCGTTCGCATCATCGTGCTGGCGGAGCAGATTTTCCTGGCGCATTCGAATTTTGCCTCGGCAAACAAGGTGGTCGTCGGCTTTGCTGTGGCGCGCACCATTGCAGCCGCACTCGCCTGTATCGCTTTCGGGGTTGCAACGGTCGCCTCCTGGGCGGTGTGGCAGTTCATCTGTCATGTGCTCGTCGCTGCCGGATGCTGGCGCGCCGTCAAGAGGCTGGGGCGTCCGAACTACGGCATCGTCCGTGAAGAGCTGCCCCTGGGGCTCTATTTCAGCATCCCGTTCATCCTGCGCGCCGTCAGGCAGAATGCCGACCTGCTGGTTCTGAGCCTGGTGGCGACGGCCGAGGTCATGTCGAGCTACAGCGTCGCGCGGCGTATGCTGGAAAGCAGCTACCTGTCGGTCGAAGCGCTGAACCGGTTGATCTATCCCGGCTCCGCAAAGGCGACCGCGGCCGGCCTGCATCATGCGTTCGAACGTGTGCGCAAGGTGCTGATTGCCGCCACCTCCATCAGTATCGCTGCCGCCATCGCGGTTTTCGTGCTCGCGCCAGTTCTGCCAAGCCTTTTCGGCAAGGACTATGTTTCCCTCGTTTCCTTCGTTCGTACACTCTGCTGGGTCGTTGTCCCAATCGCCATGTGGTCGGTAGCGATGGAGGCGCTCGGCGCATCTGGCCACCATCCGGCGCGCGCCTCGGTCATGGGGCTCGGCAGCATGCTCGGCGCCGCGGTCACGGCCTGGGCGACCTGGTATGCGCCGCCGACCGGAACGTTCGTCTCCTTCTACGTCATCGAAATCGCGATGGTTATCGTTTCCTGGACGGTCTTCTTGCGCTTCGTCCGGCGCGACAGACGAGATGCGGACAGGACACTGCTGTCGGCAAGGATGGCCCATGAAGGTTGAGGTCGGGACGATCCAGGCGGCAAGGCTGCATGGACCCGAAGCGCCCGGTACGGGTACTCTGCGCGCGATGGAGCTTCGAGACATACCGGCCGTGGGCAGCATGTTCACCCGGATCTTCCGCAAGCGCGAGTACAAGGCGGGTGACGATCTCCAGAAATACATCGAGACCATTTTCTTTGGCAGTCCGCTCTATTCGCCCGAACGCGGCAGTGTTGTCTATGACGACGGCACAGGAGGCATAGGTAGTGTAATCCTAGCGCTCCCGATGGAGTTTTCGGTGCAGGGGCGCCCGACAGTCGCAAAACTGCTCTGCGCTTTCATGTCGGAAGGAAAAGCGGGCGCACACGGTGCTGCATGTATTGCTCGCGCCATGCGCGCCGCCAAACAGGATATGTGCTTTTCGGACAATCTGTCACCGGTCAGCGCAGATCACGGGGTAGCAGGTGGTGGCATCGTGCTTCCTATCCAGAGCCTCGATTGGCGTCGCTCTTTTCACCCACTGAAAGCCTGGGCCTTGATGATTGGCAGACAGGCGCCGCTGCTCAGATCGCGCGTCGTTATGGGGCTGCTTGCTGTAGTCGATCGAATTTTGCGCCAGCGCCGCCCCGGGATGAAGTCGGGTGCCCCTGGCGGTTGCGCAACGCGTGCCATCGATCCCGCGGCCTTCGTTGATTGTGCCGAGCCAATGCTCCAGCGCTTTGCCGTTAGGCCCGTCTGGTCCCGGAACGAATTCAACTGGCTGGTGGCTGTTGCCGGTTTGAACAGAACCTTGGGTGAACTCCTCTGCCGGGAGGTCTTGGACGAGGGCGGGCGCGTGATCGGCGCCTATCTCTATTTCGGCAAGGCCGGGGAGATGGCGACGGTGCTCAACATCGTCTGCGAGGCCGGCCGCGAGCTCGATGTTACCACGCAAATGTTCCATTCGCTTGATGCGGAGGGCTACGCTCTTGCCGTCGGCAGCGCGCAACCATTCCTGATGAACGCGATCTCGCGCCAGAGATGGCTCTCATTCCACCATCGCGGCTATTTCTGCATGGTGACCCGGCATGCGGATCTCAAGGACGCCGCGCAGCGCAACGACATCTATGTCGGCGGCCTGGCGTCGGAAAGCTGGAGCCGGTTGCTCACCGACTTCTGACCCGGTGCGTTAAGCGGCAAACCCTGCCGTTTAACGGAATATTCACCCTAGAACCCTAATTCTGCGATGGAAGGCGGCTCGCGGGGTCACGATCTTCGCGTCTGGATGGCGTGCGTGAGGGATGCTTATGTATAGGCCGGACGAGGCCGAAAAACGGAGGCCCAGCCAACCGGCGCACGATCAGCGTGCACCGGCCGCGAGAGGCTCGTTGCTCGATCTGCTATCGTCTGACGCGCCGGAAGCCGAGCACGTGGCCGAGGAGCATGTTGGCGCTCGGCAGCAACACCAAGAGCCCTCGGAATTACCAAAGCGCCAGATCAAGGCGGCTGTGCCGCCTGCGCCGCTGCGTCGCGACAGCTACCTCCCCGGATTGAGCGAAATCGGCAACATTGGTGTCGATGATATCATCGGCTGGCTGCGCGACGGGCTTCTCTGGATCGTCGTCGCAGTGATGCTTTGTGTGGCCACAGCGCTCTCCTACGCGATGACGGCGACGCCACGCTACAACGTCTACACCGACATCGTTGTCGATCCCTCCAATCTGAATGTCGTCAGCGACGACGTCTTTACCTCCAACCCGCAGCGCGACGCGCAACTGCTGGAAGTCGAAAGCAAGCTTCGCATCCTCACATCGCGCAACGTGTTGTCGCGGGTGATCACGCAACTGCGCCTCACCGAGGATCCGGAGTTCGTGAAACCCTCGGCGTTCGCTTCGTTGAAGAACCTCTTCTCGACGAAGGCGGAACAGCAAGCCGGAAACGAGCTTGCCGCGATGCGGGCGCTGTCGGAGCGGGTCGAAGCCCGGCGTGAGGAGCGCTCCTTCGTTGTGGTGATGAAGGTCTGGAGTGAGGAGGCGGCGAAGGCGGTGACACTGTCCAACGCGATCGTCGCGGCCTTTGAGCAGGAGCTGTTTCAGTCTGCCGCCGAGAGCGCCGGCCGCGTTGCCCAGAACCTGAACGCCCGCCTTGACGAGTTGCGCCACAACGTCACCGAGGCGGAGCGGGCGGTCGAGGACTTCCGCCGCAAGAATGGATTGCAGTCCACCAATGACGGCCAGCTCGTCAGCAATCAGCTTTCGAACGAATTGAACACCCAGGTGCTCGACGCCCAGCAGCGCTTCATCCAGGCCGAGACACGCTATCGGCAGATGAACGATGCAATCGCTCAGGGCCGGACCGCCAGCGCCTCGGAGTTCGAATCCGTGAACATGACGAACCTGCGCGAGCAGTACAACTTACTGCAGCAGCAGATCGCCTCGATGCAGCGCACCTATGGCGAGCGCCACCCGCGCCTCGTCAATGCCCGCTCCGAGCGCACGACGCTGGAAGGGGCGATGGCTGACGAAGCGCGCCGCATTCTCGACCGCGCCAAGGCGGACATGGACCGCGAGCAGCAGGCCTTTGCTGCGCTGCGTGCAAAGGCGAGCGACGAGAAGTCCAACGTGTTTTCCGACAACGAGGCCCAGGTGCAGCTCCGGGACCTTGAAAGAGATGCCCGCGCCAAGGCCGCAATCTACGAGACCCATCTGGCGCGCGCCCAGCAGATCACCGAACGCCAGCAGATCGACACGACCAATGTCCGCGTCATCTCGCGCGCCCTTCCGCCGAACGCGCGGAGCTGGCCGCCGCGGACGGTGGTCCTCCTTGCCGGCGGTGCGATCCTCGGCCTCGCCCTTGGGATTGGCCTGACGCTGACGCGAGGGCTCTGGCGCTTCCTGCGCGGACGCCGGTCTGCAGCAGCCTGAGAGGGACGGCATGACGAGCGCCGTCTATCGCGAAGAGAGCCCGGCGGACCACCTCCGCGTCCGTATAGGAACCGTGCTCTTCATGGCTACGTTCTTGTTTTTCTGGATATCGACCACACCCTTCATCGATCTGACAGGGGCCGCGGTGCTGGATCCTTCCGCCGGCAACTCCAACCGGTTGAACCAGATCATATCGCTTGCGCTTTTCGCAGGCATGTTTGCTTATGGGCTCGCGCACCCCATGCGCGGTATCATCCTGCAGCCGCGACCATTGTTGGCCGTGCTCTACATCTGGTTCCTGTTTGTCTCGGTGATTTCGGCCTATCCGATGTTTGGCATCAAGGGGACCGTGCTCGCCGTGATGGTGACGATCAACGCCAGCATCTACCTGCTGCTGCCTGCTTCGGAGCGGCATTTCGCCAAGATGCTAGGTATCGGCACTCTGTTCATGCTGGCAGTCGCCTACTACGGCATTCTCTTCAAGCCGACTCTGGCGATCCATCAGGCTTCCGAGTTGCGCGAGCCGATGAATGCCGGCCTCTGGCGTGGCCATTTCCCTCACAAGAACAGCGCTGCCGCCGCCATGGTGATTGCCGCTTTCTTCGGCCTCTTCGTCATGAATATCTGGTCGCGACTGGCGGGGCTTGCCATCGTCGTCCTGTCGTTCAACTTTCTGCTTCATACGGGCGGCAAGACCTCTACCGCCATGCTTCCGGCGATCGTGATGCTTGCCTGGATTTTCGAACGGTTCCGTTTCTTGCGCATTCCGATCGTTATCGGCGGCGTCGGACTGTTCAATCTTTTCGCAGTCGGTTCGGCGGTGTTTAAGCCGCTCAGCGATCTCGTCACCGATCTTGGCATTGATGCGACCTTTACCAACCGCGCCGATATCTGGCGCTTCGCATTCACGGCGCTCGCCGAACAACCAATCACCGGCTACGGCTTCAAGGCTTTCTGGCAGACCTCGGAACTGGTCAACAGCGGCGGCTCCATCGAGACTTGGGCCGTGGCGGCCGCAAACGGCCACAACTCCTATCTGGACATCGCCCTGATGACGGGGTTTCCCGGATTGTTGCTGACGGCAATCTGGTTGTTGGTCCTGCCTCTGCGCAACATTGCGCGCCTGGCCCCGGCAGAGGAGCATTCGCATCTCACCCGGCTTTACATCCGCGTATGGCTCTACACGATCTTCAACGCTGGTCTCGAAAGCCTGTTTTTCGAGGGGGGTAACGCTCTGTGGTTCACCTTCCTCCTTTCCCTTTACGGCCTGCACCTACAGTCGCGCGCGGTTCTTTCAGTGGCCCCGCAGCAGGTAAAATCCGGAGCCGTCTATGCCTGATCTGCTGCAAACCGTCGACGGCCTTGTCGATCGCGTCGCCAACCGGTTGATCTGGCGTTTCGCGGCCAAGCCGCGCGACGTCGTGACCGATGTGCCGCTCGTTTCCTTCACCTTCGATGACGTGCCGGATACGGCGCTTCATAACGGGGCGGCGATCCTCGAACGCCACGGCGCGCGGGGAACGTTCTATATCGCCGGCGGATTGGCCGATCGCGTCGAGGCCGATCGCACTCTGATCTCGGCCAAAGGATGCGCCGATCTCGCCGGTCGTGGCCACGAAGTCGGCTGCCACACCTTCTCTCATAACAAGATCAGGCGCCTGGGCAGTGTCGGTCTTGCTCGGGATCTCGATCGCAATGCCGATTACTTGAAGCGCAGCGGTGTTGGGCCGGCGGTGACGAATTTTGCCTTTCCCTACAATGCCGCCTGGCCGCTGTCGCGCCGGGAATTGGGGCGGCGCTACCGCACCTGCCGCGCCGCCGGCGAAAGTATAAATCGCATCGCCGTCGACCCTTTGATGTTGAAGGCTGTGGAGATCCGACAGCCGGAAGCGGATGCGCGCGCACTGACCGGATGGATCGACGAGGTAGTCGCCCGGCCCGGTTGGCTCGTGTTCTTTACCCACGACATCGCCGCGCGTCCGACGCCCTATGGCTGTACGCCGGAGACCTTCGAACACCTCGTTCAATACGCGGTCGCGAAAGGGTGCGTGGTCCTGCCGGTCGAGCGGATGCTCGACAGGCTCGGCTGGTAGGGGACCGCCATGTCCGGTCAAAGGCTGCTCGCCATCAACAACTACTTCTATCGCCGTGGCGGCGCGGAAGCGGTTTTCTTCGACCATATGAAAATGTTCGGCGATATCGGCTGGGACGTGGTGCCCTTCGCCATGGAGCACGAGGACAACGAGCCTTCACCATGGTCCGACTATTTCGTCTCCGAGATAGAATACGGCCGACGCACCAATCTGCTGCGCAAGGTCGTGCAGGCGGCAAGCGTCATCTATTCGCGCGAGGCACAGCGCAATATCGACCGGCTGATCCGGAGTGCCCGGCCCGCGATCGCCCATGCCCACAATGTCTACCATCATCTGTCGCCAGCGATCTTCTCGACGCTGAAGCAGGCCGGCATCCCTGTCGTCATGACGGCGCATGATCTGAAGCTTGCCTGCCCCTCCTACAAGATGCTGCGTGGCGGCACCGTCTGCGAGGACTGTCGCGGCGGGCATGTCTACAATGTCTTGCGCCACCGCTGTATCAAGGGCGAGGTGACGCTGAGCGCGGTGGTGCTCGCAGAAACGCTGGTCCACCGCGCGCTCGGTCTCTACCGCAACCAGGTGGACCGCATTGTCGTGCCAAGCAAGTTCTACGTCGACAAGTTGGTCGAGTGGGGATGGCCGCGCGAACGCATGGTCCACATTCCGAACTTCGTCGACGTCAACGACTATTCCGACGAATGGACAGAGGGCGACTACTTCGTCTTCGCTGGACGTCTGGCGCCCGAAAAGGGTTTGGGGACCTTGATAAGGGCGGCGGCCGCGTCGCGCCAGCGCCTGGTCATCGCCGGAACCGGGCCCGAGGAAGCGATGCTTCGCCGGCTCGTCGAACAGACCGGAGCTGACGTGACCTTCGCCGGCTATCTCTCGGGCCAGGCCCTGCATCGTCTGATCGGGGAGGCCCGCGCCCTGGTCCTGCCGTCCGAATGGTATGAGAACGCACCGATCAGCGTGCTCGAAGCCTACGCCTTGGGACGGCCTGTCGTGGGCGCGGCGATCGGCGGTATTCCTGAAATGATCCGGGCAGGAGAGACCGGGATGACCGCAAGCCCCGGTGATGCCGACGATCTCGCGCGGGTGCTGACGCGGATGGCGGCGCTCCCTTCCTCCGAACGCGCGGCGATGGGGGCATCGGGTCGGCGTTGGGTCGCCAGTGAATTCTCGGCCGCCGCCTATCGCGACAGAACACTTGACCTTTATGCGTCGCTTGGAGCGGGGGAGGGCCAGCGCCGTTAACCGTCGCGCGCAATTTGTAGTAAAGTGGGCTCGCCGTATGGTTTTTGGTCAGTTATATAAGTGGTCAATAAAATATTTACTTGGTTTGTAAGTATTTCGCCGTGAATAACGGTGTGTACAACCCTCGAGGCGACGCATGAGCAGTAACTCTGATGTCTCGCGAAATCACCGCCAACAGCCGGTGATTGCACAGGAGATCGCACAATCCGGACTGTCCGAGGGGCGCGGGCAGATGCCCCGTCGTGGCTCGGCATTGTCTGGAAAGCAGCGGAGCCTTGACGTCCAGAGTGGAACCGTGGCGGCGAGATGCGAGCGCAAGCGCGTGATGATGCTGGGCTTGCGCGGCATTCCGAACGTGCAGGGCGGCGTCGAGAAACACGTCGAAATGCTTGCCAGCAAACTTCCGGGTTACGGCTGGAATGTCGAAGTCGTCGGGCGTCGGCGCTATCTTCAGGACAACGACTGCTACGCCTGGAATGGCGTCGAGGTCATCCCTCTCTGGTCGCCGCGCCGCATGGCACTGGAGGCACTCGTTCACACCTTCCTCGGCGTATGTCTTGCCGCCTGGCGGCGACCGGACGTATTGCATATCCACGCCATCGGCCCCGCCTTGATGACGCCGCTTGCGCGAATGTTCGGCTTGAAGGTGGTCGTCACCCATCATGGCTACGACTACGACAGACAGAAATGGGGCGCCTTTGCCAGGCGGACACTGAAGCTCGGCGAATTCTTGGGTATGCGCTTCTCCAATGGGCGCGTGGCTATATCTGAGGACATCGCCCAGACCATGCGCGCCCGCCACCATGTCTCGATGACGCTGGTCCCGAATGGCGTCGCGATTACGCCGCCTTCGGGCGATGCCGGCATCCTGCGTGAATTTGGCCTGGCGCCCCGGCGCTACATTCTGCTCGCCGCCCGCTTGGTTCCGGAGAAGCGACAGCTCGATCTCATCAAGGCCTTTGCGAAATGTAGGCTGAGCGATGTTCGGCTCGTTATCGCGGGTGGCGCTGAGTTTGAGACACCCTATGTCCGAGAGATGAGAACTCTCGCCAGCGAGGTGCAGGGGGTGGTGCTGACCGGCTTTCAGGCCGGCGACAGACTGGCGGAGCTCTTCGCCAATGCCGCCCTGTTCGTGCTGCCTTCAAGTCACGAGGGCATGCCGATCGCGCTGCTCGAGGCAATGGCCTACGGCCTGCCCTTGCTGGCAAGCGATATCGTTCCCAACCGGGAACTGGACCTTGCGCCCGACGAGTATTTTCCGCTGGGCGATATCGACGCGCTGGCAGACGGCATCACCGCAAAGCTCGCCACGCCACTCAGCGATGACGATGTGCGCGAGCGCGCCGCCCACGCGGAAGCTACCTACAGTTGGACAAACGTGGCGCAAAGGACTGCGGCAGTGTATAGCGCATTGCTGGCGAAATAAGCCGACCTTCGCGTCTGTCCAATCTTCGCCAATCATATGCGACAGCGCGCCGTGCACGTATGGACGGGCCGGCGGGCTCTGTCGTGGTCCGTTCGACGATTGCCGTGCCTTGCACGCCGCCTGGAAGACAAGCTGATAATGAACCTCAAGCGCGCCGCCGGCCTTTTCGCCTGGCTCCTTTTTGCCGTGATCGCCTATTCGACGATGTCCCCCCTCGAATTGCGTCCGCGCATCGGCCATCTCGTCCATATCGAGCGGTTCGGCGCCTTCGGCCTGCTGGGGTTGCTGTTCGCGATCGCCTATCCGAGGCATTTGGGACGCGTGCTGGTTCTCGTCTTTGCGACCGCAATCGGCTTCGAACTCTTGCAGATGATTTCGGCGGACCGGCACGCACGCGCGGCGGATGTCGCCGTCAAGCTTCTTGGTGGTGCCTGCGGCGTCTTTGGCGGCTGGTTCCTCTTCCGCTATCGGTTGCCATTGCTGCGCTTGCTGGGGCGGTAAACCAAAACGCAAAATATCGCGGGTAAGATCGCCCGCGACTTGGGCGCGGTTGTCGACGCGCCGTTGATATGGGGGGAACGCGTGGCAGTATCCGTCATCATCAAGACGCTGAACGAAGAAAAGCGCATTGCCGCGAACATCGAGAGCGCGCTCGTCGCCCTCAAGACGGTCGGCGGCGAAGTCATCGTTGCCGATAGTGGTTCCTCCGATAGAACCATCGAGATTGCCTCCCGCTATCCGGTCGTCATCGCACAAATCAGCCCGCCGGCGCTTCCGAGTTGCGGGATCGGTCCGCAGCTCGGTTTCCAGTATTCCCGCCACGAGCACATCTGCCTGCTTGATGGCGACATGCTTCTGGACAGCGACTTCCTCGCAGTTGCCGAGGCGTTCCTGGCCGACAATCGCGATGTTGGCGGCGTCACCGGTCATGTCCAGGAGATGCTCACCTCCAACCTCGAATTCGCCCGCCGTGTCACGCGCAATGCGCCGGAGAACCGGACCGGCGAGATCGACCGCATGAACGGCGGCGGTCTTTATCGCCGCTCGGCGATCGAGGCAGTCGGCTATCTCTCCGACCGAAACCTCCATGGCTATGAGGAGTTCGATCTCGGTATCCGGTTGCGCAGCGCCGGCTGGAAGCTGCATCGCCTCGACCGTCGCTTCGTCCAGCATTTCGGCCACACGGACAATTCCTACCGGCTGCTCGTCCGCCGTTGGAAGAGCAAGTACCTGTTCGGCATCGGCGAGTTGCTGCGTGCGTCGCTTGGCCGACCCTACTTCTTGCAGCTCATCAAGGAGTTGCCTGAACTCAAGCTTTGGGCGCTTGTCTATCTCTGGTGGGCGATATCGCTTGGCTTGTTGCTCTTCATGCCCAACAGGCTGCTTGCGCTCGGGATGGTCCTTGCAATCCTCGCGGGGGTCGTCGGTTTGATGAGCCTGCGTAAGGGCGGCTTCAGCATGGGGCTCTACACCGTCGTCGCCTGGTTCTTTCATGCGGCGGCGCTGCCGGTCGGGTTCTTTCGGGCGCGCCGGAAACCGGACGCGCCGATCGAAAGCAAGTTGCTCGGGGCTACGGCGTGATAGGGCGTCGGCTGTTCGCTGCTGCGGCAATGCTTCTAGCATTCGGTTCGCCCGTGAGCGCATCCGATCAGTGGCTTCCCGTGCGCGAAGTCTCGCTCGAACTTCGGGCAGGCAGCCCGCTCGACTTTTCCTCCTTCCTGCCGAACGGGACGATCGATGCCGATCATCGCCTTGTCGCAGGCGCCAATGGCCGTCTCGCCTTTGCGCAGTCGCCAGAGAAGCCCGAAAGAATGCTCTGTGCTTCGCTCGCCTGGAGCCCGGCGTCCGGCGGGTTTCCCGATCACCAGACAGCGGATCGCTATGCCCGGCAGCTGGCGATGCACGGCTACAATCTCGCCCGTCTGCATTTCGTCGATGCCAGCCTGATGTTCGGACGGGACAAGGATTTCGACTTCGACCTCGAGACGCTCGACCGCATCCACTATCTGCTGGCGGCCCTGAAGCGTAACGGCATCTACTGGATGGTCGATGGCCTTACGTCGCTGCGTGGCGTCTATGGCGGCTTTGACGATCGCTGGGACGATGGAGGAAATCTCAAGCTCGAGCTGTTTGTGGATGACCGGGCGTTCGATCATTGGACGCGCATGCAGCAGACGATCCTTGGGCGCGTGAACCGCTACACGGGCGTCGCGCCGATCCGCGACGAAGCCCTGGCCGTCGTCATTCTCGCCAACGAGAACGGTATCGAGTTCGACACCGTCGTGCACGATCGGCCTGGAAAAGCGCCCTACGATCCGCTGCTCGCGAAACCGTTCAACAACTGGCTGGCGAAACGCTATGGCTCCACCGAAGCCTTGGCCAAGGCCTGGCCCGATCTTCGCTCCGATGAGACGATCGAGGCGAGGTCGGTCGAGCTTCCCGCAGACCGCTATGGCGATAGCCCGCGGCTGCGCGATCTGCAGGCGTTCTTCATCGAGACGGAACGGGCCACAACCGCGCGAATGACCGAGGTGGTGCGCGGGCTTGGCTACCGTGGCCTGATCAGCAACTACAACAACTGGCCGACCGTCCAGGCGTCGCTCAGCCGACGCGACCTCGAAGCCGTGACCATGAACACCTATCACGACTGGGTCAGCGGCTATGCGCCGGGCAGCAAGACCACCCAGGTCAGCTCGATCGCCGATGGGGTGAACTATATCCGGATGATCGCGGCGGCGCGCTGGCTCGGCAGGCCCTTCGTGATCAGCGAATACGATCACCTGTTCTGGAACCGCTACCGCTACGAGGCAGGGCTGGCGATGCCGGCCTATGCGGCGCTGCAGGGCTGGGACGCGCTTTGCCGCCATGGTCACGGCCCGATTGTTCTTAGCTATGGCGAGCCTTTCGCGCACAAGAAGGCGATGCTTCCCTATGCCATAGCGCTCGATCCGGTGGCGCGCGCCGGCGAGACGCTGGCGGCGCTGCTTTACCGCCGAGGGGACGTTGCGACATCGGATGTAACCGTTCCGTTTGCCGTGCGCGGCGAGGAGGACCTTTCCAACGACATGCAGGCACGGGAGCCGGAATACCTGACTGATCTTGCACTCATCGGGCGGATCGGACTTGAGGACGCAAAGGATCTCGGCAAATCACCTGCCGTGCTGCAACCACGTCAGCAAAATGGCGAAGCGCTCCTCGAAAGCCTGCGCCGAAGCGGTGTGCTTGCGGGGGACAATGGCTCGAACATCGATACCGGCATCTATCAGAGCAGCACCGGCGAGATTCTGCTGAACCGTTTTGCCGGACAGTTGCGCGTTGCGACGACCGCAACGGAGGCTGCAGCATATTCGTCGCTGCGCGAGCCTATCGATCTTGGGGTGCTGCGCATCGAGAGTGCCGATGGCAACGGGCTGGTCGCGCTCTCGGCGCTCGATGCGGACGCGTCGCTGGCGAAGAGCCGTCGTTTCCTCGTGATCTTTGCGACGGATGCCCAGAACACCGGCATGACGTTTCGCGACACGGAGGAGAAGGTGATCGAAGATTTCGGAGGGCTGCCGGTCCGGATCCGCGAAGGCTATGCTGATCTGGCTCTGGCGCGAACCGCAGTGGCATGGAGCGTTTCGCCAGTTGGTCTTGATGGGACTGTGCATCCGCCTGTTGTGCGGGGGAAGGGCGCCGTCGCCTTCCGTCTTTCCAACAATGTTCCCTCCGGCCCCACCACCTATTTCCTCCTCGAGCTGCGATAGGATTCTTCTGCCGCCCTGTGCGGCCGTGGACCAATGAATGGCCATGATCTGCGCCTATTCTCCGTCGCTTTCATGCAAAGGAGGATACGATGAGAATTTCGGAAGCCATGCATCCCGGCGCTCGCTGGATCTCTCCCGAAACAGATATCAAGACGATCGCACGCATTATGCGGGACGAGGATATCGGCGCCTTGCCCGTCGGCGAAAACGACCGCCTGATCGGCATGGTCACAGATCGCGACATCGCCTTGCGTGCCTTTGCCAACGGGCGCGATCCCGCTTCGATGACGGCACGCGACTTGATGACCAGGGATATTGTTTACTGCCGCACCAGTGAAACGATCGAACACGCCGTCCACCTGATGGAGGCGAAACAGGTCCGGCGCCTGCCTGTCATCGACGACGACAAGCGCATGGTCGGCATGCTGTCACTGGGCGACATATCGCATGCCAGCAGCCGGCAGCTCTCAGGTGAACTCGCACGGGCAGTCACGGCCCATCATCTTTAACATCCGGCCTCAGCAGTTGCGGCGCCTACTACGGCGCCGCAAACGAATTCTCCCATCCCTGCGCGAACGGATCAGAAGCGATAGCTGATGCCCGTGCCAATCAGCCACGGGTCGAGCTTGACCTTGCCGCTGACCGCGCCGGCGCCGGGCAGGGTTGCGTTGACCTCAGGCTCGAGGAACAGCTTCTTGACGTCGAAGTTCAAGCCCCAATGCTCGTCGAGCTTGATGTCGACGCCCGCCTGCAGCGCCACGCCAAACGTGTTCTTCATGTTGAAGCTCGAGAAATCGCCGCGGGGCTTCTCGTTGTAGAACATCGTGTAGTTCACGCCGGCACCGACATAGGGCTTGATCGTGTCCGTCGCATTGAAATGGTACTGCAGCGTCAAGGTCGGCGGCAGCAGCCAGGCCTTGCCGATTTCGCCGAGACCGGCGATCGAGCCACTACCGCGCGCCGTGTGCGGCGTCGTGCCGAGGACCAGTTCAGCCGCGATGTTGTCGGTGAAGAAGTAGGTGATGTCGAGTTCCGGCACGACGGAATTGCTGACGCCGACCTTTTCACCGTCGAGTGCTACGCCGTTCAGGGAGAGCGAGGCTTTGTCGTCGGGCAGCACGGCCAGCGCGCGAGCACGGATCATCCATGGGCCCGGCTCGCTGGCGAGAGGCATTTCCGGTGCCGCGATCGCGCTCGGCTCGGAGAGATCTGCCGCCGTCGCGATCGCGAGCGGCGCCGCGAGTGCGACGAGGAAGATGGCAGATGGCAAGATGGCGCGAGTAGGCATGGTTTCCGGACCCCCAGAAGAAGTTGAACATCGCCGGTCAGGCGTTCGGCCGCGACTTGTCCGCGGCCGGCGGCACTATGCTCAAGACGAGTGTCTCAGGGGTTGTCCTGGATCAATGCAGCCATGAATCAGCAAGTCTTTGGGGACAAAGGCGGATTCGCCTCGGCACGCGATCGTAGTGCCAAACCCTTGTCAGGCAGGCATGCGCGGAATGCTGGCAAGCAGCCGCTGGGTATAGGGATGCCTGGGGGCGGTCAGAATGTCGCGGGTCTTGCCGCTTTCGACCACTTTGCCGCGCTCCAGGATGATCATTTCCTCGCAAAGAGCGGCAACGACGCCGAGGTCGTGGGAGACGAAAACCAGCGTCAGCTTTTCCGCAAGCGTCTTGAAAAGTTCGACGATGCGGATGCGGGTCGAAAGATCGAGTGCGCTGACCGCCTCGTCCGCCAGTACGATCTGGGGACGGGCGACGATTGCGCGGGCGATGGCGATGCGCTGGCGCTGGCCGCCCGAGAACTCGTGTGGATAGCGGCGCATTGCGTCGAGCGGCAGGCCGACGGCTTCAAGCGCATCTGCGACCGCCCGGGTGCGATCGACGGGGATGCGCAGCGACCTGAGCGGTTCGCCGATGATGTCGATCACCCGCTGACGTGGATCGAGCGATGAATAGGGGTCCTGGAAGACCGGCTGCACTGCACTGCGATAGCGACGCATGAATGCGCCATTACCCGGGTCGAGGACATCATCACCAAAGCGGATGGTGCCGCCGGTCGGGCGGATGAGCCCGAGCATCAGCCTGAGCAGTGTCGTCTTTCCGGATCCGGATTCGCCGACGAGGCCGACACTGACACCAGGGCGGACTGACAGCGAGACGTCGCTGAGCGTGGTCTGTTGGCGGGAATAGCCGAAACTGACGTTTTGAAGATCGAGCATCATTATCCGGTTGCCCCCAGTGCTTCGTCGAACAGGCGGGCGGCCTCGACCAGGGATCTTGTGTAGACGTGTTGCGGGTCGCCGAAGACCGTATTGACGGCCCCTTCTTCGACGGCAATGCCGTTCTTCAGTACGATCACGCGCTCCACCACCTGAGAAACGACGGGCAGGTCGTGGCTGATGAACAAGAGCGACATGCCTGTCTCGCGCACCAACTGGTCCAGCAGTTTGAGGATTTCTGCCTGCGTCGTCACGTCGAGTGCTGTCGTCGGTTCGTCGGCGATGAGCAGTTTCGGGCGGCAGGCGAGCGCCATGGCGATGGCGACGCGCTGGCGTTGGCCGCCGGACACTTCGTGTGGATATGAATTGACGATGCGCTCCGGCTGCGGCAGCGCCACCTTGTCGATTAGATCTTGGACCTCGCGGCTGATGGCTTGCCTCGATGCCTTGCTGCCCTCCCGCTCCAGCCGGCGACGGACGGGCTCGGCGATCTGTCGGCCGATCTTCATCAGCGGGTCGAGCGCGGTCAGCGGCTCCTGGAATACCACGGCCGCGGCAGCGCCGCGCAATCGGTTCATCGTTCTGTCCGGCGCGCCGACGACCTGCTGGCCGTCAAGTTCGATCGAACCCGTTGCGCTGATCGAGGTCGGCAGCAGGCCGGTCGCCGCCATGGCGGTCATCGACTTGCCCGAGCCGGATTCGCCGATCAGGCCGATGCGCTCGCCGGGCCGGATCGAAAAGGAAAGACCGGATACCAGCGGCTTGTCGCCGGCGCGGATATCGAGGCCCTGGACGTTGAGAAGCGCTGTCATCGCGATCTCCCGCGTGTCGGGTCGGCGACATCGCGCAAGCCGTCGGCCAGAAGGTTCATGCCTATGACGAGGGCGACCAGCGCGATGCCAGGCGCGATCGCGCCGATCGGCGCCGTGTAGACGGTTCCCTGCGCTTCCTGCAGCAGTCGCCCCCAGGAGGCGTTCGGTGGCGGTGCGCCAAGGCCGAGATAGGAGAGCGACGCTTCTGCGATGACGGCGAGGCCGAACTGCAGCGCGAAGTTGACGGAGAGCGTCGGCCAGATGTTGGGCAGCACGTGGCGGGAGACCACGCCCGGCCAGGACGTTCCCGACGTGCGCGAGGCGACGATGTAGTCCAGCCGGAGCACGCGCTTGGCGAGGATGCGGGTCAGCCGCGCGACGATGGCGGAAATCGCAAGCCCGAGCGCAAGGATTGCCGTCCAGAGGCTGGCACTGTCGCTTGCCGCCACCACCAGCATCGCCAAAAGCAGCGTCGGGAAGGCGATCAGGATGTCGAGCGTGGCGGCCATCACGTCATCGGCAAGCCGGGTGGCAAAAGCGGCGAGTACGCCAAGGCTGACGCCGATCGCGGCACCGATCGCCACCGCACCAGTGCCGACGAGGAGCGCGGTGCGGGCGCCGATCATCAGTTGGGTGAGCAGATCGCGTCCGAGCCGGTCGGTTCCGAGCAAGTGCAGGAGGGATGGTGCTTCCAGCCGTCCGCCCGAAGCGTTCAGTGGATCATAAGGCGTCCAGAACAGTGTCAGGACTGCGACGGCGAGATTGAGGGCGACAAGAGCAAGGCCAACAGTGAGAGCGAGCGAATGCCGGCGCTCTCGCGTGGACGCGGCCGTTTCGATCGGGCTCATGTGTTGCCTCCAACTGCCCGTTCGCGCAGGCGCGGGTCGATCAGCCGCTGGGTGAGATCGGCGGCAAAGCCGATCAGCAGCACCAGCAGTGTCGAGATGAAGAGCACGCCTTGAACGTTGGGATAGTCGCGCTGCTCGATCGCAAGCAGCAACATCGAGCCGAGGCCCGGCAGCGCGAAGACACGCTCGATGACGACGGCGCCGAGCAAGGTTGTCGCGAGTTCGATGCCGAGGATGGAGACGATCGGCACGGCGCCGTTGCGGATACCGTGGCGGACGAGCGCTTGCGGAAAGCTGGCGCCAAGCGCGCGTGCGGTGCGCAGGTAGTCGCTGCCGAGAACATCCTGCGTGGCGGAGCGGACATAGCGCAAGAGCGACGCGCCCATGACGAGCCCGATGGTCAGCACGGGCAGCGCCAGAGCATAAAGCGCCTGCCCCTCATTCTGCCAGCCGCGGCGGGGAAATCCGCCTGATGGAAACAGCCGGAACGAGACGGCAAAGACGGTGACGAGCAGGATGCCGACCCAGAAAACGGGAATAGCGATGCCGAGCTGCGAGACCGTCGAGATCAGCCCGCCATACCAGCGGTCGGCTTTGACGGCCGCGAGGATGCCGAGCGGCACGGCGACCAGAATGGACAGCAGGAATCCCATAAGCGCCAGCGGCACGGTGACGGTCAACCGCGCGGCGATCTCCTCGATCACCGGCTTGCCGCTGACAAAGGAGGTCCCGAGATCGAAGCTTGCGAGGCTGCCGGCAAACCGAAGAAACTGCTGCCAGAGAGGCAGGTTCGAACCGACCTGTTCACGGGCCCTTTCGATCTGCGCGGCATCGGCGCCGACAGACAGAAGCGCATTGGCGGGGTCACCGGGGAGCAGACGCAACAGGACGAACAGCACCACCGCGGCAATCAGCAGCGACAGGATGAGAATGGCAAAGCGGCGAAGGAGATAGGTGAGAATGGCTGCATTCCTTTCTTCTCACGGGACGCCGCGATCAGAGAAGTTGGCTTTTGCATCAAAACGGAGAGGGAGGCTAGAGCGGAGGGGCTACTTTAGCACGCCCTACGTCCCACCGGCCGAAACGGCCCGGATTGAAACCAAGGCGCGATCTTGGAACGCCGAAGCCCCTGGATCCGATCCAGGGGCTCCTGTTGCTGCGAAAAGCGAGGTCGTTTCGCTTACTGCTCGTTCTTCTTGATGCCAGAGGCAAAGAACTGCGAATTGAGGCCGTTCACCGGGTAGCCGGACACCGCCGAGCTCGAAACGACGATTTGCGGGTAGAGGTAGAGCCAGTTGCTGGCGGCATCCTCGGCGATGATCGTGTTGGCTTCACGAAGCTTGGCTGTTTGCTCGTCGGTGTTGGCTGCCGCTTCCGAGGCCTTGATCAGGTCAACGACCTTGGGGTTGTTGTAGCCCCAGTAGAAGTCCGGGTTGCCGTAGAAGACGATGTCGCGGTGGTTGACGTGCTCCTGCAGCGTCGCCTGGAAATCATGCGCCTTGTAGACCTTGGTGTACCACTCGTTGGCGGTGATGACGTTGATCTCGACCTTGATGTTGACCTTGGCGAGCTCGCTCTGGATGAACTGCGCGACGATCGGGTGCGGGTCGTAGTTCGGCGTGTCGAGCTTGAACGTGAAGCCGTCGGCAAAGCCCGCTTCCTTCAAGAGCGCCTTGGCGCTTTCGACGTCATAGGCATCGACGGCGGTCAGATCGACGTACCAGGGATCGGTCGGCGGAACGAAGGAGCCGATCAGAGTGCCGTATTCGCCCCAGATCGACGTCAGCAGCTTCTTGTCGTCGATGGCGCGGGCGATCGCCTTGCGGACCTTCACATTGTCGAAGGGAGCGACGCGATCGTTGAAGGCGAGCAGTTCCTTGGTGGTCGACTGGCCGGCCGTGACGGTGAAATCAGGATTGTCCTTGAACTGGGCGATCGAATCCGGGCTCTGGACGCTGGTGATGATATCGACGGCGCCGGTCAAAAGTGCATTGTTGAGGGCGGTCGCATCGGTGAAGTACTGGAAGACCACTTCGCCGTTGGTGGGTGCGGTGCCCCAATATTTGTCGTTGCGGGTCAGCGCGAGCGACGAGCCGCGGCGCCATTCGTCGAGACGATAGGGGCCGGTGCCGTCTTCGCTGGCGTTCAGGTCCTTTGCCGCATCGTTGACGATCCAGACGTAGCTCAGATTGTAGGGAAGCGAGATCGAGCGTGCGGTGAGCTTGACGACGACAGTCTGGTCATCGGGCGTCTCGATCGCGCTGATCGTCGCGAGGCTCTTCTTGCGCGAGCTCTTGGATTGCTCAGCCGTTACACGCTCGATGCTGTATTTGACGTCGGCCGCCGTCAGCGGATCGCCGGAGTGGAAGGTAACGCCCGAGCGGAGCTTGAAGGTATAGGTGAGACCGTCTTCGCTGACGCTCTGCTCGGCGACGAGACCCGGCTGCACGTCGCCCGCATCGGTCAGCGTGAACAGCGCTTCATAGACATTGCCGTTGAAGGCTTCGTTGATGCCCTGACCGGCGCCGGCGGTGTTGTCGAGGTTCTGCGGCTCGTAGAGCGAACCGATGGTGATCGAGGCGTTGGGGTCGAACTTTGCGTCCTCGGCGAAGGCGACCGCGCTCGTCGACAGCGTAAGCGCCAGTGTGGCGGCGGCGAGCGTCGAGCCGCGGCCCCGAAGGCCATGTCCCGAGATTTTGCCAAAGCCGATGATAGTGCCCGTCATTTCCCAAACTCCTGCTTATGCCTGTTATGCGGATCGCACCGCCACCCGAATGTACCCCATCGGGTGATTGCGATGCATCATACTTATTCCCTAGTAATTTAGTGGGAAAATTGGTTCCTTTTGTCCGCCGAAGTTGAAAATTGTGCCCGCGACAGGGGCCGGTGGGCAGACGGGCGTTTCGATTTTCCAGGTGCGGCGGCTCGCGGAGATATATCAGTAAGCCATGATGGATCCGTTTGAATTCGAGGTGCACGCCGTCTTTGGTCGCGCTACCAAAGCGCACGAGAATGGCGTTTTGTGCGGCAAGAGGTCAGCCGATTGTCGTCCACAGAGAAATTCTCTCGCAAATTGTAAAATGATCTGAGCCGGCAAAAGGATTCGACAGTTCGGGGATTCTGATATATCGCGTGATTAATCGTTTAATCATGCGATAGCGGAAACCACGGACTTGGCGCGTTCCGGACCAAAACTGACGAGGATTGCCAGAACGCTCGGCGTGTCCGCGGCGACGGTGTCCAACGCGCTCTCCGGCAAGGGCCGCGTGTCGGCCGAAATGGTGGAAAAGATCCGCGCGACCGCCGCCGAACTCGGCTATGTGCCGAGCCAGGCGGGCAGGGCGCTCAGGACCGGGCGCACCGGCGTCATCGGCCTCGTGCTCCCCGACATCGCCAATCCGCTCTTCCCGCAGATCGCCCAGGCGATCGAGCTTGCCGCCTCGTCATCCGGCTACGGCGTGCTGATAGCGGACTCGCGCGGCGACGTTTCGACCCAGACCAAGGCGATCGAGCGGCTGATCGATCGCGACGTCGACGGCCTGGTGATCGTGCCGCGGCGCGGTACCCGCATCGCCGATGTCGGCTGTCCGGTCGCCGTCATCGACACGCCCTCGACGCCCGGCAACACGGTTGCCGCCGACCATTGGGGTGGCGGCCAACAGATCGCCGCGCATCTGAAGGCGCTCGGGCACCGGCGCGTGCTGATCATCGGCAACAATCCCGCTTCCAACGTGCAGAACGATCGTGCCGGCGGTATCCGCTCGGTCTTCGGCGATGGCTGCCACACGGATACGCTCTGGATCGAGCCGCTGGAGAGGGTTTCCGGCAAGGGCTGCTCGCTCGGGCTCGCCGAAAAAGTTGCGGACGGTTACACCGCCTTCGCCTGCATCTCCGACCTGCATGCGCTCAGGGCGCTGACCGAACTGCAGCGCGCCGGCATCAATGTTCCGGAAAAAGCGAGCGTCACCGGCTTCGACGACCTGATCTGGGCGCCGGTCATCACGCCGGCGCTGACCACCGCGCGCATGGATATGACCGAGATCGCGGCCATTGCGGTCGCTGCCCTCGTCAAGGCGATCAGCGAGCGCGACCCGTCCGATCCGTCGATCGGCGCGCCGGTTACGGCCGAGACATCCAAGGTGCCGATGCATCTGGTCGTCAGGCAATCGGCCGCCGCACCACCTGCAGGTCATTCCATTCATCCCCCCATCACCGCAGCCACATCCGTCACCGAAGGAGGACACCAGCCATGAAGAAGTTCCTGCTTGCCTCGAGCGCGCTCTTGCTCGTCGCCGCCCCAGCCGCGTCTGCTCAGGAAAAGACGCTCACCATTTCCGTCTACGGCTTTGCCCAGGACGCCTTCAAGGAACTGGTCTATACGCCGTTCGAACAGAAGTGCGGCTGCAAGCTCGTGGTCGAGACCGGCAACAGCGTCGAGCGCCTGGCGAAGATGGAAGCCAACAAGGCAAGCCCGGTCGTCGACATGGCTGTCGTCTCGATGGCCGACGCGCTCTCGGCTTCGCGTGCCGATCTCATCGAAAAGATCGATACTTCGAAACTCCAGAACTTCAACAAGCTCTATGATCTCGCCAAGGACCCGAACGGCGACGGCATGAGCGTCGGCTACACCTTCTACGCAACCTCGATTGTCTATCGCTCCGACAAGATGGAGGTGAACTCCTGGGCCGATCTCCTGAGCGATGAGAACGCCAGCCACGTCGCGTTCCCGAATGTCACCACCAACCAGGGCCCGCCGGCGCTCTACATGGTCGGCGAAGCCATCGGCAAGAACACGCCTGATCTCAAGGAAGCGATCGCCGCCGTCGGCGCCAAGAAGGACGATATCGTCACTTTCTACGTCAAGTCGTCGCAGCTCGTGCAACTGATGCAGCAGGAAGAGATCTGGGCCGCTCCGATCGGCCGCTTCTCCTGGGAAGGCTTCACCAAGCTCGGCCTGCCGATCAAGTGGGCAACACCGAAGGAAGGCCAGACCGGCGGGATGAACGTCATGGTGCTGACCAAGGGCGGCAAAAACCAGGACCTGGCGCTTGAGTTCATGGACTTCTGGCTCTCGACCGAAATCCAGACCGCGCTTGCCGAAAAGCTGGTCGACAGCCCGGCCAACAAGGACGTCAAGGTCTCGCCCGAGATCGCCGAGAACCTGACCTACGGCGAGGAGACCGTGAAGAACCTGAAGCTGATCCCGTCGGCCGTCGCCCTCGACAACCGCGAAGCGTGGCTGTCGGAGTGGAACGCGCAGGTCGGCCAGTAAGCCAAGCGACTGAATTCCACCGGCCGGCCCGGTCGGCCGGTGGACGCTGCGGCGCCTTCGGGGGGTAGGCCGCGCCAACGAATGCCTTGAAAGGAAGAAGGATGTTCCAGAACCGCGCCGAAGCCCTGGCGCTCGCTCTGCCCGCAGCGGTCTTTGCGGCGATCGTCTTTCTGGCGCCGGTGGTGATCCTGCTGGCGGAAGGCTTTCGCAGCGCCGACAGTTGGTCGTTGTCGGCCTATACGACCTTCTTTTCCGATCCGCTGAACCGCACGGTCTTCCTGCGCACCTTCCGGCTCGGCCTGATGGTCACCGCCGTCTCCGCGGTCATCGGCTATGCCGCAGCCTTTGCCATCGTCAATCTTTCGCCGCGCAATAAAGGACAGATGATCGGCCTCGTCGTGCTGCCGCTGATGATTTCGTCGGTCGCCCGCACCTACGCCTGGATCGTCATTCTCGGCCGCACCGGCATCGTCAACCAGGCGCTCCAGCTCGTCGGCCTTTCGGACGAGCCGATCCGGTTTCTCTTTACGGAGACGGCCGTGTTCATCGGCCTGTTGCAGCTCTTCCTGCCGCTGATGGTCCTGTCGCTGATCAGCGCGCTCGAAAACATGCCGAAGGACGCGATCCCGGCAGCCCGCGTTCTCGGTGCGAATTGGTTCCAGGTGTTTTTCAAGGTGATCCTGCCGCTGACCAAGGAAGGCCTTGTTATTGGTGGTACCCTGGTCTTCACCGGCTCGCTCACGGCCTACATCACGCCGGCGATCCTCGGCGGCTCCAAGGTGCTGATGCTCGAAACGCTGCTCTATCAGCGCGTCACCGTCGCCAACGACTTCGTCGCCGCCAGCGTCATCGCCTTCATCCTGATCGTCATGAGCTTTGCCGCCAATCTTCTCCTGAAACGGCTTGCCACCGCGAGGAACAAGCGATGACACCCCGCGTCTTTTCTCCCCTCGTCCTGTTTCTGGTGATCGGTTTCCTGATCGGGCCGTTCTTCATCATCGTCGCCGCCTCGCTTTCCGGCGGCGAGACGCTGGCCTTCCCGCCGCAGGGTTTCTCGCTCAAATGGGTCGCCAAGGTCTTCACGGTCGAGAGTTTCCAGGAGAGCTTCGCGATCTCGATGCTGCTTGCGATCGGCGGCACGGCGGCTGCCCTCGTGCTCGGCGTGCCGGCCTCCTACGCCCTCTCGCGCTATAAGCTGCCTTTCGGCGAAACCATCCGCACGATCGTCTCCTTGCCGATCATCGTGCCCGGTATCATCGTCGGCCTGGCGCTCTTGCGCTACATCGTCGTCCCCTTCGGCCTCAACATCACGCTGACGCTGTTCCTCGCCCATACGGCGCTGGTTCTGCCCTATGCGGTGCGCGTCGTCTCGGCGAGCCTCAACAACCTGCGTTCCGATATCGAGGAGGCAGCCGTCCTGCTCGGCTCCTCGCGTGCCGGCGCCTTCTTCCGTGTGGTGATGCCGAACATCCGCAGCGGTATTCTTGCCGCCTTCATCCTCGGCTTCGTGACGAGTTTCAACCAGGTGCCGGTGTCGCTCTTCCTCTCCGGTCCGGGTGTGCGCACGCTGCCGATCGACATGCTCTCCTACATGGAGATCACCTACGATCCGTCGGTCGCAGCCCTCTCGGCACTGCTCGCCTTCATGTCCATCGGCATCGTCTTCCTTGCCGAACGCTTCCTGGGATTCTCTCGCTATGTCTGACGCCGCTTTCCTCAGCCTTGAAAAACTGACGCTCGCCTATGGCGAAACCGTTGCGGTGAAGGACCTTGACCTTTCGATCCGCAAGGGCGAACTGGTGGCGTTCCTGGGGCCGTCCGGTTGCGGCAAGACGACGACGATGCGCTCGATCGCCGGTTTGCTGTCGCCGGCTTCCGGTGCAATCAAGCTTGACGGCGCCGACATCACCCGCGTTTCCGCCAACAAGCGCTCGGTCGGCCTCGTCTTTCAGTCCTATGCGCTGTTCCCGCACCTGACCGTGTTCGAGAACGTCGCCTTCGGCCTGCGGCTAAAGAAGCTGCCGGCGGCTGAGATCGAGAGCAAGGTGACGGCCGGCCTGAAGTCCGTCGGGCTTTCGAAGTTCTCTGCCCGCAAGCCGGGCGAACTCTCGGGTGGCCAACAGCAGCGCGTAGCGCTCGCGCGCTCCATGGTCATGGAGCCGAAGGTGCTGCTTCTCGACGAGCCGCTGTCGAACCTCGATGCTCGCCTCCGTCTCGAAATGCGCACGGAGCTGCAGCGCGTGCAGAAGGAAACCGGCGTCACGATGATCTTCGTCACCCACGACCAGGGCGAGGCCCTGTCGCTGGCGGACCGGATCGTCGTCATGCTGAATGGCGCGATCGAGCAGATCGGCACGCCCGAGGATATCTACAACCGCCCGGTCTCGCGCTTCGTCGCAGACTTCGTCGGTTTCGAAAACATCTTTGCCGTCGAGGGCGGCAAGCTGAAGGCCGGCAACAGCCCGATCGATCTTTCCGGATCCCTGCCGCCTGACACGGCAGGGCTTGCGTGGCGTCCGCGCATGGTGACCCTTGGTTCAGGTCCTTTCCAAGGCACTGTGCGCGGAGCCTCTTTCTCCGGCAGCACGCGCGAGTATCTGCTCGATACGTCGCTCGGCGCCATCAAGGCGGAGGAAGATGCCGCATTGGCGGCGCGCGAAACCGGTTCTACGATTGCCTTCGATCTCCCGGTCGACAAGGCTGCGCGCCTCAAGAAGTTCGGTTGACGTCAGATGGGTGTCTGGATCGATACGGACATGGGCTTCGACGACATCGCTGCGGTGCTCGTCGTCCTTCATGCCGCTGAGAAGATCGACGGCGTTTCGCTCGTGTTCGGCAACACGCCGATCGACCAGGTGAAACGCAACGCCGCCAGCGCGGCGCTTTCCTTCGGCTGGGATTTCCCGATCCACGAGGGGCGCGCTTTGCCGGTGCTCGGCAGGCTCGAGACGGCCGAACGCATCCTCGGTGAAGCTGGCATGCCGACCGCTGGTCTGACGCTGCCGCAAGCCGATGCACTGCCGCCAAGTGACGCCTTTGCGGCGCTCTCGGCCTGGCTGGAGCAGGAAGGGCCGAAGCGCATTCTCGCTCTCGGGCCACTCACCAACCTTGCCGCCCTTTGCCTTGCCCGCCCGGACCTTGCCGCCCGGATCGCCGATCTCACCTGGATGGGTGGCGGTGTGACCAGCGGCAACCACACGGCATCCGCAGAATTCAATGCCTTTGCCGATCCGGAAGCGCTGGCGATCGTGCTTGCTCACGGCCTGCCGCTACGCATGGTCGATCTCGATCTCTGCCGCAAGGTCTTTGCCTATCCGGACGACGTTGCGCCGATCCGCTCGGCCGGCGGCGCCAATGCCGCGCTGATCGCCGATCTGCTGGCGGGCTATATCTCGATCGGCACCAGCCGCGGCCGCCCGGGCATGGCGATCTATGATCCTTCAGCTGCCGTCGCCTTCGTCAATGCCGGTGCGATCTCCTTCCGAAGCGCGCGTATTGATGTTGAGCTTGGCGGATCCTTGACACGTGGGCGCACCGTCGTCGAAACCCGCGCGAGCCATGCGATCTTCAATGCCGAATATGCCGTCGACGCCCACGTCGAGACGACGCGGGCGCAGATCCTGGGTGCGCTGATGAAAGAAGCGCAGAAATGAACGCCGTGCAGCAGCCTCACGACCTGGCGGACGCGGCGCTCCGGACCCGCGCGGTGGCCGCAGCGCGCGGTGATCAACCCTTCGACATGCTGTTACGGGGCGGGACGCTGGTCGACGTGGTCACCGGCGAGCTTCGTTCGGCGGATATCGGTCTTGTCGGACCATTGATCGCAAGCGTCCACGAACCGGGTACGCGCAGCGACGCGACTGATATCATCGATGCGACCGGCGCCTTTGTTTCGCCGGGCCTGATCGACACGCACATGCATGTCGAAAGTTCGATGGTGACGCCTTCGACCTACGCCAATGCGGTGCTGTCGCGTGGTGTGACGACCATCGTCTGGGACCCGCACGAATTCGGCAACGTCAACGGTGTCGCCGGCGTGCGCTGGGCTGCGGATGCCATTCGCGATCTGCCACTGCGCACCGTTCTGCTGGCGCCGTCGAGCGTCCCTTCGGCGCCGGGACTGGAATTGGCTGGCGCCGATTTCGACGCCGAAGTCATTGCTGACATTCTGCGCTGGCCGGAAATCGGCGGCATTGCCGAGATGATGAACATGCGCGGCGTCATCGACGGCGAGGCGCGCATCAGTGCCATCGTTCAGGCCGGACTTGCGGCCGGCAAGCCGGTCAACGGCCATGCACGCAGCCTTGCCGGTGCCGATTTGCAGGCCTTCATCACTGCCGGCGTCAGCTCCGACCACGAACTCGTGTCCGGCGACGATCTGATGGCAAAACTGCGAGCAGGGCTTTCGATCGAGCTGCGCGGCTCGCATGACCACCTGCTGCCGGAATTCGTCAAGACGCTCAACGCTCTCGGCCATCTTCCTCAGACAGTGACGCTCTGCACCGACGACGTTTTTCCCGATGATCTCGCCCGAGCCGGCGGCCTTGACGATGTCGTGCGACGGCTGGTCCGTTATGGCCTGCCCGCGGAATGGGCGCTTCGGGCGGCGACGCTGAATGGCGCCGTTCGGCTCGGCCGGCATGATCTGGGGCTCGTGGCGCCGGGACGCCGGGCGGATATCTCGATCTTCGAGGACCTGAGCGAGTTCCGCGCGCGCACCGTTATCGTCGACGGCAAAGTGATCGGGGAGAGCGGCCGTATGATCGAGCCGCTGACTGACATCGACGTTGCGCCGCTATACGGCACGATGAAGATTGCGCCGCTCGCAGAGGCCGATTTCCGCATCCCCGCTGCCGGCACGAAGGTGCGGGTCGCGACCATCGATCGCCCGCGTTTCACGCAATGGGCCGAAGCGATTGCCGAAGTGGAAAGCGGCTTCGTCGTACCGCCCGAGGGCACGACCCTGATTGCGGTCGCGCACCGTCACGGCCGCGCCGACAGCCGGCCGCGTGTCGGTCTCTTGTTGGGCTGGGGCACTTGGCGCGGCGCCTTCGCGACCACGGTTTCGCACGACAGCCATAACCTGACCGTCTTCGGCGGCAATGCCGCAGATATGGCAGTTGCGGCCAATGCGGTGATCGCCGCCGGCGGTGGCATGGCCGTTGCGTCCGGTGGCAAGCTCGATGCTCTCCTGCCTCTGCCACTTGCGGGGCTGGTCTCGGCGGAATCGTTGGCAGAGGTTGCAACCGGCTTCGCCGAGCTGCGGGATGCCGTTGGCCGCATTGTCGACTGGCAGCCGCCTTATCTCGTGTTCAAGGCATGCTTCGGCGCAACACTTGCCTGCAACGTCGGCCCGCATCAGACCGATCGCGGCATCGCCGACGTCGTCACCGGCAAGCTGTTGGAAACCCCTGTTCTCGCCGTTCTTGAGAAATGAACTGCATCGGCGGGCGCTATTCGGCGCCTGCCAGTTCCTGCTCGACCAGCTTTGACCAGAAGGCGACACCCGGGCCGATCGCAGCATCGTTGAAATCATAGGCGGTGTTGTGGTGCAGTGCGCCGTCGACGGCGGGGCCATTGCCGAGCCAGACATAGCAGCCCGGTGTTTCCAGCCCGAAGAAAGCGAAGTCGTCCCCCGCCGTCGAGGGCGGGAATGCCGTGCGGGTCCTTTCGCCGAAGACGGTTTGCGCCGCCTTCAGAGCCCGGGCGGTCGCATCGCCATCGTTGACGACGGGCGGGATGCGACGTTCGAATTCGTAGTCGACCGCAATCCCGTACATTTCCGCCGTGCCTCGGGCCAGTCGCCCGATCTCGGTTTCAAGCTGGTCACGCACTTCGGGCGTATAGGCGCGCGCCGTGCCGCCGATCTCTACGACGTCAGGGATGACGTTGAGCGCCTTCGGGTCGCCGGCGCGCACGGAGCAGGCGCTGACGACGGCCGGTTGCAAGGGATCGACGACGCGGCCGACGATCGATTGCAGCGAGGCAAGGAAGGTGCCGGCAGCCGTCACCGGGTCGCGGCCGAGGTGCGGCTTGGCACCGTGGGTGCCGACACCGCGGAACGTCAGCCGCCAGCTGTCGGAGGAGGCGAGCTGCGGCCCGGCGACGACGGCGATTTCGTCCGGGTCGAGGCCCGGCATGTTGTGCAGACCGTAGACGGCGTCGCAGGGGAAAAGCTCAAACAGCCCTTCCTCGACCATGCGTTTCGCGCCACCGCGACCTTCCTCGGCCGGCTGGAAGATGAAATGAACGGTGCCTGAGAAATTGCGGGTCTTTGCCAGATACCGAGCGGCGCCGAGCAGCAACGTGGTATGTCCGTCATGGCCGCAGGCGTGCATCTTGCCGGCTTCGCGGGATTTGTAGGGGCGGTCGGCGATTTCAGGCATGGCGAGTGCGTCCATGTCGGCGCGAAGACCGATCGTGCGTGTGCCGTTGCCGACCTGCAAGGTGCCGACCACGCCGGTTTTTCCAAGGCCGCGGTGGACCTTTAGTCCGGCGTCCTCGAGCCATTTGGCAACGAGGTCACTGGTGCGCACCTCCTCGAAGCCGAGTTCCGGATGGGCATGCAGATCGCGACGGAAGTCGGTGAGGAAGGTGAGGTCGTCGGCTATTCCGTCCGGCAGGCGCATGTTCTGGTATTCCTGTGGTTCAACTGGCGAAGGGCTTGTGAATTCCGCGCGCTTGGCTCTGCCTGCGGTACCCTTTCGGTTTGATCGAAGTCGCAAACGGTATAGACGAAAACCACCGGGATCAGAACAGCGAACCGGCTTTTTTGGTCGCCTTTCAATCCGGGCGAAATGCGCAGACGAGGACGGAACCGATGCAGCCTCACGACTTCTGGCAGGAGGTCTACCCGCCGAAACGTTTCGATATCCAGGCGGGTTATCGCGACTTCTTCCCGGCGACGCTTGGCGATGGCCGCCAGATCCTTTTGCCGATCCGTCCGCTCAGCGACGGCAAGCATGCGCTTGCTTCGCTGATCGTCAACCAGGCGAGCTTTGCGGTCGAAGACGCACTGGCAACCGAGCTTGCGGCAAAGCTTGCGGCCTTCGAGCCCGATGTCGTCGCCGGCCTGCCGACATTGGGCCTGACGCTCGCTTCGGCGGTCGCTCGCAAGCTCGGCCATAGCCGCTACGTGCCGCTCGGGACCTCAAGAAAGTTCTGGTATGTCGACGACCTCTCGGTACCTCTCTCATCGATCACGACGCCGGACCAGAAGAAGCGGCTCTATGTCGATCCGCGCATGCTGCCGTTGCTCGAAGGGCGGCGGGTGGCGCTGATCGACGACGTGATTTCCAGCGGCACATCGATTGTGGCGGGGCTCACTCTGATGGATGCCTGTGGCATCGAGCCGGTCGCGATCGGCGCCGCCATGCTGCAAACTGAGCGCTGGCACCAGCCGCTTGCCGATCTCGCGCCGCATTGGCCCGCGCGGGTTGTCGGGGTTTTCCAGACGCCGATGCTTCAGTGCAGCGACGACGGCAGCTGGCGCGCCGCTTGAATTCCTTTGCATCGCTCTTTGGCGGCGATAGGTTTGCGGCAGGGCATCACGAAAGAACGTCCATGCGCTTCGTCAATCCGATCCCCTTCGTTCGCGACATCGATCGCTCCAGGGAGTTCTACGAGAAGATCGTTGGCCTGACGGTCCGTGAGGATTTGGGGAACTTCGTACTGTTTGAAAGCGGGTTTGCGATCCACGAGGGCCGCTCACTAGAGCGGACCGTCTGGCGGCAGGAGTTTTCTTCAACGGAGCCTTACGGGCGGAGAAACCTGCTCCTTTACTTCGAGCATGAGGATGTCGATGCCGCCTTCTTGCGCATCGCGCCCCATGCGGAGATGGTTCATCCGGTCGAGCGTCAGGAATGGGGCCAGCGCGTCTTCCGCTTCTACGATCCGGACGGACATGCCGTGGAGGTTGGAGAGCCGCAGGATCTGGGGGCTTCGGGCAAGGCCAAGTAGCCCGCGCTGGCTGACAGACCAAGCTGGGCAAGCCGAACGCCTCGCCATTGGCGAAAGCGTTCGGATCGGAGACGTGCGAAAACACACGGGGGCGTTGCGGCGAACTCCCTTGCGAGGCGCACTCAGTTCTTTGGGCGTACCTGATAGTAGACCGTCGATTGGGCGCCTGCCTTGGCGATCGTGTAGACGTCGTAGGAAGCCTGCGGATCGTTGCCCATGCCGAGCGAGCCGGAGGGCATGCCGGGAACCGCGATGCCGGCGATGTCAGGCCGCTCGGCCAGCAGCTTCTTTACCGCTTCGAGTGGCACGTGTCCCTCGATGACATAGCCGTCGACGACGGCCGTGTGGCAGCCCTCCATATCGGCCGGCACCGAAAAGCGTGTCTTGATCACCGACATATCGGCCTCGTCGCGCACCTCGACCTTATAGCCGGCTGCTTCCATCGCGTCCGCCCATTGCTCGCAGCAGCCGCATTGCGGATCCTTGTAGACGGCCATGGTGCCCGTTGCCGCGACCGCGCCTGTTGCAAAGAGGGTGATGCCCGCGATCGTGCCTGCAACGAAATGCCTGCGTAAAACGTTCATCGAACACTCCTTTCGTGTCTTCCTGGTTTTAAGGATTGTGGAGCCCGGTGCGCACAAAGTCGACCCGGACGGACCGCATGTCTCCTCAAATAGGTGCTGATTTGAGGATGAAGACATGCGGCAAAACAACCTACGACAGCGTCGCATGTCTGATCAGACATGCGACGCTGTCGTGTCGCAGTTACTTGACCTCGGTCACCGTCAGTTTGCCGTTGACCCGGTCGGCGACGAATTCGATTGACGCCCCTTCCTTGAGCTTGGCGAGAACCGCGTCATCGCCGACGCGGAAGACCATGGTCATGGCCGGCATGTCGAGGTTTTTCAGGTCTTCATGGTCGATCGTCACCTTCTTGGCCTTGGTGTCGACCTTCTTGACTATGCCCTTGGTGAACTCGGCCGCCTGCGCGGGAAGGGCGAAGGTGGCGGTGGAAGCTGCGAGCGCGAGGGCTGCGAAGAGTTTGCCTGCGGTGTTCATGGCTTTGATCCTTTCCTGTGGTCGGGGTTACTTCTTCACGACATCGAGCGGGCCGTGCATGCCGGCGTCGTAGTGGCCGGGCACTAGGCAGGCGAACTCGAAGGTGCCGTCATTGGTGAAGGTCCAGTAGATGTCGCCGGACTTGCCCGGCTCGAGCCGGAGCGCATTCGGGTCGTCGTGTTCCATGTCCGGGAACTTCTCCATGGTGATCTTGTGTTCCTGGATCGTCGCCTTGTCGTCGAGAACGAATTCATGCGCGAGTTCGCCGGCGTTCTTGATGGCGAAATGGACCGTCTGGCCCTGGCGCACCTTGATGGTCGAGGGCGTGAAGATCATCTTGCCGTCGTCGGTTTCCTTCATGGTGACGCGGATCGTCTGCGTCGCCTTGGCCTTGTCACCGGCTTGGCCGACCGAGACCTTGTCGTGGCCACCGGCATGGCTGCCCGACGCGAGTGCCTGGGAGGAGAGGGCGGAGGCGACAACGAGCGCCAGAGCGTATGCAGTTTTCTTCATCGTATGGTTCCTGGTGGAGTTGAGAGAGTTCATAATAATCAGCCGGGCCATCATGGTTTCGGCGTGATCACGGTCTTGGCATCTTTTGCCCGCGTTGCTTCCGGCAGTTCGCCGGTCCATTCCCAGGCTTGCGTTCCCGGTGGGTTCTCGTACCAGCCGGGATCGCTGTAATCGCCGGCGGAGATGCCTTCGCGGACCTTCACCACCGAGAACATGCCGCCCATCTCCAGCGCGCCGTGCGGACCCCAGCCGGTCATCATCGGGATCGTGTTGTCGGGGAGCGGCATTTCCATTTCGCCCATGTCGGCCATGCCGGCCGTTCCCATGGGCATGTAGTCGGGCTTGACCTTGCGGATCTTCGCCGCGACCGATGTCTTGTCGGCGCCGATGAAGGTCGGGATATCGTGGCCCATCGCGTTCATCGTGTGGTGCGACTTGTGGCAATGGATCGCCCAGTCGCCCTCGTACTTGGCGTCGAACTCGTAGGCGCGCATGGCCCCTACGGGGATATCGATCGATACTTCCGGCCAGCGTGCTTCCGGCCGCACCCAGCCGCCATCGGTGCACGTCACTTCGAAGTCGTAGCCATGCATGTGGATCGGGTGGTTGGTCATGGTGAGATTGCCGACACGCACCCTTACGCGGTCATTCTTCGACACGACCAAGGGGTCGATGTCTGGGAAGATGCGGCTGTTCCAGCACCACATGTTGAAGTCGGTCATTTCCATGATGCGCGGCACATAAGTGCCGGGATCGATGTCATAGGCATTGAGCAGGAACACGAAATCACGGTCGACGCGCATGAAGTTCGGATCCTTCGGATGGATGACGAAGAAGCCCATCATGCCCATGGCCATCTGCACCATCTCGTCGGCATGCGGGTGGTACATGAAGGTGCCCGACTTCACGAGGTCGAACTCGTAGACATAGGTCTTGCCGGCGGGGATGTGTGGCTGCGACAGCCCGCCGACGCCATCCATGCCCGACGGCAGGATCATGCCGTGCCAATGGATCGTGGTGTGCTCCGGCAGCTTGTTGGTGACGAAGATCCTGACACGGTCGCCTTCGACCGCCTCGATCGTCGGGCCCGGTGACTGGCCGTTATAGCCCCAAAGATAGGCCGTCATGCCGTCGGCCATCTCGCGTTCGACCGGCTCGGCAACGAGGTGGAACTCCTTGACCCCATTGTTCATGCGGTGCGGCAGCGTCCAGCCGTTGAGGGTGACGACCGGGTTGTAGTCGGGGCCACTCGTCGGTACGAGCGGCTTCTGGGTCGTGGCGTTGTCCATGCTTGCCGCTTCGGGCAGGCCGGAGTTGGACGTCTGGGCCCAGGCGGCGGTCGAAACGAGAGCAGCACCTGCACCGAGGAAGTGTCTTCTATTGAACATGATCCGATCCTTCTTAATGTCCTGCGCCGCCGGCTTCGGCCGCCGCGGGTGCCGCCGCTCCGCCAGCCGAACCGCCTGAGCCGCCGCCGTTGATCGCGGTCACCAGATCGGCGTCGGCGAGCCAGAAATCGCGCTTGGCATTGACCGAGAGAACGGTCGAATTGACCTTCGCCCGGACGTCGGCAAGCAGTTCGAAGGTGCTGGTGATCATGCCGTTGTAGCTGAGCGTCGCCTCCTCCTCGATCTTGGCGCGCAGCGGCACGACGCTGTTGCGATAGTGACGGGCGATCTCGTAACGCGAGCGATAGGCCTCATAGGCCGAGCGTGCCTCCGAGCGGATGTTGACCGCCTTTTCCGCCAGCAGGTTGGCCGAACGCATATGGGTGAGTTCGGCCTTGCGCATGCGGGCGCTGCCGCTGTCGAAGATCGGGATGACGAATTCGAGCTCGAACTGGCCTGTTGTCTCGACCTTGGTGCCGTGATCCTCTTTTTCTCGCTCCGCTTCCGCGCCGGCAACGAGCTCAAGGTCGGTGACGAGGCGGGTCGCCTCGGTCAGCTTGTAGGATTTCGCCACCGCTTCGAGATCGAGGCGGGCGATCTGCAGATCGACACGCCTTTTCAGCGCTTCCGCCTCGATGCTGTCCTTGCGGGCGAGCGTCTTCGGCAGGTCCGGCAGGCGGTTCGGGACCTGGTAGGCGACATCGGATCCCCACAGGCCCATCAGGCGCGTGAGGTTTTCCTTGGCAAGCCGCGCGGCAAGCCGGGCTTCGGCTGCCTGTCCTGCGAGTTCGGCGTTGAAGACATGCTCGCGCGCCTGCGTGCCCTTGCCCATGGCGCCGGTTTCACCGAGCTTGGCGGCAAGTTCCGAGGATGCGTCAGCAGCCACCTGGGCTCGGCTCAGTTGTCCGACGGTTTCCCACGCCGCGACTGCTTCGACCCAGGCACGGCGGGTTTCAGCGGCGAGTTCCAGCGTGCCGAGTGCCGCTGACAGCTGCGCCTGGCGAAAGCGTGCGTCGGCGATGGCGATGGTCTTGTCGCGGGTCAGAAGCGCCAGGATGTTGGTGGTGACGAGGCCCTCGATCGCACGATAGGCTTGGAGTTCCGGTGCGCCGATACCGGTGGTGCCGATCGAGACGGTGGGGTTGAGGAACAACGTCGCCTGCCAGGCGTCCGCCGAGGCGTCGCCGAGATCGGCATAGGCCGCTTGCAGCCCCTTGTTGTTGAGGAGCGCGATCTGGACTGCCGTATCAGCGTCTATCGTCTTGCGCTTCAAGAGCGCCTTGACCTCGGCGTTGACCTTTTCTGCCTGTTCGCGGTTCTGGATCCAGACGCTTCTCTTCGTGGTTGCCGTCGCCACTTTTGCGTCGACCGTCGTAAAGCCCGCATCCTTGGCGGAATACTCCGCGTTGGTCGCGCAGCCGGCGAGCACGAGCGGCAGGCCGATGAGCGCTGCCAGTTTGATCTTGCTGCCTATCATGACGCGTCTCCCTTCTTGGGCGACTGGGCGTCATTCAACGGAACCCACGGCTTCGGGCCGATCGGCTCGCGGTGGGTGTAGCCGACAACGGGGCTTCGATATTGGAGGCTCCGAATCCCGCTCGTACTGTCGGCGGGATCGCCGACGCTTGAGACGTCGGCAGGCAATGTGGCAGCGCATCCGCCCAGGATCATGGGCAGGAGCGCCATGGAAAACAAACGTTTCATGGTCAAACCTGAAATGTGAATGGCAGAGGTCGGCGACCGACCGGCATTGGACCGGGCGGGCCTCGTCGCGAACCGCGCTACGGCTTCGTGCGCCTCAACAGGTGCGCAAGGGCCGCGGCTCTTTGCAATGCTGCAGGCTCTCGCCCTTCAATCGGCTAGGATCAAAGGAAACATGCAGCAGCGGTCACGGATTCAAATGTCAGGCTCTTGGGGGGCGATGAAGGCCGTCGAGCTCACCCGGGGTCAGCTGCGGCTGCGGTCCGAAGTTGCGGATGGAGCGCGGGAAAACAGGATGGCTGGCGCCGAAATCGGCAAGAACGGCAACAGCGGCACAGAAGGTCTTGCAGCAATCCTTCTTGTCGGCCTTGCCGCTATCCTGGCCCGGCTTCACCTTGCCCTTGTCGAGGCTCGGGCAGTGCTCGGTCGCTGCTTGGATCGGGTTGTCTGAGGATACCTCGATCTGCATTGAGCCGTGCGCGGCCGCATGTGTCATGCCGGATGCGGTGGAATAGGGCATGAGGGCAAGCGATACGGCGATCGCCAGCTTCAGCACAATCAGCAAATGCAGATATGTGGTTCGCACCTTTTCCATATTCGATCCGTAGAAACGCCCGCGATTCCTGTCAATGCCGTGTGCGCCCGGCACCGTCACGAATGCGTGAGGCTTTGTCGGGTGCATTGAGTAAGTTCATCCATGGCGCCGGTTGCGAACCGGATCGATGCCGCTCGCACCGAAACGGGCGGGCTCCGTTCCCTTCGTGGGGGCGTTTCCAGCGTCCGCGAGGTCGTCGAGAATGGGACAGTCCGGCCGTCCGTCACCATGGCAATGGGCGGCGAGATGTTTCAACGTGCGGCTCATCGCCTTCAGTTCCTCGGCCTTGCGTTCGAGGATCTCGACATGCTCGAGCGCAATCTTCTTGACCTCGCCGCTGGCGCGCGACCGGTCGCGCCAGAGCGCCAGGAGATCGGCCATCTGCTCGACGGTGAAGCCGAGATCGCGCGAGCGTCGGATGAAACGCAGCGTATGGACGTCGTTGTCGCCATAGTTGCGGTAGCCCGCTTCGCTGCGGTCGGCCGGCGGGATCAGGCCGATGGTCTCGTAGTAGCGGATCATCTTGGTCGAGACGCCGGAGGCGCGCGAGACTTCACCAATGTTCATGACTTCACCTTTGGAGCAGCACGCAATCTTTTGGAGGAGCGTGCGTGTACGGCACGTCTTTCGATCGAATATAGGAGGTCTGCCCGGTTTCCGCCAAGTCGCTGGGAAATCCGGGCAGGGTTGTCAGTGTGCGGCCTTCGTTGCAGCCGCAACGGGCCTGAAGCCTCTGAGACGCAGCGCGTTTCCGAGCACGAAGACGCTCGATAGCGCCATGGCGCCGGCCGCAAAGATCGGCGACAGCAAGAGGCCATAGGCAGGATAGAGTGCGCCGGCGGCAACCGGGATCAGTACCGCGTTATAGGCGAAGGCCCAGAACAGGTTCTCCTTGATATTGCGGATTGTCGCCTTGGAAAGCGCGATCGCATTCGGCACGCCGAGAAGATCACCAGACATCAGCACCACGTCGGCGCTCTCGATGGCGACATCCGTGCCGGTACCGATCGCCAGCCCGACATCGGCTTCGGCCAGCGCCGGCGCGTCGTTGATGCCGTCGCCGACGAAGGCAACCGCCCGTCCGCCTTCCTTGAGCTTCTTGAGTGCCGTGACCTTGCCGTCGGGCAGGACCTCGGCGATGACCTCGTCGATGCCGAGCTTGGCGGCGATGGCTTCAGCCGTGCGGCGGTTGTCTCCGGTGATCATCGCGACCTTGAGACCAAGATCGTGCAGCATGCGGATTGCCTGTGGCGTCGTCTCCTTGATCGGGTCGGCAACCGCAATGATCGCTGCAAGCTTCCCGTCGATCGCCGCATAGAGCGGGCTTTTGCCTTCCGAACCCAGGCGAGCGGCCTGTTCGGCAAAGGCCGAGACGTCGAGCTTCAACTGCGCCATCAGCCGGTCCGCGCCGACATGGACGGTGCGGCCCGCGACCTCGGCACTGGCGCCGAAGCCGGGGATCGCCTCGAACTTTGCCGGCTCGGCGATTACCAGGCCCCTTGCCTTTGCCGCTTCGACGATGGCTTCGGCGATCGGGTGCTCGGAGCGGGTCTCAACGGCGGCGACCAGCGTCAGAACGGTGTCGCTGTCGAAGCCTGCGGCGGTTTCGAGGTCGGTCAGTTCCGGCCGTCCCTTGGTCAGCGTGCCGGTCTTGTCGACGGCGATGACGGTGGCGTTGCGCAGCGTCTGCAGCGCCTCGCCCTTGCGGAAGAGCACGCCCATTTCGGCGGCACGACCGGTGCCGACCATGATCGAGGTCGGGGTGGCAAGGCCCATCGCGCATGGGCAGGCGATGATCAGCACCGCGACGCCATTGACGAGTGCGAAGGTCAGCGCCGGATCCGGGCCGAAAACCAGCCAGATGCCGAAGGTGATCAGCGCAATGGCGATGACAGCCGGTACGAACCAGGCGGTGACGCGGTCGACCAGTGACTGGATCGGCAGCTTGGCGCCCTGGGCCTGTTCGACCATCTTGATGATCTGCGCCAGCACCGTATCGGCGCCGACCTTGGTGGCGCGGACGGTGAAGGAGCCGGTCTTGTTGATCGTGCCGCCGACCACTTCGCTGCCGGCTACCTTTTCAACCGGAACCGGTTCGCCCGTGATCATCGATTCGTCGACATAGGAGTTGCCGTCGATGACGCTGCCATCGACCGGAACACGGTCGCCGGGACGCACGAGAACGGTGTCGCCTGCGTTGACGTCGGAAAGCGGAACCTCGATCGTCTCGCCGTTGCGGATGACGCGGGCGGTCTTTGCCTGCAGGCCCATCAGGTGCTTGATCGCTTCCGATGTCCGGCCCTTGGCGCGGGCCTCCAGGAAGCGGCCGAGCAGGATCAGCGTCACGATGACGGCCGCGGCCTCGTAGTAGACGTTGGCGGTGCCGTCAGGCAGGAGATCCGGCGCAAAGGTGGCGACGACCGAATAGACCCACGCGGCCGACGTGCCGATCGCCACGAGCGAGTTCATGTCCGGCGCCAGGCGGAAGAGCGCGGGGACGCCCTTCTGATAGAAGCGCAGGCCTGGGCCGAAGAGCACCAGCGTCGTCAGCACAAACTGCAGATACCAGCTTTCCTGCATGCCGATATTGGTCATGACGAAATCATGCACTGCGGGGATGAAGTGCGAGCCCATTTCGAGCACGAAGATCGGCACCGTCAAGGCGCCGGCGATGAGCAGGGAGCGTGCGAGCTTTCGGGTTTCCTGTTCGCGCTTCTCGCCTTCGCGGTCGACGCTTTCGTCGCCGGTGATGTGCTTGGCGGCGTAGCCGGCAACACGAACCGCCTCTTCCAATGCGGCGGCTGTCGCGATGCCCTTCGTCACGCGGACGGAGGCGCGTTCGGTCGCCAAATTGACATTGGCTTGCGTGACGCCCGGCACGGTCTTCAGCGCCTTCTCGATGCGCGCGACACAGGAGGCGCAGGTCATGCCTTCGATGCCGAGTTCGATCGTATCTTCGGCGGCACCGTATCCTGCGTTTTCGATCGCCTTGACGATATCGGCCGATTTGGTGGTCGCATCGAAGCGAACATCGGCACGTTCCGTTGCGAGATTGACCGAGGCCTCGGTGACACCGGGCACGGCGCGGATCGCCTTTTCGACGCGTGCGACGCAGGACGCGCAGGTCATGCCTTCGACGGGTATGCTCGCACTCAGCGCGGCGGCGGAACTGGCCTCGAGATCGTTCGTTCTAATGGGGGTCACAGATCCCATGATCGTGCTCCTTTCTCTGTCTTTTGTCGCAAGATGGAGCTTCCAACGATGGGAAGGTCAAGGGCACTGCCGAACTTTCTTGGTTGCCGTTCTTCGTGACGGGCCAAAGCTAATTTGAGCGCCAAAAACACACGACGCAAACCCAAAAAATCTTGGTGTTTGCGTTTGCGTATGTCTTTAATTTAAATTGATAAAGCGCTCTGGCGCGATCTCGCGCGAACACAATTTCGTCACGCTCCATCTTTCGGGCCTATTCGTTTATGGAAGCGTTGCGAGGGGCAAAGACCCTCAGTAGCGATATGGATATTGGCGCAATCGCCGGGAAGGAAATCCTCGCGGAAAACGTCCTCGCATGCGCGGAGCGCCTTAGAACATACTAGAAAATAAGGAGGGGTGTAATGGTGGGCCCGGCAGGATTTGAACCGACTGCATTAGGAGGCTCGCGTCTGCCAACCCAGCTACCTCGCTCTCTTCCTTGATTCAACTCGATCTCCACAACAGCGCCGTCGGGCCGGAGAGTGGGATACTTGAGCGACATTTCTTCAGCTTTCATGCCGTGCCGCTCGGAGATTTCTGATTCCTGGCTCTAGCGACGGAAACTCTTTGGGCGACCGTCCAGGTGTCACCCTCGGTTAGTGGTGACTAGATCTAATGGTGATGGTCGTGCTCGCTCAGCGAAAGTCGCACGTCCTGCAGGAGCCGAAACAGCGAAGCCAACAGAAAACATACAGCCACGATAAAGAGCATGCCTGCGCCTGGCTCATGGCGATAACCTAGGAAGGCAACCACGAACCCAAGCAGCAACAGGAAGGTGATTACGATTCCGCCAATCACGGCCAGATGCAGAGAACTGTTCAACAGCAGTTCGCGCCGTTTCAGGCGGGCGATGTCGACCTTCAGCCATGCGCGCGTGGCGTCGCCATCGGTTATCTGATTAAGGTTCCGGATCCGCTCCGTTACCCCGGCCATCCGATTGATCAGGATCACCACAAAGGCCGCAACGGCGTTCAGCAAAAACGCAGGGGCGACGGCGTGGGTGATCATGGTCGAAAGTTGAGCCGCGTCGACTGACATTTCAGAGGGCATCTCGAAGGTGCTTGCGTCTACGACACAGGATCGTCGATCCAGAGCATGTCACTGATTGACCTTCGCGACAATTCCGTTCCGGCTCGTTCCGTAATGGCCTTGTTACCCGGCGTCTCCAAGGCTAGGCTACTGATGCTTTCGATCATCGCGTGAGTGCTCATCGGATCTTGGGCCCGGCCGTGCCGGCTATGGGAGTAACGATGGTGCTGTGTTTAACACGCCTGAACCCCGCTCATCTATTTTGAAGCCCCCGTCACGCAGGACGTCCATGACCGATCCCAGTCAAGCAGTCCGCGACGAGCCGCGCTGGCCTCCAGCGCTCGCGATACTCGCCGTGCTCGGCCTGTTGGCAGTGTTACCCCACCACGTCTACTTGATGCCGGTTTGGGTGGCCCATGGCGTCGCCTTTGCGGTGCTTGTGACGATGATTGCCGTAACGCTCAAGACTGGCAACATTCTCTGGCTCCGAATTGAGCGAACGGCGATCATGCTGTTTGCCGCGGTGTATGCCGCCAACACGGCCGCGGAACTCGCGGACATGATCGGCATAATCACGCTTCATCCGCCGGAAACGCGTTCGATTTCGCTTCTTTCCTCATCGCTGGCGATCTGGGTCACCAATGTTCTCACCTTCTCCCTGCTCTACTGGCAGATCGACCGAGGCGGCCCCTACGGTCAGGTGCACGGCGCGAGCGCAAAACCGGATTGGCTCTTTCCGCAGGCAGCGGCACCGGAAGCCACGTCATCCGACTGGCGGCCAATGTTCCTCGACTATCTGTCCCTTGGATACAACACTGCGACGGCGTTCAGCCCAACCGACGTGTTACCGCTTACACGACGGGCGAAAATGTTGATGATGGCCGAAAGCGCGATTTCTCTCCTGACTCTCGTCATCGTTGCGGCCCGTGCAGTCAACGTTCTCACGTAGCGGCACGTCAGCGGAACACGGCGGCCCGTTGACGTAGAGAAAGTACGTGTCTTTGGGTGCGCCCGGTGGATGCGGTAGCGAACTGGTCCCCGCAAGTTCGAGCGGCAAATCGGACAGGACGATGGCATGCGGCGAAAGGACCGCCGGGAGGCATCGGCTCAGTTTGGCGCTCGTCACAATATTGTTCGCTTCGACATACGAACCCATATCCGCATGTGCCAGGATGACCTGTCCGCCAAAGCGGGTGGCTGCGGCAGCAAGCGTCTCCTCGATGTCGCCGAGCAGCAAGTGATTCTGTGGCGGCGTGCAGTCGGCGAAACAGTCGGTCTCGCGATCCAGCACATAGATCTCGCGGTCCGGGAGATGGATGCGCAAGTGGTCATAGGTGCGACCGTGACCCAGACCCATCTCGAACACAATGCCCGGACGGCCGGCTATCTCTCGGAAGGCCCATTCGAGGCAGATGCGCTGGGCCTCCAGGCGGAAGAGCAATTTTTCGAGCCGGGAGTCTCTACGTCTCCCTTCAGCACGCGGTTCGTTCAATCTGGCGTCCGTCGGCATAATTTTCGTCCTTGGCGCGGTGTTATCATTCGTCAGGTGTCGGCCTCTCTCCAATCCGATCCACTGGTTGCGGTGAGCGGCTGAACCGACCTATGGTCCTTAGTCGGCCCTCGACCTACATCGGTGTGACGCCGTCGGTGGCGCCACAGTCTGAGCCATTTCATGCCGCGTCTCCACTTGGACAGAAAAGCTGAAGGTACTCGAAGCAGGGCGTTCAATGTTCCTGGGGGCGAGGGAGCGTCCACGACTTGATCAGTTTGTGAAGGAAAATTGGATCGCTGCCTATTGTCCTTTGGGGAGGCGGGCTCGAACGCTTTCAATCGTCGGGCGAAACGGCCAATGCCCTGTTGATCGCGCTGAAAACTTGGCGGCCGGGAACGGCTTATGCAGATAGGCGATGCAGCCCCTGGGGGTCAGATGACCACATGGATAAACCGGCCGATATGCCAGCCCTTGGTGGAGTCTCGGCCGAACCGCTGAGGTTCCTGGACTTCCTGATCTATGAGCCGATCAGAGCCGTCATGCTGCACAAGTCAGGCCTCAGCGTGATGGTACCAGCTCCGGAGCGCTACGCGATCCACAAGCTGATTGTCGCCAGCCGCTGCGTCGTTGATACGCTTGGTTCCGCGAAACGGGACGAGGACTTGAGGCAGGCCGTTCTCCTGTTCGAAGCACTCGATGTCGCCAATCGGCTCAATGAGCTGTCGGACGCACTGCACGAGGCATGGGAGAGGGGAGAGGCCTGGCGCTCCGCGATCAAGACCGGAATCGGCTACATGAGCCGCGCTGATCGGGCGAAGACGGAAGCGTTGTTCAAGGAACTCGGCGTCGATCCCTTCAAGGAAGATAGGTAGGGGCGGCTATTTCACAGATTAGCTGCTTGTTTCTGACCAAGTACTCGCGCCGATGCCGATCTTTGGATCGCGGCGCGATCCCCATTGTGATGTCGAAGAATTCCCAACACAGAACTTCGGCATCTGAGATCATGACCTTCAGGTCGGCAACGGTACGCGCTCTGTGATCTAGTAGTCACCCTTCGCCTTCCAGCTTTTGTACACCAGTTGCGCCGCCTGCAGTATTCCCGTCCTTGTCCATCGCCATCGTGAGATGATCAGCCAAGGTTGCTGCGACCAGCACCGACCTTTACCGAAAGTGCACGCCGGCACTCCCAATCTTTGCTGTTCAATCCTGGCTTTCAGCCGGCAGCAATCCGGGCAGCGGTGACCTTGGCAGCCCGCAAGAGAGCAGCGCGGAGGGGCTTGCGCTGCGCCGGATGGTCCCGACCAGAGGCGAATCGGACTTCGCCTGAAATCAGTACCCATCGCCCTGATTGCGAAGCTGCCTTCGCCCGGCGGGCCTGATTTTGCTTGAAATTCCGGCTGACGCGACTTGGCACGGAGCTTGCAATCTCTGTTTCAGCGCAGCTGGTGGCTGCCTATAGGAGCGTTGGCATGAGCAACAGGCTTCTCACCTACAATCCTGAGACCGAGGGCGCAGAGGGCCTTCTCATAATGGGCGTGCCGACGCGAGCGGCGCAGCCTCAGCCATCGACCGAGCTTGAGGAGCTCGAACTCGGCAGCGCCTTTCTCGAGGCCACGAGCAACAGCGAACTGGCCAGCGTCGTGAACCGGATTCTTCGTCATGGGGCATTGCTCGCCGGCAGGCCTATCGACCCGCAGGTCGTGCAGCACCTTGGATCGCGCCTCAACCGAGCCGGTCAATCCGTCAGGACTTTGCTGGCGCCGCCTGCGGGTCCAACCGACGCTGACCCTTCCGAGGCGATGGAGCGCATCACCGGCGCCGAGCTGGAAGGCCTGAGCGATGAGGATAAGGAATTCGAAACTGCGCGAGCGTTCGTACGCTTCGCCATGGAGGCCGGGCGCCTCGCCGCACGGGCGCCCTGGACCCAGCCGCCGGCTGCGATTGCCACTGCCGCGGCCAGGGTCGCGGCACGTCGCCACGCACCGGGATTGGACTTCGTCCAGCTTGTACCGGGTTTCCGGGCGCGCCGCGCCATCAGACGTCAGAGCTTTGCTTGAAAACCCAACCCAGGAGAGCGTCATGCATGACATCGACCGTACCCAACTGGAATTCCAGGAAGCTTCCCCATTCCAGAACGAGGAGTTCGAATTCCAGGAATTCGAATGGGGCTCCGGCCAGTCGGAGCTCAGCGAGAACGAGGAAATCCAGCTCGCCCACGAGCTTCTGGCCGTCAACAACGAGCAGGAACTCGAGCAATTCCTCGGCGACTTCATCAAGAAAGCCGTCAGCGTCGTTGGCCAGGCTGCGAAGTCGCCCATCGGCCAGGCGATCGGCGGCGTGCTGAAGGGCGTTGCCAGGAAGGCCCTGCCCATGGCCGGCCAGGCCTTGGGCGGTTACATCGGCGGCCCGCTGGGTGCCAAGATCGGCACCGGCCTTGCGAATGCGGCCGGCAGGGCGATCGGCCTCGAGCTCGAATTCGGCGAGAACGAGGAGTTGGAGTTCACCGGCGCCCGCCAGTTCGTCCGCCTCGCCTCAGACACTGCCAGGCAAGCGACCAACGCGGCCGCCGCCGGAACGGATCCGCGTACTGCGGCCCAGCAGGCCGTGGTGGCCGCCGCCCGCAAGCATGCCCCGGGGCTCCTTGGCCCTGCGGGCGGAGCGGCTTTGACGGCTAGGGCCGGCGGTATGCTCGGCCAACGTGCAGCCTCCGGCCGCTGGGTCAGGCAGGGCAACAGGATCGTCGTATACGGAGCCTGAGCTGCCATGGCGATCGACCCATTCACATTTCGCATGCTCGAGGAGGAGGCGCGCGGCCTTCAGACGCGGCTCGACCGCGTCAAGCCGTTCGCCTTGCTCGAGCCGATGGTGCCGGCCGCCAATCTGTTTCCGAATGCGCAGTCGGCGATCGAGAGAGCCCTCATCGACGGGCGAAGAGAGCTAAGGCGCCTGATGGCAAGCTTCCTTGCCTGGCTGCAACGCGCAAGGGCCGCGGCGACACCGGCCGATGCGCAACGACGCCTCTCGATCCTGCGCCTCAGGTTCCACCAGGTGCTCAACGAGTTCGACATGTACAGTGACGTCATCACGCAACGCAGCGAGCACGACAACGGGCCCTGGCTCTCAGGGCTCGATTCGGTCGCGGCCGATGCGCTCACTCTGCAGGGCCAATTCTACGAGCTGCCGCCGGTCGTGTGTCACCTGGAGCGCGGGCCCGGCGCCGCTATCCGCCGGGCGCGCACGCGACTGCCCGGCGGCCGCACAAGTCCGGTTGCGGTTATCCGCGTCCCGCGCGAGCGAATGGTCGGCAGCGGCATCGCCTCTTCGCTCATTCACGAGACCGGGCATCAGGCGGCTGCGCTGATCGAGCTCGTTCCCTCGTTGCGCGCCATGCTGAAACCGCTCAAGGAGCAGGCCAGCCCCGACAAGGATCTGTGGGCGATCTGGGATCGCTGGATCTCCGAAATCGTCGCGGATTTCTTCTCGGTGGCCCGTGTCGGCATTACCTCGACGATCGGCCTGATCGGGGTCGTCAGCCTGCCGCGCGCCTTTGTGTTTCGCGTCGACGTCAACGATCCGCATCCAACGCCGTGGCTGCGCGTGAAAATCAGTGCTGCGATCGGCCAGGCGCTCTACCCGCATCCGCAATGGGCCCGCATCGCGGCCCTGTGGGAACAGCTCTATCCGCGCGAGGGGCTCGACCTCGAGCGCCGTACCCTGTTCGAACGCCTCGAGACCCATATGCCGCAGTTCGTGGCGCGGCTCGTCGAGCATCGTCCGGAAAAGCTGCGTGGACAGACGCTGCCCGAGGTGCTGGAGGTCCAAACCCGCGCACCCATGCAACTTGCGCTGATGTTCCAATCATGGTCGCGGGCGCCGGCGGGCATGTACCGGGCGCGGCCGACGGTTGTTTTCGCGGTGCTGGGACAGGCCCGCGCCGACGGCAAGCTCTCTCCGGAAGACGAGAGCGTGCTGATCGGCAAGCTACTGACCTTCTGGGCGCTAAAGTCGACGCTCGACACCAGTTACGCATGCGCCCTCACGGGCGAGACCCTGCGCGGGGGACCTTTCCCTGCTGCTATCCGATCCCCGAACCCCAGTCTGACCATCCAAGGAGGATGAGATGAGCCCGAGCACCGTTTCCGACAAAGTTCGCATCACCGTCCATGTCAGGGGCCTCCTGAGCACCGGCCTTCGCGTGTGCCTGACCGGCGTGGAGGTCGCCATCATCGATGACCGGACGATCGTCACCCAGATCAAAAAAGGCAAGGATGTCATCGGATACATCGTTGAAAATTGGGACACCATCCATCACGAGACGACGAAGGCGGATGGCAAGGCCAGGTTCGAGATTCCGAGGCCCGACGACATGGAAGAGGACTATGCTGTCGTAGCGCGCTTCCATAACGACGACATAAAGGAGCAGAAGCCCTTCCTGCTCAACCAGGACGGCGAGACGAGCATTGCGCTTAAGCTGCACCTCACCGACAATTTCAAGATTTATGTGACCTCGCCCGACCAGACTTCATTCGTGGAGGTTGGCACTCGGTTGCCGACGCTTCCCGTGGGAAAGAGCGCCACGTTCAAGTTCCGCTGGCCCACGGGCAAGGCGAACGTGCATGCACAGCTTCGCGCTTCGCTGGGCCGCGTTGCGCCGGCTGCTCAAGATATCGAAGAGGGTGGCATGCTCGACAGCGAGTTCGTCCTGACGGCCGACCGCCAAGGCGAGGTCCATATGGTCGGTGGCTTCGGGAACGTGCCTCACCAAGGTTTCGACTTCGTCAATGATGCGACCTCGTCCGGTGTTATTGCACCGCCGGAGCCGTCGGCCGTTGTCGGCCCCGTCACCGTCACCATGCAGCGCGCGAGCTCGTTCTCGACCAGCGACATCTCGGTCGGGCCGGAGATTCGCCGTGGCACCGACGCGCTCCTGTTCAAGAACTACTTCGATTTCATGGACTGGGTGTTCTGCGGCGATCCGCTCGGAACCGGCAATCCGATCGATAAAGGCCGAACCAGGGACATGCTGTCCCGGACTACAAGGCGTCGGGCGCTGCCCTTCACGGACACCGATGCCTACCGCAACATCAAGGTCGCGACCGAAGCGTTCGTGATGGCGAATTGCGGTTTTCTCGGCGATGCGACCAGCTATACCCAGGACGACGCTGACTTCATCACAAACCGCGTCGTCGTGCCGACGAACATTGGCGATTTGGCCACCTGGCTCGGCCGTTATCTCGAATTCGACTTCCAGGCGCAGGCGGGGCTGCTTCCCTATCTTGCCGTTATCCGGCGCAAGATGGCCGACGAGCCGATCAAGCAGACCGATATCGGCGACGTCGACCTCGAGCTTGATCCGAACGATTTTCATGAGCAGGTGAGCCGCTGCTACGGGATACTCAAGTCTCGGCTGACACAGCCCTGCCTGCTCGAGCTCATCTGGTCGTACTGGCAGGAAGAAGGGATGCTCGTTCAAGCGATGAACTCGATCACGCGACGCTTCCAGAACATCCGAGGGCCGATGCAGAACGATCCTCTTGCCAACATGGAGGTCGACCCGTTGCGGCCGCTCAACAACCTGCTCTGGGGTTACATCCAGGACGAGCAGCACCGCTTGAGCGTCGTCAGGCGCAACTACGAATATGACCACCACTACGGGCTGAGGCTTTCGGGCAAGGCCGTCAACAACATGCGCCCTGCTGACAGCCGGTCGAAATTCCTGGAGGCCTTCCACACGCTGCTCTCCGTCGTGTCGCGCTTCTACCGGCTCGACGACGACACGACCGTCAAAGCGGACGCGTTCCCGGTGCTCAACGCCCTGAAGGAAGCGCACCTCATCCTGTCGCAAGGCGCGCACAACCAGTTCGGTGACCTGCCTTCGACGGCGCGCATCGAGATGCTCATGCAGCAATGGATACTCGCCCGACCCGAGTTCCGCGAGTTCCTGCCGACGCGCATCATGGTCGCCTATCCCGAACCCTGGATGGATCGTGTTGACGCCATGAAGAAGCTGCAGGGATGGTCGGACACCAGCAGCCTGCACTTCCGCAACCTCGCGATCTTTGGCGAGCAGGTGCTGCTGTCGGTCCGTTTCGGCAATTGGGCCGACGTCAACGATCCCTATAGCGCGCTGAACTGGGCTCGCTACTGGCGCTCCGAGATCCAGGGCTACCTGCATGCCTACAGGTCGGCGACCGGCATCGACTTGTCGCTCGACGTCCAGAACGCGCGGATCGACGCCACCATGCCCTCGGTGCATCTCGTCAGGCGCCTGGACGAGCAGCGGCGCCTGGTCTGACCGCGAGGGAGTGCGTGCCATGCTGGACTTCACGTCCGCACTCTATCTCGGGTTGGACCATCCGAGCGCATCGCTTGCCCCGTGGCAGGCGTTGACGCTCGGCCGGCCCGCCGCCCTCGATGAGCCCCCGGGGGCGCGCCTGCTGGCGCGGGACCTGGCGCTGCTCATGGGCGAGGAGGCTGGGCTGCTTTATCCTTCGACGCTGCACCTGTTCCGCGATCTGTTCCAGGCCGCCGTGTCGAAGGAGAGCCTTCTCATTTTCGACGCTTCATCCTATCCGATCGCACGCTGGAGCGCCGAGCGCGTCCAGCTCGACCAGGTGCCGGTGGAGACCTACCGGCACCATGATACGGCCAGCTTGGAGCGGCGGCTGCGAAAGGCGCGCCGCGCCGGGCAGCGCCCGGTCATCGTCACGGATGGGCTTTGCCCATCCTGTGGCCAGGTAGCGCCTCTGCCCGCTCTATCGCGCCTGGCGGCCGACATGGGTGGGCGCCTCGTGATCGACGACACGCAGGCGCTCGGTGTGCTTGGCCGCAACCCGTCGCCGGCCCAGCCACTTGGCCTGGGCGGTGGCGGCTCGCTCGCCTGGCATGGCCTGTCCTGTGCCAATATTGCGACGGGTGCGTCGCTCGCCAAGGCGTTCGGCGCGCCGCTGGCCGCGCTATGCGGCACCAAGGACTTCGTCGCGCGCGCCGCGCGTGATGGGGAAACCCGTGTTCACACCAGCCCGCCGTCGGTCGCGGACATGGCCGCGGCAAGGGGGGCGCTTGCGGCAAACTGCAGCGCCGGCGACACCTTGCGTGCGCGCCTGGTGCTGCTTGTCGAGCAACTTCGCGCCGGCGTGAGGCGGATAGGTTTGCAGGTCAGGAGCCGGCTACCGGTTCCGATGCAAACCATCGCCATGCCTTCCACCGACGCGGCGCGAGCCGCGCTGGAGTCTCTTGCCGGCATGGGCGTGCGCGCGCTGGCGACCCGTTCGTGCGGCGAGGGCAAGCCGAACCTTTCGTTTTTGGTGACTGCGCGTCATGCGCCGGCCGACATCGGCCGCCTGCTGGCCGCGCTGGAGCGCATCGCGGACGGCATTTCGGCCGCGTGAGACAGGAGGCGTTATGAGCACGATCCCGACCATCGACCCGTTCGCGGCGCAACTGGAATTCGAGCGCTCATCCAGGACCGCCCGTGGCGTAGCCACGGGAACGAGGGGTGGACAGCCGCTCCGCCCGACGCGCTCCTCCCAGCCGCCATACACTCCCGCCTGGCGCAGGCGGCGATCTGGCGGCCCGCGCTACCCGACGATCGGCCCTGCATACGACGAGCCGGATCCGCAGCCAGCGCTGCGCATGGCGGACGGAGAGCCGGCGCTTCCGGGCAGCTCCGAATATGTCCGCTGGGTGCAGGACACGCTCAACACTGCTCTCGGGACCACGCTTAGCGTCGACGGCGTCATGACCAACTCCTTACGCCAATGGATACGCGCCTTCCAGCGGCGTTGTCGCTTGCCGGTCAGCGGCTTCATCGGTCCGGATACCGAAGCCGCGTTACGCCGGGTCCGGCGCGACCGTGAGCAGCGCGAGTTCGAACTCGAATGGGAGCTATCGGGCGAGGCGCTGAGGGCGGAAAACGCGCTCGCGGTTGCCAATGCAAAGCCCGTCGCGCTCGTGCTGAAGTCGCTGGGAAAGCAGAAGATTCCCGGCCTCTACCGCTTCCACACGTCCACCGGCAAGTTCTACACCGGCAAAGCCGTCGATCTGCGCCGCCGCCTCGTCCAGCACATGTGGTGCCTGTCGCATTTCGGGAAGACCGCAAGAGGCATGAAGCTCGCGCTCCACCTCATGAAGGACGCCACGGAAGCGCAGGTACGTGCGCTCGAAAAGAAGATCAACGAGCATCACAAGAACGATAACAACCGCCTCAACAGGGTCACCGAGCTGGAGGTCCTCGCGCTCAACGAAATCTGAACACGCAATCATCATGTCACTCTAACAACAGGAGGCTAGTATGCATCCGCTGAGCTGCAATTGCCCAAACTGCCGCGCCGCGGCAGGGGAATTTGAACTGTATGGAGCTTTCGAGGCCGGCGAGCTCCTCTCCGAGAACGAAGAGTTCGAACTGGCCATGGAACTGCTCTCTGCCCAGAACGAACAGGAGCTTGAGCAATTCCTTGGCGGCCTCTTCAAGAAAGTCGGCGCCGGTCTGAAATCGGTCGGCAAGTTCGTCGGCAAGAACGTGCTGCCCGTGGTCGGCCCGGCGCTGAAGTCGCTTGCCAAGGCCGCACTGCCGATCGCCGGCGGCGCGCTCGGTTCGCTGATCCCCATTCCCGGGGTCGGAACGATGATCGGCCGGGGGCTGGGCCAGGCTGTGGCCAGCGCGCTCGAATTGGAAACCGCGGGGATGAGCCCGGATCAGGCCGACATCGAGAAGGCCCGCCGCTTTATCAGGATTGCAGCAACCGCGATCGCCGACGCCTCGGCGGCGCTCGGAACCTCGCCGGTCGTGCCCGGTTCTGCGCCTGCCGAGCAGATTGCGCGCAGCGTCGTGGCCAACGCAACGCGCCGTCATGTGCCTGGCGTGAATGCCACCGTGTTGCGGCAGGTCGCGTCCGGAGCCCGCACGTCGTACCCCGCGAAAGGGCTGGCCGCATCGGGTGGGGCTTCGGCGATCGCGGGAAGGGCTGCGGGCGGCAGGTGGTGGCGCCGCGGCAACGCCCTGGTCATCGAAGGCGTGTAAAACTTCCTGTCCGCCGCCACGGCTGTCCCCAACCCTTTCGGGACGAGCCCGGCCGTGGCGGGTCGGGTCCGGTAACCGCATTGAGGTTCTCTGGCCATGATCATCGACTGCCATTGTCACGCCGGAAAGGGCAACGGGCTCACGCAGCCTGCCGACACGTCCGCTCCGCTTGGCCGGTATCTCGCCCGTGCACGCGAGGCCAATATCGACCGCACCATCATCTTCGCGGCGTTTTCCGACGGCTACCTTCTGGCCAATCGGGAAGTGGCGCGCATCATTGCCGGCAGGCCCGATCGCCTTCTCGGCTTCGCCTTTGTTCACCCGGTCGCCGACAAGGGCCGCGTCGAGATGATGATCCGCGAGGCGGTAGTGTCGCTGGGCCTCGTCGGCATCAAGGTTCATCGTCACGACGGGCGCATTACCCGCGAGATCTGCGAAGCCGCGCGCCGCTATCGGCTTCCGGTCCTCTATGACGTCATGGGTGAAGTTTCGGTCGCCGAAATCCTTGCCCAAGAATATCCGGATGTACCGTTCATCATTCCGCATCTCGGTAGTTTCGCCGACGATTGGAAGGCGCAGAGCGGGCTCATTGACCATCTGGTCCGGCACAGGAACATCTTCACCGACACTGCCGGCGTACGCCGTTTCGACATTCTCGAAGAGGCGGTCAAACGCGCCGGCGCCAGCAAAATACTGTTTGGGTCGGACGGGCCCTGGCTGCATCCCGGCGTCGAGATCGCCAAGATCGAGGCGCTTGGCCTCAACCCCGAGGACCGCGCAGCGGTCCTCGGCGGCAACGTGCTCAGGCTTGTCAGTCGCGTTCAGGGGTTCTCGGTCGCCGCGTGACGAGCGCCGGCCACGGCCGCTTGGCCGTGACCGGCGCGGCGCAGTTGCAGCGCGCGATCGGTGATTCCGAGGCGGCGCGCGGCGCGATGTAGGTTGCCGCGCTCCTGTTCGAGCGACAGGTTGATGGCAGCGTTGGACACGGCGCGGCCGATTTCCTTCAGGCCAATGCCGTGATCGAAGGCGTGCTGGATTGCCAGCAGAAATCCGGGCTCGCCGAATGGTTCGGGCGGTCGGCCGCCCACCGGCCGATCGTCGAGCGGAAGCGCCCCGATCGTGATCGGCCCCTTGCCGACATGGCGCGAATGAAGACGCATCACCAGTCGTCTCAGATCGCGCACGTTACCTGGATAGTCACGGCTGACGAGATAGTCGGCCAGGGCCGGTTCGATTTCGGGAGCGGCGGCGTCGCCGCTAGCAGCCGTCAGGAAATGCCGCGCCAGCGGGAGGATGTCGGCGCGCCGCTCGCGCAGCGGCGGCGGGTTGATCACCCAGTCGGCGATCCGATAGTATAGGTCGCCGCGAAAACCGCCTTCAGCCACGAGTTTCTCCAGGTCGCGGTTGCTGGCGCAGATCAGGCGGAACTCGGTGCGGTTCCACACATTGCCGCCGACCCGCTTGTAGGTACGCTCCTGGATCACGCGCAGCAGCTGCGCCTGCAGTTGCAACGGCAGTTCGCCGATCTCGTCTAGGAAGAGCGAGCCGCCGTTAGCGAGTGCGAAGGCGCCGTCACGCTCCGTGATAGCCCCGGTGAAGGCGCCGCGTTCGTGCCCGAACAGCTCGCTTCCCGACAGCTCCGGAGACAATATCGTGCAGTCGACGACGACCAGTTCCGGCTTGCCTGCCCGCTTGCTAAGCTTGTGAATGGCCCTGGCGATCTGCTCCTTGCCGGTGCCGGTCTCGCCGATGAGGAGCACGTTGCCCAAGGAGTATGCGGCCGCCTCGACCAGTTTTCGCTTCAATGATTTCCAGCACAGCGAGCCACCGACGAGGCTTTGCTGAAGCGTGTCGCTCTCAACCAGCTGCGCGATCTCGATCCAGCGCGTGAGGCGCGCCGCGATTTCCTCAGGCAGCGCACGCTCGTTGCTCCAGTCGAGCACGTCCATGGCGCCTGCGTTGAGAAGCTCCCACCGCGGATCTGCCGCACCGTTCGAACCCGGGACCAAGACAACGATGAGCTGGAAGCGCTGTGACAACTCCTCGATATAGGCGATGAGCGCGGCATCGACGTCCGAGATGAAGGCAATGCAGTACTCGGTGTCGCCTTCGCGTTCTGCAAGCGCGTCCTGAAAGCCGAACTCCGACAGCCGGCTTCGCACGACATCGACGGCTGCCCCCGTGCCTGCGAAACACAAAAAACGGACCGGATACCCCATCGCGGCCGCTCCATATCAAGGGGCGATGGTTAAATCCGTAAAACCTACCGCGTCGAGGCGCGTTCGATCACTTGCTTGGGGCAAGTGCCGCCTTCCCAGGCCCGGCCAATGCGCAAAAAGAGGTGGCGCACATCATTTGACGGAATTTCAACACCATCGTTGCCGACTCGACTATCACGATTACGCTGCGCTGACACTGGGCAACCTCTCGGCTGCCATTACGAAGATGCGAACCAAAAGAACCACAGTCCCTGCCCGGCGCGTGGGCCAATCTTCAAGCTAGGGAGAGTATCTCGCATCATTGATGAGTTCAACCAAACCTGGGTCTTCCTCAATTTGTGTGGTTCATTCGCCGTTAACGATAATGCCGCAATGGGCGGGCATGCGAACCAAAACGAAATGGGCATACGGCCCAGGTCAACGTTCTGAGCGTCGCGCTCACCGATGATGAGAGCCGCGTTGTTTCCAGTGGGGGATCACCCGCATTCGCGCAAATGTGGCATGACAGCCGCGCGATGGCCTTCGACGACGCCGTCGAACGGCTGCACTTGACCCGCTTCCACGTATCTGGCCGCAATTGAGCGGCGGTCGATTGGTGACCAACAGATGCCTCTTGAGGACGGTTGTCCCCGCTCCGGAAGACTATTGGGCGTGTGCTGAATGCGACGTTGCTTGAAATTGGAGGGACAATGCGCCCGTTCAAAATTTGGTAATATGGAGTGAAAACAGCGCGATCTTTGCCGGCCAGAGAGAAGCGGGGAGGAGAAGATGAATGATGAAAAACTCGGCTTTGAGGATGACTTGATGCTCGGCGTGCCGGCGAGCGGTGGGCGGGCGGTTCTCCAGGCCATTTCATCTCACCTGGCGCAGCGCACTGGCGTCCCAGCCAGTGTCGTTCTAGACGGCCTGCTCGACCGAGAGGCTCTTGGTTCTACGGGTTTCGGGGAAGGCTTTGCCTTACCGCACGCGTTTATTCCGGGTTTGATAGCTCCGGCCAAAGTCCTTGTTACCCTGCGCGAACCGATCGAGTTCAAAGCACCCGACGACGAGCCAGTCGATATCTTTCTCGCGGTGATATGGCCCTACGATCAACACGAAGGTTTCTTGCAATACCTCTCCAAGCTTTGTCGTGTCTTTCGCTCGAAGAAGTTGTTGGTGGCCCTGCGAGGGGTACGATCTGAAACAGAGGCCTTAATCGTGATTTCGGCGGCCACTTGCACAACTGCTCCAAGTGCACAAAGCCCTGCCAAGGCCTCATATGGCCGGCTCGTGCGGTAGTTCGATGCCCTAAATCGCGTGTAGCGCATTCGGTGGTCGCTTCGCGCGGAGTCTTGGCTGGCTCGGCGTAGGAAACAAGCTTGTTCTCCCGTTTCCAGCGCCGCTAGCCAGCCAGGCATTGGCCATGGACGCGGGTTTGGGAGGCGTACGAACCTGCTGACGTCACGAAGCTCTTCGTGTGGGTGCGGAACCGTCGTCGTGGCCAGCCTGGGGTACCACTCCCGGGGGCATTCCTCTGAAAATGAGAGTAGAATCCTTCAGGGGAGGAAAGAGATACCAGTCGGCTTGGTATGAGCCCGTCACTCTGAACCTATGGTTGTGAGTAATCGATGACGCCAGGACTAGAAAACTACAGGGAACTTCTGCTTTTTCTGACGACGGCCGGCGTCATAGTGCCACTGTTCGGGCGATTGAAACTGAGCCCGGTTTTTGGGTTTCTCGCAGCCGGCGTCCTGCTTGGTCCCTTCGGTCTTGGAGCACTCGTAGGAGATTGGCCGTGGCTGTCTGCAATCTCTATCACTGACGCCGGACAGATCGCGCATCTTGCGGAATTCGGCGTGGCGTTCCTGCTTTTTATGATCGCGCTTGAGCTGTCGTGGAGCCGTCTTCTGTTAATGCGCAAGCTCGTCTTCGGATTGGGCGGCTTGCAGGTTCTCACCTCGACAGCCGTCCTCGCGGCCGTCGCGGGCATGCTGGGCCAAACGCCGGCGTCAGCGGTGGTGCTTGGCAGCGCGCTGGCCATGTCGTCGACGGCGATCATCCTACCGTCGCTTGTCGAGCGCAAACTGCTGAACACGACGGTTGGACGGGCCAGTTTCGCCGTGCTGCTCCTTCAGGATTTCGCGGTGGCGCCTCTCCTGTTCATGGTGACGATTTTGGGCACACGTGGGGGGACGGGGCTCGGCGCCGGCCTGTTATACGCCCTGGCGCCTGCTGCAGTGGCGCTTTTCGCGATAGCCGGCCTTGGTCGCCTCATTCTGCGACCTTTGTTCAAGCTGGTCGCGACAACAAAGAGTAACGAATTGTTTGTCGCTGCATGCCTCTTGGTCGTAATCGGTTCTGGTCTAATCACAGCCCTCAGTGGTCAGTCGATGGCGCTCGGCGCTTTCGTTGCAGGTCTCTTGCTCGCTGAAACCGAGTATCGTCGTCAGATCGAGGTTACCATCCAGCCCTTCCAGGGGCTTTTGCTTGGGCTCTTTTTCGTAGCCGTTGGAGCTCGCCTGGATCTTTCCGAGATCATTGCTAACCCGGTCGTCACCCTCGGCGTCGCGATCGGGCTGTTTGCCATCAAAGCTCTGACCCTCTTTCCCGTCGCGCGTATGTTAGGGCTGACGACCCGTAATGCCCGCGAGGTCGCGCTCGTACTAGGACCAGGCGGCGAGTTCGCATTGATCCTTATCAGTGCTGCTGTGGCAGGCAATGTGGTCCCTGGTGCCGTTGCCGCCACTGCTACGGTCGCGGCAACCTTGACGATGATCGGCGTTCCCTTGCTGGTGCGCCTGTTAGGCCGCGATCGGGCATATACCGGTACGGCTGATCCTTCGTTTGCAGGATTAACGCCCCAGCATGATGACGGCTTAGAGCGTGTAATCGTCGTTGGGTATGGACGTGTCGGGCAACTGGTCGCGGAGATGCTCACGCGACATGGGTTGAGGTTCCTGGCGGTCGACGCGGATCCCGTGCTTGTAGGCAAGGAGCGAGGGCGCGGCACTACGATCTATTATGGCGATGCCACCCGAGTCGAGTTGCTTCGACGCTGCGGAATCCAGAGTGCTCGCGCGCTTGTTGTGACCTTGGATAATGCCGAGGCGGTGGCGTCCATCGTCTGCTCTGCAAGATCCGAGCGGGCGGATCTCACTATTGTCGCCCGCGCACGGGATGCGGTGCACGCAACCGAATTATACGAACTCAAAGTGACGGATGCCGTGCCAGAGACCATCGAAGCCAGCCTCCAGCTGTCGCAGGCGGTGCTCGTTGGCATCGGTATCCCGATGGGCCCGGTGATAGCATCCATTCACGAGCGGCGGGATGAATTTCGCAAGATGCTTCAGCCAGAGGACGGTTCGAAAACGGAACGGCATGCGATCCGGCCGCGGAAATCGAAGTGAGTCGAATATGGGTACAACCATTCATGCCAAGAAATGGGCCGCCGGGCTTGCCGGCCGTCATAGAGTTCAGTGCAGTGGGGCGCTCGCCGCCTGCCGCTCTTTCCCTGTCATGGAAGGTTCCTGGTCGATTTGAGGTGGACGGCCAGAAGTTCGACCGCAGGCAGGATGACGCCGTTTTCACGCCCGCGTCGTGGATGTGGCGCGGAACTGGTGAAGTTCTCACGAATGTGAGCTAGCAGTCCGTCATCAAATAAACCTGCATCGCACTGCTCGCCCAAAGGCAGCCCCGGAAGCGTCGGGAGAGTATGCTTGGCTAGAGTGACTGTAGAAGACTTCGCTTCCCACGCGCGGGATCATTCCCACAGACTCGCCTGGTGGACGCGGCGGGCGTGCTCCGTATAGGTCAACAACAAAGGCCGGCGCTGGCATGTCGCGCTGTGTATAAAGTATTTCCTTGCGCTAGAGTCATGGACCCAGCGGCCCGTTACGGCAACGAAAGTGTTGCTGCCGGCCTCGGTCTGTTGCAGAGGCTCCACGTCTCTGACCGGATTGTGGTCGGAGTCCGAGATAGCTAAGACTCGATTCAAACAGCATGATCATGGCGAGGTTGACCGACGCGAGCGTTAGCATTGCGTAGTCATCAGCCAGCGACGTGTAAAAGGGCAAACTGCGAAGCTGCTGGCGCCGTACGCGTCCCAAGGATCCTCAGCAAAGCGAGGAGGCGTACGAATCCGATGACAGCCACTGATTACCTGTCCGGGATTTCCCCCGGTCGGTAGCTCGGCAGCCGTCCCGCTGGGAGCAACGCCAGAAGCGCAAGTCCGGCCATAATCAAAAAGCCGACCTTCAGGGCCAGGAGCCTTGCGTCCGTATTGATGCGCAACGCCTCCTGCTTTTGCTCAGGCGTGGCTGTCGTCGCTTGAATGACAGACGCCAGGTGATCGTTGCTGACGAAGGTGATGCTATCGAGATTGACCTGGGATTGGATTTCGATTGGCAGAGTAGGATTTGCCGCCAGTTGACGCATGACCGCCGAACTTAGGAGGCCCACGAGCAGAGCGCCTGAAACGGCAGTTCCGACGGCTGCGGCAAGGTTGTTGGTGGTTCCTCTCAGGGAACCGACGTCTCCGGCCAGATGTTTCGGAGAAGCCGTCACCAGCACATTGAACAGGAGGGTAACCAAGGATCCCTGACCAACCCCGAACAGGATGAGCCCCAACAGTACAGGGCCAGAACTCCAGTCGTTACGGACAACGAACGCAAGCCATAACAGCGCGACCGCGCAGGCAGCAAAGCCGAACCGGCCGATCTGTCGTGGGGTAAGCCTCTCATAAAAGCGAACGATCAACATTGCTGCAAAAAAGACGGTCAGGTTGAAGGGCAACATAGCGATTGCCGTCGCAAGGGGCGAACGTCCTTGGACAATCTGAATGTACAGCGGAACGGTAAAATTAAGCGCGGCCTCAAGTGCGACGACTGAGAACATGGCATAAACGGCCGCCCTTTCCTGAGGAGAGTCAAGCACTTCCAATGGCAGCAGTGGTGTACGCCCGGACGCTTCGCGACGTCGAGTCCACAGGAAAAAAGCCTGTCCGAGTAGAATGCCGACGACAATCATGATTGGAGCCGGTGAAACGCCGAGGAGGTTAAATGGGGCATTGGGACCCGCCAGGATCATGCCCCAACCATTTAGATTGTTGAACCCGAAGCTGATCAGAATGATCGCACTCGCGGCAAACAACACGCCGACTACATCGATTTTCACCTCAGGACGTCCTTGATCCGGCTTCAGGCGGAAGCTCAGGAAGAGAACGATGGCTGAGACGGCGACGAGGATGCCAAAAACGGGCCTCCAGCCAATGTATGTGCCGAGCACACCGCCAACCAAGAATGCTAGAACGCCGGCGCCGGCGCGCGCAGATCCCAAGGCACCGAGGGCGGTCGCCTGCTGACTGCCGCGATAATTTTCCGCAATCAATGCGACGAGCGCCGGCACGATGACAGCACCGGCAGCGCCGCAAAGGCCCTGGGCCGTGATCATGGCCGTTGCATTCGGGCTAAGCGTCATCAAGATTTGCCCCGCCCCGAATACAACGACTGCCAAGCGGAATACCTGCAACGCACCAAAGCGTTGAACGAGCTTGGCACCAAGCATGACGAAACCCGCCACGATCATGGAATAGGCAACGATCCCCGTGGCAATCACAGTTGGCGCCACACCGAAACTGTCGACCATACCCCCCAACGCCACTGGCAACGAGGCAACGTTGAATGACATAATCGCTTGGCCGAAGGCGATCGCGACCATCGGAACCCAGGATGCGTGAGCATCCATGTCAGCGTCGGGCGCGGATCCGGCAGTGGACATGGTTCGCTTCGCTCCTTCGCGAATAGCCGCCTATGGCGATGAAATGACCTCGATTAGTTGCCTGAAGACGAGATCAGCAGATCAAGCCCGAGCCGTTGCGACAGGAATTGTGCAACGAGTTGTCCTTTGACGCTGTTGCCGGCTTCGTCGAGAGGCGGAGCGAAGGTGCCCAGGCCACCCTTGCCGGGTGAAACCGTCACGATTCCGCCTCCGATCCCGCTCTTGCCCGGCAGCCCTATTTCATAGAGCCAATCGCCAGAAGCTTCGTACAGGCCTGCCGTCAGCATGACGGCCAAGGCGTAGTGGCAAACCTCCTGCTTAACGACCCGATCCCCCGTGATCGGATTGATGCCGCCATTGGCAAGGGTCGCTCCCATGACGGCAAGATCGCGTGCGCTGACATTCAGCGAGCATTGCCGTGTGTAAAGCTCCACTGCTTCAATCGGGTCACAATAGATGCGCCCCACACTCTGAAGCATCCACGCGATGCTTCTGTTTCTGGCGTTGGTTTTCGAGGCCGATTCGTAGACCTCTTCGTTCACACGGAGATCCCTGCCGGCAAAGCGATTCAGGCCCTGAAGGATGAACTGCCATTTCGCCTCACCGCTTTCACCGGGAACAAGGCTTGTCGTGGCGATTGCGCCAGCGTTGACCATGGGATTGGTGCGCCCTGCAACATCCCTCTCGACGCCCGTCAAGGAGTTGAACGCATATCCGGTGGCATTGACCCCAAGTCGGTCGCGGGCGCCAGTCGCGCCGATCACGTCGCAAATCAGAGCGAACAGAAACGGCTTTGAAACACTCATGATCGTGAATTCGTGGTCGGCATCGCCGACCGAGAAGACACGTCCGTCGAGCGCCACGACACAAATGCCGAAAAGATCACTCGGCACATTCGCAAGTGCTGGATAAACCTGAGAATTGTGGCCGAGATCAACGCCGGCAAATCGCTCGTGAGCGGATGTCACCAACCTGGAAACTGCGTCTGCTGGGGGCAGGCGGCCAGTCGAAACATAGACGTTCTTGTCGCCAGACGAATCCACGAGCTCCATGCACTTGATCCCTTGTCGCAGAGATGAATTGTGACTGGCCTTAGGAATTCTTGCTGTGATTGTGAGCGTAGAATGAAATGGTCATTTTCACAAGCGAAAGAAAAAGCACAATTCATGCGACGTGGTTGGATGCAGATGAATACCGTCTGGTGACCGCTGTAATCTAATATGGGGAGCAGAAATATGAAAGCATAAATGGCGCGTTCAGTAGTATTCTAGGTAGAATGTGTCGCCAATTCCTACTCTCTTTCTCCGGCGGGTTTCTGATCAACGTCGATACACTCGTGGCCATGCGCCAACAGGGCAGCAACCCACCGTGTCCCGTCAAAACAAGCACAATAGACAGTGAATGCAATCAGGATCGGAACTCCGATAAAGGCGCCCGGCAACCCCCACATGAAGCTCCAGAAGAATACGGCAAAGATCACGGCAAATGGCGAGATTGCCAACGTCGCCCCTGTCAATCGGGGTTCGAGATAACTTCCGATGATAAACTGGATGATGCTGAGGCTGGCGAAGATGAGGAGAGCCGTCTGCCAGGATTCGAACTGGCCGATGGCAAAGAGGGTCGGCAGCGCTGTTGCCACCATCGGGCCGAGGAACGGAATGTAGTTGAGAGCGAACGCGATTGCACCCCATGCACTCGCGAGTTCCAGGCCTGCGCTGAGCGCGAAAAGCCAAACGACAAATCCTGTCAGGATACTGGCGAAGGTTCGAACGAGCATGAAGCGGCGTAATTTGATGCCGATTAACCGATGCGCCATGACAATGCGTTGGCCGAAAGGTTGGACTGCTGGCGAGAGCAGACGTGCATTGAAATCGTCAACCTCCAGCAGCCCAAGCATCACGAAGATGAACACGAGTACGGCAGATCCGGCGAGGCTGTTCAACTTTACGGCTATCGTCTGAGTAACCCCGACCAGCCAGGAGACGTCGAAACGGTCTGTCAGGGGTCCTAAGATAGCAATTCCGTGCTGCTCCAACCACGCCGTCCATGTCAAATAGGTGGTCTGGAACCTGTCTGCGTTCGCAAGCAGCCAATGTCCAAGCTTGCCAAAACCCCAGACAACGGAAGATCCGATAACGATCGTAATCCCCATCGTCACCAGAAGGGCGATCAGCAAAGCGAGTAGTTTCGGCATCCATCGTTGTAGGCCGCGTTGAAGCGGCCAGATGTTCGCGATGATAAACAGGGAAAAAGCCAGCGCAATGAAGATCGAATGGCCCGCAAACAGCAGAGCGAGCACAAGAATTCCTGCCACCAAGGGCCCCGTCATCGGCATTCCTTTCTTGCGTGGCTCGAGGTTGAAGTCCAGTCCGCATGACTGTCCGGCCGCTTTCTGCTGTAGCCGACGTGGCGGCCGGTCTAAAACGCTTTCTTATGAAGGACGCCGTCTTTCATGATGACCAAGAGCTTCCCCGCTGGATCTTCCAGGAGATGGATGTCATCGAGCGGATTGCCATCGATGACGAGTACGTCCGCGAATGCGCCTGCCTCGATGACGCCGATATTGCCGGGATAGGGGTTGCGAAGGTTGGAGAGCGCCAGCAATGCGGCGTTTCCGGAAGTCGCCATCTGTAGAATTTCCGCGTTTTTGTACCATTGGCTCAGGTGGGTCAGCATGATGTTTTGCCGTGGGCCGAGATCCGGAGAAAACAGGACGTCGGAGCCCCATGCTGTCTTGATGCCGTGCTTGCGCGCAAAATCAAAGATTTTCGGCGTGCCGGCAAAGATCTGCTGAACGCGTTCCAGTCCTGGCCCGCTTTGGGAAGCCGCGTCCGCCATCGTCAGGAAAGGCTGGGTGCTGAGCCAGACGTCCTTTTCAGCGATCATTTTCGCCGTGTCGTCGTCCATCAGATGAGCATGCTCGATGCAGGCCACTCCGCCGGCGAGCGCCCGCTGGATGGCCCTCGGCGTATAGGCGTGGACGGCGACATATGTGTTCCAGTCCTGCGCGACATCGACTGCGGCGCGAATTTCCTCTTCACTGAAGGTCGTCATATCAAGCGGGCTGCGCGGCGAGGAAACTCCACCACTTCCAACCAGCTTGACCTGGGCTGCGCCTCGCAGGAGTTGCTCGCGCACACGAAGCTTCAAGTCGTCGATACCGTCGACGATCGCCGAGCCGCCCATCAACTCGCTGGTGCTCAGCCTGTCGCCGTCGCGCGGTATTTCGGTTGGCAAACGCAGATCGCCGTGGCCACCTGAGGTCGTGATCATTGCCCCGGAAGGATAGATACGCGGACCTGGTATCAGCCCGTCATCAATCGCCTGCTTGAAAGAAAAGACCGGGCCGCCTAGATCGCGCACGGTTGTGAACCCGCGCGAAAGAGTGCGTTCTGCCTCCGCTGTCGAAGCGGCAAAGATGATCCCGGGATCGCCTGCCAAAAGGATATTTAATGGCACGGCCGCAAAGATCGTGTGCCAGTGCGCGTCAATCAGGCCCGGCATGAGGACGCCATCGCGGCAGTCGATAACAGTAGCGTCCGCTGGAGGAGGGCTGTTTGAACTGTCTATGGAGGCAATCTTGTTGTTCTCCACCAAGACCTGTCTGCCGATTTCCAACACACCGGATTTCCCGTCGAAAAGTCGAACCTGGCGAAACAAGATCCTGGAAGGGGCCATAGCAGCTCGCGCTACAGTCGGCGTTGACAGCGTTCCAGCGAGGGCCGCAGTGCCGATCAATCCCAGGAAGTCACGACGCGAGAAGCATTCTAGGCTACGGGAAACCGTCTGCAGGGCCGGGTTAAAGCAGTGACACCCAGTGCGGTGTTGGAGATGTTGGTATTTTTGACCGAAACGCAGCATGAGCTTGATCCTCAATCGATGAAGTCGTGCATGGTTTGCGCGGAGCGCGGTCGTCTTAGATGTCACAACAACAACTTAGAACTGTCCATGAATAATCAAGCCCTGGCCCGGTGAGCGAAAGCTCTGTTGATCTTTGCTCCAACAGTGTACCGGATGGTGGCCACCGCAGTGCATCCCGGATGTCGATGTGGCACTCGTGCGCGTGGTCGACATGTCTGGCTCAATGGACATGCGGGAGGCTCGTATGCAGCGTTCCGGCTACCTGAAGGCGTACGACGGCGGTTGCCCGCCGGTCCTTCTTCGCGAGCAAGGGGCAAGCTCCCCGTGGCTTGCAGTGTCTTTCCAAGCGCGATGTATGAAGCTTTGAAGAGCTGGGCGGAAAAGGCTTATCCGAAACTCATCCACGACAAGAGCCTCCCAAAGAACAGGCACTTCGCGCCCTGCGAACAGCCCGGCGTATATGATCTCGGAAATTCGTGGCGGCTTGAGGTCGCTGCACTAGGCCAAGCAACCGTTTAGAGACATATGCAGGCGCGCAGAGGTTACGCGCCTGCATGGACTCGCAGGCTTCTGGACCGCGTAACAGGAGGACATCAACCTTACTTTGCAAGGCAGGCGAATGTGAAGTCTCGCGCCAGGATGGTCGCGAGTTCGACTTGGTTCAAGGCGGAGGGATAGGACACATCCGTGCTGCCGGCTTTCGGTCGTCGAGTGGTAAGTACGCTTTACTACCCATGATCTGGACGCCCAGGGAGCGTCAAGAGCGGATACCTGGCCAGTGTGATCCGAGCGTCTCGATTGGGCAGGAAGCGGTCCGACCGGTTTTGGGAGGAACTCGTGAGAATGCAGACATTCAATCCGATGGGATCGAAGTTCTTGAGCTGACCCAACGTGGTCATTCGCTGCCCGTGCGCGCAGGTCCGCAGGAGGGTCGAACGCAGACGTCAGATAGCGACAAAGTTAGAAAATGGGTTACCATTCCTTGGCGCAGCCGGTGGAGGTCTGTGCATGAGCTGGATAAGGGGTATCCGCGCCGCAACGACTCTGGCTACCGGTCTTTGCGCATCCCAGTCGACGATGGCACAGGATGCCAAGCCCAACATATTATTCATCCTTGCGGACAACCGGTGCTACGAGGAACTGGGTTCTTATGGCGGAGGAGTAACGTGGCCACGCCGCGCCTGGATCGTCTGGCCAGCGAAGGGCTGCGCCTCACCAACGTGAGCATGGAGGGCGCAGTGCACGCCGAGTCGATCCGCGCTCATAACGGGATCCTTCGCCATCCGGTCCGGCACGCACTCCGTCCCGTTCGGCGGCGTCGCGGACGGTCTGACGCAATGGGAAGTCACAATAGGCGAGTCAGTGTCCGCGGCAGGCTATGCGACGGCGCTCTTCGGCAAATGGCATCTGGGCAGCGACAACGGCCGGTTCCCAAACGACCAGGGCTTTGACGAGTAGTATGGCATCCCCCGCACAACCGACGAGGCGCTCTGGCCGAGCGCCGTCAGTTACTCGGCCGACGTAACATCGCAAAGGAGTTCATCATGTCGGACAAACCAAATGAAGGCCTCGATCGCCGCGATTTCATGCTTGCATCCGTCGCGACGGTCGGCGCCGCAGCCGCCCTCGCGGCCAGTGCCGGCGCTGCGAAAGCTCAAGGTACGGCCGCATCGCCTGGCGGGACGGTCTATACCGGCGAAGTGATCCAGGGGAAGAAAGTCGTCAGCGCGCTCGACGTCAACGACCTGGAGCCCGGCAAGAAGCACCTTCTGTATTTTCAGGGTGTGCAGATGCCTACTGGGCAGCATTGGTATGTGTCCGTGACGGTCGCCAAGGGGGCAAAGCCGGGCAAGCGCGGCGTCCTGACCAGTGGCGTGCATGGCGACGAGATGAGCTCTGTGCATACGGTCCAGACCGTGATAAACCAACTTGATCCGGCTGAGATGTCGGGCACGGTGATGGCGGTCACGGACATATCCCGCCCTGCCCTGGAAAGCATGCAACGCAGATGGCCCAATCAAGGCAGGGGCATCGACCTGATCGACATGAACCGGGTGTGGCCCGGGAACGAGGACGACGTATTCGCGGCCAACCGGCACGCCGGGCTGCTGTTCAACAGGCTGCTGCGGCCGAACGCCGATTTCGCGATCGACTTCCATACCGGAACGACCGGATTCGAGGCCACCGCATTCAATATTGCCGAGATGGAAGTACCCGAGATCAAGGCGATGGTGGAACTCTACCCCATCGGCCAGATTTTCGACAATCCTACATATCCCAGTGTCCTGCATAACGCATTTGTCAGTGCGGGCATCCCGTCCTTCTGCCCGGAGATCGGCGCTGCCCGCCACTTGGACCTCGAGATGATTCCGCTGTTCGTGGAGGGGACGATGAACGTCCTCAAACATCATGGCATCGTCGCCGGACCCATGGGCCGCACGGGCAAGGACGTGACTGTCTTCATCGGCAACAGTGCCTTCCCAATCCTGGCCACCACGGGCGGGATCGTCGAGTACCTAGTCAAGCTCAACGACAAGGTCGCAGCCGGACAGAAGGTGGCCATCCAGCGCAACAGCTTCGGCGAGGTGGTTGCGGAGTATACGAGCGTCGTGGCCGGAGAGATGGCTGGCAAGCGCAGCGATGCAATGGCCGAGCCCGGTAACCCCTTGGCATTTATCCTATTCAACAGGCCGGAGCCGGGCGTCGGCGAGGTTTATCCGGAATGAGAACGTGGCGCCGATCTGGACGCGCTCGGCAGGCGCCGTGTCGAAGGACGGCCACAGCCCTGCAACCGGTGACGATTGCCCCACGAACAGCACGATGAACTCGGAGATTATCATGCGTCACCTTCTTCTCGCGTGCGTTGCCCTGGCTCTTGGCTTTGCAGTGCAAGTAGCTGTGCCGGCCACTGCTCAAGGCGTCACGATCAACATCAATATCGGCACCAGCCTCAACAATGGCCGCGCCGTCACCTGTCGCGAGGGCGAGCGTATCCTGCGCAGTCGCGGTTTCTGGGACATTCGACGCGTCGATTGCCGCGGGCGGTTTCTCGTCTATCGAGCCCGGCAAGGGGCAGGCCGGTTCGAAGTTGCCGTGGCTGCGCACAATGGCCGCGTCGTCGACCTTCGCCGCCTCGGAAGGTGATCATCCGGGCAATTATCCAGGCACAATGCATCCTTCACGGACGGCCGCGGGAGATGGTCTCCTGGTGCGCTCGGCCGGGTGGCCATGTCTTCAAGAACGCCGGGGAGTGAGGTCTTGGGGACACTCCTGAGTAAGCTTGCACGATCATTTTTCACCGCTGGGATACTGGCACGGACCCTCTCGACTGGCATCTGGGTTGTCGGGCTCCTGCTGTCGCGGCGGCGGGCGCTTGCTGAGACTCAGCACCTCAATGGCTGCTTGTGGCGCGATGCCTGCCTTCAGGAAGCGGCGAGGCCGATCTCAACGGCCGCCATGCCGGCGCAAACCTGCCGTCCCCGCGCAACGAATTGACAGTCCGCTTCGGGCCGCAGGGAGCTGTGACGCGGGCAGATGGGGTATTCGGCTCGAGGCTGAACCTCCGCTTTGAATAGGTAGAGGAGGGTGCTGCACCCCGAGCGATGATAGACGTGGTCATGTTCTACAACAGCCACAAGCATCGGAAAGGAGCGCAGCGTGAAACACTATAGCGGCCTGGATGTATCGGTCAAAGAAACGGCGGTCGGCATCGTTGATGAGGCAGGGCGTGTCTGTCGGGAAATGAAAGTCGTCAGCCACCCGGAGGACTTAATCGCCATTCTACAGGACACGAGGTGGAATTTTGAACGAGTTGGCCTGGAGGCAGGTCCACTATCGCAGTGGCTGTTTGAGGGGCTCGCCAAAGCGGGCCTACCAGTAATCTGTATCGAAACCCGTCATACCAAGGCCTTCCTCAACGCCCAGCCAAACAAGACCGATCGCAATGATGCTCGCGGTATAGCGCAAATGATGCGGGTTAATCTTTATCGACCGGTGCATGTCAAAACACTGACGAGCCAAAAGCGGCGCGCCTTGCTGACAGCGCGCAAGCTCCTGCAGGAGAAAGCAATCTCCATTGAGAATGACATACGGGGTCTTCTGCGTAACTTCGGTCTGAAGGTCGGAGCCGTTGGTGCGCTGAAGTTTGAGGAGCGGATCAGTGAACTCATTGGCGACATCGCTGATATCAAGGAGATCGTAGGGCCCCTGCTAGCGGCACGCGCGAAGCTCAGGCTCGAGTTCTCTCGACTGCATGGGAAGGTTCTGGACATCGCGCGCAACGACGCGACATGCCGACGGCTCATGACGGTTCCAGGAGTAGGACCGATTGTGGCTGTTGCCTTCAAGAGCACCATCGACATCCCTCAAAGGTTCAAGAACTCAAAGACAGTCGGCGCGGTCCTGGGGCTAACTCCGCGTTTGCATGAATCCGGAGAGAGCAAACGGATCGGCGGCATCTCCTGTTGTGGTGATGCAATGATGCGGACGCTCCTCCATGAGGCGGCACAAGTTCTTTTGTCCATCACAAAGAAGTGGTCGTGGCTGAAGGCTTGGGCGATGAGCGTGGCAAAGAGGCGAGGTCGGGCCAAGGCGATTACTGCGCTGGCCCGCAGGTTGGCCGTAATCATGCATCGCATGTGGAGCAACAACACACCGTTCTGCTGGACACGAGAAGAGCTGCCGAGCGCATCACACGGGTAAGCCAGGCAGCCTTCGTCAAGCGATTCCGCGGACAGCGGAGTGATGTCCCTCGCAGGACGGCGAATGAAGCAAGTTCGCACCTCCCCTGGTATCGATCGTCTCAGCGATCAGAACGCTACGGGCAGATTGATCTGCTTCATTCTTCTGACCCCATGTTGGGAGAGCTGAAACAGCTGATCCCGGAGAGAAGCGAGACCCTGCGATGGGATGAATCGACGAAAGCGGCGCAGCACTTGACGCCAGGACGCCGAATAGAGAAGGAGAGGTGTTCTACGATCGGGCGCTGCGGATCCTGGGCGATGTCGGATTGTCGATGGAGGTGGCGCGATCGGTTGCCGGCAAGGCGGCGAGGGCGATCAAGATCGGGACCGTCTTTCAGGCGACTATTGGCATGTTGCCGGCGTTTCTGTCTCGCATCGGTCGGAAGTTTCCTGATGGCGAACTGCATGTGACGAGTGGTTCGACTAGCGACATCATTCGCGGACTGGAAAGCGACCAGATCAATCTCGGCTTCATCCGTCCGGTCGAAAACATCGGATCCTTGCGATTCTTTTCGATCGCGCATGAGCGTTATCTGCTGGCGGTCGAAAAGACGAGCCGGCTGGCGTTTCTTAGCGAGATCGACATCGAGGATCTCCGCTCCGAGAAAATCATCGCCTTTTCCCGTCAGAACCTCTCCTATTCGGAACGCTATTTCTCCGAGATGTTCGAGACCCATGGGCTGACCGGCAACATCGCCTACAGCTGTGACGACACCTTCTCGCTGGTGTCGCTCGTCTCCGCTGGCCTTGGCATCGGCTTTGCACCGGAATGGACAAAGGATCTGCCGAATCGAAACTTCGAGCTTCGTCCGGTCAGGGACGTCGATCTGAAGATCGGGCTTGGGATTGCCTGGAACAAATAAGACCCAACCGCGTCTCGCGACGACATCATCGATATCGCCCGGTCGCTGGCGCGGCCGGGCAGGTGAGGGATGCAGCGATGGTAGTTCCGAGTCGTTCAGGCTGACCTGACGTTTTCGGCCTTCGATTTTCCGGTTTTGCGGTCCTGGCCAAGCTCGTAGCTGACCTTTTGGCCGTCGCGCAGTGAGGTTGCGCCTTCCAGCGCCGACACATGGACAAAAACGTCCGTTCCACCGTTGTCGGGCGTGATGAATCCAAAACCCTTGTCCTGGTTGAAAAATTTAACGGTACCGGTTGCCATAGTTATCCTCGTCAGCTGAGTGGTCTGCGTTTTGCGGCTGAACCTTATCCATCGCTGGACGTTGCGGCAATCGTGCACCGTTGCGAAACTGACCGTTCTTTCGAGCTGCCAAGGCCCGCCTAGATATCTCCAGAGGTCCAGGCCTTCCAGCATCACCGGATGCGGTTTGAAATCGTGCGTCAGTTGCTGGTGTAAAGTGTCTGCTACTGACCTCGAAACTTTGTTTTGGACGGTGACATGCGGCTGCCACCTCTGCATGTCCTGACCACCCAGCCATGGCATGAAAGCGGATCTTAGCTCTGCATAAACCTGCTCAAGCGCAAGGCTTCTTATCGTGAACGCGACGCCCGCGCCGAGATGGCAAACACTGGCTACCTCCGCTCGGATGTGGCTACGCTTGGTGGCAGTGGCCTGCAATTCTCCGGCGATCCGCTCGAGGTGTTCACCCGGCAGTCGATGAAACATCGTCAGGTGAGCCCGAAGGAAGTTTCGATCCGACGGAAAGTGCGCCTTTCTAAGGCGATCTAACGGTTCAAGGTCTGTTTCCGCGATCCGGGCGGTGAGGATGAGCGGTTTGCGGGTCTTCAAGCCAAAATCCTGTCGATGTTGGGCAGAGGCGGCGTGCTTTACGATGGCAGATGTGCAAACCAGGCTGCGTAGGGACTGTTCTTCACGAGATGGCTAAGATCCGCTTACCCGTCGTCCCACCAGATGGGGCGCGTTCACCAAGCGCTACCTTGGCATCGCCCATCATCTGCGTGACGCACGGGCCCCTCTCATAGCAAGGTTCGCTGCATTGGCTCGACGGCAGCGGTCGGTTCGAATTCACCTCGCCTTTGCAACTCGGTCTGAGCGCTGAAGCGGATATCGCTATCTCTATCGCGAAGAAATTCCGTGAGCGTCTCGGTGCTAAGACGATCCCAACCCTTCCCACGATCTGGCCCGGAGGGCACGCGCGGCAGCAGCCCCGGCTCAGCACTCCACGCCAGCAGCTGATCGAGCGATGTCGCGTTCAACAGGTCGCGCAGGTGATGGGCGGTGACATAGGCATCCGGCATGCCTCGATGGGCCGGCAGACCTATCTCGTGAACGAGCCCTTCGGGCATACGTTGGTAGCGAAGCATCTGGTTGGAAAATCGCGGCAGCTCGGGCCAAACCCGTAGGGCGCACTTCCAGGTACAGATCCAGGGTAAGCCGCCCGTGAGGCGAGGGGTGCAGTACCGTTGTTCGAAGGCCGCACGATGTGCGGCAAGAACGTCGATCCTGCCGGGCGGACGCAATACTCCGGGCGCGACATCTTTCCAGTAGGGCGCGCCGGAGACTTGCTCGTCGAGAATATGGTGGATGGCCATCGTGTCGGGCGAAATCGGTCGCCCGGGATTGACCATCAGTGCGCCACGTTCATCGTTGACGGCCCATCGTCCCTCTTCTTCGAGGATGACATCCTGCCACCCGATCTCGCAGACGTCATTCGGTCCGTTGCCGGCCGTTTCCAGATCGATGACGCGAACGCGGGATGTCGACACTGCTTGCTGTTCTTTCGTCCTATTGCGGTCGCCATGCTTTTGATGCGAGCCGGCCACGGGTTTCTCGCCGCCTGCTCGTCGAGGGTGTTTCGACCCTTGAAGCCGTCTGGTGATCGAGGCAGCGGCGTCAAATTATCTAGGGCAGCAAGGTATCGCCTGCCACTTCGAATGACGAGCGTTGAGCAAAGTCGAATTGCCGTCCACCACCAACCACAGCTCGTTGCCCAAGGACTGAACCGTCAGGGGTTTGCGTTTCTCCTGATTGCCTTTCGCCGCGGCCAACATGTGGCGATTGGCATTGACGATGCCTCTTTCGCGCGCACGCGCGTTGACCAACTGCTTGAGCGGAATAAGGAGGTGTGGTTGGCCAAGGTCGAAGTAAAGCGAAGGATCGTCCGGAAGCCGAGCGAGCGTGAAGGCGATATTCTGATCCAACTCGATCTCCACAACAGCGCCGTCGGGCCTGAGAGTGGGATACTTGAGCGACATTTCTTCAGTTTTCATTGAGTGCCTCTGGGAGACTTGTGATGCTGACGCTACAGCGAAGGATACTTCGATCGCTATGGGTTTGAAACGTGCGATCCGCTGACCGGCAGTCCTGTCCAGTTGAAGCATGGTGAGTTCATATCCAACGACCCAGCAACAGATCGTAGGCGACGGTTCGCTTCAAAGCGAAGATCTGGTGGTCGGCTACCGGCCCGGGGTGGCGCCGACCCAGAGTTCCACGTTCAAAGCCGTTCAATTGTGCCTGCTTTCGTTCGCGCGACACGGTGTCGTTTGGTTTTTCCCCAGTGGCGTGGAAGGCGAGGCCGGCCGCCCGGGCAGCGCGAGAACGCTGTCTAAGGAAAGCCGGCACCGATCGCTTGTCAGGAGCAGCAGCTAACACTGTCTGGCCACCTTGTGGTATCCTCCGGGATGACACCGTGAGGGGGCTCTGCGATGGTTCGCGTGCTGGTGTTGATCCTTGCTTTGACAGCGTACCCGATGGAGGCCACCGCAGCGCCTCCGGATGTCGATTTAGAACTCGTGCTGGCGGTCGACATGTCGGGCTCTATGGACGTGGCGGAGGCGCGGGTGCAGCGCCTCGGCTACCTAGACGCTCTCCGACACCCGGACTTCATCAATGCCATCAAAAGCGGCTATCTCGGCCGCATTGCCATCGGCTATTTTGAATGGGCAGGGTCGGTAGATGTATCGTCGGTCGTAGCCTGGCAGGTGATCGAAGACGCCAAAGATGCCGAAGCCTTCGCCGCTATGCTCGAAGCCCGCCCGATCGGTACGCGACACGGCACCTCGATCTCGAACGCAATCCTCTTCGGCATGAAATTGATTGAGTCCAACGGCCATTTCGGGGTGCGCCGCATCCTCGACCTCTCAGGCGACGGGCACAACAACGCGGGACTGCCTATCGCACTCGCTCGCGCTGATGCCTTGGCGCGCGGGATCGTTATCAACGGATTGGTGATGCTTATCAGGCCCACCAATTCCACCGTTCCGCTCGACCGATATTACGCAGAATGTGTCATCGGCGGTCACGGTTCATTCATGATTCCCGTGAGAGAGGCGAAGGGCTTTGCGAGCCGTGCGCCAGAAACTACTCATCGAAGTGAGTGGCCGCACGTCTGACTGGGCCCTGCGACCAGCCGCTGTAACTGCCCCGGTAGACTGCCGGGTCGGGGAGAGATACCCCAGCTTTCTCGAACCTGTTTTTCCGGAATGAACTACTAGCGAAACTCCGAGCGCCGCGTTGGGGCAGGCGAGTGATGGGAAAAACATCTCCATAAAACGCGGTGGGGCGCCGCGAACTGGCTCGATCACGTCGATTGCTGCGCTCTGAGCCGGCTCGGCGACTGGCCGTAGGCCTTTGCGAATATTCTCGAGAAGTGCCCGGCGCTCTCGAAGCCAACTTCGAGGGCGATCTCGATCAGCGATGCATCCGTCTGCGTGAGAAGATGCTTTGCGCGCTCCAGTCGAAACTTCCGGTAGACGAGGGCCGGCGACATCTTCGCCTTTTCCATGAACAGCCGCTCGAGCTGGCGTCGCGAAAGCCCGACCGACGAGGCTAGATCAGGGATCGAGAGCGTGTTTTCAGTATGCTGCTCCATGATGATGAGGGCAGCGTTCAAACGGGGATCATTGCTCTCGATTGCCAGCGGCTTTCGCGGTTGAACATGAAGTTGCGAGCGCGCCTTGTCGATCTGCAAGACCTCGAGCGCGTTCCGCTCCGCTTCCTTGCTGATATGAAGCCGCACGATATGGGCTGCCATGTCGGCAGCACTGCTGCCACCGGCACAGGATCCACGGCTGCGGTCCAGATTGAACAGGCGATCCGAGCGAACCTTGAGATCCGGAAAACGCTCACGGAACGCCTGGTAGTGCAGCCAGCTGACGCACACATTGTGTCCCGACATCAGGCCTGCATCAGCCAGGATGAAGGTGCCTGTGCAAAGGCCGATCAACGGAACTTTCCGCGCCGCCGCCTTCTTGAGGAAGCCGACCGTCTCGTCGTCAATCGGGCTTTCGCTGTTGAGCAGACCGCCGACCACAATGATGTAGTTGAATTGAACGGGGTCGACGAGGCCCGATGTCGGCGCCACCTGCACGCCGCAGCTCGAAGTGATCAGATGCCGCGTGTTGCCGAGCACCTGCCAGTCGGCGCGGATGCGGCCGGACTTGTCGAGTTCGTCGCTCGCAAGCCGGAGGGTGTCGACGAACAGGGCGAAGGCGGAAAGCGTGAACGACCGGGCAAGGATGAAGCCCACCCGGAGCAGGGGTCTGATCGGCGGCTTCGTCGGTGTCTGGTAGGCCGATCGCGGAAGGATGGTCCCGTGCATCATTCACCCGGCAGGATATGCGATGCGTCCGGCCGCCAGGACACCCAGACGCGTGCGCCGGGCTCGAAGTTGAGCCGGTCGAGTTCGTCGTGGCTCTTCTGCGCCTTGATTTCGATCTGGGCCAAGCCTTCGAGGTGAACCACGGCGGTGGCTCCGACGAATTCCTCGCCGACGACGGAGGCTTCCAGAGAGTTCCACTCCGCGGAGGGCCGTTCCCGGCTGAGATGAATGCGGTCGCTCGATATGGCGAAAGTCGCCTCGTCGCCCGCCGAGAGGTGTTTGGTGCCTCCGCCTGCCACCTGGAACTCACCCGCGGGCGTCGCGACCGTCATCGTGCCGGCATTTAGACTGGAAACCTTGCCCGGGAAGATGTTCGACGATCCCAGGAATTCGGCGACGAAGCGGGTGCGCGGGGTACGGTAGATCTCCTGGGGCGTACCGATCTGCTCGATCTTGCCGCGGCTCATGATCACCACGCGGTCTGCCATGGAGAAGGCCTCGGATTGACTGTGGGTGACATAGACGAAGGTGATCCCGAGTTCGCGCTGCAGATTGGAAAGGACGGTCTGCATCCGGACCTTGAGATGGGCGTCGAGCGCCGAGAGCGGTTCGTCGAGCAGTAGGATCTCCGGTTCGGTGACCAGCGAGCGGGCGAGCGCCACGCGCTGGCGCTGGCCGCCGGAGAGATGCGCCACATTGCGGTCGGCGAATTCCGATATCTGCATGCGATCGAGCCACTTCTCGACACGCTCGCGGCGCTCGGCCTTGGGCACACCGCGCATGCGAAGACTGAACTCGACATTTTCACAGACCGTGAGGAAGGGGAATAGCGCCAGGCTCTGCCACACCATCGGTGTGTCGCGCTGCCAGGTGGGCAGGTCGTTGATGCGCTTTCCGGCGAGGCGGATTTCGCCTTCGCTTGGCGTTTCTAGCCCGGCCAGCATCCGGAGCGTCGTAGTCTTGCCGCAGCCGGAAGAGCCCATGATGGCGAGGAATTCGCCCTTGCGGATCTCAAGATTGATCGGGCTGACGGCGGTGAACTTGCCGTAGCGCTTGGCGACACCGTCGAAAGTGACGAGAGGCTGCTGGGTCATGCGCTGCTTGCTCCGTTGGTGGCCGCGGAAGGCGCGTTGCTGCGTTTCACGATGAGCATCTGGGCGAGAATCACCAGCGTGATCGAGGCGACGAAGACGAAGGTGCCGATGACGTTGATGCGGGGACTGACCTGGCCCTGGAGGAAGCCGAGGACCTTGACAGGCAGCGTCTCATTGAGACCGGAGACGAACCAGGAAACGGCGAATTCATCGAAGGAAACCGCCATGGTGATCATGAGCGAGGCAAAGATGGCCGGTTTGCAGAAGGGGATGATGACATGGCGCATCGCCATCCATTCTGACGCGCCGAGGTTCCAGGCTGCGGCTTCAAGTGACGGGTCCATTTGAGAGAGACGCAGCCGGGTGATGGCCATGGCGAAAGGCGCGCACATCACGACATGGGCAATGATGACCGAGTGGATCGCGCCCGACAGGCTTATGTTGGAGAGGAAAGCCAGCATGGCGAGGCCGAGGATGACGACTGGAATGGTCGGCGGTAGCATGGCGAGCGCGACATAAACCGTCTTGCCGAAAAAACTATAGCGGAAATCCGTGTAGGCGGCGCCGAAGCCGAGCACTGTCGAGAGTGCTGAGACCAAGACGCCGACGATCAGCGTGTTGAGCAGGCCTTCGAAAACCAGTGGATCGTTGGCGACCGCCTCGTACCAGACGGTGGAGAAGCCGCCGAGAGGGAGCGAGGGAAAGCGGTCGATATTGAACGAGAAGACGAAGCTTGCCGCGATAGGCGCGAAGATGAAGGCAAGCGCCAGCGCGATGTAGGTCTTCAGCGCCCAGTCGATGGCGATGTTGCGGTCATGGGTCATCTTCCGCGCTCCCTGTAGGCAATGCGAACGGCGGCGAAGGCGACGGCGAGCAGGGTTGCGATCATGGCCAGCGCGATCACGGCGGCCCGGGGCCATTGCTGGCCGGACTTGGTCGTGTCGGTGATCAGAATCGACAGCGTTGGGGGATCGCCGCCTCCGAGATAGAGCGGGCTTACGAAATCGCCGAAGGTGAGGATGAAACAGAAGAGGGCCGCCACCACCAGCCCAACCTTACCGGCGGGGATGATGACTTCAAAGACCGTCCGCAACCGGCCGCAGCGCAGGTTATGGGCCGCCTCGATCAGGTTTCGGTCGACGAAGACCAGGCTGAAGAGTTGGAGCAGGATGACGAGAGGCAAGCTGAGCGTGAGATAGCCGACCATCTGGCCGAAGACGGAGTTGAGCATGCCGTAAGGGCCGAGGCCTATCTTGGCAAAGAGCGCGTTGAAGATGCCGTTGTCGGAGAGGAAGATCTGCCAGGAATAGATGCGGACCAGGTAGCTGGTGAAGAAGGGCAAGACCATCAGGAAAACGATCCAGCGCCGCGCCTGTTCCGAGAGCTTGAAGGCGATCGCATAGGCGCAGGGAAAGGCGATCGCGCTGGTGATGATCGCCGTCGAGGCCGAAAGTAACAGTGTCCGGACATAGGCATCCCAGAAGACGCCGCGGCTCAGAACATGTGACCAGTTGCTGAAGACGAAGGCCGGCTCCATGCGAAAATTCCGCACGGTCCAAAAGCTAAGTGCCACAAGGAAGACGAGCGGCGTCAGGAAGAAGACGAGTTGCCAGAGCAGCAGCGGCACTGAAAAGGCCATGCCGTAGAGCGTGATCGATTTCCGCATGCGTGGAGCCCTCGGACGGGAGGTGTACGCCGGCCGCTTCCGGGCGTGGTCTGGCTCGGGAGCGGGCAATGCGCCCGGTCCCAGAGCCGCGGCGAGCGAGGGTCTCATGCGCCCTTGTACCCGGACCAGAAGTCGTTCCAGTCCTCCAGGCTCTGCTGGATCGGCAGCTGGCGATACTGGATCCGGCCAGAGCGGATGAGGTCCATAACATTGCTCTGGCCGAGCAGCATGCCCTGACGCTTGGCCTCGTCGGGCGTTTCCTTTGCCAATAGTTCCCAACCCTTGCGGCTAGGAATCAACGCCGGGTAGGCCGACATGTTGGCCGATTTCACCTGGCCCTTGGCCGAGGTGATATACTGGATCCACTTCTTCGCGATGTCGGCCTTGGCAGAGCCCTTGCCGATCGAGAAGCTTTCGGTCCATTGCAAGCCGCCTTCCTCAGGGATGATGCTGCGGACTTTGCCGCCATTCTTTTCCAGCGTGCCGGTGATCCAGTCACCGATGCCTGCCATGGCCAGCATCTGACCATTCTGGAGCGAAGAGAAAGTGCCACCATAATCGAAGAAGCCTCCAATCTGCGCCCTCAGCGTCGCCATCTTGGCCTGAAGCTTGCCCCACGCGGCTTCGTCGATATCAAAGGGAGATTTATTGCCGTCCAACAGGCTGATCTGGCCGAGATTGGGCAGATGCCAGTCAAAATGGCCGACCTTGCCCTTGAGCTTCTCGTCCCAGAAGACGCTGTAACTCATGGCCCGCTTCTCGGTGATCGCCTCGGTGTTGTAGGCGACGCCGAGGAAGCCGAAGCGGGTCAGGATCGAATAAAGCTTGCCGTCCAGCCAATGACCGGCAAACTGCTGGAACTCGGGGAAGTAGTCGTCGAACGGATAGTCCTTCGGGTCAAGTTCCTCGATGTAGCCGGCGACATTGAGCTGCTGCACGTACTCGGCATCAGAGAGAATGATGTCGTAGGTACCGGGAGGGGACTGGGCGATCAGGCCCATCATGTTGTCACCGCCGGTATAATATTTCGGCTTGAACTTGACGTTGTGTTCGGCCTCGAATTCAGACACCACATCGGGCTCGGCATGGCCGTACCACGCCAGCATATTGATTTCAGTTGGGGCCGCAAATGCGCGGCGATTGAGCAATGGTGTAGCGAGCACGGCTCCGCCGATGGCGACGGACGTCCTCAGAAAACGGCGTCTTGTGGTCGAGAGTGTCGCTATATCTTTGGTCATGGCGTTCCCCTTTTCTGTTGTTTAGGGAAGGCTATGCACCGTCATTCCATTTGAAAAATTAATTGTCGTAATTTGGGTATTTGGGAAGCTTATTGATGGACGAGTTGCGCAGGTCTGCGGGTCGGATCTCCTGAAACGCCTGCTTCGTCGAGCCGCGCGATGACATGGTTGACCAACCTTATGCCGGCGTCGGAGAGTCGCGGATGCTTGTAGAAGAGTCCGACGCGGATTTCCGCCATTGGCGGAAATCCGTCATCCTCTGTCAGCGCGCGCATGCCGGAAAGCATGGTGTAGCGTGTCAGCGCGCTGACCCCGAGCCCATTGACGACGGCATTCTGCAGGCCTGCGATGCCCGGTCCCGTATAGGCGATGCGCCAGCGCACCTGTGCGGCATCCAGCGCCTGGATCATCCGCGTGCGATAGGCGCAGCCCTCAGGGTGTGCTGCGAGCGGCACGCCTTTGGTCGTGTCGAGGCTGTCATTGTCAGCACCAGCCCAGATCGGTCTCTCGATCCATGATCGCGAGAGATATTGCGTGTGTTCGCTATTGGCCATGGCAACGACGATATCAAGTTCGTCGGCATGCAAGCGTTCGAGGATTTCGGCACTCCAGCCGCAATACAGCTCGAGAGAGGTCTCCGGATGCTGGCGGGTATATTCGGTGATCACGCCCTGAAGAAAGGCGACTGCATAGTCGTTGGGAAGGCCGATACGAAGCACGCCTGAGATCTTCGACCGGTTGAAGTAGGAAGCGGCTTCGTCGTTGAGCCGCAAGATTTCCCGCGCATAGCTCAACAGCATCTCGCCCTCAGAGGTCAAAAGCAGCGAGCGCCCGACCTGCTTCACGAGCGGCGCGCCGACCAACTCCTCAAGCCGCCGCATCTGCAGAGAGACCGCCGGCTGGGTGCGGCCCAGCGCGTCGCCGGCCTTGGTATAGGCGCCGAGGTCGATCACAGAGACGAAGGTACGCAGCAGGTCGGTCTGAAAGTTGACGATATTCCGCATCGGATTTGCATTCCTTATGCAGCGATCACGAATATAAATTTCCCATATCATTGGGTGAGGCTCAAATCAAAGCTCCCAATCCGAGGAAGGAGCTTGCCATGCCTGAACACAGTGTCTTCGCCGCCGAACTATCCTGGCCCAATTATGATGCCCGCGTGAGGGACGGATCGACGCCGATCCTGCTTCCTGTCGGCTCCATGGAGCAGCACGGTTGCCATATGCCGATGAATGTCGACGTGCTGCTGCCGGTGGAATTCGCCCGTCGGGTGGCTGGACCGACCGGCGCCCTCGTCGCGCCGCCCTTCACCTATGGCTACAAGTCGCACCAGAAATCCGGTGGCGGCAATCATCTACCAGGCACGACCAGCCTTGACGGCGCGACGCTTGTTGCTGCGCTGCGCGACGTGATCAAGGAATTCGCACGCCACGGCGTGCGCAAGATCTGCCTGGTCAACGGCCATTTCGAAAATTCCTGGTTCATCATTGAAAGCATCGACCTGGCGCTACGCGAGCTCAGATGGGGCGGAATCGACGACATGAAGATCGTCGTGCTCTCCTATTGGGACTTCGTTGACAAGGCGACGATCGCGCGTCTCTATCCCAACGGTTTCACCGGCTGGGATCTCGAACATGGCGGCGTGTTGGAGACCTCGTTGATGCTGGCGCTCTATCCGCAGCAGGTGATGTTGGAATGCGCGGTCGATCATCCGCCCGCAAGCTTCCCGCCTTATGATGTCTATCCCGCCAAACCGGAATGGACCCCGTTTTGCGGCACGCTGTCCTCGCCGAAGGAAGCGTCTGCCGAAAAGGGCGAGATCCTGCTTGAGGTTTGCGTGGAAGGCATCGTCAAGGCGCTTGAAACCGAATTTCCACGCAAACCTTGACGTGAAAGATGGCGGGGAAGGCAAAGCCGACCCCCGCCAACAATGACGCCTACAGGGGAATGCAGCGTCAGTTCCTGACGACGTTGTGCTCAGGGCCGAAGGGGAAGCCAGTGATATTCTCGGCGCCGTCCTCTTTGACGATCAGGATATCATGCTCGCGATAGCCGCCTGCGCCCGGCATGCCCTCGGGCAGCATGACCATCGGTTCCATCGACACGACCATGCCAGGCTCCAGCACCGTCTCGATGTCTTCGCGCAGCTCGACGCCCGCCTCGCGGCCATAATAGTGGCTGAGTACGCCGAAGGAATGGCCGTAACCGAAGGAGCGGTATTTCAGGAGATCCCATTCGCGATACATCTCGTTGAGCTCGACGGCGATATCCTTGCAGCGCGCTCCCGGCTTGATCAGTTCTAGGCCGCGGCGGTGAACGGCGACGTTCTTCTCCCAGATGGCGAGGCTGGCGTCGTCCACATGGTCGCAGAACAGCGTGCGCTCGAGCGCTGTGTAGTAGCCGAAGATCATCGGAAAGGTGTTAAGCGAGAGGATATCGCCGGATCGGACCCTGCGATTGGTGACCGGGTTATGTGCGCCGTCGGTGTTGATGCCCGACTGGAACCAGGTCCAGGTGTCCATCAGCTCGACATAGGGGAAGGTGTTGGCGATCTCGCGGGTCATGGCGTTGGTCGTGGCGATCGCAACCTCGTGCTCCGGTACGCCAGCCTTGATGGCCGCCACGCAGGCGGCGCCGCCGATATCGCAGATGCGGGTGCCATGGCGGATCAGTGTCTGCTCCTCCTGTGACTTGATCGTCCGCATCCACATCGAGGGCTGCCCGACATCGACAAATTCGACACCGGGCAGCGCCTCTTCCAGCTGGCGGCGGAAATCGAGATTGACGTTATCGAACTCGATGCCGATGCGCTTCGCACCTTGGGTCAAATGCCGCGCGGCGCGGTAGAAGTTGTCGCGGCGCCAGTCGGTATAGGTGATGTTGTCGCCAAAGCTGCGGCGCCAGGGCTGGCCGCCGTCGATGCCGGCGGAGATCGTGGTGGCATTGTCATGGTCGACTACCATGCCGTACTTGCGGCCGAAATAGCAGTAGAGCCAGCCAGAATAGTAGTTGATGCAATGGTAGGAAGTCAGCAGCGTCGCATCTACGTTGTTCTCCGCCATCCAGCCGCGCAGTTCGTTCTGCCGGCGGCTCATTTCCTCGGTCGAGAAGGGGGAAAACTCCTTTTCGCCATTATGCCATTTCATCACGTGCAACATATCGTCGGTCATCGGGCTTTCCTCCTGCGAATGGATGAGACAGCTCGAAGCTAATGGCGACGATCACATTTCAGAAATTTATTCAGCTGATGTTGAAATAAGCGCGACTTATTTCGCCCAAAACATCAGCGCGCTTTCGCGGTAGAACCGCGATGGTCGTCTTCAAGCCCCGCCGTTCGAGCTCTTGGAATGCTTGTCACTGGCCGACGCAGTCCATCGAGCGAGCGCTTGATGGGATCCTCGTGCCAGAACGTTTGATACGGCGCGAGCGCTTTGGCGATCTGCGCGGGCGCTTCGATCCGACGGTGCAGCCGCTCTGGCTGCTCTGGGTTGAATCGGCCGCAAACGGCACGCGACCCGGCTCGGTAGAAGTTGATCGAGTGCTTACCAACGTCGGCTAGGGCAAGGTAACGCTTGGCCAAGCGCGCCATCAACGATTGATGCGTTCGAGCACTCTGTCGAGCGCGCGCGTAAGCGCATCTGTTCCGCCCGTCTTGTCGAAGTCCCGAAACACCTGTTCGTTCAGGCCGCCCTTGGTGGCAAACTCGCGGCTCATCTCGACGAAATCGACCTTTGGGCCGGCGAGAAGTGCGGCTTCGGAAAGGCCGGCAAACAGCGGCGCGAGATAGGCGCGGCCTTTTTCTTCCGGCAGGCCATTTTGGGCGAGCCATTCGGTCGTGCGGTGCATGATGCCGAAATAGGTGGCCATCAAGGCGCTGGCTGCGGCGAGAAGGTCATATTCCGCTTTGGTCTCGCATTCGACGGCGTTGCCGAGCACGTCGAAGATCGCGGCCGTCTCTGCGTCCGCCGGGAAGACGGCAGTGACACCCTTGCGGCGGGCAACGAAAGGCAACGGGATCGCCTGGGTGAGATGCACACCTGGGCCGATCCATGCGAGGAGCGTTGGCCTGTCGGTTGCCGCGATCACACTGATGACCTTCTGGCCATCGCGAAACTTTAGGGGACGAACAACGTCCTCGGCGACTTGCGGGCGGATCGCCAACACGACCGTGTCACAGCCATCGACGATCGCCTGGTTATCAGCCGATACGCGTACGCGCGGGAATTCGGAGGCAAGCTTGGCCGAAATATCCGCGCCGCGTTGAGACACGATGATCTGTGGTCCGGCGGCAGGCTCGACGAGAAGGCCGCGCACCATCGCATCCGTGATGGTGCCGGTGCCGATAAAGCCGATTGTTTCGGGAAAAGGCATGACTATTCCGCCGCCGCCAGCGGACCAAACGACACCTCGGTGGTGTAGTTTTCGCGCAGGAAGGCGATGAAATTGTCCTGGAACTGGCGGGTGTGGGCATGCGCCAGCTCGTCGGCACGCTCGACATCCTTGGCGCGGATCGCCTCCAGCATCAATTCGTGCTCGTCGGTCAGAAGGTAGCCGTCACCGGTGCGCTCCAGGTATTCGAAATGGAGGTGGAGCATGCGTTGGCCCTGGTTCAGGAGCCGCTCGTAGAACGACGCCAGATAGCCGTTCTTGCCCGCATAGGCGACCGCCATGTGAAACTGCTTGTTGGCCTCCGACATCTTCAAGTGAATGCCGGTTTTGACCGCTATTTCGAATTCCTTCTGACGCTTCGCGATGATCTTCAGGTCCGCCTCGGTGCGCAACGCGGCGGCGAGCCGCGTGTTCATGCGCTGGGCGACGTCGAGCGCCTCGACATATTTTGGAAAGCTCGCCACCTCGATGGGAGCGACGATCGTGCTGCGGTTCGAAAGCGTGACCACCAGATCCTCGCCGGCAAGCCGGATCAGGGCCTCGCGCACAGGTGACCGTGACATGTCGAAGCGTTCGGCGAGCGTCATCTCGTCGAGCAACTGGCCCGGCGGCAGGGTCAGTGCAAGGATCTCATTGCGCAGCGTGTCGTAGACGCTTTTCCAGCCCGTCCCGCGCACCCGTTTCATTTCAATTTCGTCAGACACTTAGGTCCCTTTCAGTCTCTCCCGGTCATTGGGCCAGAAAAATCGGCACGCAGCAATCGTAAACTTTCCGCTTGACTTTGTCGACACGGAGACGACATAGTTTCATCAGTCGACACGGAGCCGACAAGAAAACACTAAGAACGGCCGAAGCCGACAGGTGGAACCGCGCGTCTCACGCGCTCAAAATTGGGGAATGCACATGCTTAGAAATGTGATGACGTCTGCTCTGCGGGCGACGGCCGCGCTCGCCCTGACGGTCGGGCTTTCGACCACGGCAATGGCCGAGACGGCCGAAGGATACTGGCAGGCTGTGCAAAAGAGCGGCACGCTGCGCTGCGGCGCCGCTGTTGCGCCGCCCTATGTGATGCGCGATCCGGCAAGCGGTGAATACTCCGGCTTCTTTGCCGACCTTTGCCGCGAATTCGCCGAAGTACTGCAGGTGAAGCCCGAATTCGTCGACACGACCTGGGACAACATCGTTGCCGGCCTCCAGGCCGGAAAATGGGACGTGTCGCTGGCGCTGAACCGTACATCGGCCCGCGCCATGGCTGTCCAGTTCTCGGTCCCGGCGATGGAGTACCAGATCTCGCTTGCCTACAATAAGGACAACCCGAAGATCCCATCGAGTGCGGCTTCAGTTGCCGACATCGACAAGGCGGACGTCACGCTTGCCGTCATGTCCGGCACGGCCCAGGACAAGGCGATTTCCGCCGCAGTCAAGACAGCGACGATCCTGCGCCTGCCGACCAACGACGAAACGCGCCTTGCGGTCGTTTCGCGTCGTGCCGACATCCTGGTCGATGCCTCCGACACAAACCAGCTTTTCACCCAGTCGAACCCCGACTGGGCGGTCGCGCTCAATCCGGCGCCGGCGCTCGCCAAGCAGGGCGTCGCGTTCGGATTGCCGCATCAACTTTCGGCGTCAGATGTCGAAGTGGTCAACATCTTCCTCGAGGAGCGGGTCGCGACCGGCCACGTGGATGCCCTGATCAAGAAGGCCGTGGATGACGTCCTGAAGGCCGGCAACTGAGCCCGGTCACCGAGCATATGGAGCCGCCGGTGGCGGCTCCCCTTCCGGGACCCTGAGGTGGAGAGTTTGGACGATGTCGGATAGTGCCGCGCTGGTTAAGATCGAAGGACTACACAAGAGCTACGGCGGCGTCGTGAAGGTGCTGCAGGGCCTGGACATCGAGATGAAGGCGGGCGACCGCGTTGTCGTCATCGGCCCGTCCGGCGGCGGAAAGTCCACGCTGCTACGCGTACTGATGGGGCTCGAACAGATCGACAGCGGCTCCGTCGTCTTCGGCGGAAAGCCCTACATCTCTGCCAATGGCAGCGGCAAGACCGCAATTGATGCCAAGGTTCGCCGCTCGATCGGTATGGTTTTCCAGCACTACACGTTGTTTCCGCATCTCGACGTGATCGGTAACCTGATCCTTGCGCCGATGAAGGTCAGGGGAGAGAAGAAGACTGAGGCTGAGGCGAGAGCGATGGCTCTGCTGACGCGTTTCGGTCTTGCGCAGAAGGCGAATTTCTACCCGGCGCAGCTTTCAGGCGGGCAGAAGCAGCGTGTCGCCATTGCCCGTGCCCTCATGCTTGATCCGAAGCTCATGCTGTTTGATGAGGTCACATCCGCGCTTGATCCTGAGCTCGTGGCCGAAGTCGAGCAAGTGATCCTGCAGCTGGCCAACCAGCAGATGCCGATGGTGATCGTGACCCACGACATGTGGTTCGCCAAGAACATCGCGTCGCGCGTCATCTTTTGCGCCGGCGGCGTGGTCGTCGAGGACGGACCTCCAGAACAGGTGCTCGGCTCACCCAAGGAAGAGCGGACACGCGAGTTCATCGAGCGGGTCTTCCACATCAAGCACTAAAGGGGCGAACGATGAACTACAGTTTCGACTTCGCGTCCGTCTTTCGCAATTTCGGACCGCTCTGGGATGGCCTCTTCGTCACCATCGAGTTGACGATCGCCGCCAATGCCATCGGACTGACCTTCGGCTTCGTTCTGGCATTGCTCGTGATGAGCCGCTCGCCGCTGGTCCGGCTACCGGTCACGCTCTTCATCGAGTTCTTCCGTTGCACGCCGGCGATCATCCAGGTCGTCTGGTTCTTCTACTGCGTGCCCATGCTCTTCAACGTGTTCCTCGGATCGGTGACGATGGGCATCATGGCGCTCGGGCTCAATCTCGCGGCATTCAACGCGGAGGCCTATCGTGCGGCAATCCAGGCGGTGCCAAGGGAGCAACTGGACGCTGGCGTGGCGCTCGGCCTCACTCCGTTCCAGCGGGTGCTCTACATCGTGCTTCCGACGGCGGTCCGCAACTCGATACCGGTTCTCCTGACCAACGGGATCAGCATCTTTCAGCAAAGCGCGCTGGTCGCAATCGTTGCCGTCCAGGACCTGATGTACCAGGGCAAGTCCTTGGCCACGCAGACTTACCGTCCGATCGAGACCTTCACGATCGTCGCGCTCTTCTATTTCGCCGTGTCGTTCCCGGTTTCCCAGATCGTTGGCTATCTGGAACGCCGCCGCGAAGCCCTGGCAAGCTGAGGAGACAACGATGACCTTCAACTTTGCCGTGGTCTTCAAGTTCCAGGAGGCTCTTCTTCTCGGCCTCTGGATGACGCTCAAGCTGACCCTGATCTGCATTGTGCTTGGCTGTGCTCTTGGCTTCGTCCTCGCACTTGCAAGAACGTCGAAGAATGCCATCCTGCGAGGCGTCTCAAGCGTCTATGTCGAGTTTTTCCGTGGCACGCCGGTGCTCGTGCAACTCTTCTGGATCTTCTTCTGTCTGCCGCTGATCCTCGACGTTGAGTTGTCCAACATGACGTCCGGCGTGATTGCGCTGACGCTCTATATGGGTGCAATCAGCAGCGAGACGTTCCGGGCTTCGCTCAAATCCGTGGGTCGCGAGCAGCTCGATGCCTGCGTAGCGCTCGGGCTTTCCTCCTTTGCGCGCACCACCAGTGTCATCCTTCCGCAGGCTGTGCTGCGCGCCGTGCCGACGCTGCTGTCAAACTGCGTCAGTCTTTTCAAGGAAAGCGCGCTCGTCTCGGCGGTCGGCATGGCCGATCTCATGTTTGTTGGCCAGAACATCTCCAACAACACCGCCCGGCCGATCGAAGTGCTGACGATCGTTGCCCTCATCTATTTCGCCATCGCCTTTCCGTTGACGCGCGCCGTCACGATCATCGAGCGACGCATCCTCAAACGGCTGGCCGTCTGATGCCACCCTTCAATCCCACGAACGGAGACACTCCCATGAAACTCTCAGGCGTCATGCCCGCCCTCGTCACCCCCTTCGATCGCCAAGGCAAGATCGACTTTGGGGCGTTCGCAAAGCATCTCAACAATCTCAGGGCGGCGGGCGTCACGGGTTGGGTACCCTGCGGTTCCTCGGGCGAATACAGCTTCATGTCCGATGAAGAGCGCGATGAGGTGCTGAAGTTCGTCAAGGAATTCGCCAAGCCCGGCGAAATCCTGATCGCCGGCACCAATGCGCCATCGACTGCCGGGGTCATTGCCAACACGCTTCGCGCCAAGGCGATGGGCTACGACGCCGTGCTTCTCGCAACGCCTTTCTATACGAAGCCCACCCAAGCCGAGCTGGTGGCGCACTTCAAGGCCGTCCTTGAGGCGACCGACATGAATATCGTGCTCTACAGCTATCCGGACAAGGATGGCGTGGAGCTTGGCTGGGAGGTTCTCGACGCGCTCGCCGACGACCCGCGCATCATCGGCATCAAGGAAAGCTCCGGCTCGCTTCAGCGCGCCATCGGCATTGCGACCCGCTACGAGGGACGCATCCAGCTGGTTTCCGGGTCGGACGACATCGCGCTCGATTTCATGATCTGGGGCGCCGAGAGCTGGATTTGTGGTCCGGCCAACTGCATGGCCAAGGCCGTCTGCGACCTCGACCGGACCTTCAAGTCCGGTGATCTCGCCAAGGCCAAGAAGCAGATGGCGACGCTCTACAAGGCGATGAACATCCTGGAATCCGGCAAGTTTGTGCAGAAGCTCAAATACGGTTGCGAAGTGCAGGGCACCCCGGTCGGCGAATGCCGCGCACCGCTCGGGGCGCTGACCGACGAGGAGAAGGCTGAATTCCGTGCCGCCATGGAGCCGATCCTCAATTGGTAAGCGAGTGCGGCCGAGCGGACGTCCGGCCGCCATCCAACGAAAACGAGCAGGAGCAGGGCTAGCATGACCACCGTGGTTGTCGGCGCAGGCATCATCGGTACGACCATCGCCTACGAACTGCAAAAGCGGGGGCGGCGAGTGATCTTGCTCGACAAGGGCGAGGTTGGGCGCGGCGCATCCTATGGCAACATGGCATCGATCGCCGTGACGGAGTTCATGCCGGCATCGCGCCCGTCGGTCTGGAAGCAGATCCCAGGCTGGATGCTTGATCCGGAGGGCCCTGTGCGTGTCCGCCCGGGATACATGCCCAGATTGCTGCCCTGGTTCGCGCGCTTTGTCGCCGCCTCGCGACCGGCCAAGCTTCGACAGTTGGAGGCCCAGGGTGCCGCGCTCTGCAGGCGCGTCTACGACGACCTCCTGCCTCTCTTGCGCGAGACCGGGCTGGAAGGCGAATTGACGGAAGAGGGCTGTCTGTCGCTCTACAGCAACGAAGCGGAGTTCCGCGCCGACCGCGAACACATCGAAATCCTCGAACGTTTCGACTTTCCGCATCGGCGTTTGACGGGTTCGGAGGCACGCGAGCTGGAGCCGGAGCTGTCGGACGGGATCGGCATCGCCGTACTCTTTCCGCAGAACCGGAGCCTGCGCGACCCGTTCCGCCTGGTCACGAGCCTTGAGCAAAGGTTCACCACACTCGGTGGCGAATTCCGTCGCGGCGCCGTCGCCGGCTTCGAACGGTCCGACCGCATCACGGCCGTCCGGCTCATCGGCGGAGAACCGATCGCCGCCGATGAGGTCGTGATTTGCGCCGGTGCCCATAGCGGACTGCTGTCGAAAATGCTGGGCGAACCGATGCCGCTTGAAACCGAGCGTGGCTATCATACCCAGATCATGGCTCCCGGCGTTTCCATGCGCCACTCAATCATCTGGCCAGCCCGCGCCTTCATGGTGACGCCGACGGCAGGCGGTATCCGTGTCGGCGGCACGGTCGAGATGGCAGGCCTTGATGCAGCACCCGACTATCGCCGCTCGAAGATCACCGTGCGGCGGGCGCAAACGGCATTGCCGAACCTGCGCTGCGAGAACTTTACCGAGTGGATGGGCCATCGTCCGGCGTTTCCGGACACCGTGCCTGTCATGTCGGCCTCGGGCAAAACACCCGGCGTCTTTTACGCCACCGGCCACGGTCATCTGGGGGTCACCTACGCGGCAACGACCGCACGCCTGATGGGCGACCTCATCACCGGCCACACGCCGCCCATCGACATGCGTCCCTATCGTGTCGACCGCTTCTGACGCGCGGCCCGCACAAACGCATCCAGTGAGGACACCATGCAGAACAAGCTTTTCATCGATGGACAATGGACCGCACCAGCCGACGGAAGCACGCTTCCCGTCATCGATCCAGCGACCGAAGAGGTCATTCACCATATCGCCGCCGCCGGCGCTGCAGAGGCCGAAGCGGCCGTGAGGGCGGCCCGCGAAGCCTTCGACAACGGGCCTTGGCCGCGCCTTTCGGGCAAGGAACGGGCGAGATACCTGCGCGCGATGGCGCGGGGCATCCGTGATCGCCTGCCGGAACTGGCGCGTCTGGAAACCCGCGACAACGGAAAGCCGTTGCCTGAGTCGGAGTGGGACCTGGCGGACGCCGCCGGCTGCTTCGAGTTCTACGCCGACCTCGCCGAGGAACTGGATGACGAGGTCGAAGAGGTAAAGCTTGCCGATCAGCGCTTCGTCTCCAAGGCCGTGCGCGAGCCGCTCGGCGTCGCGGTCGCCATCGTTCCCTGGAACTATCCGCTTCTCATGGCCTCGTGGAAGGTGGCGCCGGCGCTTGCGGCCGGCTGCACCATGATCCTGAAACCCGCCGAAACCACCTCGCTGACGGCGCTGGAACTCGGCGCGATCGCAGAGGCCGCTGGCCTTCCCAAAGGCGTGCTGAACATCCTTTCCGGCAAGGGCTCGGTCGTCGGCCAGGCGCTGGTCGAGCATCCGCAGGTGGACAAGGTGGCTTTCACCGGATCGGGCCCGGTCGGCTCCCGCATCATGGCCGCCGGTGCCAAGGACATCAAACGCATCAGCCTCGAACTCGGCGGCAAGTCGCCCTTCGTTGTCTTTGCTGACAGCGATATCGAGAAAGCCGTCGAATGGATCATGTTCGGTATCTTCTGGAACCAGGGTCAGGTGTGCTCGGCGACTTCAAGGGTTCTGGTGGAGGCGCCGCTCTACCCGAAGCTCCTGGAGCGGCTGGTCGAGGAAGCCAGAAGAATCAAGATCGGCAACGGCCTCGATGAGGGCACGCTGCTCGGGCCGCTCGTCAACAAAGGACAGTACGAGGATGTGCTTGGCCACATCGAGCGCGCCGTCGAACAGGGCGCAAAAGTTGCCTGCGGTGGCCGGTACGACGGCTTCGGCAAGGGCTTCTGGGTCGCGCCGACGATCCTCACCGACATGACGCTTGAAAGCGATGCCTGGGTCGAGGAGATCTTCGGTCCGGTCGTCTGTATCCGACCGTTCGAGGCCGAGGAGGAAGCAATCCGCCTCGCAAACGATTCCCGCTTCGGCCTTGCGGCAGCGGTCATGTCGGCCGATGACGAACGCTGCGAGCGTGTGGCGGCGGCCTTCCGGGCGGGCATCGTCTGGATCAACTGCTCGCAGCCGACCTTCACCGAGGCGCCCTGGGGCGGCTACAAGCAGTCCGGCATCGGGCGCGAGCTCGGCCGCTGGGGCCTCGACAACTACCTCGAGACCAAACAGATCACCCGCCTCGTCAGTGATGAGCCCTGGGGGTGGTACCTGAAATGACCTTCGACAAGGCGCTCGATCTTTTGCTCGTCCATTGCCAGGGGGAAAGCGGCAATGTCCTGATCGGTGGTGCGCCCGAGATTCCGGGCGTAACCATTCTTGAAAAAATGAACTACCTCAACAACGTCGACCCGTCATTGCGCCTGTTTCTGACGCGTGAGCCGCGGGCGCAGGTCGTTCATACGACAAACCTGCTTCTCAATCCGACCCGGCCGGACGCGGATGCTGCCTTCATCGTGCTGCAGCCGGATCGCGCCCACCCGATGTCGGGCTCAAACTGCATCTGCGTGGTAACTGCGCTTTTGGAAAGCGGCCGGGTGGAAATGATCGAACCGGAAACCATCGTGCGGCTCGACACGGCCGCCGGGCTGATCGTCGCGCGGGCGCGGTGCGAAAACGGTCGATGCCTTTCGGTCAGCCTCGACAATGTACCAGCATTTGTTCAGCAGCTTGACGTTGATATCGACACACCCAGATGGGGACGGATCAAGGGCGACATCGCCTTTGGCGGCGTCTTCTATGCGCAGATTGATGTGGACCAGGTTGGGCTTCGCATCGTGCCGGGGGCTGCCCGCGCACTTGCCGAGGCGGGGACCGAGATCAAGTCGCTGCTGGCGGAGCAGGTTGAGGTCGAGCATCCCGAAATCCCCAGCCTCAACGAGATAGCCTATATGATGTTCCGTGACTATCAGCCGGACGGATCGGTCATCACCTGCACGACGCTGAAGCCGGGCCGTGTGGATCGTTCGCCCTGCGGCACCGGCTCCTCGGCCAATCTCGCGATCCTGCATGCGCGCGGGCAGGCGAAGATTGGAGACAGACGTGTTTCGCGCAGCATTATCGGCGGCACCTTCACCGCGGAAATCCTGGGCGAGACGACGGTGGGTGGTCGTCCCGCGGTTCTGCCGCGTATCACGGGCCAGGGCTATGTCTTTGGACGTCAGCAGCTGCTCCTGGACCCGCATGATCCATTCGCTCAAGGTTTTGCCATGTCGGACACGTGGGGACCACAGGTGGGGGAGCTATGAAACTCAAAGGACAAACCATTCTTGTAACAGGTGCAACCGGCGCCATCGGGCAGGCGATTTGCCAAGCTCTCGCGGCAGACGGCGCGAATGTCGTCGTCCACTATGGCCGCAATCGTGATGCCGCCGAGGCGCTTGTGAACGCGCTTGGCGGCAGAGGCTGGTGCGTGCCGGCCGATTTGTCGGATCCGGCCGGCCCTCAAGTCCTATGGGATCAGGCCGTCTCCGTTGCCGGCAGGCTGACTGGTCTGGTCAACAATGCCGGCATCCGTTCCGAGGTTGCGGTAGACGCGCCAATGGATGAATGGCAGCGGGTCTGGGCGCGAGAAATGCGTGTCAATTTCCTCTCGGCGGTCGATCTGTCGAAACTCGCCATCCTGCATTTCCGCGCCCATGGCGGTGGGCGCATCGTCAACATGGCGAGCCGTGCAGGACAGCGCGGCTACACCTCCAGCGCCATGGCTTACGGCGCCTCGAAGGCGGCGCTGATCAACCTCACCAAGTCCATCGCGCTAAGTCACGGCCATGAAGGCGTGACTGCCGTGGCACTGGCGCCCGGATGGGTGCGCACTGAAATGGCCGAAGCCTATATCGCCGAGCATGGCGAGGCTGCGGCCTTGGCCGGCATCCCCATCGCCAGGATGGCTGCGCCCGAAGAGATCGGCGAGATCACCGCATTTGCCTTCCGTCCTTCGCAAGCCTCTCTTAATGGCGCTGTGCTCGACGTGAACGGCGGCAGCTATCTGAGGTAATTCCATGCGTTTCAAGAACAAGATCGTCATCGTCACCGGTGCAGCAGGCGGTATTGGCGGGGCGATCAGCGCCCGTTTTGCGGCCGAGGGCGCCAAGGTCATCGTCACCGACATGAATGGGGAGGGCGCCGAGGCGACCGTCGCGGAGATTGTGGGTAACAGGGGCAGCGCGCGCGCACTCGCCAGCGATATCTCCAACGCTGACGGTTGCCGCGCCATCATCGACAACGTCATTTCGACCGAAGGGCGCATCGATGTGCTTTGCAACAATGCCGGCATCAACCGCCGCGGCAATCTTCTCTCGCTGACGCCGGAGGATTGGAGGGTAAGCTTTGCGGTCAATGTCGATGCAATGTTCCATCTGTGCCAGGCGGTGTTGCCCCACATGATCGAGGCTGGCGGCGGCGCCATCGTCAATACGGCATCCCAGTGGGGATTGTATCCCGCACCGAACCACATCGCCTATAACGTGACGAAGGCAGCTGTCGCGAGCTTCACGCAGAACCTTGCCCGCGACTACGCGCCGAACAAGATCCGCGTCAACGCGGTCTGCCCGGGAGAAATACACACGCCCATGCTGGAAGCAGGTGTAAAGCGCTCTGGGCGTACAATCGCCGACCTCGACAAGCTCGTGCCCTTCGGTCGCATCGGCAAGCCGGAGGAGGTTGCCGCCTTGGTCGCCTTCCTTGCGTCCGACGAGGCAGCCTTCGTGTGCGGATCGCTGGTGGAAATCACCGGCGCACAGGCGGTCGCCTGACAAGAGTTGAAGACGTTCCGCTTCTCTGCAAACGCCGAAGAGACGAGAAAGCACCGAGCCGACGGAGGCATTGCTACGGAGCACTTGGCCGCATGGGTGTGCCAGAAAGCGGCAGCCCGGTCCAAAAATGGTCGCATATTGTATCGGACGAACCTTGCCGGAACAACGCGGAGCGCCTCTTACCAGACTGGGACGAACTCCGCGGTCACATCGCAGACATCCAACCAACTCGCGATGTTGCGTGAGACTGGTCACCTTAATTCTGATTGGCTGTCCGAATACACACCGTCGATGTCACGAAGCGCCAAGATCGCAGCACAGACTCACGAAATGCGCTCCCTGACGGGGTTTGGTGTCAAATATTGCCTGGACGAGGACGGCGATGACGGTTTGCGCGACATGTGTGGGGTTCAAGTCCTCCCTCTGGCGGCCCGCAGCGACACCAAGCGTCTTACCGGGAGGCGACGCCGCTCTTGCCAAAGCGACGGCCGCTGGCGGGGCACAACATTAGGTCTTACCTAGCGTCGCAAAGGTTCATCACCGGACATGCGAGGCGGATTGAGCGTCAATAATCGAAACGAGGATCAGAAGTCCGTTTGGGCCGAGCGATTGACGTCCGTGCCGAGACACCTATTCACCGGCAAGCAACCTCCGACGTCATCCCTTCGGGTCGAATCCGGATTGTCGCACTCGGCTTGCTAGGCGATCGGGAGACGCAGGATGGCATGGGTTTCGGTGAGCGGGCGCGAGCTCAATCGGTTGTCGAAGTTCATTGACGGTCGTCCTCGCCCGCGCGGCTCGAAGAAGCCTGCCATTGACCTCCGTGGCAAGCCCCGCTGATCGGGTGCTATAGTCGGTTGAGCAACTCCGACTTCTTGGCCTCGAATTCCTGATCCGTGAGAATGCCTTTCGCATGAAGTGCCGCGAGGCGTTCGATCTTGTCGAAGATGTCCTCATCCGACCGAACCGTCTCCGGCGCTGGATGTGCTCCCTGTTGTGGCATGGCGGGATCTGACGCGGACGATGCGAATATCGACGGCGCAGCCGTGGTGGCGGATGCCTTCGGTAGCCGGGGTGTTGCCGTTTCAAGCCGGCGGAGTTGGCCCGCTGAAATCCATAGTACTCGTCTGGTGGCAGCGCGCGCTTGCCAAGCGAGGTCTAACCAAACACGTTCATGGGAACGAAGGGGAGGGCCGACATCCTACTCGAAACAGTTGCAGCGCGTTCTGATGGGGAATGGGCGGACGCGCCAAGAATGGGGTCCGTTTCTAATAGGGCTCAAGATCGCGCTGGCCAATAATCACGCTTCTTGGCACTGCCGTCGGTTGGTGCGGCGTTGTCACTACGCCGATGGCGTCATCACCTTCGCTCTACATCTTGTTCATGGAAATTGTTCCCGAACAGCCGCTGCCTGCTCCCGTCCCCCTAAACCTGCCTGTTCCTTTGCCCCCTTTTATCATTCCCGTCAGGGTGTTGCCGCCTTTCCTCCCTTTATGGACGAAGGTGTGGGCAATATTGACGGACCCGTTGCTGGAGATTTTTCCCGAAAACCCAGAGTTGGACGAAATTACGCCGTTTCGCACGAAAAGGAGTGTCGAGAGTTCGCGCCAGTCGCCGCAGTCTGTCTTCGCGTGCCGCGTCAAGTTCCATTTGCCGTCGAAGACACTCAAGCCAAGCCCCACGCAGCGGTCGTCGCGCACCACCATTCCGTTTCCACAGACAAGCGGACAGACGCGGCTGCCGGTCGCCTTCAGCCCGTTCAAAAGCTCCTCCGTTGGTGTGAGCGATGCAAGCTTGAGCCCCCTGCGTTCGGCGTATTCTTTCAGGGCCTTCTGACTGCTCTCACCCCACTTGCCGTCGATCTGGCTGAGGCATCCGATCCGCGCCAGTTGACTCTGGGTAGCGAGCGCGAGGTCCCCGGCAGCCATGTGGCCGGCGGACGAACCTGACGCCTGGGCCTCTGGGGTGGTCTGCTCGAGCGCGGCGACGTTGGTTTGGCTGGCGTTGTCTTTCGGGTCTACGGCGCGCTTGGAATCCGTCTTCTCCTGTTCCGTCGCGTGCCGTTCCTTTTCGCGTTCTGCGATTGCCGCAATCTTCAACTTCGCAAGCGTTGCGAACGCGCCATTGGGGTATTCCTGAAGGTATGCTTCAAAGAAGCTGTTTGCGGTCAGATCCTTGATGGAATTCCAGTATGCAAGCTCCACGGATCTGTCGGGATCTGTCGTGGCGGCCGGACTCGTTGCCGTGGCCGCAGCTGGCGACGGATTGAGAACGACGGGGCCCGTCAGGGATGAGCTGTCCCAGGGAACCTGCTTGCCATCAGTGGCCTGTAAGACTGTGCGACGCACTGCAATCAGGTCATCCGTTATACTCTGCCCGGGCGTGCCGAGGTGGTTCAGCAGCGCCGTCGTGAAGGGGGAGTTTCTGCCAGCGCCGTCAAGAGCAACGTTTCCGGGCTGCGTGGCGAACGCAATCAGCGAGCCCACGCCGGTATCGAGTTTCGCCAACCCCCGGCCAACGGCCATGGATCGGGTTCCCATGGAGCGGGCCAATGTCGCAGCGAGCGGATTGTCGCGGCACGCATCCAGGAAGACCAGACTGACCCTGGCGTTACGCTCCATTGCAGACAGCACAAGTTCTATCGGCAATGCCTCGAAATCCAGATCGTTGTTTGAACGAAGCTGCGCGTCGATCGGGATTATGTAGTTGCCGCCGTTTACCTGCAGCCCATGACCGGCATAGAAAAAGAGCGCTACGTCGGCGCCCTCGACCTTGCCGACAAATTCTCGGATCGACCGGCGCATTCCCGTGAGATCGAGGTCGCGGCCCGTCACCACCACGAACCCCATTCCTGTCAATTTCGACGCCATATCGCTGGCGTCATTCTGGGGGTTTGAAAGCTGCGGTGCGTGCTGGTAGGCCGAGTTTCCAATGACCAGCGCGACGCGCTTATCGGCCCAAGCGTAAGAGCTCAGGAAAAGGAGCGAGAGCAAGACGGCCGCGCGTAAGTAATGCATGGCAGCCAGCCCGCACTACCGCCACTTCGGTGTGCGCTGCGCGTTGTTCAGGAGTTCGCGAGCGGTGGCGAACATCCCAAACAGGCGCGTCAAACGACGTTCCTCGTCTTCGCAAAGGCGGTACCGTTTGCAGAAATCATGAACGGACCAAACCTTCGTGGCAGCGTCGGTTTCGAGCTTTTCGGCTTCCAAGCGTTCCATGCTTACCTCCCTGCGCACTCAAATTATACTAAAGTCTAATGTAGTTGAGAATAAAATAGGAGATAGCCCAATTCGGCTAAAGCCAGTCGCTGGCCGGCGTCGGAAAAGCGCGAAGGCCAGCCCGAGCTCTTAAATCTTTGACGGAAGGCGTCATCTAATCACGTCGTCGCTGTGATGTGATCGGGCTAAAGCGCAAGTTTGTAACCCCAATCGCAAAGGTCTGCGATGGGGCCTCGCTATCCGCTAAGCTGTGAAAGCTCGCTTCGCAGGCGGCGACTGGATGGGCCAGTACATGATTGCTCTCAACGGATTCTCAGATGCGGTGACGAAGAACATGATGCTGCTTCGTGATCGCAGTTGGATTGATATTCCCATGATGTACCAAAATGGCCGACGCTCTTTGTTGACGTTGGAGAAAGGCGCTGCCGCCATGGATATGTTTCCCAGAGTAATAGAAAACTGGAACTCAAAGCTAACAGCAGAGGGTGATTGAGCGGTTGCGATCCGTGGCCAGAGCTCGCTTGCACGCTCTTATTGGCGCTCAGTTGGCACAGTAGGTGAAGCCTGCACGAGTATTGTGGCTGTGTTTGCTTCCGATTTGTGCGGCAAGGATCGCATAATGTATCGACCGGAACCCCTATCAGGTCGCCGATAGTTGAGGTCATTCTTTGATGCGGGAGAGCTGATCCAGTGCTTCGTGGTGATCGAAGCCCAAGCAGCGCGAATTTTTAACGTGTACTTTGCGGGTGCTGACTAATCTATTCGAGTTGCACAGCGGCCCCGGACAAATACATGGGCCTGTGCTTCTGAACCACAGGGCGCTGTACCCCACCGTCACAACGGCCGCCCTAAGCGTTCATGAAGCTATCTACTCTTTTTCGGCTTCGACGGGAGCAGGCCTTCGCGTTGCATTTGCTTGCGAGCATTCTTGCGCTGGCGGCTCACCGCCTCGGCTTTCTCGCGTGCCCTCTTGACCGAGGGCTTTTCAAAAGCTTCGCGCATCCGCATTTCACGAAAAATGCCCTCGCGCTGGAGTTTCTTTTTCAGGACGCGGAGCGCCTGATCGACATTATTATCGCGTACTAGAACCTGCATTGGCCGCTCGTAGTTGGAAAATGTCGCTCAACTTACAAGTTTTCGAACTGATTCCAAGTTCACAGTTTGCAGAAATTCGAGTCTTCTAAAATGAAAAGCAAGGCGACGCTGAAACCGGGTCAGGCGCGAAAATCTGGTCCTCGAACCATGCCTCGAGTGGAACGCTTTCACGCCACCACAATCGGGACTTTGGTCGGTGACGCCTTCACCCGGTTGTAAAGGTCGATGACGTCCTGATTGATCATGCGCACGCAGCCGGAAGATGCCTGAGTGCCAATGGTCCACCATTCCGGTGAGCCGTGCACGCGATAGCCAGTGTCGTGGCCGTCCTTGTAGATATAGTGCGCGCGGGCGCCGAGCGGGTTGTCGAGTCCGCCCGGTTGACCGCCCGTCCATTTCACAAGCTCTGGTTTGCGCGCGATCATCTCTTTGGGCGGCGTCCAGGTCGGCCACTGCTTTGTGTACTGGATCTCGGCGCGACCGCTCCATTCGAAGCCGGCCTTGCCGATGCCGACGCCGTAACGGATCGCTTCACCGCCTTCCTGCACCCAATAGAGATGCCGCTCGTTAAGCCGCACCACGATGGTGCCCGGCGCCTCTCCGGTTGGATCGATAACGATTTGCCGCCGGAATTCCGGCTTGACCTTCTGGTATGGGATTGCCGGGATCACGAAACCATTGTCGATCATCGAGGCATACATCGTGCCGTTGTCGGTGATGTTGCTGTCGACGCTGATCGGTGGGATAGCCCCGGTCGGCATGTGGTCAACGCCCGCAGGCGACAAACGAGCGGACGGCTCGAGCGGTTCCAGCGACGGGAGTTCAAGCGCCTGCGAGCAGCCGGATGCACCAAGTAGCGTCATGACACCGAGGCCTGAAAGCACGGTGCGACGGGAGACGACATAACCGGACTCTGAAATGGTGGCGCCGGAGGACGGCTTCTGATCTTGCGGCTTACGCATGCACTCTTCACCCCAAAAGAACGGTCGGCATCATGCCTCCGGCTGGGCGCATTTTCACAATTCATGGTTAAGGAGCCGTAAAACGCGCCTGCCCGCTTCCTTCTACTTGCAAGTCCATGGTGGCAGACGCGATGGCATGGGCATAAGCCAACTCCTCGTCGGAAGGGCTACAATTTTGGTTCTTGGCAGCCCAGGGCGAGCTGCTTGTCCGCGGTTTGAATCCGTTCAAGGCGAAGGCTTGGTGATCGGCTTCCGGTTCCCAGCGGACGATTGCTTACGGGCTGAAGCTAGTACCCAGTGCTGCCGCCTGCTGAAGAAAGGTTTGGAACTGTTCCTCGGGAACATACGAGCCCCCCGTTGTCCAAAGCACGTGAGTGGCCTTCGCCATGCCGTCTGAAACAGCTTGAGCAGCTCATCGTCAGCGACGGTGAAGATGCCGGCGAGCATTTCGCGCATCACCATCGCCGGAGCCTTCCTAGAAAGCGGGATTTCATCAGTTGCAAAATTCGCGGGCCCGTTTCGTGTCCGGATTGTCTGGGAAGGCGCACCAGCCGCCGTACCCGTTGTTGGCATTTGTTCTCGTGCAGTTTGTCTGATGGTCTCAATGACATGTCTTAATGCGCCTTGATGACCTACAATCGACATCGCTTTGTTAAATCCGGATTCGAAAGAATAGCTATGGCCACGCAGCTCTCTCTCCCACGCGATCGAATTTCCGTGCTCCTGCTGGAAGGCATAAGCCAGACTGCAGTAGACTACTTTTTGTCATCCGGTTACACCAACGTCGTTCATCTGCCGAAAGCGCTTGATGACAAGGAGCTCAAAAGCCATATCGCCGACGCGCATATCATCGGCATTCGTTCCCGCACGGAGCTGACGGAAGAGATCTTCGAAGCGGCCAAGAAACTTATTGCGGTCGGTTGTTTTTCTGTCGGTACGAACCAGGTTGATCTGGGGGCGGCGCGGCGACGCGGCATTCCGGTGTTCAACGCACCCTATTCGAATACGCGTTCGGTGGCGGAGCTGGTGATCGGCGAAATCATCATGCTGACACGGCAGATATTCCCGCGTTCGGCTTCTGCCCATCAAGGTGGCTGGGAGAAGTCGGCTGTCGGCAGCCGCGAAGTTCGCGGGAAAACGCTCGGCATCGTCGGTTACGGCAATATCGGCTCGCAGCTCAGCTCGCTTGCCGAAAGCATGGGCATGATCGTACGCTATTTCGATCTTTCAGACAGGCTGCGCCGGGGCAATTCGGAATCGATGGCGTCGCTCGGCGAGCTTCTCGAAATTTCGGATTATGTGACGATGCACGTTCCCGAAACACCATCGACGCATAACATGATCACCGAAACCGAACTGCGCATGATGAAGAAGGGCGCCATCTTCATCAACAATTCCCGCGGAACGGTGGTCGATCTCGACGCGCTCGCCAAAGTCTTGAAAGATGGCCATCTAGCCGGTGCTGCTGTCGACGTCTTTCCCAAGGAGCCGGCCTCGAACAAGGAGCGTTTCGAAACCCCGCTACAGGGCTTGAGCAACGTCATTCTGACACCTCATATCGGTGGCTCGACAGAAGAGGCCCAGCAGCGCATCGGTGGGGAGGTCTCCAGGAAGCTCGTCGAATATTCCGACATCGGCTCGACCATGGGCGCCGTAAACTTCCCTCAGGTTCAGCTACCCGAGCGCCCAAATGGCACGCGTTTCATCCACGTGCATGAGAACCGACCCGGCATGCTCATCCAATTGAATGAGATCTTTTCCTCGCGCGGAGTGAACATCGTCGGCGAATTCCTTCAAACTCACGGCGATACGGGTTATGTCGTCATCGAAGCTGAGGGGATTTCCGGATTCGCGGATGATATCCTTTACGCTCTTCGCGAAATTCCTGGAACCATCCGCTCCCGATTGCTCTACTAAGGCATTTTTGAACGGGGCCAACCCGCGGAACTTGAGTTTAGATCCGACATCAATCTTAGCGAATCTGGCCGGAATTTCGGCTCGAGCCCGGTTTATCGCGGTCGGTTCTGGACCAAGGGGAGGGGAGGCTTCGCCGTCGGCGAGGCCTCATCTTGTGTCGAGGAGACAACGCCCGACCCGGCATCGAGCCAAGTACGGCTTTTTTGGTGCCATACGGTGAGTGGGGAAGCTGCTCAGAATACTCGATTATGCCAAGCGGGCATGCCAGCCTCAAGGATGAGCGGTGCCCCCAATTTTCTTTGTCGTCGTCGCGGACATCTCGTCAGATTGACAAATGTGCTACTGAGTAGCAAATTGGGCTCAAAGGAGTTAAACCGATGAGTGTCAAATCGTCGATCTCGCTGACCGACCAGCAGGATGCGTTTGCCCGTTCGCTGGTGGAGAGCGGCCGGTATTCCAGCATGAGTTCCGTTCTTCAGCAGGGCCTGGAACTGCTTCGCCAAAAGACCGAAAATGAGACCGTCGAAACGGCAGCGCTTCGCGAATTGATCCAGCGGCGATTGAACGGACCGATAATTTCTGCGACGGAAATGGAAAGCCGTGTCGCGGCAATGATTGAGCGGAAGCGACGGGTTGTTCGTGTGGACTCTTGAGTATTCTGAGGATGCCGAACGCGATTTCGAGTTGATCTTCGATCATCTGTTCGACGTCTATGTCGAACTCGGCGACTCGGTCGACGAGGCCGTGGAGCGTACTGCTGAACTGATCCACAAATTGCGTGTCGAAATCGGTCGTCTCGTCGATACGCCAAACATCGGGACTCTGCGGCCGGATATTCATCCCGGCATCCGGTTTCTTCGGCGGGACAAGGCGGCTATTTGGTTTCTACCGGTGGAACATAGCCGCACAATCATTGTCGCGGCAATTTTCTACGGCGCGCAGGACCACATCAGAAATATGCTCGCACGTATGCTCGCGGGATAAGGTCCCTACAGCATAAGGTCCCTACAGCCCCGAAGCCTTCGTCAGATTGACCCTAGATCGGTCGCGTCGGCGTTGGTATTTGCAGGTCATTTCGGCGCTCGCATGGCCGAGCTGCTTTTGCACGTGGCGATCGTCGACTTCGGCCGAGGAGGCCAGACCGGCGCGCAGCGAATGACCGGAGAATTTGGCCGCCCGCTCGTCTTTGCCGAGGTTGCCATGCAAGCCGGCGGCAAGGGCTGCGGATTTTACGAGGCGGGCAGCCGCCTTGTCGTTGAGGCGGTCCGGTCCAAGGTCTTTGCCGCGTCCGGTGACACGGCGGAAGAGGGCCCCCTTGGCGAGTTTGGCGAACCTGATCCGGGTCTCGACGGCGACGAGCGGGCGGGTGGTGTCGGCGGAGCCGCGGCCGATCTCGACCTCGCGCCAGCCGGACTTTCCGTTCAACGTCAGCAGCAGCCCCTTGTCGAGGATCTCGATCCAGCCGCGCCCGTCCTCGGTCTGATCGCGTCCGAGGTCGCGACCGGTAATCTCGGAGCGGCGCAGGCCACCGGCAAAGCCGAGGAGCAGGATCGCGCGGTCGCGCAGGCCCCGGCTCCCACAACACGATAAGGCCTGGCGGGCGGCTTCGTTTGCTCCGCACCGTCTCATCCCGATCGTCGCGCTATACTCATTTCCGTGTCGTCCACTTCGACGCCGTCGGTCACAAAGAAGGATGGCGGCTCGATGGAGGTGGAGGTCGCCTGGACATTACCTCTTCCCACTTGTTGACTCACCCGCGGCTGAACAATAACTTTCGAACTCGGTCGTTAGGCTTGCCCTCACATGACGGATCAATCTCTTCAGCGTCGCCTTGCCGCCATCGTCGTTGCCGATGTGGTGGGATATTCACGCCTGATGGAGGCTGATGAAGTCGCAACGCTGGCGAACCTCCGGGAACTCCGTTCTGGCGTTATCGAGCCGGCTGTGATGCGCCACAACGGTCGCATCTTCAAGGCCATGGGCGACGGATTCTTGATCGAATTCGGTAGCGCGGTGGACGCGGTCGCAGCAGCGTTGGAAATGCAACGGGCCACCACTGCTGTTGAGGCTTCCGGAGACCGGCGCCTGCTTTTGCGTGTAGGCGTCAATCTGGGCGATGTCATTGACGACGGTTCAGACGTCCTCGGCGACGGCGTCAATGTCGCGGCGCGCCTCGAGACGCAGGCCGCACCGGGCGGTATCTGCATTTCAGCCAAGGTTCACGGCGAGATCGTCGGCAAGATCGGCGACCGGTTCTTTGATGCAGGCGAACGCTACCTAAAGAACCTGACTCGCCCGGTCCACGTGTGGCATTGGCCGGATGCGCTGCAGAGCATATTGCCGCTGCCCGAATGTCCCTCGATCGCTGTATTGCCGTTCACGAATATGAGTGGGGATGAAGCGGACGCGCCTTTCGTCGACGGCTTGACCGAAGACCTGATCACCGACCTTTCCCGTACGGCTGGCCTGTTCGTCATCGCGCGCAATTCCGTGCACGGCTACAAGGGTAAGCCGGTCGACGTACGGCTGGTCGCCCAGGAACTCGGCGTCCGCTACGTCCTCGAGGGGAGCGCCAGACGCGCAAAGGGCCGTGTCCGCATCAATGCCCAATTGATCGACGCGCTTGGCGGCCAGCACTTGTGGGCCGACCGGTTTGACAGAACGGTGGAAGATGTTTTCGAGTTACAGGATGAAGTTAACGCCAAGATTGTTGAAGCTCTCGTCGGCCGGCTGACCATCCCGACGCAGCGCAAGCGGCCGAAGAACTTTGAGGCATACGATCTGTGTGTGCGCGCCCGCCTCCTGACGGAAGAGTCGCCGCAAACGGAGCGTGAGGCCTATATGCTGCTCCAACGCGCGGTTGAGCTCGAGCCATCATATGCCGAGGCGCTCGGTCTGCTCGCCTATAACCGTTGGCTTTCCTGGACTCATTTCGGCGAGCCCGAAGATCCCAACCGTCGGATGGCAGTGACGTTCGCGCAGAAGGCGGTCGACCTAGATCCCAACGATGCCGGCTGCCGTTACGTTCTGGGGACCATTTTGGCTTATGAGCGGCGATGGGAGGAATCGGAGGCCGCCTTCGCCAAGGCCCTGGAGCTGGACCCCAACCACGCCGACACCTGGGCCGCCATGTCGGACATGTCCGTGCTGGACGGCAGGGTTGCCGACGGACTAGCGCAGATCGAAAAAGCTCTGCGGCTCAATCCCTATCCAGCCTGCTGGTATCTTTGTCATCTTGGGCAGGCGCAATACGCCGCGCGTGACTATGAGGCGGCAACCGCTACACTCCGCAGGAAAGACACGTATCGTACCAACTCACGCAAATTCCTGGCTGCTACGCTTGCGCAGTTGGGCCACCGTGAAGAGGCGCGGCGAGAAGCAGAATTGTTCCTGATCGCCCACCCTCATTTCACGATCGGCCATTGGCTCAGCTCCCAGCCGCTGCGCGATGCATCTGTACGAGACCACTTTGTCGACGGCTTCCGAAAGGCTGGCCTGCCGGAGATGTGACAGCGGCTGGGGACAATCGCGACGCGTTCGAGGACTTGATCAACGGATATGCGCTGCGCGAGAACGTTTTGATCTCAACCTGATCGTTGCCAAGCCGACCGTCGGCACCCTGCGCGTAGTTCTTGTTCAGCCTTATTCCGTAGGTGATGACGCCGAAGAGCTCTCCTATGTCTCCGTAGACATTCAGATGACGACCTGTCTCAAGGTGGTAGCTTTGTGCCAGTGACAAGAGCTCTTGAAAATACGGGATCAAAGATCTGATGGTACTGGGATATTTGGCGCGCCATTCGTGATATCGGAGCTGCTCTTCCACGTCGGACCAGGAAACCCACTCGCCGTCGTCATAGAAGGCGCGATCCCAGATATCAGCATCCATTCTTCAAGTCCGACCTTCGCGACCCCGCCCTTGCGATCTTTTGGTCGACCCATGCAGAAAGGCCGTTCCAGAGTTCTTGGTTCACGCCGAGGTGACGAGCGATCGCAATGATCTGCTGGTAGGAGATCGGCGTGATCGCAGCTTGGCCAGATACACTGGGATCCACCAGGCCTCGCTTTACCTTCCGCGCCGTCGGGAAGCTGGGATGATGGGCAAAGGCTGCTAGAGCTGCCGCTTGAAGGTTGCGGTGCTTGGCTATCGCTGCTGCCAGCACGGCGTTGCGCATCCACTGATAGGCGTCTCCCTTACATGGGCAGGGCGTATGATCAACGCCCGGATCGAGCGCGAAGGCCTCAGGGATGTATTCCCAATACCGAATGCCCTTGCCCGTAAGAGCGCAATGCGCGCGCACGCCGTTGCCCGGGTTGATTTGGTCAGCGTAGCTTCCGTTGCATTGTCGTTCGCCCGAGCGCGACACAGCCGTTTGGCTACATTGCTCTCCGGGTTCGGTGAACTTGCACTCGATGACGAGCGCGGCCATCGAGCCGGCGGCAAGGACGTCGACTTGCGTGGGCCTCGGTTCTCCCAGCAGCCGATCGCTGTCCGTCCACTCGAGTGTTATCGTCCATGGACCGCCTGATGCAACTCCCACACGCTCGGCGATGGCGTCGAGGATGCGGTCGCGATCGGTGCTCATCTTAAGTGTGCCGAACGCGTCGATTGCGATGGCTTGCGACGAATGCGCCTTGTGTGCCTGAATTCGATTGGCTCGGTCACGATGCCAAGGGAATGCCCTCCAGTCCTCGATCGCTCCGTGGCTGGCCGGAGACAGATTTTCGCGAACTGCCTCGAATTCGGCGATCATCTCGGGGTTGCCTCAATTCCATCAAGCCAATGCGATGTGTTGCTCCAATGGAGGTGGCTCGACCGTGCAGGCATTCGTGATGAGGGCGCGTTAGGTGACACTCGGCTTTTCCACCAGCTTCTCGATCAATCGCCTGAGTTCCGACGGCGTCGTTTGACCAGCTACGACCTCGTGGTACCCGATGCCAGCGCGGCGTAGCGCTTCCTTCTTGACCGCGTCACGTGCGGCCGCTGCGCCTTGATGATGCGCTCCGCCCTGGTACTCGATGACGTGCCGCGGTCGACAATTGCTGTCTACGAGCAGCAGATCGACACGCTTGGAGTTGATACAACTATAGGCGTCCGCATCGGTGCATCGGAGGATCTCACCGGGTTCGGTTTCCATGTAGTTGATGCCCTTGCCCTTCACGGTGCGGGCGATGATGCAGCACGGCTTTGTGCGCGGGCACGGTCGGCCTTCACGGCGCGCAGCAGCGTGAGGTCATCCATGCGCTTAAGCGTTTGCCGGAGGTCGTCTCCTGCGATGTCATCAGCGGCGAGTTCGACCTCGTTGTTCGGGTCGAGGCGAGTGCGACGGACCGCATCCGCGAAATCTGGCAGGAGGTATCCGTCCTGCCCGGCGTTCGCGACACGCTGACGGCATTCGCATTGTCCTCGATGATCAAACGCTGACCGCGGCGGAAAGGAAGTCCATGAAACCCACTAGAATCCTCGACGGCGGCATGAGCCGCGAACTTGTCCGCCTCGGTGCGGAACTCAGGCAACCTGAATGGTCGGCGCTCGCACTGATCGAGAACCCAGCGATCGTTCGGCGCGTGCATGAGGAGTTTTTTGCTGCCGGCGCCGACATTATCACCACCAACAGCTACGCGCTTGTACCGTTCCACATCGGCGAGGAACGGTTCCGCCTAGAGGGCCGCAGGCTGATGTCCCTTGCCGGACGCCTGGCGCGCGAAGCGGCCGACGAGGCTGTGGACCGAAAGGTGCTCGTTGCCGGATCGCTGCCCCCAATCTTCGGCTCCTACGAGCCGCAGCGCTTCATGCCGGACCTCGCACACGAATATCTCGACGCGTTGGTCGAGGAACTCTCGCCGTCGGTGGATGTCTGGCTCGGAGAAACCCTCAGCCTCGTGGCGAAGCCGAGGCGGTGCGGAATGCGGTGGCGGGCACCGGCAAGCCATTCTGGGTATCCTTCACGCTGGACGACGAGCCGGGTGCCGAGTACAGGCCGGCAGCGCTGCGTTCCGGCGAAAGCGTAGAGGAGGCCGCACGCTGGATCGCCGGATCTGGTGCGGCGGCGCTGCTCTTCAATTGCAGCCGCCCGGAAGTCATGCGCCGTGCCATCGATGAGGCCGCCTCCATTTTTGCGCAGGAGCGATTCTTCATCGAGATCGGTGTCTACGCCAATGCACTCGCCACGGAGGAGCAAGGTGCAGCAAACGAGACACTTCATTCGGTCCGCAACGACTTGTCGGTCAACGATTACTCTGTCTTCGCCTGTGAATGGGCAGAGAGCGGGGCGACAATCATCGGCGGCTGCTGCGGTGTCGGAGCATCACATATCCGTTGCGTTTCTGCCCGGCTCAAGGGGAGACAAACATAACCTTTTGTCCACTTCGGAGTGCATGGATCGCCGGTTCAAGGCGAGGGTCTTGAAAGTCGGCTCAGGGGCCGACGAACGAACCCGCTGCGCGGGAGGGCGCCTGCGGTTGAGGTAGAGATCAAGAACTGGTCGTTGCGCCTGCGTTGAGCGGCGTTCTGTAGGGGCAGAGCATCACAGGCTTCTTCAACAAAGGAGCCTGACCATGCCCCATCCCACTCTCGATGCCCCTGTCAGCCCGCTGCGCCAACGGCTGATCGACGACATGAACATGCGGCGTTTCTCACGGGGGACGCAACGCAACTATCTCCGCGATATCGGACGCCTGGCGACTTTCCTTGGGCGTTCACCAGACACAGCGACCACCGACGACCTGCGCCGGTTCCAGATCGAGCAGCAGGAGGATGGCGTTCCGATCCCGACCATGAACAGTATCGTGTCGGCGCTGCGCTTCTTCTTCACCCACACCCTCGATCGCCCGGACCTGGCGCGCAGGCTGGTCCGGCTGGCTCATCCGCGCAAGCTGCCGGTGGTGCTCAGCCGCGACGAGGTGGCCCGGCTGCTCAACGCCACCACCTGCCTCAAGCACCAGGCCGCACTGTCGGTCGCTTATGGTGCAGGTTTGCGCGTTGCCGAGGTGTCGATGTTGAAGGTCGCCGACGTCGACAGCGAGCGCATGCTGCTCAGGGTGGAACGCGGCAAGGGCGGGCGATACCGGAACGCCATGCTATCGGACGACCTGCTTTTGTTGCTGCGCCAATGGTGGAAGGTCGGACGCCAGCAGGGCGTGATGCACCGCGACGGCTGGCTGTTCCCGGGACAGCACGCGATGAAGCCGATCAGCACCCGCCAGCTGTATCGCGTGGTCGTCGAGGCAGCCCAGGCCGCCGACATCGCCAAGCGGGTCGGACCGCACACGCTGCGGCACAGCTTCGCCACCCATCTTCTGGAGGACGGCACCGACATCCGGATCATCCAGGTCCTGCTCGGGCACGCCAAGCTCAACAACACCGCCTTCTACACCAAGGTTGCAACCCGCACGGTGCGCACGGTCACGAGCCCGCTCGACAAGCTCGGGCTGTTCAAGGGAGAAGTATCCCCCGACGGCTGAGCCGTGCACGCCGCGGTCGAGATCGCCGACATCTTCCGTGCCGCCGGGCCCGCGTACCGGGCCACCCATTCCAGGCGCCTGAGCCTCACCCAGCTCAAGGTCATGTCGGCGATCGAGCATTGCCGCACCGCGGCCCTCGGCGGTCATGTCGAGGCGTGCGAGGACTGCGGCCAATGGCGGGTCGCCTACAACTCCTGCCGCAACCGGCACTGTCCCAAGTGCCAGGGCGCGGCGGCGCGGACTTGGCTGGCCGAGCGCGAGGCCGACCTGCTGCCGGTCGGCTACTTCCATGTCGTGTTCACGCTGCCCGCCGAAGTCGCCGGCATCGCGTTCCACAACAAGGCGCTGGTCTACGACCTGCTGTTCAAGGCGGCATCGGAGACGATGCTGACCATCGCCGCCGATCCGCAGCATCTCGGCGCGCGCATCGGCATCACCGCCGTGCTCCACACATGGGGATCGGCGATGACGCACCATCCGCACGTGCACATGATCGTGCCGGGCGGCGGAATCGCGCCGGACGGGAAGCGCTGGATCTCGTCGCGTCGGGCCTTCCTTCTTCCGGTCCGGGTACTGGGGAAGCTGTTCCGCCGGCTGTTCCTCACCCGGCTGATCGCCCTCCACGACGCCGGCCGGCTCGCCTTCTTCGGATCCATGGCGCACCTGGCCGACCGACGCGCCTTCCTGCACCATCTGAAGCCTGTACGGAGCAAGCGCTGGGTCGTCTATGCCAAGGCTCCCTTCGCCGGTCCGGAAGCGGTGCTAGCCTACCTGTCCCGCTACACCCACCGGGTGGCGATCTCGAACCGTCGTCTCGTCCGGTTCGACGAGAGCGGCGTCACCTTCCGCTACAAGGACTATCGTCGCGACGGCGCCAATCGCCAGCAGGTCATGACGCTCGCCACCGACGAGTTCATCCGCCGCTTCCTGCTTCATGTCCTGCCGCGTGGCTTCCATCGCATCCGCCACTACGGGCTGCTCGCCGGCTCCGCCCGCAAGGCCAGTCTCGCACTGGCTCGCGAACTGTTGAACGTCGCCGCACCGTCGGCTGACGACGGCCCGGAAGAACCGGACGACTTCCGCCCCCCATGCTCCTGCTGTGGCGGCCGCATGATCGTGCTCGAGGTGTTCGGACGAAGGAGGCAGCCGCGCGGGCCGCCGGACGCGACGACGACGAACCGGGAGACAGTTCCATGACCCGGCATGGCATGGTCCAGCCTTCAGCCGGAGGCACCCCGCCTTCGGCAACGGATCCACACGCCTCCATGGTGACCCTCGACGCTGACAGGGTCGCGTCCGACCGCCCACCAGGCCGACAACACCGCGCGGAGGCGCAACGAAGCGGTCCCGCCGGATCCATCCCGGTGCCTCCCGAAAGCGGTCACGCTATCCTCGACATCAGCCGAAAACGGAAATCCCCATAGCCATCGCCTGTGGCCCGCGGGTTCCTTCCTCGGGGACTTTCGTACGCCTGCCGGCGCCCGAAACTCTTCACGATGGCCGACTGTCCGCTGCCAGGACACCAAACACGAAAAGCGGACACGCGGCCCCTCGATGCCAAGGTCTTGAATAGGCCCAAGGGGACGTAGAAAGTTCGCATCGTGGAACGGCTGCTTTGCGCCACATCTGGACGCCAGCGAAGCCTCGCGGAATATCGTGGCGTATCAGGCCACCGAGTAACCAAGTGACGTTTGGTCCACGCTTCGGAATGGAATAGTTCATCTAGCCTACGGAGCGCCTGAATAAACAGGCTAGCCCTAGTCGATCAGTTCCAGCAGTTTCGCATAGCGTGGATGGCTTCGGATGGGATCAAAATCCGAATCGTTCTTGAACCAGGATTTCATATGAGGCCCAACTTTTTGCAGGTAGGGTTCCAGCAGGTCGATTGCGTGATCGGGCTCGCCGAGCAGCGAATAGACGCAGGCAACGTTGTACAGCGCATTGTTGTCGTCGGCATCGATCGCCAGGGCGCGATCTGCCCACTCCTTGGCCCGCTCATGCTGGCCAAGAGCAATGAGGGCGATGGCGCCGAGTTGGGCGGGATCGGAATTTTCGGGATGCTGCCTGAGGGCGCGTTCCGCCCGCTCGAGCCCCACCGCGGCCAGCTTAGCCTCCTCGTCGTGTCGACCGAGAGAGTGCAAGGCGTTCATGACCAGGAGCGGCGACCGGTAGTCGTCGGGGTTGATGTCGGCGCAGCGTTCGTAGAGTTCGACCGCTTTTTCCAGATCGCCTTCTGCGAACGAGTGTCGAGCATAGAAATAATGGCCCTCATAGGAGTTCGGATCTAGCGCGATCGCGCGTTCGAATTCGGCGACCGCGTCGCCGTGCCGGCCGTTTGTCGACAGCGCCAGGCCGTGCGAGGCATGTGCCTCGGCGAGGCTGGGATCAAGCGCCAGCGCCTTGGCGCAGGTCGCCAACAGCGCCTCGAGCGAGATCTCCGCACCGTGCCAGGCATGCAGGGCCGAATCGCAATCGGCGATCCCGGCATAGGCGCGCGCATAGTTGGGATCCAGATCAGCCGCCCTGGCGAAGAGGCGTCGCGCCAGTTGCAGCGATCCTTTGGTGCGCGTGTGGAAAAACTCGCGGCCTCTGAGATAGTTGGTATAGGCTTCGACATTCGCCGTCGGCGCCTGTCCAATCGCCTTCTTCTCTTCCGGCAGCAGTTTTACCTTGAGTTGCTCGACGATTGTGTGCGTGATTTCGTCCTGGATCGCAAAGATGTCGGTCAGGTCGCGATCGTAGCGATCGGCCCAGAGGTGCGTTCCATCCTTGCCGTCGATAAGCTGCGCGGTGATCCGCACGCGTTGTCCGGCTTTGCGCACGCTTCCTTCAAGGACAGTAGCGACATGGAAACGCCGGCATACGTCCTGTATGTCGACCAACTTGCCCTTGTAAGTGAACGCGGAGTTGCGGGCGATGACCGAGAGCCCGGAAATCTTCGACAGGTCGGTGATGATGTCCTCCGTGATGCCGTCGGAGAAGTATTCCTGCTCCGGATCGCCACTCATGTTGTCGAAGGGCAGCACGGCGATCGAAGGCTTATCCTTTGCCAGCGCTGCCTTGGGCGCCGCGCCGGTTGCTACGCCCTGCGGCGGAGTGCGCTGGAAGAGGTCAACGTTATAGACCCGCACTGGCCGGTCGATGTTCTTCAGCGTCTGTTCGCCCCTGTCCTCGAAGGCGAGGTCGAGCCGGTTGCCGACATTGTCGCGAACGGAGCCGGACACGGCGATGCCGCCCGGCTGGGCAATGCTCTCGATGCGCGCGGCAATGTTGACACCGTCGCCGTAGATGTCGTTGTCCTCGAAGATGATGTCGCCGAGATGAATGCCGATGCGAAATTCGATGCGGCGGTCATCCGGCACGTCGACGTTGCGCTCGCGCATCCTGCGCTGGATGTCGGCGGCGCAGGCAACTGCATTCACCACGCTCGGGAATTCGACTAGCATGCCGTCGCCGGTGACCTTGACGATGCGCCCCTGATGCTCGTTGATCTTGGCGTCCGCCATCTCGCGCCGGTGTGCCTTAAGCGCTGCGAGTGTCCCCGCCTCGTCAAGGCCCATAAGGCGGCTGTAACCGACGACGTCGGCGGCCAATATTGCAGTCAGGCGGCGTTCCATGATTGGTGGGCTACTGACTCCGGGGCTTCATCTTAGCAGTTTTTCGCGGTGAGTATCCGCATTTTCGTCGGCCAACAGTGGCACGACTGTATGGCAGCGTCCGGTTGCCACTGCGTCATAGCTCAACGAGGGATTGCGTATCTGCCAGAGAACATCGTAGCAGAAGAAATTGCTACCAAGCGTCCGGTGCAGGTTCTTGACGACTGGTCGCCGGCTTTCCCTGGGTCCGGAACGGGCAGGATGATCGCGTGCCGATGGAGCTTATGAACGTGCGAGCGCTGATATCTTCGCCTGATGAGGGGGAGAGCCTGCCGCTTGGCGAGACCGCAATCCGTGGCGTCGCGTGGTCGGGGGTCGGGTGTATTTCCAGGGTCGACGTAAGCCTGGACGGCGGCCCATGGCGCGAGGCGCGGCTCGTTGGTGAGCGGCGGCCCTCTTCCTGGCAATGGTGGGAGCTGATCACGCGACTTGAGCACACGGGGCCGCTCACAGTGCGGGCGCGCGCCACAGACATGGCGGGCCGGACACAGCCGGAGCGCGCCGAGTGGAACCGCCTGGGGTACGGCAACAACTCGATCCACTCGGTAGCGGCGCACGTAAGCTGAAGGCGGGAAGCGTGCGGATCTCCGGTGGAGATCGGCATCTCCACAAACACTGATGCGGCCGACGTAGGCTGTGCCATGCCTACACCTGGCTGCGCGGACTTGGTCGGAAGGCGGGGCACGCCCTTTATGAGGAGGTCGCATAAAGCGTCGACCGGAGCTGATTAGCCGCCTGACGACACTTGGTGTCAAATATTGCCTGGACGAGGACGGCGATGACGGTTTGCGCGACATGTGTGGGGTTCAAGTTCTCCCTCTGGCGGCCCGCAGCGGCACCAAGCGTCTTACCGGGCAATCTCCATAAAGCGACGCCGCTCTTGCCAAAGCGACTGCCGCTGGCGGGGCACAACATTAGGTCTTACCTAGCGTCGCAAAGGTTCATCACCGGACATGCCCGGCAGATTGAGCGTTAAAAATCGAAACGAGGATCAGAAGCTCGATCAGGCCGAGCGATTGACGTTCGTGCCGAGACACCTATTCACGGGCAAGCAACCTCTGACCTCATCCCTTCGGGTCGAATCCGGATTGTCACACTCGGCTTGTTAGGCGATCGGCAGACGCAGGATGGGATGAGTTTCGGTGAGCGAGCGCGAGCTCAATCGGTTGTCGGAGTTCATTGACGGTCGTCCTCGCCCGCGCGGCTCGAAGCAGCCTGCCGTTGACCTCCGTGGCAAGCCCGGTTGATCGGATGCTATAGTCGGCTGAGCAACTCCGACTTCTTGGCCCCGAATTCCTGATCCGTGAGAATGCCTTTCGCATGAAGTGCCGCGAGGCGTTCGATCTTGTCGAAGATGTCCTCATCCGACCGAACCGTCTCCGGCGCTGGATGTGCCCCCTGTTGTGGCTCGGCGGATTCCGACGCGGACGATGCGAATATCGACGGCGCAGCCGTGACGGCGGATGCTTCTGTCGCCGGCGTGTCTGGCGGTTCCTTGCCGCCCTGCCGTATCACATCCAGTTCCGAAATTTTCACCAGCCCATACTGAGAGGTGAAGCTCAGCGACTGATCGCCGCTTTGCTGTTGCGAGAACCCGCCAATGCGATGGTCCTTCGTGTCATAGACCAAAATCCGGCCGCCGATATCGATCGCTAGCCGTCGGGTTTTCGGGAAAAAGGCATAACGCAGGTCATTCTGCGCCCCGGTCGAGGCAGGATGCCCGAGCTCCTCGGGCCACCAGTCCCCAGCCGAATGCGCGCCCGGCACAAACAGGCTGACGCCGCCGGCCTGGTCTTGATACTGGGACTGGTGCGACGTCTGCGGGCGCAGCAAATCCATGCCGCGCACCAAGGCCGCAAGCTCGGAACAAACCCCGGCCACGTTCGCCTTCAGCGCATTGTTGAACATGTCGCCGACCATGATCATGCCGCCCTGCGACCACTGCCCCATCCCACCCAGATCAGGATGGTTGAACTGGGCCTGTGTCGCCTGCCCGGCGATAATCGCCATCAGCAGGTGCTCCACCGCGCCGAGGCTGACCCCGTACCGCTCCGCAATCTCTCCCAGGGTTCGTCGGCCCTCTTCACTGAGTTGTCTCATCGCGATTGCTTCCTTACTCCTCTCCGCTGAGGTCGCCTGTCTGTCCCGTTTGAAGGTCTGCAAATCCAATTTTAGCTGTCGTGGTGAAATCCAGTACGCCGATAACACCCGCGCGTTGCCCTGCCTTTCAATGCGGTCTGGGCGTTTCTCGATTTGAAGGGGGCGAAGAGCTTGTCGTAGCGTGTTGCGAATGTGCGTCTCCAAACTCGCTATTGCCCTATGGCTTAGACAGCAATCCGTCACTACCAGGTCTCGCCCCGCTCCATCGCCAGTTCTGCCTCGAGGCTCTCGGTGTCGCGGAAGATCGTGGCGACCGCCAGTACTCGTCCGCCGCGCTTGAAGCGCAGGAGGCAGTCCTTGGCGGGAATGTCGCCCTCGACCTCGATCTCGTCCCATGCCTCGGCATGGCCGACATAGTTGATCGGAACGTTGTAATGCTGGCTCCAAAAGAACGGCACACCCGTGAACTTCTTCCGGTGTCCGAGCATGTTGAGTGCGGCCGCAGCGCCTTGCCGCTGCGCCACCACCCAGTGCTCCACTCTGATGTTTTCGCCACTATGGGGATCGGGCCACCGGGCAATATCGCCGGCCGCATATATGCCCGGCACGCTGGTCTCCAGATAGGCATCGACCCGGACGCCTCGATCGGTGGCGAGCCCGGCCGCTTCGGCGAGACCGACCCGCGGCCGCACGCCGATGCCGGCAACGACCATATCTGCGGCCAGGATGCCGCCGCTGCTCAGCTGGATCTTCGTTGCGCCGATGCTCGCTGCTGTATCCCCAAGGTGGAAGATGACGCCATTTTCCTCATGCAGGGCGCGGATGAAATCGCCGATCTGCGGCCCCAGTATCCGTTCCATTGGCCGTTCCTCGGGCGCCACCACATGCACTTTGACACCGCGGCCTCGAAGTGCGGCGGCAACTTCTAGGCCGATGAAACTGGCGCCCAACACGACCGCGCTGCGTGCGGTGCCGGCTTGCGCGATGATCTTCCGACTGTCGGCAAGCGAGCGCAGCGTGTGGACATGGGGCTGGTCGGCGCCGGGTATGGTCAGGCGAACCGGTTCGGCGCCCATCGCCAGCAACAGTCTGTCGAAAGCGACCCGCGCCCCATCGGCGAGCAAGACTTCGCTGGCGCGGACATCGATGCCGGTAACCTTGGTTCCGAGGCGCAAGTCGATGCCGTTCCTGGTATAGAAGCCCTCCTTGCGCAGCGGGATCCAGTCCTCCGGCGCCTTACCGGCGAGATAGTCCTTCGAAAGGTTAGGGCGGTCGACGGGCGGCGCCTCGTCATCGCTGATCATGACGATGGCGCCCTGGAATTGTTCGCGTCGAAGTCTTTCGGCGGCGGCAAAGCCGGCGGCGCCGCCACCGACGATAACGATCTTTTCGGGAGTCGCTCCGTCGCCTTCGCGTGAAACCGGCGACTGCTTCTTGCGCTTCTCGCCGACGACTATTTTGTCGCCGTGCTGCTCAACCGACCAGCAGGCGAGCGGCGATAACGCCGGAGCACGCAAGGCCTCTCCGGTGCGCAGATCAAAGCAGGCGTGATGCCAGGGGCAGCGAACCGTGTCGTCGGCGACGAGGCCATCCACTAGCGGCCCACCGTAATGCGAGCAGCTAGCGGCTATCGCGAAGATCTCGGATCCGCGGCGCACCAGAAGCACCGGCTCGCCATCGCGATGACCGACCAACTTGCCGCCATCGGGGAGATCGGCGAGTGCAATGCCGAGGGCGAGATCGGGTCCGCTCGCGTCTGAATGGTTACCGGCCATCTTCTCCTCCGTCGAAGGGCAGCTACCGGTGTCGCCCACTGCGACGCCGGGCTTGCTCAGCCAACAGGCAACTCGTCTGGAATTGTCCGCCATTCTGGCTCCCAGGCAAGCGAATTTGACCTGCAGTTGCGCGCAATTTTTGCAATGTGCCCCGTACGAACAACCCGGGCGCCGGCGCTGTGCCGATCGCAATTTTCCGAACCAATTTCGACTTCAAGCCCGCGGAGTTGGCCCGATACAGGGACTGGTTGAAAGTCGTGGCGTCGCCCGGTTGTACGCGCCCTTGCCGATGACTATGTGTGCGGCAGCCAAAAAAGGATCAAACCCAATGCGTATTGTCACATTGTTGCTCGTACTTTCCGCGCTCGCCGGATGCTCTCAGACCGCCGGCGGTGCGAGCAGTGTCAGAGAGGATTACTACGGCGGCGACGGCGGTTTCTATGCGGGCGCGGTTGCCCCGCGCTGAAGCGGCGCCGGCGACGCTGCAAGCGCGCTGCTGATGGCCGTGAAAACTCCGACCGCGGCTGGCATCGCGTCATCCTCGCCTGTAGTGGCGTCGAACGTCACTACAGCGACACTGTGAGGACCACGAAGATATTTTTGTTGAGCCTTCAACCGGTCAAGCCGCGCGAAACATCTCGATGGCGGCGGTCGCTTTTTGCCATCGGCGCTGTAGGCACGCTCAGGTCAATTGAACACACAGTCCTGCTCAGCGTAGGAAAATCCGCTTGGATCGAAATGCGACCAGCCCGACTATGCGATACTTGTTTCCACCGCATCGAAAAAGCCGCTACGACCTCTTTGCACATATGTTCTCATTTTATGCGTCCAGGATCGCATGATGTATCGAGGGGAACTGGCGCCTTGGTAGACTAGGGCTTGCGTCCGCTTAGCAGGACTTAGATCCGCCGCGAAATCCCTACAAGCGGATGACAGCATTTTGCGGACCTAACCACGGCTCTCTCTATTCAAAGTTTGTCTGCCCCCATCAAACAGGATGCTGTGTAAGATTTCCCCAACTCGCACCGCCGGTTCACGCCTCTAATGGCCGCGCCTCGGTGCCTTTCGTTCCGTGGGGAAAACAATGGATCTGCAAAAGATCAAGACGCTTCTCGATTTTGTCGGGCGTTCGCGTGTCTCCGAGCTGACAGTCAGCGATGCGGAAACAACTGTCGTCATTCGCAATCCAGTTCGTGAAACTGGAGCCAACCAGGGTACCGCGACCGCAGTTCAGGCAACGCCATCGACGGTCGACGCGGCTAGGTTAGATGACCATCCGCAAACACAGATTGTTCGTGCTTCGACCTCAGGCATCGTACACCGGTCGAACAGCCCGGGATCCGCTCCACTCGTCGCGGCAGGTGATCCGGTTGAAGTGGGGCAGGCTCTGTGCATTGTGGAGGCGATGAAGGTCTTCACGACCATCTCGACCCCGTTCGGCGGCATCGTCAAACGCGTCTTCTTTGAGGATGGGCAGGAGGTTTCTTTCGGCGATGCGCTCGTGGAGATCGGCTGATGGACGCGTCCTTCAAGGCCGTCCGGCAAATCGGCCAACCATTCCAGTCCGTCCTCATCGCCAATCGCGGAGAAATCGCCGTCCGGATCGAACGGGCCTGCAAGGAACTCGGCCTTCGCGCAATCCTTGTTGCATCCGAGGCGGATAGGGCAGGAGCGGTAGCGCCGGGCGAGGGTGGTCCGCTCTCGATTGGGCCGTCAGCGCCTGCCAGAAGCTACCTCAACCAGGCGGCGATCGTCTTAGCCGCGCGTGTAACCGGCGCGGAGGCGATCCATCCGGGATACGGGTTTCTCTCGGAAAATGCCGATTTCGCTGAAGCAGTCGAAAAGGCCGGGCTGGTTTTCATCGGACCTCCGGCCTCGGCGATCCGCACCATGGGTGACAAGATCGCTGCGAAGCGCGCCATGATGGCCGCCGGGGTCCCTTGCGTGCCGGGACCTGGCGAGCCTCTACCTGATGATGTCGGGGCCGTGCGTGCCATTGCCGAGGCCATTGGCTATCCGGTCATCATCAAGGCGGCCGGCGGCGGCGGCGGGCGGGGCATGCGCGTCGTGCGCGACGGCGCCGATATAGCCGGTGCGGTCGCGGTTACGCGCGAGGAGGCGCGCCGCGCCTTCGGCAAGCCTGAACTTTACCTGGAGAAGTTTTTGGAGCACCCGCGTCATATCGAGTTCCAGGTGCTCTGCGACAATCACGGGAATGCCGTCTGGGTTGGTCATCGCGATTGCTCCGTTCAGCGGCGGCACCAGAAGGTCGTCGAGGAGGCGCCGGCACTCGGTATTGCGCCGGAACTCGCAGAGAAGATCGGCGCACGCTGTGCGGAGGCCTGCCGGCAGATCGGCTATCGCGGCGTTGGTACCTTCGAGTTCCTCTACGAGCACGGCGAGTTCTACTTCATCGAGATGAACACGCGTCTGCAGGTCGAGCATCCAGTCACGGAGGCAACAGCCGGTGTCGACCTTGTGCACGAACAACTGCGTTCGGCTCAGGGCGACGTGCTTGACACGAGCCGGTTTCGCGGCGAGGCGCGCGGGCACGCCTTCGAATGCCGTATCAATGCGGAGGACCCAACCACCTTCGTGGCTGCCCCCGGCCGCATTTCAGCGGTTCGTTTTCCGAGCGGACCCGGCATTCGCGTCGATACCCATGTCTCGGCCGGATACCGGGTTTCACCCTATTATGATTCCCTGATTGCCAAGCTGATCGTGCATGCGCCGACCCGCGACGAGGCGATCCGGCGCACGCAGGTCGCCCTTTCGGAGACCAGGATCGAGGGCATCTCCACCAATCTTCCGCTGCACGAGAGGATCTTTGCCGACCCGGAGTTCGTGCAGGGCTGCGTCGATATCCATCATCTTGAAAAACGTTTGAGGGAGGAAGCCGGTGTCAAGGCGTGATCGCTCGTCGGGCAGATCCGGGATCGGCGATTTCTCCGATCCGGCGCTCATCTCCACTTTGACTGCCTGGCTTAGCGCTTCCGGCGCGAGTGAGTTGGAGATCACCACGAAGGACGGGCCCGCCCTGAAGATCGTGCTGGCCCCTGATGCCAGATTGGCGAGGCAGCCTGAAGATGTACGAGATGTCGCCTCGTCGGTGACAGAGGGATGGGCGATCAAGGCACCGCTCGCAGGGGTCTTTCGCGATCGACATCCCGGTGACGTCGATGCTTCACCGCTTGCACGTCAGGGCAGCACGCTCGAGGCGGCCGAGATCGCTGGTTTTGTGGAGGTCGGGCCCATCCTGCTTCCATTCATCGCGCCGAAAGCCGCGATCGTCTCGGGCGTTCAGGCCCGCCCCGGCGAATTGGTCGGCTACGGCGATCCGGTGTTCATGATGGAACATGCTCAATGAGTGTCCTGCAGCAGCCCCCGTTTCCGTCGCCCGTCTCAATCGTTCCTGATACCGAGGGGCTGGCAAAGATTTCCTTTATCGGCACGCGCGCCTTTCTGCTTGAAGCGCCCGGTGACTTCGACTTGCCAAACCAAAGGCGTATCTGGGCGCTTACGCGCGCGCTCGAGACGCACAGCGACGTCGCCGAGATCGTTCCCGGTATGACGAACCTGCTTGTGATGTTGAAGGCGACCCCGGACGATCCGGACGCGGTCGTCCGGCAGCTGCACGAGGAATGGCGGCGAGCGAAGGGCATCGATCTCGCCGGTCGGCAAATAGAAGTCCCCGTCACCTATGGCGGCGAACATGCCACCGACCTGCCGGCCCTCTGCAACCTCAGCGGCCTCAGCGACCGCGAAGTCGTGCGCATTCACCACGAAGGCATTTATCGCGTCTTCGCCCTCGGCAGTGCGCCGGGCTTCGGATACCTGCACGGGCTTGATCCGCGCATCCACATGCCGCGAAAGACCGTTCCCTCGCTGAAGATGGCACGGGGCTGCGTCACGATCGGCGGCATGCAGACCGGTGTGGCGGTGCTGACCGGCCCGAACGGATGGAATTCGATCGGCTTTGCCGAGCTTCAGATGTTCGATCCTGAGGCAGCAACGCCCGCCCTGATGGCGCCCGGCGACACCGTGCGCTTCCGTCCTGAAAGGATCGAGCTGTGATCGAGATCATCGAAACCGGCCCGTTGAACACCGTCCAGGATCTCGGGCGTCCGGGCTATCGAAGTATCGGGGTCACGGCCTCCGGCGCAATGGACCCCCTGGCCATGGAGATCGGCAACATTCTCCTCGGCAATCCCCAGGGTGCTGCGGTCCTCGAGGTTCAGACTTTCCCCTTCCGGCTATGCTTTGTCAAAGGTGGTGCATTCGCGCTTACCGGTGCCGATTGCCGGGCGAAGCTTGACGGCCTCGCCCTTCCGCCCTGGTGGGCAGTGGAAGCCAAGGCCGGTCAGGTGTTGGAGCTCTTCCCGCCGCTTCGCGATGCACGTGCCTATGTGAGCCTGGCTGGCGGGGTCGATGTGGCAGAGGTGATGGGATCGCGCAGCACCTCGCTGCGTGGAAGCTTCGGTGGGTTTTCCGGCCGGACCCTTGCCGCCGGAGACGGCATCGCGACCGGTCCGGTCGAACCTGCTCACCTGCCGAAGGGCGGCTTCGGCGTTGTGCCGCCAGCAGTTGCCTTGAGGGATGCGTTTCCTGTCGACGAAGATGGTGCGCTTCTCATTCGCGCGCTGCCGGCCGGCGAACACGATCTTTTTGGGTCTGACACGGACCGGTTCTGGCGCCAGCCGTGGAAGATCTCGGCGCGCAGCGACCGCACCGGATACCGCCTCAGCGGAGATCCGATCCATCCGGTGGAGGTGTTGGAGATGCGTTCGCACGGCGTCGTGCCCGGTGTCATCCAGGTGCCGCCCGCGGGTGAACCGATCGTCCAGATGAGCGATGCCAACACGGCCGGAGGCTATCCGAAGATTGCCGGCGTCATCGAGGCGGATCTCTGGCGGATGGGGCAGGCTCGCATCGGTTCGACCCTGCGCTTCGTGCCGGCCACGCACGCCGAGGCTAGAGCCATCGAGAAGGCGCTCGCTGCCTATGTCGAGGACATCAGAATTACCGCGCGCCTCGTAAGTAAGGCGCTCGCCGCCATGGCTTAGGAGACATTCATGAAGGTGGATCTCAATTCCGACATGGGCGAGGGTTTCGGACCCTATTCGCTCTGTGATGACGAGGCGATGATGGATGTCGTGACCTCCGCCAACGTCGCCTGCGGCTTCCATGCCGGCGACCCGGAGACGATGGTCCGGATGGTGCGTCTCGCGCGGGCGAGGGGAGTGGACGTCGGCGCCCATCCGGGCTTGCCGGACCGGCAGGGCTTCGGGCGCCGGGAACTGCCCTTCGGTCCCGACGAACTGCGCCAGCAGATGCTCTACCAACTGGGCGCGCTGGTCGCGATCACCCGTGCGGAAGGTGTGCGCGTCTCCCATGTCAGTTTTCACGCTGCAATGGGCAACATGGTCAATCGCGACCCGACCCTGGCAGCCGCGATGATGGCGGCGATCCGTGCCGTCGATCCCGATCTGATTGTCTTTGGTACGTCCGGCAGCATCATTGAACGCGCAGCGCTCGATGCTGGGCTGAAGACGCTCACCCTCTTCCTTGCGGACCGCGCTTATGACGCCGAGGGCAAGCTCGTGCCCCGCGGACAACCCGGTGCCCTCGTCAAGGAGGAGCCTCGGTTGCGCGCAAGGGTGCGGCAGTTCCTGATCGAAGGCACAGTCACCGCCATCGACGGGACCGTGATCCCGATGCAGGCCCGCTCCATCCTCGTGCACAGCGATACGCCGGGTTCGCTTGAACTTGCCCGTACCGTCCGCAGCGAAATCGAGGCGACAGGCGGCGTGGTCACGCCTGTCTCCAAGCTGCTGGGCTGAGCCAGCCCGCCTACAAAACCTTATCCGTCCCCTATCGAAAGCAACGATCATGCCTGCGATTGCCGACCGTCTGAAGAACGTTTCCGTTTCCGCTTCCGCCACGATGACCCAGCGCGCCCGCGATCTTGCGGCGAACGGCATAAAGGTCATCAGCCTTTCCTCCGGCGAGCCGGATTTTCCGACACCCGCCAACGCCGTGGAGGCCGCCCACGCCGCAGCGCTTGCCGGCGACACAAAGTATCCGCCGCTTGATGGCACGCTGGCGCTCCGGCAGGCCGTCGCGCGCAAGTTCAAGCGCGACAACAGCCTCGACTACGATGCCTCTGAAATCGTCGTTGCCGGCGGCGGCAAGCAGATCATCTTCAATGCGGTCCTTGCCACCTGCAATCCCGGCGACGAGGTCGTCATCCCGGCGCCCTCCTGGATCAGCTATGCGGATATCGTGAAGTTCGCCGGCGCCGTTCCGGTTCCCGTCGATTGCCCGCAGCGGAACGGTTTCAAGCTGAGGGCCGAAGACCTCGAAACCGCGATCACGCCGCGCACCAAGTGGCTGTTTTTGAACTTCCCGAACAACCCGACCGGTGCTGCCTGCTCGCGCGCCGAGATGAAGGCGATCGCCGAGGTGATGCTCCGGCACCCGGACGTCTGGATCATGACCGACGATATGTACGAGCACCTGATCTACGACGACTTCGAATTCTGCACGATTGCCGAAGTCGAGCCCCGTCTCAAGGATCGCGTGTTGACGGTCAACGGTGCCTCGAAGGCCTATGCGATGACCGGCTGGCGTCTTGGATTCTGCGGCGGCCCGAAGGACCTGATCAAGGCGATCAGTAACGTCAACGGCCAGAACAGCGGCGGCACCTCAACGATCACCCAGGCCGCTGTTGCAGCGGTGCTCGACGGTCCACAGGACATCCTCAAGGAGCGGGCGGCGATCTACAGGAAGCGGCGCGACTTCGTGGTTGGGCGGCTGAGTGCAATCGAGGGCATCCGCTGCCACAAACCGGAAGGCGCATTCTACGTTTTTCCAAACATCGCCGAACTCATCGGCCGGACCAGCAGGAAGGGTCGCAGGATTGAGAACGACACGGATTTCGTCTTGGCGCTGCTCGACGAACATCATGTGACGACCGTGCAGGGCGCGGCCTACGGCATGAGCCCGTTCTTCCGTATTTCCTATGCCACCAGCATGGAACAGCTGAGCCAGGCTTGCGATCGCATCTCCGAATTCTGCATCGGCTTGCGCTAAGCGTTCAGCCTTTAGGCCTTTAGGCGGGCGGTAAGCTCCATGAGGATGGATCTCACCGCCAGTGCCGGCTCCGACAGTTCGCTCTGATCGGAAACGCAGAGCGACAGGGTCTCTTCGATTTTCGGCGTCACCATGCGCGAGACCAGAGGCTCGGAGGACTCAGCCACGATCCGTTCCGCGATCGCGCGCGGCATGATGGTCGCGCCGACGCCACTTGAGACGGCGCGCCCGAGCGTGCGGACGATCTCGACCTCAGCCACGACATTCAGAGACAGGCGCGCGCGCGTGAAAGAAAGGTCGATTGCCCGACGCACGAAGTTGTAGGGCGGCGGAAGAAGCAGCGGAACATCGTTCAGCACGCTCAACGGAAGCGGCGTATCACCCGGTTCGATGCCGAAATCGCGATGCGCCACGAGGTGAAATTCTTCCACGAACACTGGCTCGAACCGGACACCCTTGATGGGTCCCGTGCCATGGATCAGCGCCATTTCCAGCCTGCCGTTCATGATCATCTGGCTGTAGGTCTGGCCGACGCTTTCGGTCAGATGCAGCAGGATGCCGGGATGCCGCTTGCGCGTCTCTGTCAACAGGTCGACGGAGAGTGTGGCAGCACTTGAAAATGGCACAAGACCGACCGAGACGCGCCCGACAAGCGAGGCGCCGGCTGCCTTCACGTCTGCCTGCGCCTGGTCCATCTGGCGAAGAACGATCTGGGCATGACGGTAGACAGCCTTTCCCGCCTCCGTCATCGACACTCCCTGTTGGCTGCGGATCAAGAGCTTCTGTCCGAAATGGTCCTCCAGGGCGGCAAGTTGCTGGCTGAGGGCCGGTTGGGCGATGTGAAGAACGTCGGCGGCGCGCGTGATGCTGCCGGTATCGACGATGACGATGAAGGATTTGAGACGCCTGGTATCCATATGCCCTGCCTGCCTGTTCGGCCCAAATGTTACAGGCCGGTGGGTTCGCCGCAAGTCATAAGCCTTCGTTATCCATCCAGATTCAAACGGTCTTATTCAGACCTGAAAACCTTCGCTACTCTCTCTTTCAACAACAGGGGAACCAAAATGTCCTTTTCCGATTACAGAACCGCACTGGTGACGGGCGCATCCTCCGGGATCGGTGCTGCGGTCGTCGAGCGGCTGCGCCGCGAGGGTCTTGAGGTGCACGCGGTTGCCCGTAGCGCCGACGCGCTGAAAGCACTTGCCGAGCGCACGGGCTGTATTTCCCACGCTATCGATGTCACGGATCGTACCGCTCTGGCGAGACTTGCGGCCGAGGTCGAGTTCGACATCCTCGTGAACAATGCCGGCGTTGACCGGCCCAAAAAGTTTCTCGAGGCGGAGGATGGCGACATCGATCTCCTAATCGATGTCAACCTGCGCGCGGTTCTTCATCTCTGCCGGCTGATCGTGCCGGGCATGGCTGAGCGTGACCGCGGCCATGTCATCAACATCTCCTCGATTGCCGGCAACTACAACTTCAATGGCAACTCCACGTATCACGCGACCAAGGCTGGCGTCAGCATGCTCTCCAACCAGCTGCGCATCGATACCTTCGGCAAGCGCGTGCGCGTAACCGAGATCTGCCCAGGCCGGGTCGCGACCGACATCTTCAACCATGTGCACGGCAACGATCCCTCCATCCGCGAGCGCTTCATCGACGGTTTTGAACTGCCGCAGGCGAGCGACATCGCCGATGCCATAGCTTTTGCGATCGCCGCACCCGTCGCCGTCAATATCGGGCACATGGAAATCACTCCGACGCTTCAGGTGATGGGCGGACTGCAGACGGCCAAGCCGCAGACGGCAGGCAAACCGAAGGAACCAAGGTCGTGACGGGCTTCGAACTCGCCGCGATCCTCGGGAACCCGGAATACGTGGCCATGCTGGTGCATGGCATCGAGATGACCTTCATCATCGCCGTGTGCTCGTGGACCTTGGCGATGACGCTCGCAGTTATCTTGCTGGCGATCCGGTTTTCTCCCGGTCGCATCGGCAATGCGGTTGTCGCAGCCTACGTTTCCTACCACCGGAATGTGCCGACGCTCGTGCAGCTCATGCTCTGGTATTTCGGCATCTACACCATCCTGCCCTCAGGCCTTTCCGACTGGCTTTCCGCGCATTCGGCAGAAATGATCTTTGCCGTCGTTGGCCTCGGTCTCTGCCAGGCTGCCTACTTCAGCGAGGATCTGCGCTCCGGCCTTCGCTCGGTCAATCCGGGCCAGATGGAGGCCGCACGCGCCCTTGGGCACGGTTACCTCTCCGCGATGCGCTTCGTGCTGATTCCGCAGGGTGTTCGTAATGCCTTGCCGGCGCTCGTCAATCATAGCGTCTCGCTCTTCAAGAACAGCAGCCTTGCCATCGTGATCGGCGCCCCGGAGCTGACCCATGCGGTCAAGGAGATCGAGAACCTCTCCTTCCGAACCTTCGAAATCTACCTGATCGGTACGGTCCTCTATCTCTTCTTCTCGCTTCTGATCATGGCCGCCGGTGCCTACCTCACTTGGCGTGCTGATCCGGCGAATGGAGCAAGAAGATGATCCATGACCTGATCGCCATCGTCGACGAATACTGGCTGCTGCTCCTTATCGGGCAGTACCCGAACGGTCCGCTCGGCGGCCTTGCCAACACACTGATCCTTTCGGCGCTCAGCATCGCGATTGCCTTCCCGTTCGCGATCCTTCTCGCCTTCGCCAGGCTGTCGAAATACCGGATCCTGCGTTGGCCGGTGACCGTGCTCGTCTACGTCACCCGCGGCGTGCCGCTCCTGATGCTGGTGCTGTGGAGCTATTTCCTCGTGCCGCTTCTGACCGGCGCCGACGTGCCGAGCTTTCTCACCATGCTGACGACCCTGGTCGTCTACCAGGGCGCGTTCCTGAGCGAGATCATCCGCGCAGGCATTGTTGCCTTGGGGCAAGGGCAGATGGATGCGGCTCGTGCGCTCGGTCACAGCTATCTTAGTGCGATGCGCTACGTGATCCTGCCGCAGGCGCTCTACAACATGATCCCGAGCATGCTGTCGACCTTCGTCGCCACCATCAAGGACACGACGCTCGGCTATGTCATCAACGTGCCGGACCTGACCTTCGCTGCCAGCCAAGTCAACAACCAGCTCCTCACGCAGCCCTTCCAGGTCTTCCTCATCCTGGCGCTGACCTACTACGTGATCTGCTGGTCGCTCACCTGGCTCACCAACGTCGTCGAGCGGCGCATTACACGCCGGCGCGCTGGCCTTGTTGCCCCTAAGCGCCGCGGGCAGTTGCCGATTTCCCTGACACCGAACGCCACGGAGCAGCCATGACCGCGTCACCCTCCACCTTTGCAAAGGATCAGGCGATCCGGCTCGCCGATGTCCGCAAGAGCTATGGCGACTACGACGTCCTGAAAGGGATCGACGCGACAGTGGCGCGCGGGGAAGTGGTCGTCATCTGCGGTCCCTCCGGCTCGGGCAAGTCGACCTTGATCCGCACCGTAAACCGGCTCGAGGAGATCAACAGCGGCTCGATCTTCTTCGAAGGGCAGGACGTGCATGCGCAGATGAGCGGGCGGGACCTCAACCGGCTGCGCAGCCGCATCGGCTTCGTCTTCCAGAGCTTCAACCTCTTTCCGCACTTGTCCGCGGTCGACAATGTAGCGATGTCCCCGATCCGGGTGAAGGGGGTGGCGCCGGCGGAGGCGCACGAGAAGGCTTTGAAGCTGCTTGATCGCGTCGGCCTTCGCGAAAAGGCAAACTCCTATCCGGGTCAGCTTTCCGGTGGGCAGCAGCAGCGTGTGGCGATCGCACGCGCGCTCGCCATGGAGCCGCCTGTCATGCTGTTCGATGAACCGACCAGCGCGCTCGACCCGGAAATGGTCGGCGAAGTGCTGAACGTCATGAAGTCTCTCGCCGCCGAAGGCATGACCATGATGTGCGTCACACACGAAATGGGTTTCGCCCGCGATGTCGCTGACCGCATCTGGTTCATCGATGCAGGCCAGATCATCGAGACAGCAACGCCTGAGGAATTCTTCAAGAATCCCAGACATCCGCGCGCGCAACGGTTCCTCGCGGACCTGCGCCACTAGTGCATCCTGCCCTCAAGTGAATCACTTGATGGCAGAAAGATGCTCTAGAATCAAAGTGCTAGAGCGTCCTTTGTGCGTTCATATGAACGCACGGCGCTCTAGACCACGCAATAACCAACAACGAAGGAGAACAGCAATGAAGTGCAGGCATCTTATCCTCGGAATGACGGTTGCGGCGGCGGCGCTCGCAGGTCCCGCCAAGGCCGATCAGCTTGAAGACATCATCACGAACAAGACATTGCGGTGCGCGACCTTCGCAGACGTGCCCCCGTTTGCCGCTCCGGACGCAAAGACGCGCGAAATGGTCGGCTTCGACGTCGATCTTTGCGGCGCGATCGCCCGCGAACTCGGCGTGAAGGCCGAGATCAAGCCGGTCTCTGTCGAAGCCCGCGTGCCGGAGGTCAAGCTCGGTCGGGTCGATATCACTGTCGCCAACCTTGCCTATACCCAGAGCCGTGCTGAACAGATCCAGTTCAGCGATCCCTATTATCTGGCCAAGGAAATGCTGATCGTGCCTGCGGACGATGCCGGTAAGGCAAAGACCGACTATGTCGGCCAGCGCCTCGCCTCCACCAAGGGCTCGACTTCGGAGATGTCGATCAAGCTCAACAAGTCTGACCCGCTTACCTTCCAGGACACGGCATCGGCCTACCTCGCCGTGCAGCAGGGCAAGGCGCGCGGTATGGTCGCCAACACCATGACCACCACCAAGCTGGTCAACGAATCGAAGACCCGCGGCAAGCAAATGCGCATGATCCCCGAGCCGATGTTGTTCCAGCCAATCGGCATTGGCATGGCAAAGGATCAGCCGGCACTGACGTCCAAGATCAACGAAGTGCTGCGCAAGCTCGACGACAGCGGCGAGATCAACCAGATCTGGGACAAATGGCTCGGCCCGAACACCGAATACAAGATGGCTCGCACTGATAAGGTTGCACCGCTCTCCGAACTGAAGTTCGACCCGATCCCCTGATGGGGCCGGGTCTCGCGTAAGCGACCCCCGTTCTTCCGAATGTCTTGAACAACGCAAACGGCGGGCGTTGCGCCCGCCGCGACCACCCGTGGGAAAAATCATGACGCATATCAAGAAAATGCCCGTTCGCCCGAGTGCCGCTGAAGTGGAAGCGGTGGCCAGGTTCTCACCGGCTACGATCCATGAGGCACAGGGACGTCGGGGGGCACTGTCCTCCCGCATCAAGCCTGTTGACTACCGCATGAGGCTTTGCGGTCCGGCCTTCACGGTCCGTTGCGCACCTCGCGACAACATCATGCTGCAGCTTGCAATCAACTACGCTCAGCCGGGCGACATCATCGTCGTTTCGGCGGGCGAATACGAAGAGGCGGGATCGTTCGGCGATGTGCTGGCCAACGCGTGCCTCGCCAAGGGCATTGGCGGCCTTGTGACCGACAGCGGCGTGCGCGACACGATGCAATTGCGCGAACTCGGCTTCCCGGTGTTTTCGCTGAGCGTCTGCATCAAAGGCACGGTCAAGGAAACGCTGACCTCCACCAACGATGCGATCATCATCGGTGGAGAGGTTGTCCATCCCGGCGACATCATCGTCGGCGACGCGGATGGCCTGGTCGTTGTGCGGCGTGAAGAAGCGTTTGAGGTCGCCAAGCTGTCGCAAGCGCGAGAAGATGCCGAAGCCGAGTACATCGCCGCATACAAGGCGGGAAAGTCGGTCATCGAAGTCAGCAATCTCGAGCCGGTGCTGAAGGCAAAAGGGCTCGTGGTCGAAGGCTGACCTATGAGCCGGGGCGTCTCATGCGAGGCGCCCGGCGGTGAAGGAGAACTGGTTTGTCATTCCCACTTTTCGACCTCAAGGGCCGTCGCGCCCTGGTGACGGGCTCGTCGCAGGGTATCGGGCTTGCGCTGGCGCGCGGTCTCGCCGAGCACGGTGCCGCCCTCGTGCTCAACGGTCGCGACCGTCTAAAGCTTGATGCGGCCGCTGCCGCATTGAAGGAGGCCGGCCACTTGGTCGATGTCGCCGATTTCGACGTCACCGATGCCGAAGCGGTAAAACGTGGCGTCGATCAGATCGAGCAGGATATCGGCGCCATCGATATCCTCGTCAACAACGCCGGCATGCAGTTCCGCGCGCCGCTTGAGGATTTCCCGGTCGACCGCTGGGAACAACTGCTGAAGACCAATGTTTCGAGCGTCTTTTATGTCGGCCAGGCGGTCGCCCGGCACATGATTGGCCGCGGCGCCGGCAAGATCATCAACATCGCCTCGGTGCAGAGCGAGCTCGCCCGCCCGTCGATCGCCCCTTACACAGCGACCAAGGGCGCGGTGAAGAACCTGACACGCGGCATGTGCACCGACTGGGCAAAGTATGGCTTGCAGGTGAATGCGATCGCGCCCGGCTACTTCAAGACGCCGTTGAACCAGGCCTTGGTTGATAGCGCCGAGTTTTCATCCTGGCTGGAAAAGCGCACGCCGGCCGCCCGCTGGGGCGACGTCGAAGAACTCGTGGGTGCCGCGGTGTTCCTAGCGAGCAACGCCTCCTCTTTTGTCAACGGACACACGCTCTATGTCGATGGCGGCATCACTACCAGCCTCTGAGGTCTGCCTCGGCTTTGGCCCGGTCGTCGTTATGGGCGTATCGGGTTGCGGCAAGTCGGCGATCGGCGAGCGGCTTGCAAGCTATCTCGGCGCGCGTTTCATCGAGGGCGACAGCCTGCATTCGGTCGCCAATGTCGAAAAGATGCGCAGCGGCATCCCGTTGACCGACGCCGATCGCTGGCCCTGGCTCGACGAGGTTGGCAGCCGACTGGCCAGTTCGACCGCGACCGTCGTGTCGTGCTCGGCCCTGAAGCGCACCTACCGCCAACGTCTTCGCGAAGTCGCTTGGCAGCCGATCACCTTCGTCTTCCTGCGGGGGAGCCGAGCGCTGCTTGCCGCGCGGCTCGGTGAGCGAAAGGGCCACTACATGCCGCTGTCGCTGCTCGACAGCCAGCTTGCCACCCTCGAACTGCCATCGGGGGAGGCGGACGTCGTTACCATCGAAATCGATCAGTCGCTGGAGCGCATCGTAGCGCTGGCGATGAACACGCTGGCGATCCGCGCGGGTCGCAGCGCCAGTGAACAAACCACGGGAGGAAACTGATGACGAAACCGGACATCCTGCTGATGGGTCCCTATCCGGATTGGGATCTGGTGGAACTTGAAGCGCGCTATGCGGTCCACAAGATCTACGAGGCCGAGGATCGGGATACCTTCCTGAGAGCACATGGGCCGAAGATCCAGGCGATCGCCACTCGAGGCGAGATTGGTGCGTCGGCGGATCTGATCGGCCGGCTGCCGCAAGTCAAGATCGTCTCCGTCTACGGTGTCGGCTATGACGCCGTTGATCTCGTCGCTTGCCGCGAGCGCGGCATTCGCGTTACCAACACCCCTGATGTGTTGACCAACGACGTTGCTGATCTCGGCGTCGCGATGATGCTTTGCCAATCGCGCGGCATGATCGGTGCGGAAAGCTGGGTCAAGGACGGAAGCTGGGCAGCCAAGGGCCTCTACCCGCTGAAGCGACGGGTCTGGGGGCAGCGGGCCGGCGTGCTCGGCCTCGGTCGCATCGGCTTTGAGGTGGCCAAGCGCGTAAAGGGTTTCGACATGGACATCGCCTATAGCGACGTCTCCGAGAAACCCTATGCGGACGGCATGACCTTCGTCGCCGATCCCGTCGCATTGGCAGAACGCTCCGACGTGTTGTTCGTGACGCTCGCGGCCTCTGCCGCGACACGCCACATCGTCTCGAAGCAAGTGATCGAGGCGCTCGGTCCGGAAGGCATGCTGATCAACATCTCGCGGGCCTCCAACATCGACGAGGAGGCGCTGCTCGATGCGCTCGAAAGCGGTGCGCTGGGTTCGGCGGGGCTCGATGTCTTTGAAGGCGAGCCGAAGCTCAATCCCCGCTTCCTGAAGCTCGACAATGTCCTGCTGCAGCCGCACCACGCCTCCGGCACGATCGAAACCCGCAAGGCGATGGGCAAGCTCGTGCGCGACAATCTCGCTGCGCATTTTGCCGGCCAAGCCCTGCCCACCCCTGTCGTCTGAGGCCATAAGATGAAAGCCGTTGTTATTCACGCCGCCAAGGATTTGCGGATCGAGGATTGTGAGCTCGAAGCCTTGGGGGCGGGCCAGGTCGAGGTCCAGATCGAGGCCGGCGGTATCTGCGGATCGGATCTTCACTACTACAATCATGGCGGCTTCGGTACGGTGCGCTTGCGCGAGCCGATGATCCTCGGCCACGAGGTTGCCGGCACGGTGAAGGCGCTCGGTTCAGGGGTCTCGACTTTGGCCGTCGGCGACCGGGTGGCGGTGTCGCCGAGCCGCCCCTGCGGGGCTTGCGACTATTGCCAGCGCGGCCAGCAGAACCATTGCCTGAACATGCGCTTCTACGGCAGCGCCATGCCGATGCCTCATATCCAGGGGGCGTTCCGGCAGCGCCTGGTCGCCGAGGCGTGGCAGTGCCACAAGATCGCTGACGGCGTCTCGAGCAACGAGGCGGCAATGGCCGAACCCTTTGCGGTGACGCTTCACGCCGTTTCGCGCGCCGGCTCTCTGCTCGGCAAGCGGGTTCTGGTCACCGGCTGCGGGCCGATCGGGGCACTGGCGATCATCGCCGCGCGTGTTCACGGCGCGCGCGAGATCGTCGCGACCGACGTCATGGACGGTGTGCTCGACAAGGCGCTATCGATCGGTGCGGACCGGGTGATCAATGTCGCCAACAATCCCGATCGCCTCGCAGCCTATTCGGCAAATAAGGGCTATTTCGACGTTCAGTTCGAGGCCTCGGGCAATGCGCAGGCGGTGCGCTCTGGCCTCGACGTCCTCAAACCGAGATCGGTGCTCGTCCAACTCGGACTTGGCGGCGATGTCGCCATCCCGCAGAACCTGGTGGTGGCGAAGGAGATCGAGATGCGCGGGACGTTCCGGTTCCACGAGGAGTTTGGCCTTGCCGTCGATCTCATCAATGCCGGCCGGGTGGACCTGACCTCGCTCCTGACCGGGATCTTCCCGCTGGAAGACGCGGTGCGCGCCTTCGAGACCGCCGGCGACCGCAATCGTTCGATGAAGGTGCAACTTGCCTTCTAGCCTTCATCCCTCGGCTGGGGCTCCATCGGCCGGTTCCCCCGATCGATGGGGCCGCAATCACCCTCGTTGAAGAACAATAGCTCGCGTCCAATCTCCTCGAGGAGGCAATCACGTGTCACCGGCGGAAATCGGCCTAATCGGTCTCGGCGTCATGGGCTCGAACCTGGCGCTCAACATCGCTGAAAAGGGCAACAAGATCGCGGTGTTCAACCGCCCCGTCGAAGCGACGCACAAATTCTACGCGGAAGCCGGCGAGCTGAAGGGCCAGATTGTGCCCTGCGATACGATTGAAGAATTCGTCGCTGCCATCCGCCCGCCGCGCCCGGATTTCGTCGCCATGCGGCGCCGCTGTCCAGGCCTGCCGCCGGCTTCCCGGGGCATGCCCGGCGAATAAAATCGTTTAGGGAAACCTAAAAAGCGACAGGAATGGACGGATTCGCGGCAAGCCGTACTGGACAGTACTCTCTAAGTCTGCATGTTCTGCTGTCGCATTTGTTGAGGGACATAGGCGTTGCGTAGTCGGCGGGAGAGGACAGACAAGCATGGCGATTAAAATTGGTGCGCCGCGGGAGGTAACCGCAGGTGAGGCGCGCGTGGCACTGACACCTGACAGCGCGGTGCAGCTTGCCAAACTTGGTTATGGCAGCATCATCGAAACGGGCGCCGGCGTTGCGGCCGGTTTTTCCGATGACGCCTATCGGGCCGCGGGCGTTGAGGTGGCCACGTCAGCCGAGGCGCTCTGGGCCTCGGCTGACGTGATCGTCAAGGTGCGCCCACCGCAGCCGTCCGAGATTGCGTATTTGTCTGCGGACAAGACGCTGATCTCGTTCTTCTATCCCGGCCAGAACGGTGAGTTGCTGGAGCTTGCGCGGTCGAAGGACGCCAACGTCATCGCCATGGACATGGTGCCGCGCATCTCGCGCGCCCAGAAGATGGATGCGCTGTCGTCGATGGCCAACATCGCCGGCTACCGCGCGGTGATCGAGGCCGGCAACAACTTCGGCCGATTCTTCACCGGCCAGGTGACGGCTGCCGGCAAGGTGCCGCCGGCAAAGGTGCTGGTGATCGGTGCCGGCGTTGCCGGTCTTGCCGCGATCGGCGTTGCCACCTCGCTTGGTGCCCAGACCTATGCGTTCGACGTTCGCCCTGAGGTCGCCGAGCAGATCGAAAGCATGGGGGCCGAGTTCGTCTATCTCGATTTTGCCGATGGCGAGGGGGGCGCTCAGCAGGACGGTGCGGCAACCGGTGGCTATGCGGCCCCGTCCTCGCCAGAGTTCCGCGAGAAGCAGCTTGCCAAGTTCCGGGAGCTCGCACCTCAGATCGACATCGTCATCACCACGGCGCTGATCCCCGGCCGCGATGCGCCGAAACTCTGGCTTGCCGACATGGTGGCTGCGATGAAGCCGGGATCGGTGGTGGTCGACCTTGCCGCCGAACGCGGCGGCAACTGCGATCTCACCGTCGCCGATCAGCGCATCGTCTCCGACAATGGCGTGATCGTCATCGGTTACACGGACTTCCCGAGCCGCATGGCTGCGCAGGCCTCCACGCTCTATGCCACCAACATCCGGCATATGCTGACCGACCTGACGCCGGGCAAGGATGGCAAGCTCGTCCACAACATGGAGGACGACGTCATCCGTGGAGCGACCGTCACCTTCGACGGGGCGATCACCTATCCGCCGCCGCCGCCGAAGATCGCCGCGATCGCGGCGCAGAAACCAAAGGAGAAGGTGAAGGAGCCGACACCGGAGGAAAAGCGCGCTTCAGAGGCCGCAGCCTTCAAGGCCCAGACGAAGAGCCAGCTTGCACTGCTTGCCGTCGGTACGGCGCTGCTGCTCATCGTCGGCGCCTTTGCGCCACCAGCCTTCATGGGCCACTTCGTCGTCTTCGTGCTCGCCTGCTTCGTCGGCTTCCAGGTCATCTGGAACGTCTCGCATTCGCTGCACACGCCGCTGATGGCCGTCACCAATGCGGTCTCCGGCATCGTCATTCTCGGCGCGCTGCTGCAGATCGGGTCAGCCAACTGGCTGGTGGTGCTGCTTGCGGCACTCTCGGTGCTGATCGCCACGGTCAACATCGTCGGCGGCTTCCTCGTCACACGGCGCATGCTCGCCATGTTCCAGAAATCCTGATCGGGCAGGGGTAAACATCATGATGATCGGTATCGTATCGGCCGCCTATATCGCGGCAGCCGTTCTCTTCATCCTCTCGCTCGGCGGGCTCTCGGGCCAGGAAAGCGCCAAGCGCGCCGTTTGGTACGGCATTGTCGGCATGGCGCTCGCCATCATCGCCACGGTCTTTGGACCAGAGGTCGGCAACTGGCTCGTCATCGTCCTGATGATTGCGGGTGGCGCCGTGCTCGGTCATTTCGTCGCCTCCCGCGTCCAGATGACCGAGATGCCGCAGTTGGTTGCGGCACTCCATTCCTTCGTCGGTCTTGCCGCCGTGTTCATCGGCTTCAACGCCCACATCGAAGCGGCTGACGTTGCCGGACTCGACGCGGCGGCCCGCTCCGCACTGACCGGCTTTGCCGCGATCCTTGCGCACAAGGAACCGGTCGAACTGTCGATCATGAAGGTCGAGGTGTTCCTCGGCGTCTTCATCGGCGCCGTCACCTTCACCGGCTCCGTCATCGCCTTCGGCAAGCTTGCCGGCAAGGTCGACGGCAAGGCGAAGAAGCTGCCGGGCGGTCATCTGCTCAACGCTGCTGCAGCACTGCTCTCGCTCGTGCTCCTGGTGCTCTACGTCAATGGTGCCGGCACCTGGACACTGCTCGTCATGACGCTCGCCGCCTTCTTCATCGGCTATCACCTGATCATGGGCATCGGCGGCGCCGACATGCCGGTGGTCGTGTCGATGCTGAACTCCTATTCCGGCTGGGCGGCTGCCGCCATCGGCTTCACGCTCGGCAACGACCTGTTGATCGTCACCGGCGCGCTCGTCGGCTCCTCGGGCGCGATCCTCTCCTATATCATGTGCAAGGCGATGAATCGCTCCTTCATCTCGGTCATCCTCGGCGGCTTTGGCGCGACGAGTGGGCCGCAGATGGAAATCACCGGCGAGCAGATCGCCATTGATGCCGATGGCGTGGCCGCAGCCCTCAATGACGCGGACTCGGTGATCATCGTGCCGGGCTACGGCATGGCGGTGGCGCAGGCGCAGCAGTCGGTCTCCGAACTGACCCGCAAGCTGCGGGCGGCCGGCAAGAACGTGCGCTTCGCCATTCATCCGGTTGCCGGGCGTCTGCCGGGCCACATGAACGTGCTTCTGGCCGAGGCGAAGGTTCCCTACGACATCGTGCTCGAGATGGACGAGATCAACGAAGACTTCCACGAAACCGATGTCGTCATCGTCATCGGCTCCAACGACATCGTCAATCCGGCCGCCCAGGAAGACCCGAACTCGCCGATATCAGGCATGCCGGTGCTAGAAGTCTGGAAGGCCAAGCAGGTGTTCGTCTCCAAGCGTGGTCAGGGCACCGGTTACTCCGGCATTGAGAACCCGCTGTTCTACAAGGACAACACCCGCATGTTCTACGGTGACGCAAAGAAGAGCATCGACCAGTTGCTGCCGGCGTTGGCGTGATGCGTCCTTTGAAAACTCTCGATCCCATCGAGTGCGGTGGGATCGCGGGTTCACGTCCATTCCAGAGCACCATTGCTCGGAAAAGCGATCGCCCGTCTTTGAAGATTTATGCAGACATGGTGTCGTTTGACCTTGGAACCTTAGGCTCACTGTTCAACGATCCGACCAAGGTATGCTGAGGCAGCCGAGAAACTAAGGCAATCCGATCATTCTTCGGGCGAACGCGAAGCCGGGGCGTGATACGTTGCGTCCGATGATTGTCTGGTCTCACCAGAACCTATCCGCCTAGCACGGGTACTGGGATAATCTTTGGCGGCGCCGGCAATTCTATGTGTCCCAAGGATCAGAACTGATCGCCTTCGGACCGAGCAAGTGGTTTGGCGCGGCCCCGCGCGGAGGTCTCTATGCCCTTGTTTATTGTGCACCATCAGCACTCGCCCGGCACTTTTCCAGCGCACGATCCGGTCAAGGGGGTGAAGCTGCTGAACCATTTGAGCCGGCCGAGCGCCGCTCGCCACGGTGTGCTGATCAAGGCGGAGGCAGTCGCGCAGGGCTCACATTCATTGCTCTTGATTGCGGAAGCGGCGGACGAGAGCATTCTAGAAGCGTATTTGGCGCCACTCCGCGAAGCCGGTCAGGTCGAAGTGACCTTGGCGACGTCGTGGGCAGCCGTGGTTTCCGGCGGCTGCGATGCCAGCCCGATGGACGATTCTACCGCGTTGCTCGACCCCGCAGACGCATGCCAGGACGCCATCGAGGCTGGGCTTCTCATTCACCGCGTCCATCCGCTGAACGGTGAGACCTCGGTGCCGGACCTTGCAGGCGGGGCGGTGATGCCAAACGGTCGGTTCTACCTGCGCAACCACTTCGATATCCCGAGCCTCGACCGCGACGCCTACAGGCTTTCGGTCGCCGGTCTGGTCGAAAGGCCTCTGAGCCTGTGCATGAGGGAGCTTCACAACCTTCATGCCGAAAGCCTCGTGGTGACGCTGGAATGCGCTGGTAACGGCCGCAGCCTGTTCGAACCGACCGTGTCTGGCGAAGCCTGGGGACTGGGCGCCGTCAGCACGGCGGAATGGACTGGCGTTCCCTTGATGGAAGTGCTTGAGCGTGCGGGCCTGCAACCTGGGGCGACGGAATTCACGTTTCGCGGTGCGGATAGCGGGCTCGTGGATGGGCACGGCACGCCGGTCCGTTTCGAACGTGGCCTCAGCCTGGACCAGATACGTGAAGCGGGCGCACTTCTTGCCTACGAGATGAACGGCGAGCCGCTGTCATCGCCCCACGGTTATCCGTTGAGGCTGATCGTGCCCGGTTGGTATGCGGTGGCCTCCGTCAAGTGGTTGACCGAGATCGTCGTTACCGACCAGCCCTGCAAGGCCCACTATCAAACGGAGAAGTACTGGTTTCACTGGGTCCGGAATGGGCAAGACGAGCGCGCGCCGGTGGAGCTTATGAACGTGCGAGCGCTGATATCTTCGCCAGATGAGGGCGAGTGCCTGCCGCTTGGCGAGATCGCAATCCGTGGCGTCGCGTGGTCGGGGGCCGGGTGCATTTCCAGGGTCGATGTAAGCCTCGACGGCGGCCCGTGGCGCGAGGCGCGGCTCGTTGGTGAGCGGCGGCCCTCTTCCTGGCAATGGTGGGAGCTGATCACGCGACTTGAGCACACGGGGCCGCTCACAGTGCGGGCGCGCGCCACAGACACGGCGGGCCGGACACAGCCTGAGCGCGCCGAGTGGAACCGCCTGGGCTACGGCAACAACTCGATCCACTCGGTAGCGGCGCGCGTAATCTGAGGGCGGGAGGCGTGCACCTCGGCCAGCCGGCGCCTCTGTAGGTGCAGTGAGACGCGTGCTGGGTTTTGCAGCCGAGAAGACGAGCCGTGTGGTCTTTGACGCGACATCGAGATCTCGAACCTTGACTCTGTCGGAAGGGGCAAGCCGTAGCGGTTCGCTCTTCGTAGCGGTCGCGATAAACACCACGGTCCGGAACGATCGGGACTATCAAGACAGCTAGCCCGACCGTGTCTCAACCATCAATGATCGCATGGGGTTGTCGTCGATACGCGTACGCCGTGAAATGGATTATTGAAACTCCCCGAAGCGTGCACTAGGCGAGACAAGATCATGGTTCCCTACCTGCCCAGCGCCGAGTTGACAGGCTGCATCATGTATTATTGGCAAAATGCTTCAGTTGCTTTTGTGAAAATTAGTGTTTTCAGCGTGTTAGCTGAAGCAACTTAAATTTGCCGCATCACTTCGGCGCAGCTGACCAGGGATGCGGGCATATCGGCATCGCAATCGTCCGAACTCTTCCGTCTCCCCTGGCATGCGAAAAGCAAAGCTAGCGCCGCCGGGAGAACGCCGGAGATTCCCTCTGCGACGTGGATGCCCTTCGCTAGCATGGAGTTGAACGGCCCGAAATTGGCCCTTTCGGTCATCGGCACATGCGCCGGTCGCTACACGGTGATGCCGATTGTCAATCTTCGCCTATGCTGAAGTACAGCTTAGAATACACCGCTCAGTTGTCATAGATTTCCATAGGATGCAGGTGAGCCGCAACGAGAATAGGATGGCGCTAGTTCGCGCAGTCTGGATCTCGAGAACAACTGCTATGCAGAGCGCTGACAGTAGCTTTCCTCGTCCTGCAGGAGAAGGCAATGACGAAGGCGTTCGACTCACCTGACAAAATCAGGTTGGAAACAATGCAAGCGGCGCGGATCATCGAAAGCGTGGTCGGCAACGCCTGGGCCGCGGATCCGGCTGGTGAAATCGTTTGGGTGAGCCCTGCGGTGCTGTCGCGGCTGGCTCTGACGCTCGATGCGTTCAGTTCACAGTTGGACGGAGGTCCCCTCGGCTGGAGGCGAATGATCCACCCGGACGACTACGAACGGTCGATAGTGCTCTGGCGCTTGTGCCTTGAGACCGGCCAGCACTTCAGCATCGAGCATCGAACTCTGCGCACAAGCGGCGCCTACGGTTGGAGCCGAACATCTGCTCAGCCCTTGCTCGATGGCGACGATCATGTCCTTGGCTGGTACGGCGCCATGATCGACATCGAAACTTCCGCCGCGACCGCGCGTTTTGCCGATGTAGCGTATGCCGCGGAGGCAGCCATAGAAGAATTGCCAAACTCTTTGAGCGGGATTCACCCCGACGACCGAACTGCGGCCGCCCATGCAGCCGCACGCGCATTCTGGACGGGTGTTCCGCAAGTGACCCGGCACAGGCAGATCCAGCCCGACGGCAAGTACCGGTGGACGGAGACCCGCGCCGAGCCCGGTTATCGCGTCAGCGTCGACATCGACGATTTGATAACGGATCGCGAGCCGCGCATGGCCGTGGCGTGCGATATCGCCTATGCCAACGATTTAGAGCCAATACGGTCTGCGAAAGCTGTCGAGAGCATATTCGGCAACGGTTGGGCATTCGATGCGCGCGGACGTTGGATCTATCTGCATCCATTTGCGCAGAGCTCGCTCGGCGTAACCCCGGAGCAACTGAACACCTCCGTTGACGATGGTCACACTGCCTGGAAGCAATTGCTGCATCCGGACGATTATGAGCGAACCGCAGCAGTATGGAATCTTTGCCTGGAAACGGGGGATGATTTCAATGTTGAGTTTCGCTTCCGCCGCGTATCTGGAAGTTATGTCTGGGCCAGAACTGCCGCACGGGCAGCCCGCGACAGCCAAGGGCGCATCGTGGGGTGGTTCGGCATCGCGCTCGACATTGATGTTTACAAGAAGACCGTGGAGCTGTTGCGTGGCCGGGAGCTGGAGCTTTCGCAGCTTGTCGACATGGTTCCGGTTCACATCAGGCGATTGGCGCCCAACGGTGAGCCCTCCTTCTTCAACAAACGCCTGCTTGATTTCTTTGGCTGGAAGGATCTCGCACAGTTGCAAACATCGGCTGGGAGCAGGCTGGTGACGGCCATGGAAAAGCTCGTCCATCCGGATGACTCTTCTCGTCTCTTGGAAGCGGTCCGCCGCTCCGTCACAACCGGCGAACCTTATGCCATGAAGTACCGTTTGCGCCGCTCGGACGGCGTGTACCGTTGGGTCGACGGTCGCGCGGCGCCGCTGCTTGACCAAGGCGGAGCCATCGTAAATTGGTATGCGATCTCGATCGACATCGATGACGAGATGCGCGCGCAGAACGCGTTGCGCGACCGCGAAAGGGAACTCCTACAGCTTGTCGACATCGTTCCCAGCCTGCTTTGGCGGCTGAACCGCGAGGGCGAGCCAACGTTTTTCAACAAGCGGCTGATGTGCTTTCTCGGCCTGGATGCGGCGACTTCCGATCAACCAGACAAGGGCCGCCTGGCGGCTGCCTTCAAGGGGGCCGTCTACCCCGATGATGCATCCGGCCTTGAGGAGGCACTGAACCGATCTGTTGCGACGGGCGAGAACTTCTCAAAAAGGTGTCGCCTGCGCCGGTCGGATGGCGTCTATCGCTGGGTTGAAAGCAGTGCCGAACCCTTGCGCGACGATGATGGACAGATCGTGCAATGGTACGGGCTATCACGTGATATCGACGATCAATTGCGCGTTGAGGAAGCGCTTCGCGAACGCGAGCGCTCGCTTTGGCAACTCGTGGAGACATTGCCGGCGATGATCGACTGCGCCTCTCCAAGCGGCGAACCGGTCTACCGCAGCCAGCAGCTGCGGGAGTTTCTCGGGTACAATCTCGAAGACTTGGACGGAACTGGAAAGTCCCGGTTGGACGGTACGCTAGATGCCGGGGTGCATCCCGACGATGTTGCGGGCGTGAAGGAGAAGTATGCGCATTCCCTGGCTACCGGGGAACCCTACGCTCGCAAGCACCGTCTACGGAGGTTCGACGGCGAGTATCGATGGGTTGAGACCAGAGCGGCTGCCATGCGCAATCTGGAGGGCACGATCATCCAATGGAACGTGATTTGCCTGGACATCGATGGCGAGGTTCAGGCGCAGGACGAATTGCGTCTTGCGCAAGAGAGGCTTTCCAGAGCCAGCCAGTCCGCGAGTCTGGCCGAGCTGTCTGCGTCAATCGCTCATGAGGTAAACCAACCATTGGCAGCGATCGTGGCCAACTCCAACGCCTGTCACCGTTGGTTGATGGCCGAACCACCCAATCTCGAGCGGGCAAAGATCACGGCCGAACGCATCATCCGTGACGCCAACTCTGCGGCAGAGGTCGTCAGTCGCATCCGCGCTCTGTTCAAACAGCGTGTCGAGCCGCAGAGCAATACCAATCTCGTGGGCGTGATCGCCGAAGCCATTCATCTCATCACAGAGGAGGCCCTGCGTCGTCGCGTCCGCGTAGACGTTGATATCGAGCGAGCCCTCCCGCACGTTTCCGTCGACGCGGTGCATATCCAACAGGTTCTGGTGAACCTCATTCGCAACGGCATGGACGCGATGGACGCCACTGTCAGCGACCGCGTCGTGAGCGTCCGGGTCCATCGCATGGGGGATCTGGTCGCGACGGAGGTCAGCGACCACGGCACCGGTGTCGAGTCTCCGGAACGAATCTTCGAATCCTTCTTTACGACGAAAGTGAACGGAATGGGTATGGGCCTGGCGATTTGTCGCTCGATCATCGAGTCGCACGGGGGGCGACTGTGGGCACAAAACAACGAACCAAACGGTGCAACCTTCACGTTTACTTTGCCGATTGAAGTGGAAGTTGCGGCATGACGAATGACGAGTACACAGTTTTCATCGTCGATGATGATGACCGGATCCGCGAGGCCCTCTGCGAGCTTTTGGCCTCACACGGTATCCGTGCGATCGCCTTCGGTTCGGCCGGAGACTACGTCAATTCAGAAAAACCGGATGCGCCGGCTTGCCTCCTGCTCGATATCGAGTTGCCAGACATCAACGGTCTGGATCTTCAAGGCGAGATCGCAACGGAAGAACATCCACCGATTGTATTCATAACCGGTCACGGAGATATCCGTTCGTCGGTTCGCGCCATAAAAGACGGCGCGGTGGACTTCCTGACCAAGCCGTTTACCGACGCGGATTTGATGGCCGCCATTCACACGGCCATTGCCCAAGACGAGAAAAGACGAGCCGAGCGCGCAGAGTTTGGGAAGCTGAGGCGACGCTATCTTGACCTGACACCGCGCGAACGAGAGGTGCTGCCGCTGGTCATAAGCGGGCTGCTCAACAAGCAGGCGGCCGCAGAACTCGGCATCAGCGAGGTAACCCTGCAGATCCACCGGCGAAATGTGATGCAGAAGATGATGGCAGGCTCTTTTGCCGACCTCGTCCGTATCGCGGAACGTTTGAAGATACCCATCACGCATGCCCGCAAGACGGGAGTGAAATCGATGGCTTTGCCGCATCGGCAGGTCGTCGCAATTGTTGACGACGATCCGAGATTGCTGGAGTCGCTCGAGGATCTGTTGGAGTCCGCCGGTTATTCGGCTCGCAGATTCTCGTCGGGCCGTTCGCTTCTTTCCGCCGGGCTACCGGGTTTGGATGCGCTCATTACGGATATCGGCATGCCGGGAATGGATGGGTTCGAACTCAGAGATATCGTAAAGGCGAACCAACCGAATCTGCCCATTTTCTTGATGACCGGACGCCACGAAATCGCCGATCAGCTGAGTGCGCAGGACCGGAGTTCTTGCTTCAGAAAACCCTTCGACGCGCAGGTCCTGCTTGCCACGCTTGCCGCCGCCTTGTGTGACCGTGAAATGGAGGGGCGCGATGAAGCTTGAGGTACCGCTCCAGCCGACGACAGATCCGCGCCCCCGCCATGAAAGCGAACGCCCGCTCGTCGTTATCGTCGATGATGCGTGACAAGACAGAGGCCATCCTGATGCAACACGCTCAAACCAACACGGACGAGCTTGCGGAACCTATCGTCTACGTCGTTGACGATGACAAGGCGATAAGGGAAGCGTTACTCGATTTGTTCACGGTGACCAAAAGGCGGGCGACTGCCTTCTCGAACGGTCCCGAGTTCTTGGAGACAGCCGACATTCAGGCGCCGGGTTGCCTTGTCCTGGATATCCGTATGCCAGGGGGCACTGGCCTCGATCTCCAGGAACACCTCCTGCTTGCCGGGAGTCGACTGCCTGTGATCTTTCTGACGGGTCGGCGATGAAGGCTGGTGCCATGGATTTCATCACCAAGCCTTTCTCCGACCATGATCTTCTCGAGGCGCTAGACCGTGCCATAAAGCTCGACGCCGAGCGCCGCAAAGTCGATGCGGAACGCGACCGGATCCAATCGTTGTTGGATACCCTTTCTCCTCGCGAGCAAGAAGTGATGTTCGCGGTGGTCAGCGGCCTTATGAACAAGCAGGTCGCGTATCAGCTCGGCATTAGCGAAATGACGGTAAAGCTCCACCGGATGAGCGTGATGCGCAAGATGCAGAGTCGCTCGCTGGCGGATCTCGTCCGGAAAACGGAGCAGCTTCGACGGAACTGAGTACCGCATAGGCGCGCAATTCGATGCAGCCGCTACCTTCAATCGCAAACTTGCCGGCCCAGTGGCAGCAGCCGTTTTCAAGGTCGAAACGTTGGCGCCGAGGAAACGCCAGGCGCGCCGATCGATTGCAACGCCTCGCCAAAGAAAAGAGGCCGCCTGCAAAGCAAGTGGCCTCTAAGTGTGCCGGCCTTCGGCAATTGTGCCGCGGGGAGGGGACTGCGGCACGAGATCATCACCTGAGTAGGGATTGCCGGCGAGTGATGATGATCGAAACTACCGCCTTTTGAGCGCCGGCATCACTATACATTCGTTTAGCGAAACCTCTCGGATTGATCGGAGAATTCGTGCGTCGAAGCTCTTTGGTGCAACGAGCAGGAGTTTCCCGCCGCCGCTGCGCCGGATCCCGTCGCTGCCAGAAGAACCCGGGATGGTGCGCGACTGACGCCATGTTGAGCTTGTCACTCAGGCCACAAGCTCACTGAAGCAGTTCGGACTTCCTTACAAGGTCGCTGAAGGAACGGGCTTGCATCTTTCTCATCGCGCTCGCGCGATGAAGCTTGACCATGATTTCGCTGATCCCCAGTTCGTATGCGGCTTGCTTGTTCATGAGACCATCCGTGACGAGCTTCATGACCTGCCGTTCACGAGGGGTAAGGCTTGCGGCGCACTCGCGGGCATGCCTTCTCCTTGCAGCCATCTCGCGCTGTTTTTTTCCTTCTTCGATAGCGGTCGTCACTGCGCTAAGCAGTTCATCCACTTCGAAAGGCTTCAAGAGAAAATCGATGGCTCCCGCCTTCATGGCGGTGACGCTTGTCGGGACGTCTCCATCGCCTGTCATAAAGACGATAGGAAGGTCGAAGCCCGCATCGGACAGCTTTCTTTGATACTCGATACCGCTCATGCCGGGTAGCTTCACATCGAGCAACAGACACCCTGCCGCCTGTGGATCGCCCCTATGATCGAAGTCGGCAGTGTCGACGAACGCTTCGGCGCGAATTCCTGAGGAATCGAAGAGTTCAAGCAAAGATGAACGAACGCGTTCATCGTCGTCGATGATGTGGACCACATCCAGGTTGGCCGTTGCCTCAATGGGTTTTGAAAACTCAGGCATGGCTTAGCTCCCTTGATCGTCAAGAACCAACACTCCCCGATTTTACCCGAAGTGGCTTCGCTGACTATAAAACGAAGGTTTGCCCCCGAACCCGGTCTCACGCCGTCCGTATTGATCGACCTTGTCGTTAGGCACCACAAAGCGAACCGCACGGCGCGACCGCCCGGAAGGTGACCTCGATGAGTTGTTCTGGAAACGCCAGCCGGGAAACGCCGATCAGGTTGCTCGCACATTCCGGCACCTCTGCTCTGTACATTTCCTTCCGGACCTTGCCAGCAGCCGCAAATGCGGCGTCGACATCGAGCACATAGAGTGTCTCTTCGACCACATCGTCGAGCGAGGCGCCGAATTCGGCCAGCACGGCGACAGCATTGGCGTAGGTCTGTCGCATCTGCTCTTCCATGCTTGAAAAATCGACCGGCCTTCCCGTCGGATCCAGCTTTGCAGGAGCGACGAGGTTGCCCGCCTTGTCGTGACTTAGTTGCCCGGAGACGTAGATGATGCCTTTGACCTGCACAGCCTGAGAATAGCCGTAGGCTTTTTCCCACGGCACGCCGAAGTTTGCGGTCATCTTTTTCGTGGAACACATGAAATCCTCCATTCTTTCCAGGTAGACGGCGGCCTCAATTCGTCACCACCCGGAGCTCAGCTCAGTTTCAGATCTAAAGTGGCGACGAGAACGAAGGCTGCAGCGAGACCCGCATATTCAAAGGATGCATTGGCCGCCTACGCATGAATGGACGGGCGCCGGAGGCGCCCGTCCTCGCACTATTCGGTGATAAAGCTGAGTATGTCCTGATTGATGACGTCAGCGTGTGTCGTCGCCATACCGTGAGGGAACCCCTTGTAGATCTTCAGGGTAGAGTTCTTCAGAAGTTGGGCGGAGCGGGGGGCGGAAATCGCCAACGGAACCACCTGGTCGTCATCGCCGTGCAGTACCAGTGCCGGCACGTCAATCATCTTGAGATCCTCGGTGAAGTCGGTCTCCGAGAAGGCCTTGACGCCCAGGTAGTGGGCATTGGCGGCTCCCATCATCCCCTGTCGCCACCAATTGTGGCTGACGGTCGCAGATGGCGTGGCGCCAGGGCGATTGAAGCCGTAGAAGGGGCCGTTGGCGATGTCGTGATAGAGTTGCGCCCTGTTGGCTGCGAGCGCCTCGCGGTAGCCGTCAAGCGCCTCGATCGGAAGCCCCTCGGGGTTGGTCGGCGTCTTCAGCATAAGCGGTGGCACAGCGCCGATCAGGACGAGCTTGGCCACACGCCCCTCGCCATGACGAGCGACGTACCGGGTCGCTTCGCCACCGCCCGTCGAATGCCCGATATGGATTGCGTTGCGCAAACCGAGATGCCTGACGAGGGAGGCTACGTCGGAAGCGTAGTGATCCATGTCATGGCCACCGCTCACCTGCTCTGATCTCCCGTGCCCACGACGGTCATGGGCAATCACGCGATAGCCTTTACCGAGGAAGAAAAGCATCTGGTTGTCCCAGTCATCCCCGCTCAACGGCCACCCGTGATGAAACACGATCGGCTGCGCGTCGCTTGGCCCCCAATCCTTGTAAAAAATCCTGGTCCCATCTCCTGTCGTTACGTATCCGTGACCGGATTGCTCGGCTGTCATGGCCATTCCTTTCTGTGCTGGTCTCGCTGCACCAAATGATGCTCTCAATCCGCGATGCTGGGCCCGCGGGTCATAGGCCCGCGACGGGTCATGTTGCTGAACGGATATCCGTTCTAACGCCCTGGCAGGAACCGTCTTCCGGCGGGACTGGCGGCTCGTGCAAGGCCTGGAGACGCTAGCATCTGGCCAACAGCGCGAAAGGTATACCTTCGTTTCGACGATCCTTTGCGGGCTGCTGCAGGTCGTCGCTATCACCTTGGGCATGTGGAGAGGCGCGCCTTGCCGGGGGAGTTCCAGTCTGTGTCACGATGGGAGCTCCCCAATCGTTTGGGCAGTCTGCTGGAGATCACGCTTGAAGGGTATCCGTCGACATTCGCAGCGCGGCGCGTTTCGCAATCTCATCACACTTCAGGCGCTGCCAGGAATATCGAGGTGCAGAGCATGGATATCGACCGCCTCTGCGACGCCGTCGATCGTGTGAAATCCGAGGCGCTCGGTCTGATCGTAGCAGCCTGCTGCCTCTACGAATTCTCCGGAGAGAAGTACGGGATAGCGCAGAGTTTTGGTGAGCGCTTCAAGCTTGAAGGTCGTGTTGACGGCAGAGCCGATCACAGTGAAGTCGAGGCGTCGTTTCGAACCGATGTTGCCATAGACCACCTCGCCCAGGTGGACCCCCATGCCGAAACGCACTTGCTCGACCACTGGCCAAAGCCGAGACGCGGTTTCGTGTCCGTCGCGAACTGCAGCGATAAGGTTTTGACAGGCATCGGCATCGTCCATGGGAAAGACGGCGAGGAGACCGTCTCCGATAAACTTGAGGATCTCGCCACCATGGTTTTCAATAGGCTCCCCGACGGCTTCGAAGAAGCTGTTCAAAATTCCGATCAGTTCGTCACGCGGGAGCCGGTCGGAAAGGCGGGTGAAGTTTCTCAAATCGCAGACAAGGATTGCGGCATCTATGGTTGCGCCAGTTCCTCTTCTGGTCGCGCCTCGCAATACTTTCTCCGAGGCATGCGACCCAACGTAGGTGTCCAGCAAAGTACGCGCCAGCTGGCTTTTCACACGTACTTCGGTGACGAGCGAGAGCCAAGGCTGAAGTGCATCGAAAAGCGCCAGTTCCTGTTCGGAGAACCCATCGCGCCGATCGGTTGCGAATGTGAGGAGATGACGTCGACCTTGCGTATGATCCAGGGGCCAGGCAGCGTAATCCGAGTGGCCCGCCTGTTTCAGTTCTTCGTAAACCGCGAAACGGTGCGGTCCCAAGATTTGCAGTTTCTGCCGGACGCGCATTCCGCTCGTGATCGCCAATTGAAATGGGCTGCGAAGAAAAGCGTCAGTGGCCTCCACGTCGTAGGCGATGGTCTGGACGTTGGCGACCGATTGTCCACGGTTCCAGGTCATTCGTGTCCCCAGCCACTGCGGGTGGTGCACGCGAAGATGAAGCGTCGCCCTGCTCAGCAAGACTCCGCAATGAACGAGTCGCCGGCAGAGCTCTGCAAACACCTTTTCTGCCAACGGCTCGTAGCGAACCCCAGCCGAGAGCCAGTGCAGGATCTGCTTGCGAAACTCGCTCGTTAGCTCAGAGCCCATGTCCTTCAGCATGCTCCCATGGTCGCACGAGAGGCGTTCCAGGATTGGCAGGCTCAGTGCTGTCCTTGGACAGACGGAAACATCTGCCGCTCCTGAACAATACGATAGCCCTGGAAACGACGGCCCATGTGTTCCGCCTGCCGAGTATCTCATGCCCGACCGCCCCAGCACGATGCAACCCGTCCAAAAGTATAGAACCAAGGCCAATGGCCGACCGCTGCCTCGTGGCGACAAAGGCGCCGTGCGGGGCAGCGATCGACCGGTTGCTCAGGTCAAGACGGTTGTCTCGTTCATTCTGACCGAAGCAGTCGGTCAGTAATCCCACCAGGCCGGAACCCAGCGGTAGAGGTCGCCGGTGGCGGCTACGCGACCGACCGACGGGAACGGCATGTGGGTGGAAACGAGCCAAGATCCGGTCTCCGCAAGCTCCCGCATGAGGCGCAGTCGAACGCGGGTCGCCTCTTCGGGGTCGTGTTCGAAGCCGTTGTGCCACTCGGGGTGGTCGAAGGAGACGGGGAACAGGGCGTCGCCGCCGAACATCAGCCGCTCGCCACCAGACGAAATGCGGACCACGCTATGCCCGGGGGTGTGGCCGCCGGTACGCGTGACGACCACGCCCGGCGCCACCTGCGACTGCTCGTCAAAAGTCCGCAGATTGCTGCGGTACGCACTGAGGAACTCGAGAGACGCTTTGCGCGCCAGATCTGCGAGCGCCGGTGGCATGGCGGTCCGCGAGAAGTCAGGCGCCTGCCAGAACCTGGTCTCTGCGGCAGACACGTGGACGCGGAGGTCCGGACGCAGCCGCTCCTTCACGCCTTCGACGAGGAGCCCGCCAACATGGTCGAAGTGCATGTGCGTCAGCACCACGTCGGTCACCGATGCGAGATCAACGCCGGCGGCTTCCAATCGATGAACGAACTGCCCGGCCCGTGGGAAGTCGGGATATTCCTCGCCGAGACCGCTGTCGAGGAGGATAGTCTGGTCGCCGCTGCGGACCACAACGGCGTTCAACGCCCAATCGAAGGCGACCTTTGACAGAAACCTGTCATCCAGCCACGCCCCCCGCTCGTCCGGGTCAGCGTTGGTGGCCATCGACTCGGCCGGCGGCGTCAGAATTCCATCACTGATCACCAGCACGTCAATCTCACCGACCCGGACCGCATAACGCGAGGGAACCAGTTCATCCGGCGCCGGTTTTTCCTGGTGGACGATTTTTCGGGGGCTTGTTTCTATGTTGGACATGATGTGCTCCTGTTTCGCAATTGAAACGTGCCGGTCAGGGCTACACCACGGAGTCTAGGTTGGAGGTTTTTGGTGGTCGAGCTACACCTGAGTATGGGCAGCTCATGCTTGGTCCTGTAAGCCGAGTTTATCATCGCAGGCCCAATGTCCAAGATCGGCGCCAGAGCGCCGATCGTGCCAGATTCAAAACTGCCGGGATGCGTCTAAGTTCGATTTCGCATCAGGCTGCGAGACGTTCGTCCGATGGTCCGAAGAACTCGTAGTGCACTCTGTCGCTCGAGACGCCCTCTCTGGCGAGCGCGGGAACGAGTGAACGAAGGAATGGTTTGGGCCCGCAGAGATAGAATTCGGCCTCGTGCACAGGCGTCTGCTTTCGAAGCCATTCAGCGGTGATGAAGCCATCAAAGTCATGAGACGACCCGGCCGCATCTTTGCTCTGAGGTTCACTGTAAAAGCTGCTGATCCTGATCTTGCCGTGAGCCTTGGCAAGCGCACGCACGTGCTGATCCATCGCATGCGTAGCGCTGTTTAGCGCGCCGTGGACGAAGTGAACTTCGAGATCGGGATGTTCCTCAACGATCGTCTCCAGCATGCTGACCATCGGCGTCAGCCCAACGCCGCCGGATAGCAACACGACTGGTGCCTCGGGCAGCTCCGGGAGGTAAAAGTCACCTGCCGGCGGTGTGACGCTCAGCACAGAACCGACTGCTGCGGTGTCGTGGAGGTACCGCGATCCACCTTGGCCCAATGCCTCCCGCTTGACCGAGATGCGGTAGAAGCTCTCGTTCGGTCCGCTCGAGATCGAATAGTTGCGCTTCATTTCGATGCCATTGTCCGGTTTGATGCGGAGTGTGAGATATTGCCCGGGTTTGTGGCGTACGACGCGGCCGCCGTCCTTGGGCTTCAGGACAAATGATGTGACGACGTCGCTTTCGCGCGTCTTCGACACGATGACGAAATCTCTCCAGCCGTTCCAGCCGCCCGATTGTTTCAAGAGTTCGTCGCGTATCTCGGCTTCACGTTCGCTAAGAATGTCTGCCAGGAACCAGTAGGCCTCGCCCCAAGCGTTCAAGATCTGTGGGGTGGCCGCGCTCCCGAGCACGTCCGCGATGGCGGCAAGAAGGGCCTTTGCCACAAACGGGTAGTGATCCGGCAGGATGTGGTAGCCGATATGCTTGTGCGCAATGCGCTCGACCACGGGTCCGAGTGCTGCGAGATTGTCGATGTTCCGGGCATAGGCAAGGATGGCGGCCGCAAGCGCATTGACCTGGGAGCCGCTTTCGCCCTGGTTGGCGTGGTTGAACAGCTCCCGAATATGATCGTCACGGAAGAGGCGCGCATACATGCTCTTTGTGATGTCGGTGCCGTGGGCCGCGAGGGCCGGGGCGCTCGCCTTCACGATCTGGATGGTCTCGGCTGAGAGGGGTTTCGGCATGATGTTTCCTTTCGATGCGGTGCACGCTGGGACGTGGGTTGGCGATCTCAGTGCACGTCTTGCTCACGCTTAAACATGCATCTTACATGCATGTATTCTGTCGAAGGAAAAGATGCTAATGAAATGCATGTTTTTGAACCGGGCTTTTTGACGCAGGCGGGCGATGAGGCTAACGAAATACACGGACTATGCGATGCGCCTCATGATCTATCTGGGCTCGCGACCATCGGGATTGAGCTCGATCCGCGAAATATCGGACGCCTTCTCGGTCTCGCAAAATCACATGATGAAGGTTGTGCAGGATCTGGCGAGCGCAGGATTTCTCGAGTCCGTACGCGGCCGCAACGGAGGCATTCGTCTCGCGCGACCGGCGAACGAAATAGGCCTTGGCGCTCTGCTGAGACATACGGAGGTGTTGACCGACCTGATTGATTGCGAAGGGTGCCGCATAGCTCCCGCCTGTACGCTACCCGTCGTCCTTTCCGAAGCCACAGCTGCCTTCGTATCGGTTTTCGACAAGTACACTCTGGCCGATCTGATCGGGAGACGTTCGGCCCTCGGCGAGCTCTTGGGCTTCAGAGCCGGAGATCACCAAAGCCAGCCCCTGGCGTGAGAGCACTGAAGGGGCTCACTGCTTCTGCGCTAAGGCGTGTCGGATAGATGCCGCGAAGCGAATGGCAGAGCGTGCACCCACCACAACGGCGATCGGCAATACCGTTCGCCCGAGCGGGCCCTAAACCTTGGTTTGGGAGGCCCAGCCCGGATCGCGATGTTACCCTCCTGGCAGTCCGAAGCAGGAGAACGGAAATGCAAATGCTGAAACATGCTGTTTTCGTCATGGTCGGGTTCAATGTTTCGCTCGCCGCATGGCTCTCGATCCACATGCTCTATGACCCGGAAGGGTGGTACTACTTCATCCGGGGTCATCGATACGGGCTTCTACAACCAGCATTTCATTCGTGACATCGGCATCATCCAAGGGTTCGTCGCTCTTGCATTTGCGATCGGCTGGTTCAGGCCGGATCGGCGAGTTGAACTTTGGGGAGCAGCCACTCTCTGGCTGATCGCACACGGCATCTTTCACCTGTGGGAAGTGGCCGTCGGGATATGCTCTGCCTCCGTCATTCTGAGGGATTTCCCGGCCGTGAGCTTGCCGGCACCCTTCGGTATTGCCGCGACCGCCTGGGCGTGGGTACAGGGGCAGCAGCCGGCCTCGTTGCGAAATCCGAACGAAGCGGTGCTTTGAGCCCGTGCTCCCGAGTGTGGGCAGGATGGCGCGCTACGCACCGTCCATCAACTCCTGCGCTGCTGCAATTGGCGGCGCACCAGCGAAACGCTCACGACACCGCCCTTTCGTCGGCCTGACCTGGGCTTGGGGTTGCAGGGTGCCTGGCTTGCGGTGGGGAGTTCTTCCGTTGCCAGTGCGGCAAATCCGTTTCGCCGTGTCTTCGCGCCACCTCCGCAACCGGTGGCGATCCGGATGGGCTATGCGTCTGCGACCAATGCCGGACGCGCGGTCGTTGACGCAGGTGCGACAACAGCAAGGGTGGCCGAGGTGTTCCGCGACCGGGTCGCCATCTCACGCACAAGAAAAGTCCCCATGCGCCTGAGGCGGCTGAGCCGCTCGATCCAGATAGGCACTGTCTACACATCCGTCCCGGGATCTAATGCCTCCATAGAGGCAAACCACCAGGCCTGCCGCAACGGGCAATTGCCGTCCAGAATCCTAAACCAGTGTTTGGGTTGTTGGCGAAGTGCGCGGTGTATAGCACTCCTGGTGTAAATAACGCTGGATAAGAGATTGGCTTTAACGGCGAAAATCTCGAATAAAGTACATGGAGTTGAAATGAAAAATAAAGTTCCGAGCACGTGGTTGGAGCTGACTAATCTTGTCATCGGGTTCGGGTTTCTTTGTGCGGCTTTCGCATTTGTGGAGTCCGCGCCTGCCTTGTGGAGTGGAGTAATCGTTGGCTCCATTATCACTTCGTGCTCGATTGTGGCGCTCTACCACTATCAGGATTGGGCGGAGTGGACCAATCTGTTCACCGGATTCTGGGCCGTCATTGCCCCTCTCGTCCTTGGCTTTGGATCTACGGCGGCGCCGATGTGGACCCACGTCTTGGTGGGGCTTTGCGTTGCGACGGTTGCCACCATGCAGCTGCGCGCGAGCCGCAGGTCGCGATAGCTCCAAAGCAAGACTGTCGCTATGCTGCCGGGGTCAACAGTACGTCGGCCATGGTGCACCAGACCTATCGGGCACGGTTGACGCGTGCTTCCGAGCGCGATCACTGGCTGAAGTAGCGATGCCGATGACGTCGAGGTGCTGCTCCCAACGCGACCTCCTCGTCACGGCGCAGCCGGTGGTCCTTCGCCGCCTTCAGGCAGGATGGCTATGCGCTTCACCAAGGGCCGATACAGGCGAGGCCACCGGCTCTATTTCCCCAGTACATCAGCCGGATTAAAATAGAGACGATAGTCGTTGCGAGTAGGGCGCTTGCTCGGCTGGTTAGCCTGTAAATAGATGTCACCGGATTGGTGCAGTATTTACAGTCTCGCCGGTCCTGAGTTTGCCGTCGAGAATACGTGCCCGAAGTGCGGACGAGGCGCCTACTTTCTCCAACAGGAGTAGCCAATGATACCCGCCTGGTCAGATCGCCCCGGCCCCCAATACCTGGGGCTGTTTGTCGCCGCCTACTTCGCGGCCGCCGGATTTGCGCAGTTGCTTGCAATCGTACCGGGCACTGGCATCTCGATATGGCCTCCAAGTGGGCTCTTCATTGCGACGCTCGTCTATTCTCACACGCTGAACCGGCCGTGGTGGATCATCGCAGGCCTTCTCGCGGAACTCTTGGCCAACGCGCTTTGGTTCCACAACCCACTGCCTGCCGCCATGCTGATCTACACTGGCAATGCTCTCGAAGCGGCGGCGGGCGCATGGCTCATAAGAAGGACCTGCGGGTGGCCGGTTCGCATGGAATCGGTTCAGGACGTGCTTGCAATTGTCGTCATGGGTGCCGGGCTGGCCCCGCTGATCAGCGCGACTGTGGGAAGCGCGACATTGGCCTGGTTCAACATGCAGGCGTTCGCGACGGCCTGGCCCTTGTGGTGGATAGGGGATGCAACAGGGGTCTTGATCGTCGCGCCGCTCGCGCTCGTCCTGTTCCAGAGCTGGCGAGGCGAGGCGCCGCTTTCCGCTACCCGATGGCTGGAAGCTTTTGTTCTGGGATTGATTTTTCTCGGTGTCGCCGGGCTTTCCTTAAGCGGCTATCTGGCCTTCGCCTACATCATCATGCCGCCACTTCTTTGGGCGGCCGTGCGCTTTGAATTCAAAGGAGCGGTTGTCGCCCTGGCCCTTCTCGCGCTCGTCACGGCCGCATTCACGCTATCCGGCGTCAGCCAGTTTGCGGGTGACCCGGACTCGCAACGGCACAAACAGGTGATGCTGCAGTTGTTTCTTGTAATTTCGGCCTTCTCTGCGTTGATCGTGGCCGCGATCTCGCGGCAGTATCACCTGGCGGCGCAGACACTGCGTCAAAGCGAGCGCTCGCTGAGGCAACTGATCGATACAGTCCCCGCGCTCCTTTGGCGGCTGGCGGCCGACGGAGAGCCGACCTTCTTCAACAAGCACATGGTTGATTTCGTCGGACAGGAGGTGGTCAATTTCGACACATCCGGAATGAGCCGACTGGCGGCCTTCACGCGAATGCTGGTGCACCCTGAGGACCAGGAGCGCGTGTCGGAAGCATTCAACACGTCGCTCGCAAGCGGTGAGCGTCTCTCCCTCAGGTATCGCGTGCGACGCGCCGACGGAGGCTATCGCTGGATTGAGTCTCGCGCAGAGCCGATGCGGGATGCCGATGGCAGGATCATCCAATGGTACGGTGTGAGCGTTGACACCGACGACGAGGTCCGCGCACAGGAGGCTTTGCGCAGTCGAGAGCGGGAACTCTCCCAGTTGGTCGATATGGTTCCGGGGCTGCTTTGGCGCCTGGACCCGACGGGCGAGCCGGTCTTCTTCAGCAGACGCATGATCGATTTCTTCGGGCTCGACGCCGGGCAGCAAGGATTGCTCGATCCGAGTTGGCTGGCGTCTTTCATGCAAACCATCATCCACCCTGATGACGCTCACCGTCTCGGTGAAGCGCTCCGCCACTGCTATGCCACCGGAGAGAGTTTCGCGATGCGGTACCGACTTCGTCGTGCGGACGGCGCCTATCGTTGGGTGTCGGGTCGCGCCGAGCCTCTTCGAGACGACAACGGACAGGTCCTTCAATGGTACGGCCTCGCCCATGACATTCACGATCAGGTGCAAGCCGAGGAGGCCCTGCGCCGCAACGAACGGCAGCTCCAACAAATCATCGACGCCGTGCCGGCCAACATCTGGAGTTGGACCCCAGAAGGTGAGATGTCCTACGTCAGCAAGCGATATTTGGACTACCTCGGCCTGGCCGAAGCCAAACCTGACGATTTCGCGGGCGTCGCTCAGCAACTCGTCCACGCCGATGATGCTCCCGAAGTACAGCGCACCGCAGCAGTCTGCCTGAAGACCGGGGAAGCCTTTACCATGCGTTACCGCCGTCGCGAGAAAGACGGAACCTATCGCTGGATGGAGGGCAGATGCGAACCGCTGCGCGATCGCGACGGTACGATCGTGCAATGGTATGGTGTATCGCTCGACATTGACGATCAGGTGAGATCACGGGAGGAGCTGAGCCTGGCGCAGGAGAATCTCGTCCGCGCAAGTCAGGCCGCCAGCCTTGCTGAACTTTCGGCATCGATAGCGCATGAGGTGGGCCAGCCGCTGACAGCCTTGGCCTCCAGTGCGGATGCTTGCCAGCGATGGCTTTCGGCGCAGCCGCCAAACCTTGACCGCGCGAGGCTGGCTTTGGAGCGCATCATTTCCAGTACGAGGTCCGCGGCTGAGGTGGTCAGCCGGGTCCGAGCGCTGTTCCGGCATTCCGAAGCCAGCCGAAGCCCGACTGAGCTCGGCCGTCTGCTTTCAGAGGCACGCGATCTGATGGCCGAGGATGCATCGCGCCGTCGAGTTCACATGGAGGTCGATGTCGGGAGCGACATTCCGTCTCTTGTTTGTGACCGCGTGCAGATTCAGCAGGTGCTGATCAACCTCATTCGCAACGGCATGGAGGCGATGGACGCAGTCTCGGGCAAGCGCGTGCTGAAGGTACAGGCGCGGTCGGCGGGGAGCGAAATCCTAGTCGAAATCCGGGACCGTGGACCGGGCATCGAATTTCCTGACAAGATCTTCGAGCCGTTCTTCACGACGAAAGGGCAGGGGATGGGCATGGGGCTGGCGATCTGTCGTTCGATTGTCGAGTCCCACGGTGGAAGGTTGTGGGCAGAAAAGGGCGAGCCCGAAGGCACGAAGTTCACCTTCACGCTCCCAACCGGAAGTTCCGCAGGGCTCTAGCGCAATGACGCAAGCAGGCGGCGGCTGCCCTGCAGCGCCAGGGCATCTTGGTGCGTCTCACCCAAACGTAACGACATGGCGCAGCGAGAAACGACTTTGCCTCGATATCAAGGACGCAACTAAACGGAAGTATAGGTCTGTTCGTCATCGAAAGGTTTAAACTTCACGTGGCGTCAGAAGGTCCATGTGCAGCGGCAATATCGGAAATGAGGAAAAGAAACGAAAGGCTCGTGGTTCGGCCACTCAGGAACTATCATCGAAAATCCTTGAGGATCCCAAAGTTGCTGCTGGTGTCGTTGTTGATGACTTACCTTACGACGACATGGTCAAGTGAAGGGGAAAGAGAAGGGCGCGTGGGGAGCGCCGCTATTGGGGCAAAAGGTGCGTCCAACGAGAACATCCTTTACGTGACCGACAGGGCACCAATGACGTCCGACGGCGGTGCACTTTCCTACAGTTCGGTCCGGGCGCGCTCAATGAGCTTCGGTTCGGTGGCTCTCGCTGCGGGGCAATCCGTTGCGCAAGCCGGCGGGAACAGACGCGGTGTCGCGCCGCTCAACGTCTCAGAGATTACCAAACTCGGTGAATTTCCACCGTCGCCATACCAGATCGAGCTGACAGCCGACGGTCCACGCCGACACCGGGCAACGGTCGATGCCCACCTCAAGGCAGCCGCGACGTTGCAGGATGAAGTCAGCGCCCGTTTAGCGAAGGCGAAGCGCAAGGAGGTCGTGATTTTCGTCCACGGCTACAACAACAGCTTCGACGATGCGGCGGTAACGGCGGGCCGGTTTTGCGCTCTCCTGTCGAGGGATTTTGTGTGCGTCCTGCTTTCCTGGCCGGCAGGCGGTTCCGGTGGTGCCCTTTATGGCTACAACATCGACCGCGAGTCCGGCGAGTTCGCTGTCGCCGACTTGAAGAAGGCCATTCGTATCATTTCCGCGACCCGACAGGTGGAAGATGTTCATCTGATCGCCCACAGCAGAGGTGCGGATGTCCTTTTGTCGACTCTTCAGCATCTGGGTATGGAGGCCTACTCCACACGATCGTCTCCTGGTGAGCGCTACAAGATCAGCAACGTCGTGTTGTTCGCTCCGGATATCGATCTGGATATCGCCGCGACCAAACTGTTCGGATTTGTGTCCGATCCGGATGCGCCGCACGGGGCGGTCGCAGAGCCTTATGATGTTTTGCCGCGGATAGGACCGTTGCATCTGACGATCTACTCCTCGCCCACTGATATGGTGCTCGCGCTGTCACGCGGGCTCTTTGGAAGTGTTGCTCGGCTCGGGCGGTTGACGCGCGATAGCATCAGTGCCGAGGAAGCGGGTGCCAATCCGCTCTGGCGGAATTTGCATCTTACCGGTGTCGCGGACTTCATCGAATATGACGGAAGAGCCGGCTTTGGCGGGCATAGTTACTTTCTGAGCGACCCCGCGATCGAAAGGGACATCATTGCGTTGCTTCGCGATCGCCGCAAGGCCGGGCACCCGGACAGGCCATTGATCGAGATAAGGCGTCCGTTCTGGAGGATTTCCACGGACGAAGCAGCGCCTGGCCAATGATGCGGGCCGTCTTTCCCGGCTAACAAAAATGAAGGCGGCCCGGTATCCCGCTAGCTTTCACGTCGCGGTCGAATTCCGTTCAGGACGACGTCAACTGCGGAGAGAACGGAAACGTTTGCAGGTTCGGGATGGATGCCGACGATCGCCTGGAGAAGGTTGTCGCGGATCATGCCGACAAAATGACGGGAAACCTGCAGGCAATTGTCGGAGCGGATTTCGCCCCGTTCTTTTGCGGCTTCCAAGACTTCTGCAAGCCGCGATGTTGCGCGCCCGGGCCCTTGCTCATGGAACACCTTTACGAGACCCGGGAAGCGATGCGCTTCGCTAATTGCGATGCGGTAGAGGCCGATCACGCTGGGCGACATGTAGAGGTCCATAAGTTGCTTGCCGAACACCGTCAGCGTTTCCTCCAGGTCATGTCCTTCAATTTGCTCTACGTCCAGCGTTGACAGAAGTTGATCTGCGCTTTGGTTGACGATGGCGGCAAACAGCCCCTCTTTGTTGCCGAACTCATTGTAAATGTTTCGCTTTGACCCGCCGGCGCGTTCGATAATCGCGTCAATGCTGGTTGCAGCGTAACCTTGCTCGAAAAATACCTCAGCGGCCGCGCGAAGAAGGGCTTCGCGGCGGGCTTTCGGTCGCGCCAAACTGATTTCGGCCAAAGTCTGTCACCTCCTCCGACAACGGGCTCTTGACTGGTAATGGCAATTACCATAGACGTCAATGGTAACGGATATTACCAGGGGCGGCGATGCTGACTTCCAATAGAAAACGCCGAGAGCCCTCGATCGGTGTCGATCGATCAGGCGCTGCAGCAAATGTTGCTGAACTTTCTGCGTCCATTGCACACGAGGTAAGTCACCCGTTGACGACTGTGCTTACGTCTTCGAACGCCTGCCGAAGGTGGCTCACAACAAATCCTCCCAACATCGAGCGGGCGCTGCTGTCGATAGAGCGCATCACCCGTGCAGCGAACACGGCCCGCGATGTGGTGAACCACATCCGGGTTCTCTCGAGACAACCTGCAGAGACGCGGGATCTGACAGCGCTCGCGGGTCTTGTCGAAGACGCCCGTGATCTCATGGTCGACGAGGCGTCGCGATACTCTGCCCAGATGGAGCTGGAGGTTGAAGCCGATCTCCCCCGCGTCGCGGTCGATCGGATCCAGATCCGACAAGTTCTCATCAACCTTATTCGCAACGGCCTGGAGGCGATGGAGTTCGTTGCACGCAGCAGGATCTTGAGGTTGTCGGTGGGGCGCTCCGACGACACTGTCCAGATCGCGGTCAGTGACCGCGGCATCGGTCTGGAGTTTCCAGACAAGATCTTCGAACCATTCTTTACAACGAAATTTCAGGGCATGGGGATGGGATTGGCGATCTGCCGCACGATCGCGGACGCTCACGGGGGACGTCTTTTCGCGAAGCAGAACGAGCCGCATGGAACCACGTTTGTGTTCGCGCTGCCGTTTGAGCCAGCGTCGCTCGCCCGAAGTGTTTGAGTAAGCCGGGTCAATCGACAAGTCCGAGTGTTTACCGCACTTAGGGGGTCGTCGATACCGGCGTCTGGTTGAGGTCGCTTTCTCAGCGGGTTGGTGGTCGGGGAAAGTGCCGGGAATGGCTAGCCCTTGCGTCGCTCAACAAGCCAGCATGCTGTCGTGGGCAATCGGGACGCCGAAGTACCTGCTTTCAGGATCGCTGACGATGCGCCTTGGATCCTCATCGGCTGCGAGAAGCATTCTTCCAAGGTCGTCGAGTTGCCAGATCTCCGGCCCTGCGATCTCGACGAAGCTGTCCCCTGTGCCTTCCTCAACAGATCGGATCAGGAAGTGGACGACATCGTCTGCAGCGATGGGCCTTATGAGGGTAGATGGAAGCAACAGGTCGTCGTCGATCGGATTCATGACTGTGACACTTTGAAGGAACTCGAAAAACTGTGTCGAGCGGACAACCGTGATGGATAACGGTGAGGCTCTGGCAATGTTCTCCTGGACGAGCTTTGCCCGGAAGTAGTCGTTTTCCACCAGCCGGTCCGTGCCCACGACCGAAAGAACGATGTGGCGCTGCACGCCGGCCTCGACGGCTGCGGCGACGAGATTGCGCCCCGCCGCGCGAAAGAAATGCAGCGCGTTGACATCTCCGAAGGCGCCCGCATTGCTGACATCAACTATGGCCTCCACGTCCTCGAGCGATTGGCGAAGCCCCTGTCCAGTGACAGCGTCGACGCCAAATGTCGGCGAGACAGCGATGACCTCGTGCCCGCGGGCGATCAGTTCCGATGTGACGCGCGAGCCGATGAAGCCGCTCGCACCTATGACTGCAATTCGCATCGTGGTGTTCCTTTTGGAAGAGCTCGACTAAGCCGACGCTTTCGATCCAGGCATCAGAAATCCGGCCTCAAACCGGGTCGACAACATCACCAGAGGTTTTCCTTCCCGCAGTTCGAGCACGCGCAGCGCCAGTCGGTGAGCTGGCAATACTGTGTGCGCAACGGCGAAAAGCACTTTGCAGACTGAAAACATGGCGGGGAATTGAACTGAAGTTTAGGTTCCCAGCCCTTCGCACCCAAACTGGTGGTGAGGTCAACAATGACCGCCGCGGCACTTTGCAAACAATCCCGTGCGCCCACGGGTTGCCAGGGCGCTCAAAGGTGGCCGGGGCGAAGTCGGGGATGATCAAGCGACATGGCGATCGACCGTCATTTTCGGCAGACGCCCTGTTCGAAGAAGGCGCCGGCCGATCTGTACCATGGTATAGGTTCGAGTGACGGTCTGCTGTGCTATTTGAACCGAACCCTGACGACTGTGGGCTCGGCGTCGAAGGCACGACTATCACACAGGGCTGAAGAAAAAGCGGTTGGCCATAGGTCCCGCCCTCCGCGTGAAATCGGAAGCACCAGGAAGCGCAATGCCGAAGCAACCTGACATCGCGGGAAACCTCGATCCGATTGTCTATGTCATCGATGATGACCCGGAGATTCGTGACGCGCTGCTTGACCTGTTGGCCGCCAGCAACAAACGGGCAGCCGCCTTTGCCAGCGGCAAGGAGTTCCTGGAAAGGGCCCATATCGATGCGGCCGGGTGCGTTCTCGTAGACTTCAGAATGCCAGGGCTGAATGGACTGGATCTTCAGGATCAGTTGGCGACGATGGGCAGCAATCTGCCGGTGATTTTTTTGACGGCTTTCGCAGACATACCAACCAGTGTACGAGCGATGAAAGCTGGTGCCGCCGATTTCATAACCAAGCCGTTCGACAGTTCGGTACTTCTTGATGCGATCGAGAACGCCATCGAGCTCAATCGCGAGCAACGGAAACACTCTGCGGAAAAAGACCATATAGACGAACTCATGGGTTCTCTCACCCCGCGCGAAAACGAAGTGATGCAGGCCGTCGTTCGTGGCCTGATGAACAAGCAGATCGCCTTCGAGCTTGGGATCAGCGAGATGACGGTCAAGCTCCACCGCATGAGCCTCATGCGGAAAATGCAGGTCAGATCATTGGCGGAGTTGGTGCGGACGGTCGAGCACGCGCGGCGCTGAAGGTGCCGTGTATCAACCGAAGACCCGGACGACTGTGACGCGCCATAGGTCCACTGTCGGTCCTCGTTACTGCAGGAGTTCGGCTTTACTGCAGGAGTTCGACTTTCTTTACCAGGTCCGCGAGCGAGCGCGCCTGCATCTTTCTCATGGCACTGCCGCGATGGAGCTTGACCATGATTTCGCTGATCCGCAGTTCATAGGCGACCTGCTTGTTCATGAGCCCGTCCGTGACGAGTTTCATGACCTGGCGTTCCCGCGGCGTGAGGCTTGCCGCGCATTCGGCGACATATCTGCGCCTGCAAGCCAGCTCGCGTTGCTCTCGCCCTCGTGTGATGGCGGTGTTGACGGCCATGAGCAAATCGTTCGTGCAGAATGGCTTCAACAGGAAGTCGACCGCCCCAGCTTTCATGGCCGAGACGCTCATCGACACATCGCCATGACCGGTCATGAACACGATCGGGACCTCGGATCCCGCTGCAGATAGCCTTCTTTGAAACTCAATGCCGCTGAGACCAGGCAACCGCACATCCAGAAGAAGACAACCGGTCCTTTCCGGATCCGCACGGTGATTGAAGTCAGTCGTATCCACGAAGGCGTCAGAATCGATGCCGACCGTCTGGAAGAAGTCGACCAGTGACGCCCGCAACTGTTCATCGTCGTCGATGATGTAGACCATCTCATCGGTGGGAATTCGCACATCGGTAGTTTGATACGCCGACATCGTTTCTCCCTCCAGTTCGGGTCACCAATCCATTGGCGCGCCGATTCTACAAAATGAGGCGAGGTTGGCTATAGAACCAACGTTTGCTGTGTGCCGTCCAATCGGTCCCGCTGCAGTCGGCGCTTTGCGCGTGCGGCTGTTGTGCTGTGCTGCACGGTGCAGGTCGGGCCAAACCACCGTATAGTTTTCGGCGGTCAATTCGATCGCCTAGCCTGCTCGTAAACAGCGCAAGCGACAATGTGGGGCGTCCGTCACGTCGCAGCGTGATGCTTGGCGCGACTGCAGGCGGATTGCACTCATGACATCCACAGAGGTCAGATTGATCGCTCCGGAAGCGCAGCCGCTGTTGGACGTGTCCGAGTACTGCAAGCGAACAGGCATCTGCGAAGCAGAAGAGCGAAGGCTGCTTTTGCTCCTCGGGCGGCATGCTTCCTGCCACGAACTGCAAATGAACATCGCAAAGCGTCGATTTCGTGCGCGTTAGCCGCCAGCCGAAAGTTGTTGTGCCAAACCTTGCGGCCATCGGCGAACTGACAATTGTGGCCCGGATATCGACGCGCCCTTGTATGCGGTGCCGCACCCCGAGAGAACAGGGGTTGTCAGATCCATTTGGCCTAGAAGTTCCATGCTGGTCGATATCAGCATGCCCGGCGTGACCTGGACCAGCGATCACCGAATCCGCCGCCAATTTCTGTGACCTCGTAAGATGATGATGTTTCGCCAGTCGCGGAGCGCGTTCCACCAGCCAGACTGCGAAGGGCCTCTATCACTCCGGCAAGCCTGCCAGCCGCAATCCGTCTGCAAACCGCGCAAAGTCGTCTGGTCGGTGAATCGGCAGCCATTCTCGGAGATTTGAAACGCGCAAAGACGGATCAAGTGCCCGAACGCGCTGCATATAGCGACTTGCCTCGTCGGAACGGCCCGCAAGCGCGTGGCTCGCCGCAGCGAGCGCAACTGCCACCAGCAGGCTCGGCAGGTTTGCGAGTGCTTTTTCGGCCCAGACCAAAGCGTCGTCATAATTTCCGGAAAAGAAATGCGCGATTGCCGTTCCTGTCTGCATTCGGAACATCTCCGGATCGAGCGGGCTCAGGCGAACGGCATGGGCAAGATCCTTGATTGCGTTCTCCGCCTCACCGCGGAAGACCCGCAGCACGCCGCCCAGAAACCACGCAAGCGCGAAGTTGGGATTGAGCAGTCGAGCCCTGTCGATCAACGCGATGCCGCCATCGAGATCGTCGGCGAGGTGACCGAGTGCATGACCGCCTCTCGTCAGCGCCACGGCGTCGTCCCGGCCAAGCTCAACCGCAAGCCGCGCCAGTCGTGCGCCTTCGGCGATCTCCGCCGGGCGGTCGACCATCCATCCGTTGAGTTTTCGCCAGAAGAAGCACCAGGCGGCGCCGGCATAGGCGGAAGCAAACTCATCATCGAGGGCGATGGCCTTGTAGAAGAGCGGCAGCGCTGCTTCGAGCGCTTCCCGGGTCCCGCTGTGCAGTTTCGCCATGCCGCGAAGGTAGTAGTCGTAAGCATCCAGACTTTCGGTCGGCTTGCGCTTGGCGCGCTCGATCTCGATCCGTTCGAGTTGCGGCGAGATCGCGCCGACGACGCTTTCGGCTATGCTATCCTGCAGCTCGAAAATGTCGTCGAACGTACCTTCGAAGCGCTCCGCCCAGAGATGTGCTCCGGTCGTGGCATCGACGAGCTGGCCGGTGATGCGTACTTTTTTACCGGACTTCCGAACGCTTCCTTCCAGAACATAGCGTACGCCGAGTTCCCGTCCCACTTCGGTCGCTTCCACGGCGCGGTCCTTGTACGTGAAGCTTGAATTGCGCGCGATGACGAAGAGCCAGCGGAACCGTGACAGTGCGGTGATGATGTCCTCCACCACGCCGTCGGTGAAATATTCCTGCTCCGGATCGCCGCTCAGGTTCTGGAAGGGCAGGACAGTTATGGAGGGCTTGTCGGGCAGGGGGAGCGCAGGGGGCACCATACTTGCCTCGTCAGCACTGCCAACGACGTGGCCCGGACCTTGCGAAAGAACACCGTTTCCAACATCGACGAGACTGACCTCGCCGACGAAGCGGAAACCCTTGCGGGCGACGGTGCGCACCAAATGTTGTTCTTCGCCGTTGTCACCGATGGCCTTGCGAACGGCGTTAATGTGGCTGGTGATCGTCGATTCCGACACGATCCGGCCGCCCCAAATGGCGAGCAGCAGATCATCCTTGCCAACGACTCTGTCGCGATTCTCGACGAGATGCACCAACAGGTCGAAGACCTGCGGGCCGACGGCGACAACCTGCCCGCTCAGGGTCAATTCCCGGCGTTCCGGATCGAGCAGATAGCCTGCGAACCTGAATTGCACCTCAGCCCTCCTGGCCGACTTTCCCCGGCCGGCGATTGCCATCGGCGGATAACTATCACGCTCTCGCGTGCTTAGGGCATCTCGCCACGATCACACAATCGCTTGGACGGACAATCAAGCTATCCTCATGGGTAATTCAAGGCAGGTCCAAGGACTTCCTTGCAGCATACGGGCACTCTCAGCGCAGATCGGCAGCAATGGTGCAGTCGAGAGAAAGCAGAGTGAACCCATGAAGATCGTCGTCATCGGAGGCACCGGCCTTATCGGATCGAAACTTGTGAAGAGCCTGCGCGAGCGCGGCCACGATGTCTTTGCCGCCGCGCCGAGTACTGGCGTCAACACGATCACGCGTGAGGGCCTGGCCGCAGCGATGGATCGGACCGACGTCGTCGTCGACGTCGCCAACGCCCCAGTTTGGGACGACAAGGCTGTTCTCGAATTCTTCGAGACATCCGGGCGTAACCTACTGGCAGCGGAAGCTGCCGCCGGCGTGCGCCATCACATCGCGCTGTCGATCGTCGGCAGCGAACGGCTGCCCGAGAACGGTTATTTCCGGGCGAAGGTCGCGCAGGAAGACCTCATCAAGGCGTCTGGCATTCCCTATACCATCCTGCGGGCCACGCAGTTTTTTGAGTTCGTCGGCGGTATCGCGCAATCGGCAACGGTCGACGGAGAGGTTCGCCTGTCGCCCGCGCTGTTCCAGCCCATCGCTTCCGACGATGTCGTGGCGACGCTTACCGATATAGCACTCGCGCCGCCGCGCAACGGAACGATCGAAGTCGCCGGACCGGAGGCCATACCGCTCGACGAGGTGGTCAGGCGTTTCCTGCGGGCGACAAAGAACGATCGAAAGGTCGTCCCGGATGTTCATGCACGGTATTTCGGCGCACTCCTCGACGACCAATCGCTGACCCCCGGCAAGAACCCGCGGCTCGGTGCAATTCGGTTCGATGATTGGGTCGGTCAACAAGTCGGGCACTGAAGTCGCAAGCGCCGGCAGGGGGCAAGGAGACCGTGCTCGTGCTTCGACATGCGGCTCTGAGATCCTCTTTGCCGTGAGGTCGCTTCGCAGCCGACGAAATCCAACAGGGACTGGGACAATGGATACGCTCGAGGACAAGATTGCCACCGTCACAGGGATCGCTTCCGTCGGCGTCGCCCCGAAGCGATCCGGCAAGAGGAAGAAGGTTGGCGTGTTGCTGTGCCTCGGCGCTGTGGTGGCCGTCGCAGGCGGCTGGGCCTGGGCTCGCCCGGGTGGTGAGGCGTCGACGGATAACGCCTATGTCCGCGGCGATGTGACCTCGCTTGCGCCAAAGGTTGCCGGTTATGTCGTGGCCGTCGAGGTGAAGGACAATCAGAGTGTTCGGGCGGGCGACGTGCTTTTCCGGATCGATGACAGGGACTATCGGGCTCGCCTTGCGCAAGCGGCGGCCAATGTTGAAGCCGCCAAGGCTCGGCTGGTCAATGTCGATGCGGAGACAGAGCTTCAGCACGCCCTTATTCGTCAGGCCGAAGCCCAGAAGCGATCGGCCGTCGCCGAGATGAATCTGGCTGCCAAGGCGTATGAACGTCGCCGCGAACTGATCCGCAGCAACACCATCAGCCAGGCGCATGTCGACGAAAGCGATGCGGCGCGATCGAGAACGGAGGCAAGCGTATCTGCGGCGTCTGCGACGATCGAGGCGCAGAAGCAGCGCATCGCCGTCCTCGCGGCGCAGCGTGAAGCCGCCGTCGCGGCCGTGGCACAGGCAGAAGCAGCGCGCGATCTTTCTCAGATCGATCTGGAGAGCACGATCGTTCGCGCCCCGGTCGATGGCGTTATCGGCAACCGTCAGGTTCGCGTTGGCCGGTTCGTTGCGCCGGGTGCCTCCCTGCTCGATATCGTTCCGGTCGACGACGTGTGGGTCGTTGCCAATTTCAAGGAAACGCAACTCGAACACATCCAGCCGGGTCAACGTGTCCGCATCACCATCGACAGCTACCCGGACCAGAAGCTTGAAGGCACGGTTGACAGCTTCGCTCCCGGCAGCGGCTCCGCCTTCAGCCTGCTGCCGTCAGACAATGCAACCGGAAACTTCGTTCGTGTCGTCCAGCGGGTGCCGGTCAAGATCCGATTTGCGAGTAATCCATTGACGGGGCGCCTCGTGCCCGGTCTGTCCGCACGGGTCGACGTGGATCTCGGGAGCGGGTCATGACGACGCACGTGGCCACGACCAGCAGCCGCGAGACGTCGGCGTCAGGCGCGCTACTTATCATCGGTATCGTGGTGGCGGCACTGACGGAGGCGATTGCCAGTACCGTTCTATCGCTCGGACGCGGTGATATCACCGGCGACATTTATGCCACCCCGGACGAGTTCGCCTGGCTCGACGTCGGCTACACTGCCTTCAAGTTCATCGGTTTCATGGTTGCGGCCCCGATGCTTAGCCGCGTCCGACCGCTGAGCCTCATTATCGCCTCGACGCTCATCATGGGACTTGCGTCCGGCATTGCGTCGATGACGACATCGCTGGACCTGCTGATTGCCCTCAGGGTCGTGCAAGGTCTCGCCGGCGGTATCCTCCTCGTTGCAGGGCAGGCCACCATCTTCTTTGCCTATCCGAAAGCGCATCAGCCAGTCCTACAGGCGTTGTTTGCCATGGGGGCCGTGGTCGCGCCTGCGACGATCGCTCCGGCGCTGCAGGGGTGGTTGCTGGACAGCCAGTCCTGGGCGTGGATCTTCTACTGTAACGTCATCCTGTCCCTGGCCGCCGCCGGGCTTTTGTTGATGGTCGATGATCCGGCGCCCACCACAACGCGGCCACGTCCGTTTGATTGGATCGGCTTCACACTTGTCTCGGTCGCGCTTTTCTGCGCCACCTATGTCTTCAGCCAGGGAAGCCGCTGGGACTGGTTCGAAGAGCCGCGCATCCTTTGGCTCTCCGTGTTGGGCGTTGCCTCGCTGCTCCTGTTCCTGGGGCAGCAGGCGCTCGGCAAGGGCAATGGCCTCCTCGATTTTTCCCTGTTCAAATCAGAGGATTTCGCCTTCGCCTTCATCGTCAGTTTCGTCGCTGGTGCCGCACTGTTCGGAAGCGCATTCCTGATCCCGTCCTTTGCCGTATCCGTGCTGGCGTTCACGCCAACCGAAGCGGGCCTGCTTCTCCTGCCGAGCGGCGCGCTCTTTGTCGGGGCATTGCTCTTTGCCGCCTTTCTCATGCAGGTCCGTCGTATTGCTCCATTCGCAACCGTACCTTTCGGCATCCTCTTGATCATGATTGCGATGTGGATGCTGTCCGGGTCGACCAGTGAAAGCGGGGCGGACGACATGATGGCCGCGATCCTTTTGCGTGGCCTTGGCCTCGGCTTCCTGTTTCTGTCGATCACGCTGATTGCTTTCAGCAATCTCAACAGCCGAAACCTCGCGTCCGGGATCGGGCTTTTCAACACCGGGCGCCAGCTCGGTGGCCTTGTCGGCGTCGCTGGGCTCCAGACCCTGATCGACCATAACGTTGCTGCAAATGGCGCCGTCCTCGGCTCCAGTATCAATGCCGGAGGTCAGGCCGTCATCGAACGCCTGACCAGCACCACCGCGATGCTTGCGGCGAGGGGGATGGATGCTGTTCCCGCCAGCCGGGCCGCGATAGCACTTCTCGGCCGCGCCGTTACCGGTCAGTCTGTCGTGATCGCATTCGACACCGCATTCAACGCCGTAGCGCTTCTGTTTGTCGTCGCAGCGCCCATCCTGGTGGCGATCAAGATCGGATTTGCCCGGCGGGCGAAAGCGCGCCGCGCGCGTTAGTGCAAGAATGGATGGCATGCGTGGCAAGCGGCGACCGTTGCGCCCATGGGCTGCCCTAAACCCAGGTATAGCTCGACCCTCAACACCGCTCCCACTTAGACTCCACCACATAACCGTGGGTGACACGTCTCGATCAGGCAAACAGGAGGGTATCATGTCCCAGGCCGAAGCAAGATCTCATACGATTGACCAGCAAGATACAAACACGACCTTGGACGCCTTGCACCGCAGTCGGTCGGCGCGCGACGAACTGGTGCCGTCGCGTTACGCGGTGCGGGTCGGTGACATCGAGGTGCTGGTGATCAGCGACGGGGTTCTGCCACTGCCAACCGCGATGTTGGGACACAATGCGGAGGCGGGTGATCGGGCAGCTTGGCTCGGCGACATGTTCCTGCCGCCGGATACTCTCGACTGGGCTCTCAACGTGGTCGTGGTGCGAAGCGGCGCCCAAACCATACTTATCGACGCAGGGCTTGGCTTGGACCCGGACTTGAATCTGCCGCGGGCGGGTCAACTGATCCGGCGGCTGGAGGCCGCGGGCATCGATCTTGGGTCCGTGACCGACGTGGTTCTTACCCACATGCACATGGACCACGTCGGCGGACTGCTCGTTGACGGCGTGAAGGAGCAGCTGCGTCCGGATTTGCGGATCCATGTGGCAGCCGCCGAGATCAAATTCTGGGAATCTCCCGATTTTTCCCACGCGGTCATGCCGCAGGGATTCCCGGACGCGCTCCGCGCGACTGCGAAGCGGTTCGCGAACGAGTACCGCAATCATCTGCGGCCGTTCGACGAGGAGTGCGAGGTTGCTCCGGGTGTGGTCGCCCAACGAACTGGCGGTCATACCCCGGGGCACTGCGTGGTCCGTGTGGCCTCTGGCAACGACCGGCTGATGTTTGCCGGCGACGCCTTGTTCGCGGTCGCGTTCGACCATCCCGACTGGTACAACGGCTTCGAACACGACCCCGAGGAGGCCGCCCGCGTTCGGGTGCGTCTCTTGACGGAGCTTGCGGCGACCGGATCGTCGCTGGTGGCCACTCACCTGCCGTTTCCGTCCGTCGGCCACGTGGCGGTCGATGGCGACCACTTCCGGTGGGTCCCGGTCTTCTGGGATTACTGACAGTTGGTCTTGCCGACCGATGGGCTCACAAGAGCCAACGGTTTGCCTGGTCTTCCGGGCGCCAAGCTTCCGCGGAAAGCCGGAGTTCCGGCTTATCAGGCCGCACTATTGGCAACGAGGGCGGCCACGCCCTCGTCTCTCCCGAGAGCATTGAAGGCGATGCAAACGTTGGTATATCTTTTGGGCGAATACAATCGTGATACGCTGGCGAAACTAAGCTGAGAACACGCCGCTCCGCTCATTTTCCTTAATGCCTGCTTGCACGTACCAGACGACCCACGACACGGCCCCGTTTCAGAAAAGATCGCCACGGATGTCCGGATCTCGAGCGAAGATTGTCGCGATAATCGATGATGACCGCAGCCTGCGGTTGGCGTTGCAGGACCTTTTGGAAGCCGTGGGGATAGTCGGCGAAGTCTACGAGTCGGCTGAAGATTTCATTTCGCAGGAAGGTTTCAGGACGGCCGACTGTATCCTGACTGACCTGCGCATGCCTGGGATGTCCGGACTAGAGCTTCTTAGAACGCTCAGGACGCAAGGGCACGAACAGCCCGTACTGATCATGACATCCTACGCAGATGCCGACGCCGAGGAGGCTGCGTTGAAGGGCGGGGCATCGGAGTTTCTGAGCAAGCCATTGAACAGCAACAGGCTGATCAGTTCCATCCGGCAGCTGTAGCGAGATCCTGGACGGCGAGACTGTGTCCGCCGGGGAACAATGATCTGCAATCCTTCTTGGGGCTCGTATCCGACGCTCGCGTCGTTGTCGTCATATTTGCTCGGACGAAAGAGCTCGCATGGTTTCGCCGGAGACTGGAAATGGACCAGCAAACTCAACTGCTTCCTGCGCTCGTCTGCATGCTTGGCCTTGCCGGAATTGTCGTCTGGCACCTGCAGGGAAGGGCGCGTCCAACGGCGCGGCTGGTGGTGCAGATCGCGTTCTTTGCGGCGATGACTGTTGTGCTCGCCTACAGTCGCATGAATCCGTTTCGCTTCGATCCGACATATCTCAACGACACGCAGACGCTGTTCGTGGCGGCAAAAACGCTCTGGTGGGTTCATCTCTCCTGGGCCGTGATCGGCTTCGTTCGGCTTTACCTTGTTCTCGATGGCCGCCCGCGAGAAGCGCGTTTGATCCAGGACCTGGTCGTTGCCGTCGTCTACCTCGGCGTACTGCTTTCCATCCTGGCTTTCGTATTCGGGGTGCCGATCGGCGGCTTGCTGGCGACTTCGGGCATCATTGCGATCATTCTCGGTCTCGCATTGCAGAGCACGTTGAGTGATGTCTTCTCGGGAATAGCGCTGACCCTCGGTCGCCCCTACGTCCTTGGTGATTGGATCTGTCTGAGCGATGGAACCGAAGGTCGGGTGGTTTCAAGCAACTGGCGTTCGACGCATCTCCTCACCGCAGCCCACAATCTCGTCGTCCTGCCGAACAGCGTTCTGGCAAAGGTGGGGCTGACCAATGTCAGCCAGCCGGACGAGAACCATCAGATCGTTGTCTCTGTGCGTGTGGCTCCGACCCGGATGCCGCGGATCATCGTCGAGGTGATGAACACCGTTCTCGACAGTTGCAATGCCATCGTGAGGCAGCCGCCGCCGACTGTCGGAGTTGTGGGGATCGACGCGAGCGCCATCACCGTGGAACTCCAGTTCCGGGTCACCAGCCCGGCCCAGCGTGGCCCGGCACGCAACGAGGTTATCGACCTGGTCTACCGGCATTGCAGGGCAAATGGATTGCAATTGGCGATGCCTCCGGAGAGCCCGCTGGCGCTGGACGCCACGAGGCCCGATCCACGTCACTTCGGCGCGCCGGCACAGGACCTGATCGGCGCGGTCCCGATCTTCTCGAACCTGAGCCAGGAAGAACGCGACGCGCTTGCCCTCTCGGCTACGCTACGCAACTTTCCGGCTGGAGCCGAAATTGTCGCAGAAGGCCGGGCTCTGGCCAGCTTGATGATCATCAAGAATGGTGTGGTCGCGATGAAGAGCGGCGAGAATGAGATTGCTCGCCTGGCTCCCGGCGACTTCTTCGGCGAAGATGGTCTGCTCGCCGGTATGAAGGAGAAGCATGGCCTCCATGCTGCCACCCGTCTCGCCGTCTATGAGCTCGGTCAGGCAGCAATTGCGCCACTCTTGTTCAAGCGCCCCGAAATTGCCGAGGATCTGGCGGCGCACCTCGCACAGCGGGAGGCGATCGGCGCAAGGCCGGAATTGCCTGCGAACCAGCGTGAGCGGCGCAGGCTGGATCTGCTCCACGCAATCCGATCCATCTTTCGAAGCCAACGAGAGAGCGCGAAAAGCTGAAGCGGCTACGTGGGGTTCTGAAGCGAAGACGCAATCTCTCTAGAGACAACATCGCCGTTGCTGCAAACCTACGTATATCTGTTTCTTCCCCGAGGCTGGCCATACGATCCCACACGTTGCAATTAACGTGAATTGAGGAGAAATCCATGCGAAGATTAGCGAGTGGCCTGCTGCTTGCGACGCTGATCACAGGACCGGCGGCGGCCTCCGACGAGCCCTACAATGCCAAGGTCACAGTGGTGTTCGATCACGCACTTCCGAATGTGCCCGGCAAGAGTATGCGCGGCGTTCTGGTCGAATACGGCCCGGGTGGCCATAACCCGTCACACACGCACCCCAAGAGCGCGTTTATCTACGCGACGGTGATCGAGGGCAGCATCAAGAGCCAGATCAACGACGGTCCTGTCAAAGTCTACAAGACCGGTGAGAACTGGATCGAAGTCCCGGGTGATCATCACCGCGTAAGCGCGAACGCCAGCGACAGCGAGCCGGCGAAGATCCTGGCCGTTTTCGTTCTCGACACCACCGAAACGAAGATGGTGTTACCCGCGAAGTAAAGCCCTTCTTCACAACCAGTTGCGGTGATCCATCGCCGAGCTTGCAAGGAGTACAGCAATGAAAATCGTCATTATCGGCGGCACCGGCCGCATCGGGTCAAAGGTTGCAGAGCGCCTCAGAAGTAAGGGTCACGACGTTGTGCAGTCGGCGCCGTCCACGGGCGTCGATACGCTCACGGGCGAAGGATTGGCCGATGTGCTCGCCGGCGCCCAGGTGGTGCTCGACGTCAGCAACTCGCCCTCCTTCGAACCGAGCGCCGTTCTCTCGTTCTTCGAACGGTCGACCTCGAACCTGCTCAAGGCGGAACTGGCGGCCGGTGTCGGCCACCACGTTGCGCTCTCCATCGTCGGTATCGAACGGTCGCCCGACAATGGCTATTTCCGTGCGAAAGTCGCACAGGAAGACCTGATCAAAAGGGGCGGCGTTCCCTACACCATTGTGAGGTCGACGCAGTTCCTGGAGTTCCTCGGCGGCATTGCCGATGAGGCAATGGTCGACAATACGGCCCGTGTCTCGTCGGGCGCGTTCCAGCCCATCGCAGCAGACGACGTCGCGACTTTTGTTGCAGAAGCGACGATCGGCAAACCTGAGAGCCAAACGATCGAGATCGCCGGTCCTGAAAAGAAGCCCATGAGCGATTTCATTTCAGAGTATCTAGCAGCTGTCGGCGATAGCAGTAAGGTTGTTGCCGACCCCGACGCCAAGTACTTCGGCTCGCGCGTCGACGATCAGTCGCTGGTTCCCCTTGGACCCGCCAAGCTGGGTAAACTGGACTTCAGGACCTGGAATGCTCAACAATCTCAGGCCGCCGCATGAGGTCTTTCGGTCGGGGGGCGATGCGTCGCGTATCGGCCCCCGATGCCTCTATTCCGGTGCGATCATCCGGCCCTTGGCGCGCGAAAACGGAGCATCCGATGTAGAGCGCCGCATGCGCCCTCTCGGGACATCTCGGCACAAGACTAGTGGCATTCGCGATCGAACAGGGCTTTTTTCTCGAGGATCTCCTGCCGAAGGTTAGGGCTAAACCAAGGTCTATCATCCACATCCTCCTCGATCATGGTACGTTTGGCAGCTAGCGACCACGGAACCGGCCGGGAGACCGAGCCATGGCCAATGTTTCAATCGACCCCATCGCGTCCCGCGATCCGATTTCACTCGTGGTGTGTGCAACAGCCTGTCAGGTGATCGGCGGCCTCGTTCCCCAAATGTCGCCCTTCGTTGTTGCCGGACTGATTGACGGTCTCGCATTGTCCGAGCGCGACGCCGGCGTCGTAGCCTCTGCCGAGCTTCTGGCGTTGGCCGCCACCGCGACTTTGATCGCGCCCATCTTGCCGCGCGTGTCCTACCGCCGCGCTGGTCTGTTCGCGGTCTTGCTAACCTTGGCGGCCCAGGCTGCATCAATCACTGCCGATGGATGGGCCATGCTTGTCCTGCTCCGGGCGCTGGCAGGCATCGGGGAAGGTGCGCTCTATGCCATGTCGCTCAGCATCGTCGCCTCTCATAGCCGCAATCCGGAAAAGATCTTTGGCTACTTCCAGCTTGTCTGGGCGATTGGCAGCGTGGCGCTGTTCAGCGTCGGCGGTGAAGTAGCTGCAGCCTATGCGCATAGAGGCGTTTTCGCTCTCATCGCGGGCCTGACGCTGACATTTTCACCACTTCTGTTTCTCCTCCCGAATCTTCGAGCCTTGAGGCAGGCTGAGACCCGGGCGATGCCGTCCGTCCCACTGCTCGGAAGCATACTGTTTGCCGCGATCGTTCTTTACGTGGCAGTCTCTGCCGGCCTCTTTGCGTTCAGCGGCCCAATGGGCGAGCGTATCGGTCTGGACACGGCCGCGGTGGGGTACATCCTCACGGTGTCCACTGTCGTGGGCCTTGCCGGGGCGGGCGCGGCCACTGCACTTAATGTCCGCTGGGGACGAGCAATCCCGATCTCCGTGTTCTGCCTTGGCTACGTGCTCGTCGCACTCGCCCTTTGCCTTTGGAAAGATCCGGTGGCGTACAGCGTCGCAATCATTGTCTCGGCCGTCCTATACTACTTTTCGCTTCCGTATCTGTTCGGTTTGGCGGCGGCGCTGGACCACAGCGGGCGTTGGGCGGCCGCAGCCGGGTCTGCGTACCTGCTCGGATTTGCAGCTGGGCCGATCTTTGCAGGGGTAGTTATTGCCGCTTCGGGATACGCAAGCCTCGCAGGGGTGTGTGTCGCCATGACGGTAGCCGCATGGGCGCTCGCCATGTTCGTCGTCGGTCGAGCGTTTGCAGCACGAGGCCTGGTCGGTAGGCTTGGCCGTTCGGCGACATAGCGCCCCGGAACCTCAGGCGACGGGCAGAGTGAACGCGACCGTCGCGCCGAAAGCGTCGTTGTTGGTGACCCAGAGACGGCCGCCATGGGCTTCAACGATCGATCGGCAGATCGGAAGCCCCATTCCCATGCCGTTGCTCTTGGTCGTGAAGAATGGTTCGAACACGCGCTCGGGATCCTTGAAACCGCTTCCGACGTCCTCGACGGAGATCCGGATGGTACCGGGGCGCTCACAGTTGGACATGATCTTCAGCGAACGCAGAGGGTTCGTCGCGTCCATGGCCTGGATGCCGTTGCGGATGAGGTTTACCAGAACCTGCTGGACCTGCACCCGATCGAGCGAAACCTTCGGAAGACGCGGGTCGAGGTTCATGTCGATGCGGGTCGTCGTTGCCGCTATTTCGTCCGACATGAGGTCAAGCACCTCGTGGACGAGGCGGTTTACATCTTCGACCGTCCGCGCCTGCGGCTGGTGTTTGAAGAGTGCGCGGATGCGACTGATAACTTCGGCTGCTGCCACAATATCCTGGGTAATGCGCTCTGCCGCAAGCTTCCCTCGCTCGATGTTTGGCGGATCGGCCGAAAGCCAGCGCAGGCATGCGTCGGTATCCGTGGCGATTGCTGCCAGCGGCTGGTTGACTTCGTGTGCGATCGAGGCGGAAAGCTGCGACAGGTTCGCCGCCTGCGTTGCCTGAGCGAGTTTCTCGGCGGATCGGCGCAAGGCGGCCGTTGTCTGCACCTGGTCTTCTATATCGTGGCAAAGCCCGAACCATTGGACGATATTGCCATCCTGGTCTCGCATCGGCTCCGCGCGACCGGACATCCAGCGGTACATGCCATCCGCACGAAGTAACCGATATCTCATCGAAAATCGTTCCCCAGTCGCAAGGCAACGGGTTAGCTCGGCAAAAACGGCGTCAGCGTCATCGGGATGAAAGATCGTGTCCATGACGGACGCAACGTCACTCACGTTTGAAAGATCAAGGCCCAGGTAGTCTGCCATGCGTTTGTTGACCAGCGTCGTGGTGCCGTCAGGTGTCAATCGCCATAGATTGCTCGGAACCATGTCGACCAGCAGGGACAACTCGAGCGACCGTGCGCGCAAGCTCTCCTCGGCCCTCTTTTGGTGTTCGATGTCGATGGTCTGACCATGCCATCCAGCGACGTGGCCGCGTGGGTCCCTTGTGGGTCTCCCCGAAGCACGAAACCAGCGAAACTCGCCGTCCACCCCACGCAGGCGATGGGCATTGTCGAATGGTTGACCCGCCTCCATGCTCTCCCGCCAGCTTGCAGCTACATAGCGCTGATCATCTCTATGGACACGCTCGAGCCATGCGCCGTGGTCACACAGGCCGACGCCGAAGTAGGCGTCCATGCTCCGATTGCGATAGATGAATCGGCCCGCCGGATCCATTGACCAAACGTGGCCAGGTATATTCTCGAGGAGATCAAGCGCGAGCGCGGCGGTATTACGGGTGTTTTCGTGAAAAGGGGCGCATTTCGTCAGTCCATCGTCGTTGGACATCTGTCGCTCCGCTGAAGACGACGGTCAAAAAATAGGACGTCACGCCGAAGCTCGGCGGTGGACCGACTGCCTTGGTGAATGAACGGCTGCATTATATCGCGAAGGACTCCGTTTTCAATCTGACCCCGGCGGACTGGGCGCGGCCCCTTTGTCGGCCGGTGCATAAACGGATGTATAGCTGCCGGATTGGGTGCACTTCCGCCACGATAGCAAACGACCACCTCGAAGGTGTCCGTCGACAGCGCCAGGCAGAAGGTTGAAGCACCATGACCCAGCGGTTCAATTACTCCCAGCTTTCGCCCGGCATGGTCAAAGCCATGATGGCGCTCGGCAACGAGATCAGGAACGGCTCGATCGAGGAGACCATACTGATCCTTGTCGACATGCGGGCATCCCAGATGAACGGATGTGCGTTCTGCATCGATATGCATGCGAAGGAAGCGATCATCAACGGCGAGCGCCCGCTGCGGCTCTTCCACATCGCGGCCTGGCGTGAAGCCCCGTTGTTCTCTCCGCGCGAGCGGGCCGCGCTCGCCTGGACAGAGGCGCTGACCAAGCTCCCGGACGGCGGTGTTCCCGACGAAATCTATGAAAGGGTGAGGAGCGAACTGTCCGAGAAGGAGATTTCCGATCTCACATTCCGGATCATGGCGATCAATGCCTGGAACCGCATGAGTATCGCTGCCCGCACCGTTCCCGGTTCCGCCGACAAGGCCTACGGGCTGGACAAGGCCGGTCTCTAGATGGACTTCTGTCGGGCCATGGCGGGCCTCCTCATGCTTGTCTGCCTTGTCTGTTGTGCCACGCAGAATGCCAAAGTTACAACGCTTCCGGTTACCGCATCACCGGCGCTGCAAAGCGCGCAGACCGTTCGATCGCAACGAAGCTCCGCAGCCTCCAACCTCCTCTACGTTACGGACCGATCCCCCGTAAGCGCTTCCGGCAGTAAATTGTCCTACGGTGCCGAGCGAGCCATCTTCTTGAGCTTCGGATCGGTATCGTTGACCTCAACGCGCAACTCAACCACCAGCAAAGGTGACCTTCGTGTCGGCGCGGTTTCCGAGGTCGGGCGGTTTCCGGCAACACCTTACGGTGTTGTTGCGACCGCGAACGGGCTTCGCCGCACACCGGAGGCAGTCGCGGCCCATGAACAGGCTGTTTCATCGCTGCAGACAGAAGTCGCCCGTCGTCTCGCAGGAGCCAGACGTAAGGAAGTCGTGGTCTTTGTTCACGGATACAACAACAGCTTCGACGACGCCGCGCTCGCCACAGGAGAAATCTGCAGATCGCTGCAAAACGAATTTGTCTGCATTGTCCTGACATGGCCTGCCGGAGGTTCTGGCGGCTCGTTCTTTGGCTACAACATCGACCGCGAGTCGAGCGAATTTGCCGTTGCAGACTTCAAGAAAGCCATTCGCATCATCGCCGAAACCAAGGGTGTCGAACGGGTTCACCTCTTGGCGCATAGCCGCGGAACCGATGTGCTCGCGAGTGTGATCCAACAACTCGCCATCGAAGCCTACGTCAGCCGATCCTCGCTTTGGCAGCGCTACAAGATCGCGAATGCGGTGTTTTTCGCTCCCGATATTGATCTCGATGTGGCTTCATCCAAGTTGTTCGCCTGGGTATCGGACCCAGATCTTGCCTTCGGCAGCAAATCAACTCCAAGCGCATTGCCGTCTCAAGGCGCTATGCACCTCACGGTCTATTCGTCGCCCAGGGACGAAGCGTTGAAGGCATCAACGCTGATCTCTGGCAGCGCCTTGCGGCTCGGTCAGCTTGCTGTCGGCAGGATTCCCAAGGACAGGAGCGAGGCGGCGTCCAAATGGGCTGGTTCCCATATGGGAGGGCTGGTCGATTTTATCGAGTTTTCGGGTCGCGGCGGCTTTACCGGCCACAGCTACTTCCTGTCCGACCCAACTGTTAAGGCAGACTTGGTCGCGCTCATCCGCGACAGGGCGAAAGCCGGCGATCCCCGCCGCCAGCTTGTCGAAATCAAGCGCCCTTTCTGGCTAATATCGGATGTCCAGCAGGCGTCGCGCTGATTGTCCCAAGGCTTCCCTCAAAGCCTGCGGCTCCCTCAACACCCAGTCCTATGGACTCCCACCCCCGGCTAGATTGTTGAGGACACGCGCGACATTGCGTCGAAGTCCGGCCCGTCTGTTTAAGCGCCAACCGCTGAGATTGCAGGGTTTTCACTGCGGAGCGGCAAGCGTGTGCACGCTCAACACCCAAGAACGTCGAGATCCGGAGCGGCAAGAGTATGCCGTGGCATGCTTGATCAGGTCAGTATTTGGGATGCGATGATGAATTCGACTGCGTCGCCAAATGTCACGAGCTTGCCGAATGACTCATCCGTGATGAATATATCGAACTCCTCCTCGATCATCGTCGACAGTTGAGAAATCGCCGGCGAGTCCGCTCCTAAATCATCGGCAAACGAGGCGTCTTCCAGAACCTCCGATGCTTTGACACCCAGAACTTCGACGACGATGCTTCTCAAACGGCAGGCGACATCGGCTCTTGTGGTTTCCATAGGCCTCCTCCCGCAGCCAGATCATAGCACCAAAGAGCCTGATGGTCGGCTTTGCTATCGGTGCTAGCCTTCAGTCTTGATCCGAAAGCCATAGAGAGCCACGTCCGTACTCGGAGCGCTTCCGCATCGTTTGGCGAGGACTAGAGATCAAGCCTTCTTTTTTCTTTCACCCCAGCCAAGTCTGTCATTGCAGCCAAGACGCCTGTGCATCCTCATCGTGAGCAAGGAATTGCGCCAGAGCCGAAAGCAATGCCTCCGCACTGTAGCGATCCAGCAAGACTTCGATGGTTTCGCCTGTCGAAGATGTGATTTCGAAAGTGCCCATTAGTGGGTCACTCGACAATACACTGACGGGGCTGCCCTGGAACTCGGCGTTCATAGTGATCCCGGTGTCCTTCATAGCCTTCCCTCCTACATTATATGAGGGAATTATAATATATGTGGGATCGAACTGAAGGGGATTCTGGGCAGGCGTATCGCGTTTGACCGTGCCGAAGCGCAAAGGCCGGTTGCTTACGCTTGTCTGCGGCATGATGTGGCGATCACACGTTGCGTTCCGGATGTGCAATGAGCTCATCGGTATTTGCCAAAAGTCGCCGCACGGCGTTGCGGGCCGCGTTCGGACGTCCGAGGCGAATGCTTTTCTCGATGTCCGCGTGGAGCTTCAGCGCGTGGACGGAGCTGCTGTCCTCACGTGTCACCAGCTGGAAAAGGTGGTTGAGCGCAGACTCGATCAATGCCCCGAGCGGGATCAGGAGATCGTTCCCGGACGCCCGCAGGATTGCAAGATGGAAGTGCGTGTCAGCCTGTATGCGGCTCTGCAGCGTTGTCGCCTGTTGCATGTCTTCCAGTGCGGCGCGGATTTCGGCCATCTGCTCTTCGCTCCGGCGGGCGGCTGCAAGCGCCGTCGCCTCCGGCTCCAGGATGTAGCGAAATTCCTGCACGGTCTTGAGGAACTGAAGACGGTCCGGTGAGAGCGCATACCAGCTCAGAACGTCGCGATCGAGCAGGTTCCAACGCTCCTTCGGCTCCACCCAGCTGCCGACTTTCGGACGCGAGGCGAGCAATCCCTTGGCCATCAATATCTTGATCGCCTCTCTCACCGCAGTGCGACTGACCTTGAAGATTTCCGTCCATTGAGTCTCGTTCGGCAGGATCGTGCCCGGCGGATAATCGCCACGCACGATCTTGAGGCCGATGTCATCGGCAAGCGACATGTGCACGCTGGGTCCCGACATACGTGGCGCATCAAGCCGCCGGCTCGCGCGCACCGCCTCCGCCGTAGTCGATCCGGGGGAGACTTTTCCTGATTGCCGTTCAGCCATTGTCGTCAATTTCTTGCATCTGTGCCACTCACCCCGGGCATTGCATCACCCGAGGTCAACGTATTTTCGCCAGCTGTGCTGCGGCTTAAAGCCCAGCATCGCGTGGGCTTTGCGGTTAGATAGAAGCGTCTCGTATTCGCCGAGCTGACCCTTGACCGGAACGCCATGGTAGAACCGGTCGATCAGTTCACGGGTCGGAATGTCGGAGGACGTGTCGTCGCTTGCAGCGTTGAAGACCTGAAACCCGAGACCATCCGTCTCCACGGCGTGAAGCGTGATCTGGCCTAGGTCGCGCGCGTCGACATAGCTCCAGGCGATGCGCTTGCGGAAGCCCGGATCGGCAAACCAACCGGGGAAAAGGCGGTATTCGTCCGGTTCGATGACATTGCCGATGCGCAAGGCATAAATGTCGGCACCGCTTCTGAGTGCAAAGGCGCGAGCGGTCTTTTCGTTGACGACTTTGGAGAGCGCGTAGCTATCCATCGGGTCGACATCGTAGTCCTCATCGAGCGGAAAATAGTGCGGGTTTCGCGGCTCGTTGGCAAAGACGAGGCCATAGGTCGTCTCACTCGATGCGATGACGATCTTGCGGATGCCAAGCTTAACCGCAGCCTCAATGACATTGTAGGTGCCCATCGCATTGACGCGGAAGAGCTCGTTGTCCGGCGCGATCAGGATGCGCGGGATCGCGGCGAAGTGGACGACGGCGTCTATCGGCTGCGGCGCAAGCGACGCGTCGAATTCGTGCAGGCCGGTATAGCTCGACAGTGCGTTGAAGACCTGGCCGCTGTCAGTGATGTCGGTGATCAGCGTACGCACCTTCGCATTGTCGAGAGGTCTCGTGTCGAGGTTGAGCACCTGGTGGCCGTGTTCGACGAGGTACTGCACGACATGACGGCCGGCCTTGCCACTGCCGCCGGTGAAGATGATCCGCTTGGTCATTATGCTCTCCATGTCCTGCAAGATGGGACTGATCCCTGTCGATGATAGTTCGCGTAAGGGATCTTCCAAGTGGCATCGTTGCAGCTTGCCGCGGCCAGCCGGAAAGAGGGCCGTTAAGCCCGGTTGTCACGGATATGGCATAGGCCGGGGCGCTCTTCATCGGACGCCCCGGCCGCTGTTTTCATTTCTGGATGCAGGTGTCCGCCGTGTCCTTGGTGCATTCGTCGAGCCCCGTGAATACGGGGTCGTCCACTGGTTTGCCGGCGATCAGGTCCAGCATGACCGATGGTGCCTTGTAGCCCATTTCAAATGGGCGCTGGCCGACGAGCGCGGTGACGAGACCTTCCTTGGCGATTGCCACTTCGTCGCCAATCGTATCGGCTGCGCCGATGACGAACTCATTCTTGGCGATCTTGTCGGCCATCGGCTTGAACAGGTCGCGATAGGGTTGCGGCGCGCCGAAGAGCGGCCAGCCGCCCATGATGCCGAAGGCATCGAGGTCGGGATTGGCGGCGAGGATATCCGTCATCGCCTGCACGCCCTTGGCGCCGTCGTCATTGGTAAAGACCGGGCAGCCCGCGACTTCCGTCCAGCCGCCTTCACCCTTCAGTTCGGCCAGTCCTTCCTTCCCGGTCAGCACGTCGCGCATGCCCTGGGCGCGCCTGAGGATGTTGTCGGCACCCGGGTTGCCCTCGATCGTGCAGATTTTGCCGCCGTTCGGCTTGGCCTTCTTGATGTAGTCGGCGATCCGCGCCCCCATCGTGTAGTTGTCTGTGCCCAGATATGTCTTGCGCAGGCCCGCGTCCTCCTTGGCGAGGTCGGCGTCGAGCGTCATGACCGGAATTGTCGGATTGGCGGTCTTCAGTGTCTGCGCGATCAGCTTGGCATTGGATGGCGAAATGGCGATCGCAGCCGTGCTGGTCTTTCCGAGCATGTCCTGGACGATCTGCGCCTCACCGGCTTCATCGGAGGTCGACGCCGGTCCGGTGTAGAAGCACTCATATTCAGAGCTTGTGTTTTCCTTGTTCCACTTCTGGCATCCCTGGTTGATTGCCTCGAAGAACGGATTATCGAGGCCTTTGACGACAATGACGAGCTGCTTCTTCGTCTGGGCGCCGGCGGAGCCGGTGGCCAGCGCGAGTGCCGCAACTGCAAGCACCAATGCTTTCCTCATTCTATCCTCCCGTTGAAACAAGCGGACACCCTCTGTCCGCGGCACAAATCAACCCGGATACCAGACGATGCGAGGATCGTTCTGCGGACGCTCGTATTGCCAGGCCTGGTCGATAAGCTTTTCGAGATCGTATTCGGGCTGCCAGTCCAGCAGGTATCTCGCCTTGCTGTTGTCCAGCCAGTTCGAGTGAAAATCACTTGGAACATCAACGGACGGTAAGCCACGCGTGCGCCTGAGGTAGCTGGCAACCTCGCCATAGTCGACCGGACGGTCCATGGCGATGTTGAAGCGCTGGCGTTCTGCGCGCGGATTGTCGATCGCACTGAGCACCGCCGACACGAGGTCGCTGACGTGAACGAAGTTGCGCTTGAGCGGTCTTCCGTCGGCATCGCGCAGCAATGGCACAGTTCCGGTCTCGGCGTGACGCTTGGCGTCCTCGGGCGTGAAGAACGTTTTCCAGTCGGGGCCACCAAACACATCGTCGCCGAAGGAAAGCGAGTGCTTGAAGTCGTCCTTTTCCATGATCCACGGCGCCCGAAGGCAACAGACGTTCAACCCGTATTGGATCGCGTACTGCTCGACGATCACCTCCTCGAGCACTTTGGAAAGCGCGTAGCAGCCGGGATAGGCGCGGTGCGGCGTGGCCTCCGTGATTGGTCCGTCATGAGGATAGAAGAAATGGCCGACTGCGGCGTCGCCGCCGATCAGGATGAACTGCCGGGCCGTGGGGCTCGCTCTGAAGGCTTCGAGCAGCCAGTAAAGGCCCTTGACGGTGACATCGATGACGTCGGCCGGTGTCTCCTTGCACGTCGCGAGGTGCACGACGTGGGTTACGCCGGCGATTGCGCCTTCTGCGACCGTGCGATCGGCGATGGAGCCACGGATGATTTCAAGTCTCTCGGTCGGATCGAGCACGCGGTTGTGGCAGAGCGCGCGGATGCGCGCCTCTGAAAAACGTGGCCGGCCAAGCAGCGTTGTTATGAGGTGCCGCCCGACCTTGCCCGTTGCCCCGGTGACAAGGATAAGCATGCTTATCTCCCAGTGATAGCTAGTATATGATCTCTTTGTCCGACAATGTCCATTTGTCATACAAAACAGGTTTATCCTGTGAGGGCTGATTGACGCATTCATGACGATTTGCGTAAATAAGCGGTCGCTTGCCTGCGAGGAGGCGGATAAGCGGCGGCGCGCCTCACGGAGTGGCACGTCTTGGCGAGTCTGAAAGGCTGGTCGTGCTGCTAGAGCTCAGCAATATTTCCAAGCACTTCGGGGCCATCCAGGCCGTGAGCGACATTTCGCTGTCGCTGGAAGCGGGCCAGGTTGTCGGTCTGATGGGCGACAACGGCGCCGGCAAATCGACGCTTGTCAAAATGATCGCAGGCAATTTCCGTCCGAGCAACGGAATCATGCGCCTTAACGGCAGCGATATCGTCCTGCATCGCCCCATCGAGGCACGGCAATTCGGCATCGAGATCGTTCACCAGGATCTGGCCCTTTGTGACAACCTTTCCGCGGCCGCGAACGTCTTCCTCGGCCGCGAACTGAGCCGCGGTATCGGCCCCTTGCGTGTGCTAGATTACAAGGCAATGTACCGCCGCGCCGGAGAGATCTTCAAGGAACTGCGCTCGGAGACCAGGCCACGCGACCTCGTACGGCAGATGTCGGGTGGCCAACGGCAAGCGGTTGCGATTGCGCGCACGATGATCTCGCAGGCGAAGATCGTCTTGATGGACGAGCCGACAGCGGCAATTTCCGTGCGCCAGGTGGCCGAAGTGCTGCATCTGATCCGGCAACTGCGTGATCGCGGCATCCTTGTCGTGCTCATCAGCCATCGTATGCCCGACGTCTTCGATGTCGCCGATCGCGTCGTCGTCATGCGCCGGGGCCGCAAGGTGGCGGACAAACCGATTACTCAGACCTCGCCGGAGGAGGTGACGGGGCTTATTACTGGTGCGATCGAGGGTGGATGAGGGGCAAGCGAACTCAATCTTCTGCACCGGGAAATGGGAGGAACGATGGCAACGACGCTGGACCAGACGATTGCCCGCAGGCAGCGCACGATCGGAGGAACGATCCTGGGTAGCCAGACCTTCTGGGTTCTGGTCGCTGTCATCCTTGCCTGCATTTTTCTGTCCTTCACAACTGACAGCTTCGCGACGGCGAAGAACCTCTACAACATCACCCGCAACGTCACCTTCGTCGCGATCATCGCACTCGGCATGACGCTCGTTATCATCACCGGCGGGATCGACCTCTCGGTGGGCTCGGTACTCTGCTTGTGCAGCATGGTTCTCGCGGTGACGATGCACGCGGGCTTCGGCATCGAGACGGGGATTGTCGCCGCGGTTGCGACTGCATTGGTTATCGGCGCGTTCAATGGCATCCTCATTGCCTATGTCGGCTTTCCGCCCTTCGTCGTGACCCTCGGCATGCTCTCGATTGCCCGAAGCCTCGCGATGGTCGCGTCCAACAATACGGTGGTCTTCGAGTTTGGCCCGGACCACGACAAGCTCTTGGCGCTCGGCGGTGGATCCGTCTTCGGTATCGCCAACCCGGTGATCTACATGATCGTGCTGGCACTGCTCACCGGCTTCGTGCTGCGCTGGACGCGGATTGGCCGCTACATTTACGCCATCGGCGGCAACGAGCACGCGGCCATTGCCACGGGTCTCCCCGTGCGGCCAATCAAGGTCTGTGTCTACATGATCTCGGCGCTCTCGGCCGGCATCGCCGGCATCATCCAGACTGGCTGGCTCGGTGCCGTGACGACCAACATCGGCGCCGGCATGGAACTGCAGGTGATCGCCGCGGCCGTGATCGGGGGGGCCAACCTCGCCGGCGGCGTCGGCACTGCCTTCGGTGCGCTCGTCGGCGCAGCGCTGATCGAGGTGATCCGGAACAGCCTTGGGCTTCTCGGCATCAACGCCTTCTGGCAGGGAACGTTCATCGGCAGCGCGACGGTTCTTGCAGTTCTTTTCGATCGTATCCGCAATTTCCGCCAGAGCGAGTGAGGCACCCGCCGAACCGCAACTTCGAGTTCCGTCCGCTGCGCGGCGTCGATCTCAAGATCGGCTAGGCGTTGCCCGGAACAAGGAGGAACTGGCTGCCGCCAGGGATGGCATCATCAATGTTGCTCCGTCCCCGGCAAGGCTAGACGGTTGAGAGGGTTCTTCAGCGAGATCATTGGCTTATGACCAACACCCAGACGAAGCCGGAGGCCATCTGTTAAGTGTGAATGGCCCTGGCGGCGTCGCGGAATGAAACGAGTCTCTGGCGTCCGTCATCCCACAGCACGAGCCTAACGCAGCGCAAGCTTTCCCAAAACGTGATGCGGCCAATATCCGCGAGCTGAGGGTGGTCGCGCAGAACTTCGGGCAATCTGTAGTAAGGGATCCTGCTCGACAGGTGATGCACGTGGTGAATGCCGATATTGCCGGTCAGCCATCTCAGTACCAGCGGCAGGTCATAGTGGGATGCACCGTGGAGGGCTGCCCGGGGAAATTGCCAATCCTCGCCGGCCGACCAGTGAGTCTCCTCGAACTGATGTTGCACATAGAAGAGCCAGATGCCGGCGGCGCCCGCCAGGAGCACGATCGGCAGGTGGATCAGGAGGAAAGGCACGAGCCCAATCGCCCAAACCATCAATGCGGCGCACATCAGAATCGCGGCGTTCGTGGTCATGGTTGAGACCCAGGGCAGTGCACCTACCTTCATCATCCCGAAAGGCACACGCTGCTTAAGGAGAAAGACCCAGGCAGGGCCGATGCCGAACATCACAAGCGGGTGCCGGTACAGGCGATAGCCCAGGCGTTTCATGCGTGAGAGTGCAAGATATTCCGAGATCGTGAGCGTGGTGATGTCACCGGTACCCCGTTCGTCCAGATTACCCGCTGAGGCGTGATGCGCGGCGTGCGCCCGGCGCCAATAATCGTAAGGCGTCAATGTAAGCACTCCGATGGCGCGACCCGTCCAATCGTCGAGGCCGCGACGCGCGAAGAACGAACCGTGGCCGCAATCGTGCTGGATCATGAAAAGGCGTAGGAGGAAGGCTGCAGCCGGAATGATTGCGATCAGCCCGTACCAGAACCCATGCGTGAGGGAAAAATAGGCGGTGGCCCAGAAGCCGGCGAACGGCACGACCGTGACAAGAAGCTCCAAGGCGCTGCGCCCAATACGGGGCTGACGGTACTTCGCGAGGATCTTCAACCACGCTCTGGCATCATGTTCTACAGGTGATGCCGGTGGGTAGACATGTGTGTTCATCAAAACTGGTCCGTGTTTCCTCGCCCGCAAATGATCTGCCAGGCTTATGGCTTGCGCCGGAGTTCAAGTGCAATGGTTGGGAGTGTTCAGGCCGATGAGCCCTGTGCGTTGCGTAACGGGGATCGCGTTCGGCCTCGTCGGTCAAGATTTCGGGATGGATGCGCTATCGGGGGCAAAGTGAATGTCGTGGACGGTGTCATGGATTGGCAGCAGTTTTGGCGCTGCGTGTCGAGATGATCGTATCCTACAACGTGGGTGCACAACGCAATAGCGTTGAGCGCAATTGTCTCCTGCCAGAGGCGGCGTTCGCAACGATCGCAAATCAGGGATGGCCACGCAGCACGCACGAGTCGGTGCTATCAGGTAGCCGAAAGGCTGAAAACGGAGTTTCCCGGTAATGAGCGCGCCGCGCTGTCTGAAGCTGTCGACCGCTCGCCATCGATAAGTCGATGTCCCTTGGCGCTATCAGCTATGGCAGAGGCGGGATGTCAGCCGCCTCTGCTCTCTATTTCTGATTCTTGCCGAGGCTGAGCCCGTTGTCGGCGAACTTGTCTTGAGTGCCCTGAACGGCGGCGACGGTGCCACGGACTTGTTCTTTTTCGGCTTTCGAACGTCGCGATGGCTTCTTACCTGGCCTTTGGCCATTTGAATCCTCCTGGATTCTCGATTGATTGAGGGTTGCAGCCCCCCTTCGATATTCTACCCTTCTTGACTCGTAAATAACTAACTAGTTACATTATTGTCTGACGAATGCTCGTGGCGAATTGGGAGGTTCGAGTGAAGATATACGGGATGCAGCATGTAGGGTTCACGGTGCCGGACCTCGACGAGGCTGTTGGCTTTTTCGAGACAATCTTCGGAGCGGTGACGTGTCTTGAAACAGGCAAGGTGGAGGCTGACGACGCGTTCATGCTCCGGCGCCTCGGCGTTCCGGCGGGCCGGCGGATCGAGAACATCAAGGTTCTGAGGGTCGGGAGCGGCACGAACCTCGAGATATTCCAGTATTCCGGAGAGCCCGGGGGGCCGGAGCCGCTGAAGCGCAACAGCCAACCGGGCGGATTCCACATGGCCTTCGAGGTCGACGACTGCGAACGCGCGGCAGAACGGCTGCGTGCCGCCGGCGTCGACGTACTGGAAGGGCCGACCCTTGTCGAAAGCGGCGCGATGGCCGGGCTTACCTGGCTCTATCTGAAAGCTCCCTGGGGTCAATTTTTGGAGATCGTCAGCATGCCGGGGCCGCTCGGATACGAAAGCGCCGGCGGTCCAAGGCAGTGGTCGCCCGTCAGCGGCAGCTGAATTCCGGGTCGTAGTCGCGGCATCTCGCCCGCGGCCAAATTCAAAGCAACGACATGCAACCATTGGCCCAAAGCCGGAAAGGAGAGCCATGCCTCAAGAAATCCTGATAAGCGCAAAGCAGACATTTGTGCTCGGCAACTATGAAGACGGTGCGCTGCTGCCCGGACAGATCCGTGGACGAACGCTCTGTACCCTGATCAGTCAGGGCACGGAGCTTGGCTGGGCCAACGGTGACGTGTTCCCCATCCGGCCGGGCTATGCGGCGGTATTCGAGGTGACCGAGACCGGAGAGGAGGTCGATGGCGTCAGCGTCGGTGACCGGCGCTTTGCAATGGGGCAGCACCGTGCCACGCAGACCCACGATGTCCGATATACCCTGGCGTTGCCCGATGGATTGTCCCCGGATCGCGCGGTTCTCGCCCGCTTGATGGGGGTGTCGATGACGAGCCTGATGACAACGAAAGCGCGTCCGGGTGACCGTGTGGTCATTTCGGGGACCGGGCCGGTCGGCTTCCTGGCTGCACATCTCTTTGCGATCGGTGGCTATCGCGTGACGGTGGTCGATCCGGACCCGGTAAGGCGCGCTCAGATCGCGCGGAGTGGAATTGTGGATTGTCGGGCGTCTATAGGTGACGCATCGGATCTTGTCGGAAAAGTCGCCCTCGTCGTCGATTGCTCAGGCCATGAGGGTGCCATCATCGACGCTTGCCTTCTTGTTCGCAAGCTTGGCGAAGTCGTCATGGTCGGCGTTCCCTGGAGGCGCGCAACCGAAATCTCGGCGCACGAGCTCATGCAGGCGGTCTTCTTCAACCTGGTGACGCTACGCTCAGGCTGGGAATGGGAGGTCCCGATCCTTGGCCGCGACTTCGTTTGGGAAGAACTGCTCGAAGGGTACAACAATGCGCCGCACAGCATCTTCGGCGGCTTCTCGCGCGCGCTGGAATGGCTTTCCGAAGGACTGATCGAGGTTGAAGGCTTGATCCGCCACGTGACGCCCAATGATCCGGCGTCGCTCTATTCGGATATTGCGCGTCGCGCGATCGAAGAACCCTTCATCGTTATCGATTGGACTTAGGCGCCGGGCTGACATCGCCCGGTTATCGTTCATGTATGTGCCTGGCGCGACGCGCTAGGCACATACCAGTCGCATGATGGTGTCGACGTTGAATTGCAGGCGTTCGTCGATCGCTTCCTTGGCCATGAGGTCGCGTTCGAAAATGATCGATCCGGTGAAACGGTTGGTCAGGTAGTAATAGCCGATCGCGGCAATGGTGATGTTGAGCTGTACGGGATCGACTCCCGGTCGAAAAACCCCCTGCGAAGCACCACGCTCGAGAATGTCGCCGACCATGTTGACGAACTTGCGGCTGGCGGCCTTGATGACCTCGGACTTCTTCAAATGCTTGGCGCGATGAAGGTTCTCGCTGTTGACCAGCGTGATGAACTCCGGGTTCTTCAGGTAATATTCCCAGGTGAATTGGACGAGCTTGGCAAGGGCCGCCTTCGGTTCCAGGTCGTCGAGCTTGAGTTTTTGTTCAGCCGTACGGATGTCGATATAGGCATCTTCGAGAACGGTCTGGAACAGCCGCTCCTTGCTCTCGAAATAGTGGTAGATCATCCGCTTGTTGGCGTTGGCCTTCTCGGCGATCACGTCAACCCGCGCGCCTCCCAAGCCGTTCTTCGCAAACTCTTTCTTGGCCGCTTCCAGAATGCGCGCCTTCGTTGCCTCGGCGTCCCGGATGCGCGGCTTTCGGGCTGATTTTTCCGTGTCTTCGTTCGTGATGCTCAAAGCCCTTCCTCCGTCGCCCTCGCGCATGCTGCGCCGCCAGTCATACACGCCACAAAGCTGATCCGTCAAAGCGGTTTCGTCAGATCGGCCGGCGCCTGCGCCTATTAAAAGCACTTGACTCGGGGTTTTGTAAAGAAGTAACTAGTTAGTGCGTTAAGTGGGATTGACGAGGCCGGAGGAGGCCAAGGCGACAAGCGTTCGCCGCCACCTGCGAACCCGCTTTTTCAACCCGTGTGGGACGGGGAACGCTCACCGTGGATATGGGAGGATTGGCATGTCGACCTTTATTAAGGATTTTATCGAGCGCGAGACGGTCAGCCGTCGCAACTTCTTGTTTGCCGCTGCAGCCGGCGTTGGCGCGATGGCCGTGCCGATGGCGTTCGGTCGTGGCGCGGCGCAGGCTGCGTTGTCGGATCCGGCGATTGCCTGGAGCTATCGCGACAGGGCGTCTGCCTACTGGAATTCGGTCGTTTCCGGTGGTGAGGCTTTCGTCGAATCACTCGGCAAACCGAAAAGCGCGCTCGTCAGCCTCATCAACGAGGGGTCGACGGAAAAGTCGCTCGCCGACATCAAGGCGTTTCTTGCCAAGAACAACGGCAACTGCGCGATCGCCTGCGATGCCAATGACAGCCCCAACGCAAGGCCTGTTGTCGAGGCAGTTCAGGCGGCCGGCGCCTACATCTCAACGATCTGGAACAAGACCGACGACCTGCATCCTTGGGATTTCGGCGACAACTACGTTTCCCATATGACCTGGTCGGATGAGAAGCCCGCTGAACAGACCGCGCGCATCCTGTTTGAGGCGATGGGCGGCCAAGGTGGCGTGGTTCACCTCGGCGGCATCGCCGCCAACAACCCGGCGGTTGAGCGCCTGAACGGTCTCAAGAACGCGCTCAAGGATTTCCCGAATATCGAGTTGCTCGATGCGCAGCCGGCCGACTGGGATACGCAGAAGGGCGCGGCCCTCATGGCGTCGTTCCTGACCCGCTACGGCGACAAGATCAAGGGCGTGCACTGCGCCAACGACAACATCGCCTATGGTGTCATCGAAGCGCTGCGCGCCGAGGGTATCGAGGACATGCCGATCGTTTCCTATGACGGCAATCCGGAGGCCGTGCAGATGGTAATGGACGGCAAGCTGCTCGCGACCGTCTTCACCAATCCGCACTGGGGAGGCGGCATCAGCGCAGCACTCGCCTATCACGCGGCGATCGGCAGCTTCAAGCCGTCCGAAGAGCCGAAGGAACACCGCGAGTTCTATGGCCCTACGATCCTGGTCACGGCCAAGGACGCGGCGGAGTTCAAGGCGAAGTATCTCGACTCCGTTCCGACCTACGACTGGAAGGACTTCTGGGGGCCGTCCAACGGTCAGATCCAGTACTGAGTTTCGACCAGCTGGGCGGCAGCCTCTATGCCGCCGCCCCGTTCCCCTTGTGACTTTCCAAAAGAGGGGTGTCTGACGTGACACGTCGCCTATCGCGCGAAACCTTGATCAAATGGGCGCCGCTTCTGGTGCTGATTGCACTGGTGATCTTTTTCACTGCGCTCAACCCGACTTTCTTTTCCTCGCGGAACTTCGCCCGTATCGCGATTGCGGCGGCTCCGGCGCTCATGGTTGCCGTCGGCGTCACCTTCATTATCGTCATGGGATCGATCGACCTCTCTATGGAAGGAACGGTCTCCCTTACGGCCGTCACCTTTGCATTCATCTTTGCCTATTTCGGCGGCTCGCTCGCCCCTTCCGGCTGGGTCGCCATTCCGCTCGTTCTCCTTCTCGGTGGCCTGATCGGACTGCTCAACGGGCTGGTCCATGTGAAGCTCAAGATACCGTCCTTCATGGCGAGCCTTGCCATGGGCTTCGTCGGCACGGGGGCCGCGATCCTGCTCACCGGTGGAGACATCGTGAAGGTGAGCGATGCGACCTTTCGTGGGCTTTTGACCGTGCGCTGGCTCGGCTTCCCGTTGATGGTCTACGTCGCTGCCTTCTTCCTTGTCGTCGCCTGGTTCATCCAGACCCACACGACGCTTGGCCGCAACTTCTACGCCGTTGGCGGAGGTGAGGATCTCGCGCATGCCTCGGGTCTCAACGTCACTCGCGTCCGGGTCACCGGCTTCGCGCTTGCCGGCGTCTTCTATGCCATCGCGGCGATCCTCGTTGTCGCCCGTATCGGCCAGGCGGAATCGGTGACCGGAGCGAATTTCATGTTCGTCTCAATCACCTCGGTCGTTGTCGGTGGCGTGGCGCTCTGGGGCGGTATCGGCGGTGTCTGGAATGCCCTTGTCGGCGTTCTGATCGTGAACGTCATCGACAACGGCATGGTCGTTATCGGCCTGCCTGACTTCATCCAGGACGGCATGCTCGGCCTGCTGGTCATCCTTGCCGTCGTGCTTTCGACCGACCGCAAGATGCTTTCCTTCGTCAAGTGAGGCACGCCATGTACGAGCTCAAGGCTGTCGACAAGAAATTCCCCGGCGTACACGCGCTGAAGGCCATCGACTTCCACATCAAGCGCGGCGAGATCGTTGGGCTTGTGGGGGAGAATGGCGCCGGCAAATCCACCCTGATGAAGGTGATCTACGGCGCCTACCAGCCCGATGGCGGCAAGGTCCTCATCAACGGAACGCCCGTTCGCTTCGCCAATCCGCGCCAGGCGATGGAGAAAGGCATCGGGATGGTGTTCCAGGAACAGTCCCTGATCCCGAACCTCACCGTCATGGAGAACATCTTCCTCGGCTACGAACGACAGTTTACCCGCTTCGGTGTCGTCGATTGGAAGGCCATGGCGAAAGCCGCAAACCGTCAGCTCGCCAAGGTGAAACTCGATATCGACCCGGCGATGGTGACATCGAAGCTCTCCTTTGCCCAACGTCAACTCGTCGAGCTTGCCAAGGTGCTGACGCTCGAGGAGCGCGTGGAGGGCGATCTCGTCATCCTGCTCGACGAACCGACCTCGGTTCTGTCAAAGGAAGAGGTGCAACTGCTTTTCAAGCTCGTCCGAGAACTGGTGACACGGGCCTCCTTCATCTTCGTCTCGCATCGCATGGACGAGGTGATGGAGCTTTCCGACCGCATCTACGTGATGAAGGATGGCGAGGTCGTGGATGTCGTCGACCGGGGCGCTGCCCCGGCCGAGGCTATCCAGCACAAGATGGTCGGCCGCAACGTCGACAAGCAATATTACCGCGAGCACCTGCAAAAGCCGTTCAACGCCTCGAAGGTGCTCGTCGAAATGGACCGTGTGGGGCTTCCCGGCCGAATCCAGGACATCTCGCTCAAGCTGCATGCCGGCGAAGTGCTTTGTCTGGTTGGCACCGAGGGTTCCGGACGCGAGGCAATCCTCAGGACGATCTACGGCATGCTGACGCCGACCACGGGCCGCCTCAGCCTCAAGGGAGGCGATGCGACCGATCTTTCACCGCGGCAGTCGGTTTCTCGTGGCGTCGGCTATGTGCCCCGCGAGCGCAAGATCGAGGGCATTGTCGCCGGCATGAACGTCTACGAAAACATGACGCTTTCGCAGATGAAACACCGCTCGAAAGGTGGTGTGCTGCGCGTCGGCGAGGAGCGGGCACTTGCCCGCGAATGGATCAAGAAACTGTCGATCAAGGCCCATTCCGAGTTTGCGGATTGCGGCAATCTTTCAGGTGGCAACCAGCAGAAGGTGGTTCTGGCCAAGTGGCGTTCGGCCGGCTCCGACATCATGCTGCTCGACCATCCGACGCGCGGTCTCGACATCGGCGCCAAGGAAGATGTCTACGACATGATCCGCGCCATGAGTGCGGCGGGCGTCGGCATCGTGCTGGTCGCCGATACATTGGAAGAGGCAATCGGCCTTTCGCACACCATCATCGTCGTCAAGGACGGGCGCATCCAGAAGCAGTTCGCCTGCGAGCCGGGTTCCAAGCCCACGCCCTATGACCTTTTGCACTACATGATCTGAGGGACCAATGGATATTCAGCGCCTCAAACCGCACCTTCCCTGGATAACGCTCCTGGTGCTCGTCGCCATCGTCGGGATCACCGATCCCGGCTTCCTGCGACCCACGAACCTGCTCGGCATTGCCGGCGACATCGTGCCGCTGTTCATCATGGCGCTCGGTCTCACCTTCGCCATCTATATCGGCGGCATCGACCTGTCGGCCCAGTCGATGGCAAACATGGTGACGGTCATCGCCTCGGTTTACCTTGCCTCGTTCGGTGCCTGGGTTGCCGTGCTTTGCGTCGTTGCCGGCTTTCTCCTTGGCACGCTTTCTGGTTTCGTGACGACACGGCTCTTCGTGCCGTCCTTCATCTCCACGCTTGCGGTCGGCGGCGTTGCGTTCTCGGTTGCGCAATGGCTTTCGGGCCAACGCGCGCTCAACATGGACGCCACTCAGCGCAACGAGACCTTCGGCTGGATGATTAGCCATACCTGGGGCGTCCCCAATGAACTCCTGATTGCGGCCGGACTCGTTGCTCTCTGCCTCTTCATCGAGCGGCGCACGACGCTCGGCCGCGTTCTGAAGGCGGTCGGCGCCGGCGAGCTGGCCGCTGCCGCGTCAGGTCTCGATGTCGCGCGCTACAAGATCCTTGCATTCGCGATCTCCGGTGCACTTGCGTCCATTGCCGGCCTGCTCTTTGCGGTCAAGCTCTCCGGCGGCGCACCGACGATCGCCAATGGGTTCCTGTTGCCGGCAATCGTTGCCGTGCTGGTCGGTGGCACGCCTTTGACAGGCGGTGTCGGCGGCGTGATGAACACCGTCGTCGGCACCCTGATCGTCGCAGTCATCCGTTCTTCGATGCTTTATTTCGAGATCGACGCGACCCGGCAGCAGATCGTCTTCGGCGCCGTGTTGATCATCGCCATTGCACTGACGATCGATCGCGCCAAGCTGCGCACCGTGAAGTAGGAGAGTGGCGATGACGACCATGCGCGCCGCCGTGCTCACTGCCGCGAAACGCTTCGAGGTTCGGGAGGTCGCCATGCCGATCGTCGGACCGGACGATGTGCTCGTCCGGGTCGCGCGCACCGGCATCTGCGGTACGGATATCCATATCTTCAACGGCCATTATGCGGCCGATCGGCTTCCGCTCGTCCCAGGACACGAATTCTGCGGCACGATCGCCGAGCGTGGCGCCAACGTTCGACATCTTGCTGTCGGAGCGCGCGTGGTGGTCGATATCAACATCGGCTGCGGCAGCTGTTTCTGGTGCCGCCGCAACGAGGTTCTGAACTGCGCCGAGGTCACGCAGGTCGGCATCGGTCGGGACGGTGCCTTTGCCGAATATGTAGCGGTTCCGGCGCGACTGGCGATCCCGGCTGAGGCTGACATCGCCGATGCGGTGCTTGCGCTCACGGAGCCGGTTGCCTGCGTCGTTCGCGCGGCGCGCAAGGCGCAGGCGACGTTCGGCCAATCGGTCCTCATCTTCGGTGCCGGACCGATCGGAAACCTGCATGTGCAGATGATGCGGCTTGTCGGCGCTGCGCCGATCATTGTCGCCGACCTTTCGCCGGACCGTTGCCGCATGGCGATCGAGGCCGGGGCGGATGCGGCGGTGTCGGATCCAACCGAACTGAAGGCCGTGGTTCACAAGATGACTGGTGGACGCGGGGCCGATCTTGTGATCGAGAGCGTCGGCAACCGGAAGCTCTACGAACAGGCTTTCGATCTCGCGCGCCGCGGCGGCCACGTCGCCTTTTTCGGCATCACCCCGCCCGGCGAGACCGTAGCGCTCGACAGCCTGCGGACGGTGTTGGAAGAAGGGAGCCTCAAAGGTTCTGTTGCCGGGATGGGCGAGGATATGCACGACGCACTCACGCTTCTGTCGCATGGCCGGTTCCGCACGCAGGAGTTCACCAAGGCAAGCTATCCGCTGGAGGCCATTCAGGAAGCCTTCGAGACGATCGGCGAGCGGCCGCAACACCTGAAGACCCAGATCGCCATCGCGGCGTAAATTATCGAAGTGGAGGTACCAGATGGACCAGACGAACACGTTTCTTGCTCCCCCGTCCGCAGCGCGCAGCTTCGGGTTCTTCGTCGACGGGCAGTGGAAAGAAGGGACCGACCACTTCGAACGCAGATCGCCGGGCCATGGTACGCCGGTCACGCGCACCGTTCGCTGCACGGTCGATGATCTGAACGCGGCGGTGGCTGCGGCGCGCATTGCGTTCGAGGATCGCCGCTGGTCCGGGATTTCCGGTGCAGCGCGCGCCGGCGTGCTCTTGCGCGTCGCCGAAATCCTGCGTCGCCGCCGGGACGAGATCGCCTATTGGGAGACGCTCGAAAACGGCAAGCCGATCTCGCAGGCGCGCGGCGAGATCGATCATTGCATTGCCTGCTTCGAGGTCGGCGCAGGTGCCGCACGCCTCCTGCACGGCGACAGCTTCAATTCGCTCGGTGACGACCTGTTCGGCATGGTGCTGCGCGAGCCGATCGGCGTCATCGGCCTGATCACACCCTGGAATTTCCCGTTCCTGATCCTGTGCGAGCGCGTGCCTTTCATTCTGGCGTCCGGTTGCACCATGGTGGTGAAGCCGTCCGAAGTCACCTCCGTGACCACGCTGCTTCTGGCCGAGGTTCTGGCCGAAGCGGGCCTGCCTGCGGGCGTCTATAACGTTGTCACCGGTTCCGGCCGCTCGATCGGGCAGGCGCTGGCCGAACACCCTGACGTCGACATGCTTTCCTTCACGGGATCGACGGCCGTGGGGCGCTCCTGCGTCCACGCTGCCGCCGACAGCAACTTCAAGAAACTGGGCCTCGAGCTCGGTGGCAAAAATCCGATCATCGTCTTTGCCGATTCCGACCTTGAGGACGCCGCTGACGGCGCCGCCTTCGGCATCAGCTTCAACACCGGACAATGCTGCGTTTCCTCGTCGCGCCTGATCGTCGAGCGCTCTGTTGCGGCGGAGTTCGAGAAACTGCTTGTCGAGAAGATGAAAAAGATCCGGGTCGGCGATCCCTTGGACGAAGGCACCCAGGTCGGCGCCATCACCACCGAGGCCCAGAACGCCACGATCCTGGACTATATTGCCAAGGGCAAGACGGCCGGCGCCAGGCTCCTCACTGGCGGCGAAACGATTGATCTTGGCCACGGCCAGTACATCGCGCCGACGCTTTTCTCCTGCGTTTCCCGCGACATGGCGATTGCGCGCGACGAGATTTTCGGCCCGGTTCTGTGCTCCATGCATTTCGACACGGTCGAGGAAGCCATCCAGCTCGCCAACGACACCGTCTATGGCCTGGCGGCGAGCGTGTGGACGAAGAACATCGACAAGGCGCTGACCGTGACAAGGAAAGTGCGTGCCGGTCGCTTCTGGGTCAACACGATCATGGCGGGTGGTCCTGAAATGCCGCTCGGTGGTTTCAAGCAGTCCGGCTGGGGCCGCGAGGCTGGCATGTACGGAGTGGAGGAGTACACACAGGTGAAGTCCGTTCACGTCGAGATCGGCAAGCGTTCGCATTGGATCGCATGATGTCGCAAGGCTATGATTATGTGATCGTCGGAGGAGGATCCTCCGGTTGCGTATTGGCGGCGCGGCTCTCTGAAAATCCGTCGGCGCGCGTCTGCCTCATCGAGGCCGGCGGGCGCGACAGCCATCCGCTGATCCACATGCCCGTCGGCTTCGCCAAGATGACCTCCGGCCCTTTGACCTGGGGGCTGAAAACGGCGCCGCAGAAACACGCCAACAACCGCGAAATCCTCTATGCCCAGGCAAAGGTGCTCGGTGGCGGCTCCTCGATCAATGCCGAGGTGTTCACGCGTGGGCATCCTGGTGATTACGACCGCTGGGTCGAGGAGGGTGCCGAAGGCTGGGGCTTCAAGGACATTCAGAAGTACTTCCTGCGTTCCGAGGGCAATTCGATCCTCTCGGGTACGTGGCACGGAACAGATGGCCCGCTCGCTGTGTCGAACATTCCCGAGCCGCAGCGCATGACGCGCGCCTTCGTGCAAAGCTGCCAGGAACTCGGCATACCCTACAATCCTGATTTCAACGGTCCGGTCCAGGAAGGTTCTGGCGTTTACCAGACAACAACGCGGAACAACCGTCGTTGCTCTGCGGCGGTCGGCTACCTGAGGCCGGCCCTGAAGCGCAAGAACCTCACGGTCATCACCGGGGCGCTCGTGCTGCGCGTCGTCTTCGAAGGGCGACGTGCCGTCGGCGTCGACTATCAGGTCGATGGCAAGCGGATGACCGCGCGTGCCGATAGCGAGGTGCTCTTGACCTCGGGTGCGATCGGCACGCCGAAGCTGATGATGCTTTCAGGCGTCGGTCCCGCCGCGGCGCTTCGCAGCCACGGCATCGACGTGATCCAAGATCTGGCTGGCGTCGGCGAAAACCTGCAGGACCATTTCGGCGTCGATATCGTCGCGGAGTTGAAGGATCACGACAGCCTCGACAAGTACAACAGGCTGCATTGGTCGATCTGGGCGGGCCTTCAATATACGCTGTTCAACTCCGGCCCCATCACCTCCAACGTGGTTGAGGGCGGGGCATTCTGGTACGGCGACACGACGAGCCCCTATCCGGACCTGCAGTTCCATTTCCTCGCAGGCGCCGGCGCGGAAGCCGGCGTGCCTAGCGTGCCCAAGGGTTCCTCCGGCATTACGCTCAATTCCTACACGCTACGCCCGAAGTCACGTGGCACGGTGACCCTGCGCTCGGCAGATCCGCACGACCTTCCGATCATCGATCCGAACTTCCTCGCCGATCCCGAAGACGTGAAGATCTCGGTCGAAGGCGTGAAGATCAGTCAGGAGATCTTCGCCCAGCCTTCGCTGCAGAAATACATCAAGGTCAGGCACTTCCCGGGCCGGGATGTCCGCACGGACGCGGATTACGTCGCCTATACCCGCCAGTATGGCCGTACCTCCTATCATCCGACCTGCACCTGCAAGATGGGCCGTGATGAGATGTCTGTGGTCGATCCGCAACTGCGTGTGCACGGGCTTGATGGCATCCGCATCTGCGACAGTTCCACCATGCCGAGCCTTGTCGGGTCCAACACCAATGCGGCAACGATCATGATCGGGGAAAAGGCCGCAGACATGATCCGCGGCAATGCCTGATCAGAGTGGCCGATAGTGAAAAAAAGGGCGGCTTGTGGGCCGCCCTTTTCATATCAGTCCCATTCAGGAACCCAGGGAAGTTGTCCTGGTTTGATGATGCGGTAACCGGTGGCGGTCAGCGCGTCGATTCTTTGCATGTCGATCGACGAGAGGGTGAAATCCATGATCTCGAAGTTCGCACGGATGTTTTCCGGCTTGGTGGACATGGTATTGAGCGGAACGCCTTTCTGGATAATCCAGCGCAGCGCCACCTGCGCCGCGGACTTGCCGTAGGTCTCGCCGATCTTGGAAAAAAGGCCGTGCTTGAAGATCTCGCCACGGGCGATCGACGCGTAGGATGTGATCGGGATTCCCGTTTCGGCGGCGGCTGCGAGCAGTTTCTCCTGGTTGACAAGCGGGTGGAATTCCACCTGGTTGGTCACGAGCGGAACGTCGATGACGGACCGTGCCTCCTGCATCATGGCCGCCGTGTAGTTCGATACGCCGATAGACTTTGTCAGCCCTCTTTCCAGTGCGGATCGAAGCATCAGGAGTGAGGGGGCGATCTCTCCGTTGGCCGGCGGCCAGTGCAAAAGAAGAACGTCGACGCAATCGGTCTTCAGGGCTCGAAGGCTCGCCTCGACCGAGGGGAGAAACGTCTCGTCCGTGTAGTTGTCCGGATGCACCTTCGTGGTGATGCAAAGCTCAGAACGTGGAACACCGCATGCGGCCAGCGCATCGCCCGTGTCAGTCTCGTTGCCATACATCTGCGCCGTGTCGAATGCCCGATAGCCGACGTCGATAGCGGCCTCGATCGCCCCTCGCAGTTCGTTCCCCTTCAGCGGATACGTGCCAAAGCCGCGCTGAAAGCTCTTCTGGAAGTAGATGTTCATGCCTCCCCCTTGGTCGATTGCCGCGCTGGCGTCGAATACCGGTCATTCGAAAATCGCGCCGGCCGGCTTGTCTTGTCGCGAATTAACATATAACTAGTTAGTTACTTCAGGCAATGAAAAACGGAGGAATTGGCGATGAAGAAGGTGAAGAGCGCGCAGGAGGCGGTGCGGCTCATCAAGGATGGCTCGGTCGTCGCCGTGAACTCTTCCTCGGGTCTTTGCTGCCCCGATGCCGTGTTGAAAGCGCTCGGGGAACGCTTCGACGGCGAAGGCCATCCGCGCGGCCTCACCTCCATTCATCCGATCGCCGCCGGCGACTTCTTCGGGACGCGCGGTGTCGATCACATCGCAAAGCCCGGAATGCTGGTGAAGATCATCGGCGGCTCCTATCCCTCCGGGCCGAGCAATGCCGAGCCGCCGCTCATCTGGCAGATGATCCTGAAGGAGGAACTCGCCGCGTTTAACGTGCCTTCCGGCATCGTCTTCGACATGTTGCGCGAGGGCGCTGCCAAGCGTCCGGGCGTGTTGACGAAGGTGGGGATGGAGACCTTCGTCGATCCCGAGCAGGATGGCTGCGCGATGAATGACCGGGCGCGGGCCGAGCCGATTGTCAAGCGCGTGTCGTTTGAGGGCGAGGACTGGCTGCATTTCCCGGCCATCCGCCCCGATGTGGCGATCATTCGGGCAACAACCGCCGATGAGAAGGGCAACCTGACCTTCGAACAGGAGGGTGCGACGCTCGGCGCGATGGAAATGGCGCTGGCCGCTCGCAATTCTGGCGGTCTTGTGATCGCTCAGGTCAAGCGCGTGGCGGCCAGTGGCACCCTTCGCCCCCACGATGTGCGCGTGCCCGGCATCCTCGTCGACATCATCGTCGAGGCGCCGGATCAATTGCAGACGACGGCAACGCCCTACGACCCAGCGATCTCAGGCGAGCTGTTCCGGCCGCTCGAGACGTTTCGCACGCCGGCGCTCGACGTCGGCAAGGTCATCGCTCGCCGCGTGGCGCAGGAGCTTGAGGATGGCTGGGCAGTCAATATCGGCTTCGGCATTTCCGCGAACGTGCCGCGCATCCTCATCGAGGAAGGGCATCACGGGAAGGTCACCTGGGTGATTGAGCAGGGGGCAGTCGGCGGTGTTCCGCTGCTCGACTTCAAGTTCGGCTGTGCATCCAATGCCGAGGCCTTCGTCGCTTCGCCCCACCAGTTCTGCTACTTTCAGGCGGGCGGATTTGATTGCTCGTTGCTGTCCTTCCTGGAAATCGACGCCGAGGGCTCGGTCAATGTCAGCCGTCTTGCGGCCACTCCGCACCGCACGGCCGGCGCCGGCGGCTTCGTCGACATCACCTCCCGCGCGAAGAAGATCGTCTTCTCCGGCAACTTCAATGCCGGCGCGAAGATGCGCGTCGAGGATGGCCGGCTGGTGATCGACAAGGAGGGCCGCATCGCCAAGTTCGTGCCCAAGGTGGACCAGGTGAGCTTCTCCGGCAAACGCGCCTGCGCACAAGGACAGGACATCAGCTACGTCACGGAGCGCTGCGTCATTCGCCTCGACAGCGAAGGGCTCGTTGTCACCGAAATCGCTCCGGGTCTCGACCTTCAACGGGACGTGCTTGATCAGGCGGCAACGCCCCTTCGGGTTTCAAAGACGCTGAAGCGGATGGACAGCACCCTGTTTCGCCCCGAAGCCATGGGGCTTACGCTGTGAGCGACCCGCGGATTGACCTTGTCATCACTGATCGCGTCGCGCGGCTGACGCTCCGTCGCCCGGAAAAGCTGAACGCGATCGATGCGGACATGGTGGAGGCGCTCTCGCAGGCCTGCCGAGCCATCGAGCGTTCGACTGCGCGCGTCGCGATTCTGTCGGGCGAAGGCGAAAGATCCTTTTGTGCCGGCGGCGACATCGATGCGTGGAGAAGTCTCGACGCCGACATGTTCTCCCGTCGATGGCTGCGTGATGGCCACGATGCCTTCGATGCGCTGGCGCGGCTTTCCGTGCCGCTGATCGCCGTCTTGAACGGCCATGCGCTCGGCGGCGGATTGGAGCTCGCAGCCTGTGCCGACCTGCGCATCGCCGAGGCGCATGTGAAGATCGGCCAGCCAGAACCGGGTCTGGGCATCATCCCCGGCTGGTCCGGCACGCAACGCGCCTCGCGCCGGTTCGGAACACAGCTGGTGCGACGCATGGCGCTTTTCGGCGAGGTCTACGGCGCCGAGGAGGCACTGTCACTCGGGCTCGTCGACAGGGTGGTGGCAAGAGGCGAGGGGCTTGCTTCTGCACAAGCCGATGCCGCCCGTGTGCTGCAACGTTCGCCGCGCGCGACGGAACTCACCAAAATGCTGATCAATGCCGCCGAGGGTGAGGAAAGTGAGCGGGTTTTGGACGCCTTCGCGGGCGCTGTCGCGGCGGCGTCGAGTGATCTGACGGAAGGCTTGGCGGCCTATCGCCAGAAGCGTTCGCCCCAGTTCAACCGATAGCTCGGCGCCGTACTCCGGCGACCCGGCCCTTTATAGCGGTGCCCCATGAAATCTGACGACAAAGAATTCCTCGCGGACCTCTTTCGTGCGGCGATCGAAGCCGCGGACCCGGAAAATGCCCTGCGCGCTCATCTCCCAAGCCAGCCACGCGGACGGACCGTGGTCATCGGCGCCGGTAAAGGTGCGGCCCAGCTCGCCGCCGCTTTCGAAAGGCTCTGGCGCGGTCCGCTCGAAGGTGTTGTTGTGACGCGCTACGGCTATGCCGTCCCGTGCGAGCGCATCCGCGTACTTGAGGCCGCCCATCCCGTACCCGATGCAGCCGGATTGCGGGCAACTGATGCACTTTTCGAAGCTGTGCGCGATCTTACCGAAGATGACCTTGTCGTTGCGTTGATCTGCGGCGGCGGTTCGGCCCTGCTGCCGTCGCCGCCGGACGCGCTGACGTTGGAAGATGAGGTGCAACTCAACCAGGCCCTGCTTGCAAGTGGCGCGCCGATCTCGGTCATGAACGCCATCCGCAAGCAGGTCTCGGGGATCAAGGGCGGTCGTCTTGCCGCCGCCTGCCATCCGGCAAAGCTCATTACTTTGGTGGTGTCGGACGTGCCGGGTGACGATCCCGCACAGGTTGCCAGCGGGCCGACCATTCCGGACATGATGGATCGCGTGCAGGCGCGTGGCCTGGTCGAGACCTGGGGCATAGCCCTTCCGCCGGCGGTTGCTGCGTGGATCGAGGGCAACGAAGGCCTGGCACCCCTCCCGGGCGATCCGGTCTTCGCCAGAAACGAGGTCCGGGTGATCGCCTCGGCGAGCCTCTCGCTCGAGGCCGCCGCTGCGCGCGCCGCGTCCCTTGGCGTTCCCGCCGTCATCCTCTCCGATTCGATCGAGGGGGAGGCCCGCGATGTCGCCCGCGTTCACGCGGCAATTGCGCGTGAAGTCGCCGGTCGCGGCCGGCCGTTCTCGCGCCCTTCTGTCATTCTTTCGGGCGGAGAAACCACCGTCACGATCAAGGGAGGCGGCAAGGGCGGGCGCAACACGGAATTCCTGCTGTCGCTTGCGCTGGCGGCCGAAGGCATCGCCTTTTCGGCAATCGCCGCAGACACCGATGGCATCGATGGCTCCGAAGACAATGCCGGCGCCTTTGCCGACGGGCAGAGCATGGCGCGCTTGCGCAACCTGGGCCACGATCCCTCGGCCTTGCTTGCCGACAATGATGCGTGGACGGCCTTCCATCACCTCGGCGACCTGTTCGTTCCCGGGCCGACCGGAACCAACGTCAATGATTTCAGGGCAATCCTTATCCGATAGGCAGGACCCGCGCCATCGCGGCGCGGGCCCGATTTGCCTCAGGCCGGAACGGGTGCGTCGTCGCGCAGCAGGCCCTTGTGCTTCAGGTCCGCCCAGAAATCTGTCGGGATCGGATGCGAGAACCAGGCCAGGTTCTGTTCCAGCTGCTCGACCGTGCGCGTACCCGCCATGAAGGATGGAACGGCCGGATGGGCGACAACGAACTGCAGCGCGGCTGCGGCGAGTGGCACGTTATAGGCAGCGCAGACGGCTTCGATCCTTGCAACCTTTTCCAGGATTTCGCGCGGTGCTGGCGCATAGTTGTACTTGGCGCCTTCCTTGGCGCCGGTCGCCAGGATCCCCGAATTGAAGCCGCCGCCCACGACAACGGCGGCGCCGCGCTCCTGGCAGAGCGGCAGGAAGGTATCAAGCGCGTCCTGTTCCAGCAGCGTATAGCGCCCCGCCAGCAGGAAGCAGTCGAAGTCGTGCCGCAGCAAGGCTTGCTCGCAGACCTGCCATTCGTTGACGCCGACGCCGATGGCTTTCACGACCTTCTCCGCCCGCAATCTCTCCAGCGCCCGCCAGGCGCCGTCCATCGCGTGCTTGAACACTTCAGGCTGCTCGCTGCCGCGCGTGAAGACGTCGATATCGTGGATGAAGCACATGTCCATGCGCTCCAGTCCCAGCCGTTGCAGGCTGTCCTCGAAGGCCCGCATCGTGCCGTCGTAGCTGTAGTCGAAATGCATCGTGAAGGGTGCGGCATTCGTCCATGGGGTAAAGTCGATGGTGTCGCGCCGCGCCGGGCGCAGCTTCCGGCCCACCTTGGAGGAGAGCACGAAGTCGTCCCGCTCCTTCCAGCGCAACGCATGACCGCTGCGTAGTTCTGCAAGGCCATGGCCATACATCGGTGCGGTGTCGAAGAAGCGGACGCCGGCCTCCCAGGCACGCGAAAACATCGCTTCCGAGGTCGCCTCGTCGATCTCGCGAAAGATGTTGCCGAGAGGTGCTGTTCCGAAGCCGAACGCGGTCACCTCCAGATCCGTCCTACCGAACTTTCGCTTTTCCCCAGGGTGCATGCTTTCCTCCATAAGTAACTGAATGGTGAATAGTATGCATGGCCCTAAACGGCTGTGCAAGCTGCATCCTTTCCTGCCGCCAAGTTTTTCGTCTTGACGGCATCGAGCTTCAGAATATATGTAACTAGATAGTTACTAGAGATGAGGCGAGGCAGATGTATCTCACCGAAACGCAGGAGCAGGTGCGCGACATGGCGCGCGCCTTTGCCGACGAAATGATCCGCCCGATGGCCGAGGAGCTCGACCGTGAAGAGCGCTTCCCGGTGGGGCTTTACGACGAAATGGCAAAGCTCGGCCTTTTCGGCATTGGCGTGCCGGAAGAACTCGGCGGGCCGGGTTTCGATACGCTCACTTACGCACTTGTCATGGAGGAACTCAGCCGCGGCTACGCGTCCGTTGCCGACCAGTGCGGCCTGATCGAGCTCATTTCGACCTTGCTCGTTCGCCACGGGACCGAAAGCCAGCAGGCGATGCTTCCGGATATCCTCGGCATGCGCGCCAAGGTCGCCTATTGCATCACCGAACCGGAGGCCGGCACCGACGTTTCGGGCATCCGCACCACGGCAGAGCGTGACGGCAACGGCTGGCGGCTCAATGGCGGCAAGATCTGGATCCACAACGCGCCGGTCGCCGACTATGGCTTCGTGCTGGCCAGGACCGACAAGGAAGCGGGAAACCGCGGCATGTCGATCTTCATCGTCGATCTGCATGCGGCGGGCGTCGAAAAGGGGCCTAAGGAACACAAGATGGGACAGCGGGCGAGTCAGGTCGGCGCGCTGAACTTCGACGACGTCAAGCTTTCGGCCGACGCTCTCTTGGGCACGGAAGGGCGCGGCTTCCACATGATGATGTCGGTGCTCGACAAGGGCCGGGTCGGCATCGCGTCGCTCGCCGTCGGTATCGCCCAAGCCGGACTCGAAGCAGCGCTGGACTACGCCGGAACGCGCAAGCAGTTCGGCAAGGCCATCGCCGACTTCCAGGGTGTGCAATGGTTGTTGGCCGATATGGCCAAGGACATCGAGGCTGCCCGTTTGCTCGTCCATTCGGCCGCTTCCAAGATCGATAGCGGCGCGGACGCCACCAAAGCGTGCTCGATCGCCAAGTGTTTTGCCGGCGATGTCGCCGTGCAGCGGACGGCAGATGCGGTGCAGGTCTTTGGCGGCTCCGGCTACATTCGCGGCTTCGAAGTCGAGCGCCTCTACCGCGACGCGAAAATCACGCAGATCTATGAGGGCACGAACCAGATCCAGCGCATGATCATTGCGCGCGAACTCCTGAAGAAGGGCGCACGGGCATGACCGGGTCTGAGCCTCGCCCCGTCGCACTGGTGACCGGTTCCTCGCGCGGGATCGGGCTTGCCGCAGCGGAGGCCCTGGCGCGGGAAGGGTTTGCGGTTGCGGTCAACGGATTGCCGGATGATGCAGAACTGCCGTCAGCGGTCGAACGGATCGCCGCTTACGGTGCCCCGGTCATGGCTGCAGCCTTCGATGTCAGCGCCATTGCCGGCCACGATAGCGCGCTCGCAGCCATTGAAGCCGAACTCGGCCAGATCACCACGCTCGTCAACAATGCGGGTGTCGGCGTTCTCAAGCGCGGCGACATGCTGGAGGTGTCGGAGGAAAGCTGGGATCGCTGTTTTGCCGTCAACACCAAGGGCATGTTCTTTCTGAGCCAGGCCTTTGCCCGGCGTCTTGTCGCCCGTAGCAAGGGGCCGCTCTTCCATTCGATCATCAATGTCACCTCGTCGAACGCCGTCGCCGTGGCCGAACAGCGGTCGGAGTACTGCGCGTCGAAGTCGGCAGCCGCGATGGTTTCCAAGACGCTCGCCGTCCGGCTCGGACGGGAAGATGTCGCCGTCTACGATGTTCAGCCCGGCCTGATCGCCACGGAGATGACCGCACCCGTCATCGACGCCTATCGCGAGCGGGCGGAACAGGGGCTCACGCTCTTTCCGCGCGTCGGAAGGCCCGAGGAAGTCGGCGCCCTGATCGCGTCACTCGCGACGGGGCGTCTTCCCTACACCACCGGAATGACGATCCCGGCCGATGCCGGCATGCTCGTCCCGCGCTTTTGAGGTCCCCATGAAAATCGCGCTTCCCGACACTGAAGGCCGCCTGTCCGATTATACCCTGAGCGGCACGCCGATCGCGGCTGCGACGCTTGGCAAGAGACCGGCACGCGTCGTCTACTCCGCGGCTCACGTGGTCGCCGACCCGTTCACGGCCAGCGACCCTTCAGGCCGCGCCGCCGTCGACTGGGAAAGAACCATGGAGTTCCGCCGCTATCTCGCGGGCCTCGGGCTCGGCATCGCCGAGGCGATGGATACGGCGCAGCGCGGCATGGGCCTCGACTGGCCGGGCGCTTTGGAACTGATCCGCCGCACCCGCGAAGAACTGCCGGACGCTGTCGTTGCCAATGGCTGCGGCACGGATCATCTCGACCCGGCGACCGTCACCAGCATCGACGACGTTCGAAGAGCCTACCTGGAGCAGGTCGAAGCGATCCAGAAGGTTGGCGGGCGCCTTATCCTCATGGCGTCTCGCGCCTTGGTGCGGGTCGCTGAGCGACCGGACGATTACATCAAGGTCTATTCCGATGTGCTGGCCGCCTGCGACGCGCCTGTGATCCTGCACTGGCTTGGAGAGATGTTCGATCCGCAGCTCGCCGGCTATTGGGGCAGCAAGGATTTCGAACCTGCGATGCAGACCGCGCTTGCCGTCATCAACGCAAATGCAAGCAAGGTCGATGGCATAAAAATCTCCCTTCTCGACAAGGAGAAGGAGGTCGTCATGCGACGCCGGCTGCCTGTCGGCGTGAAGATGTATACGGGTGACGATTTCAACTATCCAGAACTCATCGAGGGCGACAGCGAAGGATTTTCGCACGCCTTGCTCGGCATTTTCGATCCGCTTGCGCCGGCCGCCGCCTATGCGGTCGAACGGCTCGGCGATGGGGATCGCGCAGGGTTCCGCGCCACGCTTGATCCGACCGTGCCGCTGGCGCGGCTGATCTTCCGGGCGCCGACGCAGTACTACAAGACCGGTGTCGTCTTCCTTGCCTGGCTGAACGGCTTTCAGAATCACTTCGTGATGTTGAACGGCGCGCAAGCGATGCGGCCGCTTCCCTATTTCGTAGAGCTTTTCCGGCTGGCTGACCAGTGCGGCCTCTTGCGCGATCCGGCGCTCGCCGTGGATCGGATGAAGAAGCTGCTTGCGCTCTATGGAGCGTAGCCATGCGTGATTTCACCACGGACCATTCCTCCCTGGCGCTGAACACCGCCAGCCTGGGACACAACCTCGATGGCCACGGCGCAGGGTGGTCGCCAGAGCGCATCATCGACGCCTGTGCCGAACGCGGCTTCGGCTCGATCGTCTTCTGGCGCCGCGAGATCGGCTCGCGCGCGATTGAAATCGGCGAACGAGCGCGGGCAAGCGGCCTCGCGGTTGCCGGTCTCTGCCGGACACCGTTTCTCGTCGGCACGGAAGCTGTCGATCGGCAACGGGTGATCGACGAGGCGAAGGCGTCGATCGACATGGCCGCAGGGCTCGGTGCATCGGTGCTGACGATCGTGGTCGGCGGCGTGCATCCGGGAACCAAGGGCACGAGAGAGAGCCTGAAGATCGTCGCCGATCGTGTCGGTGAGATCGCGCCCTATGCCGCCGACCGGAACGTCAAGCTGGCGCTCGAGCCGCTCAATCCCGTTTATGCGGGAAACCGTTCCTGCCTCACGACGCTGCGCGATGCCGTCGATATCTGCGAGATGGTTGGCGCCGCGAACCTCGGCGTCGCCGTCGATGTCTACCATGTGTGGTGGGACAGCGAGATCGCGGCGCAGTTGCAGCGTGCGGGCGCCGAGAGGATTTTCGGCTATCACCTCTGCGACTGGCTTGCCGACACGCGCGACGTGCTTCTCGATCGTGGCATGATGGGCGACGGCGTCGCCGATCTAAAGGCTCTGCGACGAAGCGTCGAAGGCGCTGGTTATGCCGGCCCCTGCGAGGTCGAGATCTTTTCCGCAAACAACTGGTGGAAGCGGGACCCGAGCGAGGTGCTCGATGTGATGGTCGAACGCTTCCGCACATTCTGCTGACAATTTGGGAGGTAACATGAAGATCCTGGTCACCGTGAAGCGGGTGGTTGACTACAACGTCAAGATCCGCGTGAAGGCAGATGGTTCGGGCGTCGAGCTTGCCAATGTGAAGATGTCGATGAACCCGTTCGACGAGATCTCGGTCGAGGAAGCGCTGCGGCTGAAGGAAGCCGGCAAGGCGGACGAAGTCGTCGTCGTCTCGGTCGGTCCGGCCAAGGCCGAAGAGACGCTCAGGACCGCGCTTGCCATGGGTGCCGACCGCGCCATCCTGGTTGAGACCGAAGACCAGGTCGAGCCGCTCGCCGTTGCCAGGATCGTCAAGGGCGTTGCCGACGCCGAACAGCCGGGGCTGATCATCGTCGGCAAGCAGGCAATCGATGATGACAGCAACCAGACCGGCCAGATGCTGTCGGCGCTGCTCGGCTGGGCGCAGGGCACCTTTGCCTCCAAGGTCGAGATCGGCGATGGCAAGGCGCCAGAGGGCACAGCAAGGGTGACGCGCGAAGTCGATGGCGGCCTGCAGACCATCGACATCAAGCTGCCGGCGGTCGTCACCACCGACCTGCGCCTGAACGAGCCGCGCTACGCCTCGCTGCCCAACATCATGAAGGCGAAGAAGAAGCCGCTCGACAAGAAGTCGCCGGCCGACTTCGGCGTCGACACGTCCGCCCGCCTGAAGGTGCTGAAGACCGAGGAGCCGTCGGGCCGCAAGGCCGGCATCAAGGTCAAGTCGGTCGCCGAACTCGTCGAAAAGCTTAAAGTCGAAGCCGGCGTGCTCTGAAATCCGTGAGGCCCGCCTGCAAACGGCGTGTCGCTGCGCTTCCGGTGCTCACGTACCAAAAGTACGCTGCGCGCCGGTTCTCCCGCCCCACCGTTTTAGCCAGGGCCTGACGGATTTCGGGAACGAACCATTTTTCTAAAGGACAAGATCATGGCCATTCTTCTTCTGGCTGACCACGACAGCAACCACCTTTCCGACCAGACCGCCAAGGCGCTGAGCGCGGCCGCCAAGATTGCCAGTGGGGCTGGAGCCGACGTGCACATCCTCGTCGCCGGTGCCGGCGCCAAGGTTGCGGCCGAACAGGCCTCCAAGCTTGCGGGCGTTGCCAAGGTGCTGGTTGCCGACGACGCCTCGCTTGCCAACAACCTCGCCGAACCGCTGGCCGCGCTGATCGTCTCGCTTGCGGGCAGCTACGACACCATCGTTGCCGCCGCCACCTCGGTCGGCAAGAACGTCATGCCGCGCGTTGCTGCGCTGCTCGACGTTTCCCAGGTCTCGGAAATCATCGAGGTCGTTTCGCCCGACACCTTCAAACGCCCGATCTATGCCGGCAACGCCATCCAGACGGTGCAGACGACGGAAGAAAAGCGGGTCATCACCGTGCGCACCGCCTCGTTCGCCTCTGCCGCTGAAGGCGGTTCGGCGGCGATCGAGACCGTCTCGGCTGCCGCCAACCCGGGCGTTTCCTCCTTCGTCGCCGATGCGCTGTCGTCGTCCGATCGTCCGGAACTGACCTCGGCCAAGATCATCATCTCCGGCGGCCGTGCGCTCGGCTCCTCGGAAAAATTCCAGGAAGTCATCCTGCCGGTGGCCGACAAGCTCGGTGCTGCCGTCGGCGCAAGCCGTGCCGCCGTCGACGCCGGTTATGCCCCGAACGACTGGCAGGTCGGCCAGACCGGCAAGGTGGTCGCCCCCGATCTCTACATCGCCTGCGGCATCTCCGGTGCGATCCAGCACCTCGCCGGCATGAAGGATTCGAAGGTCATCGTCGCGATCAACAAGGACGAAGAGGCACCGATCTTCCAGGTCGCCGACTACGGCCTGGTTGCCGATCTCTTCGAGGTTCTGCCGGAATTCGAAAATGCCGCAGGTGCCTGACGTTCTTCGCGGTAGCTCCCCGCGTCAAGATCCTGGCGTCAAGCGCGCAGGTGAAGGGGCGGCCGGCTTCCCGCCGGCCATCCGTCATTCAACTGCGTGCGCCTGTTCGAAGCCGGGCTCGCAATCGGTAATCGGCGTGTCGCGGAGATAGAGTTTACGTCCATCGCTGCCGAGTTCGCGGGCGGCCTTGTGACCACTGTGCACGGCATGAGCGATGGCCCCCGGAGCGAGCGCGTCACCGATGGTCGTCACACTGCCAATGCCTGCCGTCCTGAGGTCCGCCTGCCGGAGGTCCAGGGCCTGGCGCAGCGCGCCGCGGGGACGGCGCAGGCCGACGATCAGGATGGAGCGACAGTGCATCCTGGTTTCCTCTCCCGTGAAAACCTGGGCGAGGGTAGCCGTTTCGCCGTCGAAGCCGACGAGAGTCTGCAATGTGGTTACCGGGATGCGGCGGCGCAGAAGCGCCCGGTGCACCAGCGGCAACTCGTTCGTCATGATCGTCCAGGCCGACGCCTGGCCGGCGGGCGTCACGTAGGAAACGCCGAGACCCTTGCCCGCCAGATGCTCCGCCAGGACGCCGCCGTAATAGTAGTTGTCGAAATCGAAGACCAGCACCGGTCCTTTCGGCAGCCGCCCGGCGGCGATGTCGTCCGGCGTATATATCTCAGGATGCTCCAGGTGGCCGACCGGTATCTCCAGCGACGAATAGAGCATGCGGGTCCACTCGGCGCCGGTCGCAAGCACGAGGTGATCGGGGGCCAGCTCGAGGATGTCGTCGACGCCAAGCGGACTCTCCAGATACATCGACACATCAGGAAGGTCGGCCAGACGACCGAGGCGATAGTCCACGACCCGGTTCCAGGCGGCAAGGCCGGGTAGGGTCTTCTCGAAGTTCAATCGCCCGCCCCAGCTCGTGCCGGCATCGGCGAGCGTCACGTCATGGCCCTGGCGGGCAGCCATCAGCGCATATTCGAGCCCCGCCGGCCCGCCGCCGACGATCAGGACATTCTCCTGCTTCCGTGCCGGTGTCACCCGCTCCGGGTGCCAACCCCGGCGCCACTCTTCGCCCGCCGTCGGGTTCTGCGTGCAACGCACCGGAACGCCGTCATGCCAACTCGAAATGCAGATGTTGCAACCAATGCACTCGCGGATTTCCTCGATGCGGCCCTCCTTGATCTTGTTGGGGAGGAAGGGGTCGGCGATCGAGGGGCGGGCACCGCCGATCAGGTCGAGCACACCGCGACGGATCTGCGAGACCATCGTGTCGGGCGACGTGAAGCGGCCGACACCGACGACGGGCTTGTCCATCATGCGTTTCACAAAATCGATCACGGGTTCATGGCTGCCTTCGCCGGTAAAGCGCGAGGCGGAACAGTCCGTCGGACTTGAATCCATCTTCACATCGAAGAGATCGGCATGGTCGGAGAGGAGCGCGATCAGTTCGTGTGCCTCCGACTGCTGATGTGTGCCGGGCCGTGCGCGCAATTCCTCCAGGCTGACGCGTAGTGCCACGCCGCAATCGGCGCCGACAGCATCGCGGGTCACATCCAGCATTTCCCGGACGAAGCGGATCCGGTTCTCGATCGGCCCGCCATATTCGTCGGTGCGGTGATTGTACTCGGGCAACAGGAATTCGTAGCCGAGATAGCCCATGCCGGCATAGACATAGACGATGTCGAAACCGGCGCTTCGCGCCTTCCGCGCGCCTTCGGCCTGCCAGCGCAGGGCGTCGCGAATATCCGACCGGTCCATGACGCGCGGGCGCAGATTTCCCATGAAGCCGACATGCGTCGCCATCCACGGGATACCCGAGGGCGACAGCGGCGGCAGACGGCTTGCCCGGTTCATCACCGCCGCGCCGCCGTGCCAGAGCTCCACGCCTGCGAGCGATCCGTGGCGATGGACGGCCTCCGTCATCATGGCGTGGGCGCGGATATCGTTCAGGTCCCAGAGCGTCGCAAAAGGCAGCGGCGTATCGTCGGAGCTTGCATCGATGGAACAGGCGCCCGTGCAGATCACGCCCCACCCGCCTTCCGCTTTCGTCTCCCGAAAGGCGGCGCGGACCCGCGGCAGCGCGTTGGTCATGCCGCTGGCATGCGGCACCTGGTAGAAGCGGTTCGGAGCCGTGACCGGACCGATCCGCACAGGTTCGAACAGCACATCGTAGCGAGAATCCCGCGTCATGCTTCCAGCCCTCGTTCCCCGCCCGCCATGCCTCGGCGGGTCATTGGCAACAGGATAGGCATGGGGAACGCCGTTTCGCAAGAGAAATTATAAGATCGTATAATAACTGAAATAACCGTTTTTTCACAACGTGATATTGCAAGTTGCTATTGACAAAGTGACAGTGAGAATTCCCGATAGCTGCAATTGATGCTTGCCAACAGGCAGCGAAATCGCGCACTGCTGGGCGGGCAAGAGGCAGAGGCAAATTGGCAAGGAAAGTCGTAGCGAAGGGCAGGGCGCGTTTCCGCCGTGAAACGCCGGAAGACCGCCGCCGACAGCTCGGCGAGGCGGCGCTTCGCTGTATCGTCAAGCATGGCAATGCCGGTGTTTCCGTTCGCCAGATCGCGGCGGAAGCGGGCGTGACGCAAGGGTTGATCACCCATCATTTCGGTGAGATCAACGAGCTCGTCGCTTATGCCTTCGACATCATGGCGGAGGGCCTGTTGCAGTCCCTGTTGACGGCCGTGGACGAAGCCGAGCCGACGCCGCAAAAGCGCTTGGATTCCTTCATCAACGTATCTTTCTCGCCGATGCTGTTCGATCGCGATGTCCTGGGCGTCTGGGTCGTGTTCTGGGGTCTCGTTCTCCATTCGCAGCGAATGAGCGCTTCGCAGCAGAATGAGTATTCAGGCTATGTGACCGCCGTCGAAGGTTTGCTTGGCGATCTTGCCGCCGACGAAGGGTTTGCTATCGCCGACATCCGCCTGACCGCCGTCGCGTTTACGGCACTCCTCGATGGTCTCTGGCTCGCCTGGTGCCTCAACCCCGGCTCTTTCAAGCCTGAGGAAGGCGCGCAGCTTTGCCGCAACTGGGTCGAGGGACTGCGACGCGGTGCCTATGCCTAGCGGCATGTGAAGGTCGCCTTCTTCGGCGCGGCCGCATCCACGAGATCGGCGCGCCGAAACAGATTTTTGAGAACCCGCAGAGACCTTTGACGGCCGTCGTGTTTCTCTTCCACGATATCGACAGCGAGTTACCGCAGCTCAACGCAGCGTGGGCGGCAAAGGCATTCGACACCGGCGTTTTCGGCAGTGGGCCGCCTTCGGTTGTGCCGGGAGTTGAGACTAGTGACGATGAAAAGGCCGAGCCAGTGCATCGGCAAGGGCAAGCGGCGTTTCTACTCGTGCGGAGAACCACAGCCACGCGGCGGAGCCAGGAGACGTGAGGTCGAGGCCCTGCGGATCGATGCCGGTGACGCGCCACTTCTCCTGCTTTGCCCCGGCTTCTTCTGCCAGACGGGCAACCAGGTCCGGTTGTGTATTGATCTTTTCAATTTCGTCGAACTCGGCAGCCATGAACTCCTCTGCACCACGCAGGTCGGTAAGGACATCGTCGACCGATATCTGCGCCGCATTGCGAGCGGGGGCCCCGCTGAGGTTGAGCGCCTCGACGGTCATTCGGCATGCCATGGCATGGCATCGCCAAGTCCGAGCTAGATTCGGCGCGGCTGACCAGGGTGAGCCAAACCTCCGAGATGTGTAGGCGGCATCAGCTTTCCAAGGAGAGAGCCTAGCCAATCGTTTGCAATTGCCGAATCTCAACGCATTCGTGGCCTTTGGGAGCCACGAACGCCAGGGAAGCGGTGGATGCCCCCTTTTGCACGTCCCTTCAGCGCGTGTTCGGGCCGTTGACCTTTCCATTCTCGGCGCTACGCCTCGACCGCTTCCAAGCAGAGTGCCGGCCAATCAGTAAATGCTCTTCCGCGCGCAGCTGCGCGGCAATGATGAGGCAAAGGTCGGTGACCTGAGACCCTGATCTTCCTCCAAATTTTGGTAGAGTCCGTCACGGCGAGGAGACGGGCATGAAGCATTCACGGTTCACGGACGAACAGATTATCGGGATTTTGAAGGAGCAGGAGAACGGCTTGAAGACGGCCGATGTCTGCCGCAAGCACGGTATATCCGAGGCGACCTTCTACAAATACAAGGCGAAGTTTGGCGGCATGGAGGTTTCCGATGCCCGCAAGCTGAAGGCTCTGGAAGATGAGAACGCCAAGCTGAAGAAGCTGTTGGCCGAGACCATGCTCGATAATGCCATTTTGAAGGATGTTGCCGCAAAAAAATGGTGACGCCCGATGTGAAGCGGGATGCTGTAGCTCATGTCTGCGAGAAGCATGGTGTGAGCCAGCGTCGGGCGTGCGAGGTTTTGTCCATTGATCGGTCGAGCGTGCGATACCGCAGCATCCGGCCCGATGACGGTCATATCCGTGAAGCTATGAAGATGGTGGCGTCCGAGCGCCGTCGTTTCGGTTATCGGCGCATTCACGTCATGCTGGATCGGCAGGGGATCGTCATGAACCTGAAGAAGCTCCGGCGTCTCTATCGGGAAGAGAAGCTGACCGTGCGCAAACGTGGCGGTCGCAAGCGTGCCTTGGGCACGAGACGGCCTTTGGCATTGCCGTCGCGTCCCAATGAGCGCTGGAGCCTCGACTTCGTCAGCGACGCTTTCACGGATGGTCGTCGCTTTCGGGTCCTGGCTGTCGTTGACGACTTCACCCGCGAATGCCTGGCGCTGGTCGCCGACACATCGCTCTCAGGGGTGCGGCTTGCACGGGAACTGGATGCCATCATCGCCCGGCGCGGAAAGCCACGGATCGTTGTTTCCGACAACGGCACGGAGATGACGAGCATGGCCGTTCTCAAGTGGTGCCAAGGCACGCGCGTCGAATGGCATTACATCGCACCAGGCAAACCGATGCAAAACGGTTTCGTGGAAAGCTTCAATGGCAGCTTCCGTGACGAATGC